>JBKHXX010000050.1:0-48581 GCA_046565765.1 Acidimicrobiia bacterium | reverse complement strand
AGATGCAGCAGCTCCTCGCTGCGGTGGCCCGCAGCCAGCCGGCGATGGACGCCTTCGTGAGCGTCGTCGCCGGCTCGCTGTCGCCGGCCGACTTCTTCGCCCCCGAGCACGTCCAGAGCATCATGGCAGCCGCATGAACGCCAACCTCGCCGTGAGCCCGGGCTGGGAAGGGGAGGGTCGATGACGCTCGTGCTCGTGACCGGGGCCACCGGGACTGTGGGGTCGTCCGTTCTGCGCCTTGCCCAGCAGCGCGGCTTGCGCGTGCGGGCCCTGGTGAGGGACCCGCATCGTGCCGCTTCCGCCCTCGACGGCGACGTCGACCTGGCGGTGGGCGACTTCTCGGATCCGCACTCCGTGGCGCGGGCCATGAAGGACGTTCAAAGGGTGTTCCTGGCCTGTGCCAACCATCCACGGCAGTTCGACTACGAGGTGAACGCCATCGACGCGGCGGCCGCCAGCGGAGTCGAGCGCATCGTCAAGCTCTCGGCCGTGGGGGCCGAGATCGGGTCACCGCTCGAGTTCTGGGACACCCACGGCCGGATCGAGCAACACCTCGCCTCGTCGGGCATCCCGGCCGTGACCATCAGGCCCACCACGTACATGACGGGCGTGCTCGCTGCCGCCGACACCGTCTCCCGCCTTGGGAAGCTGTTCGTCCCCGCCGGACGGGCACGCATCGCGATGATCCATCCGGTGGACGTCGCCCAGGTCGCCGCCGTCGCCTTGGACTCCGGCGGGTGGGAGGGACGCACGCTCACCCTCACCGGGCCGGAGGCGCTCACCTACCAGGAGATCGCCCGCCACCTGGCGACGGTGCTCGGCCGTCCCGTCGAGTACGTCGACGTTCCCGACCACGAGGCGCGACGGGGCCTGCTCGCCGCCGGCCTGCCCGAGTGGCTCGTCACCAACCTGGTCATCCTGTTCGGGCTGATCCGGGAAGGCGTGATGGGCGAGGCGACCGACAGCGTCCGATCCCTGACCGGTACGCCCGCCCGGACGTTCCTCGAGTTCGCGACCGAGTTCGCCGGCGCCTTCCGCGCCCCCGGTCCGATGGGCCCGCCTCCTCCGGCAGGCGTGCCGCAGGGCGCTTCACCGGCCTGAGCCCGGCTTGTGGCGGCCCAGCGGCCACCATGGCGCATGGCAGATGACCTGAGCGAGATCGGGGTGGGCGACGGCCTCGTGCTGCGGCGGTGGTCGGAAGCCGACTACGACGCGCTCATGGCCGCCATCGAGGTCAGCTACGACGAGCTCCACCAGTGGATGCCTTGGGCGGTGCGGCCGCTCGGTGACGGGGAGCGGGCGTTCCTGCAGAAGGTCGAGGCGGGCGAGGTCATGGGCTGGGGACTGTGGGAGCGCGAGTCGAACGAGCTGGTCGGCGGCTTCGGCCTGCACGACCGGGTTGGGCCCCAGATCCTGGAGATCGGCTACTGGGTCCGTTCCGACCGCACCTCGCGGGGCTACGGCACCGCCGCGGCCCGGGCCCTGACCACGGCCGCCTTCCACCACTTCCCCGACGTCGATCGGGTGGAGATCCATTGCGACGCAGCCAACCTGGCCAGCGCCGCCATCCCGAGGAAGCTGGGCTACCAATTGCTGGCCGAGAAGCCGATGCCCATCGTCACTCCCGGCCAGAGCGGCCGCCACCTCTACTGGGGCGTCACCCGCCGGGAGTGGGAGGGGCGAGGCCGCGCAGCAACGTCGTGAACAGGCGCCGGCGGTGGGCGTCCACCTCGGCGACGAACCCGAGCGAGCGCAACGTCAGGGACACGAGCCCGTGCAACGACTCCCACAGCTGCTGGGCCACGTCCACCGGGTCGCCGTCGGCCACCGCGCCGGCCGCCATGGCCCGCCGCACGTGAGCCACCAGCTCGCCGAAGGCGGCGGCGGCGTGGCTCCAGGCGTCGGGCGAGGGCTCGAAGCCGGCCACCGCCCGGTCGAACATCACCGCGTAGGTGGCGGGCCGGTCCATGGCGAAGCGCCAGTAGGCCTCGCCGCAGGCGATGACGGCGGCCCCGGCGTCGTCCTCGTCGACCCCCCGGGCCGCCCCGGCCAGCTCGTCGAACCCCCGGATGTACAGCTGCTCGACGATGCCGTTCTTGCCGCCGAAGCGGTTGTAGACGGACATGGGGGCGACACCGGCCTCGGCCGCGATCCGGCGGACCGACAGGGCCTCGGGGCCTCCGGAGGCCAGGATGCGTTCGGCCGCCTCCACCAGGGCGTCCTCCACCTGGAGACTCGGGGTCCGCGCACTCATGGTTGACGCATAGTAGCACGGCGTTCTACAGTTATGGAACATTGTTCCACTGAGGACCGAGGGGTGAGCAGGTGAACGACGAAGCGATCCACCAGCGGCGGTGGGCCATCCTCGGGGTGCTCAACCTCAGCGTGTTCCTGGTGGTGGTCGACAACACCATCGTCAACGTGGCCCTGCCCACGCTCTCACGCGACCTCGACGCCTCCACCAGCGACCTCCAGTGGATCGTCGACGCCTACAGCCTCGCCTTCGCCGGCCTGCTGCTCGCCTTCGGCAGCCTGGGCGACCGCTTCGGGCGCAAGGGGGCCCTCCAGCTCGGCCTGGTGCTGTTCGCCCTATTCTCGGTGGTGGCGTCGTTCGTGGACACGTCCGGCCAGCTCATCGCCGCCCGGGCGGCCATGGGCGTCGGCGCCGCCTTCGTCTTCCCGGCCACCCTGGCCATCCTCACCAACGTCTTCCGCGACCCCTCCGAGCGGGCCAAGGCGATCGGCATCTGGGCGGGCACGGCCGGTCTGGCCGTCGCCCTCGGCCCCATCAGCGGCGGCTGGCTGCTCGAGCACTACTGGTGGGGTTCGGTGTTCTTCGTGAACGTGCCGATCGTGGCCTTCGCCCTCGCCGTCGGCGGCCGGCTGCTTCCCACCTCCAAGGACCCCAACGCCGGCCGGCTCGACCCGGGTGGGCTGCTCACGTCGGTGGCCGCCATCACCCTGCTGGTCTTCACCGTGATCGAGGCGCCCCGCCACGGGTGGACGGAGCCCCGCACCATCGCCGGGTTCGCCGGCTCGGCCCTGCTGCTGGCCACGTTCATCATGTGGGAACGGCGCCGCCGCGACCCCATGCTCGACGTCACCGTCTTCAAGAACCCCCGGTTCAGCGCGGCCAGCGTGTCGATCGCCATCGCCTTCTTCGCCCTGTTCGGCTTCGTGTTCCTCATCACCCAGTACTTCCAGCTGGTGCGGGGCTACTCGACGCTGACCGCGGGCATCCACACCCTGCCCTTCGCCTTCGGCGCCGGCATCGCCTCCCCTCTCGGCGCCCAGCTGGCGCTGCGGCTGGGCACCAAGCTGGTGGTGGCGGCCGGGCTGGTGATGATGGCCCTCGGGTTCGTGTGGGCGACCACCGTCGATGCCGAGACCGCCTACTGGGGGCCGGTGGTCGGCTCCATGCTGCTCATCGCCGTCGGGCTGGGCCTCACCACCGCCCCCGCCACCGAGGCGATCATGGGCGCCCTGCCCCGGGAGAAGGCGGGTGTGGGCTCGGCCGTCAACGACGCCACCCGGGAGCTGGGCGGCACCCTGGGCGTGGCCGTCCTGGGGTCGGTGTTCAGCTCGGTGTACGGCCCCAGGATCGCCGACCTGCTGGCCGGCACGCCGCTGCCCGCAGCGGCGGTGGACGTGGCTCGTGAGTCGGTCACCGCCGCGGCGGCGGTCGCCGCCCAGGCCCCCGCCCTCGCCCAGGAGGGCATCCTGGCCGCCGCCAGCAGCGCCTTCCTCGACGGCATGCACGCCGGGTCGTGGGTGGCGGCCGGCGCCGCCGTGGTGGGAGCGGTGTTCGCCCTCGCCTTCCTGCCCGCCCGCCACGTGCCCGCGGTGGACGACGTGGTCGCCGCGCCCGACCCCGGCCCGGTGCCCGGGGTCGCCCCTGAGCCGGCCTGAGCGGCCTGGCCCGCTACCCGGTGCGGGCCGGCTCCCGCGACGCAGGCGGCGCGGGGGGTGTGGGGCGCCCGGCGGCGGCCGCCCGCCTGGTGTAGCGCAGCATGAGGAGGCCGGCGAGGGCGGCGGTCACCACCACGGTGAGGGCGAAGGCGAGCGTGCCGTAGCCCCTCCGGGGGTCGAGCTCGAGGTGGGTGTCGAGGAAGTTGAGGGCCGAGCCCCACATCTCGTCGCGGTAGTCGAGGGCGTGGCGGGTGCCTTTGAGCCGGGTCAGGCGGACGGTGACGCCCGCGTCCTCGAGGCGGATGGCCATGTCGAACGACTGGGTGGCGGGGACGAGCTCCTCCTCGCTGGTGACCAGGAAGGTGGGCGCGTCGCTCGGGTCCACGTGGGTGATGGGCGACGCCGCCGCGTAGCGCTCCGGGCAGGCGGCCAGCGGACAGCCGATCAACGGCGTCCCCCACCCGTCGCCCCGCTCCCGGGCCAGCCGGGTGAGGTCGAGCGGTGCCGACCAGGCCACCGCGGCCCGCACCCGCGCCCCTTCCTCCAGCGAGCCCGAGCCCAGGGTGGCCAGCAGGGCGGCCAGCGTGCCTCCCGCCGACTCCCCCACCGCGCCGATGCGGCCGGGGTCGATGCGGTACTCGTCGGCGTTGGCCCGCACCCAGCGCACCGCGGCCTGCACGTCGTCCACCTCGGCCGGGAAGGCGGTGGGCTCGCCCAGGCGGTAGTTGACCGAGAAGGCCACCCAGCCCTTCTCGGCCACCCTGCGCGCCTCGGGCTCCCACGACGCCTTGTCCCCGGCCCGGAACCCGCCGCCGTGGATCATCACCACCGCCGGCCGGCGGCGGCTGTCGTCGGAGCGGCCGACCGGCACGTAGGCGTCCAGCAGCAGGCGCTGGCCGTTGGCCACGCCGTACTCGATGTCACGCCGCACCTCCACCTCGACCTGGGCGGCGGCGCCGGTGGCGACGATGACGGGAGCAGCCACCGGCGCCATCAGGGCGGCGATGGCGAGCAGGAGTCGCCTCAAGCGGCGCCCACCGCCACCCGTTCGAAGCGCTGCGGCTCGTCCTTGCGGTGCTTCTCGATGAACTCCAGCAGGCGCGGGAACACGTCCTGGGCCACCCGCTCGCCCATGAAGGGATCCTGGTGGCCGTACCCCGGGAACACGTGCAGCTCGTGGCGGCCGGGGACGATGCGCTCCAGCCGCTGGTGGCAGACGATGTTGGAGTCGGTGAAGACCCGGTTGCTCTTGCCCGTCATGAACAGCACCGGGGTCTCGATCTCCCGCACGTGCTCGAAGTAGTCGTTGGGCAGCCGGGCGTACTGCGGCGAGTCGGTGTACTTGACGGCGCCGCCCGCCTTCACCTGCTTGAGCACGTGGCGGTAGTAGTTCATGCTGGTCGCCCCGTAGAGGTCGCCACCCCGGCGGTGGGTCACCTCGGCCAGGTTGCTGTGGCTGTAGAGGGCGGGCCAGCCCGTGCCCCACATGAGGCTCAGCATGTGGCAGGCGGGCACGTCGCACTCGGGGTGGAACTTCGAGATCATCCGGCTGAACAGCTTCCCCCGGCTCAGGCCCGGGTCCTCGCTCCAGCGGGGGTTGAGGTAGGGGAAGCCCAGCACGTTCTCCACCATGCCGGGCGCCACCGAGAGCTTGAGCTTCGACCAGGCCGGCACCCGGGGGGTGAGGGCGACGCTGTTGGCGATCACGCTCGACACGCCGTCGATCACCTTGCCGAACAGGCTCATCACGAACGAGTTGGCGCCCAGGCAGTGGGTGATCACGTGGACGGGCTTGTCGCCGATGTGGCGTCGCAGCTCGCCCAGTGCCGCCGGGTAGTCGTAGAGGGCGACGTCGTCCATGGTGTAGCGGTGCTTGAAGAGGTTGTAGGAGTGGCGGTTGCTCATCCGGAAGTCGAGGCACCACACGTCCCGGTAGCCGTTGTCGAGCAGGTAGCTCACCAGGTTGTAGTGCTCGGGCATGATGAACATGTCCGTCGACGTGGTGAGGCCGTGCACGATCATCACCGCCTCGCCTGCGTTGTCCGGGCCTCGCCGGAACCGGGTGAAGGACAGGCCGAGCTTGTCCTCCGTCCAGAACCAGTGGGTGGACACCTCGGCGTCCTTCACCCCGTCCAGCGTGAACAGCGGGATCTCGCGCTCCATGGTCAAACCTCCTCCTCTGCCCCATCCGCCGATGGGCCCTCGTACAGAGTATGGGGGTCGAGGAGCTTCCGTCGCCGCGGGTCCTTGGTGGTCTTCGAATGCATGTAGCGGTACGACCCGGCATCGATGCATATCTCGTCGAACTCCTCGACGATGCGTTCGAGCAGGTCGCCGGTCAGGTTCTCGGGGCGGATGGTGACGTAGAACAGCACCTCCACCCACTGGTCGTCCCCCGGCCGCCCGGCGGCCAGGTAGGGCGAGCGGATGCCCTTGAGGTACAGGGTCAGCACGCCGAAGCAGCCGTGGTCGGCCCGGTGCCGGCGCAGCAGGTCGAGCAGGCGCAGGGAGACCGTCTCCAAGTCGGCGAGCCGGCAGATCGCCACCAGGTAGCGGGTGGGCTCGCCCACCGACGAGTCGAGGATCCGGTCGGAGAAAGACTCGGCGTTCTTCTGGGTGGCGTAGCGGGGGCTGAACACGATGCCGGCCAGGCCCACGTACTTCAGGGCCCGGTCGACGGGACCGGGCAGCCGCCCGGCCACGAACCCCAGCCCGTAGAGGAACCGGTAGGCGAGGTCGTTGGCCAGGCGGTTGGCGGCCGTGGCCGGCACCGGCGAGTAGACCGAGAACTGGCCGATCCCCCGCCGGCCCGCGTCCACCCACATCCCCCGCAGGAACGTGGTGTCCGGGGGCGGGTCGGCCAGCAGGCGCTGGGCGGCGGCCACGAACCCGTCGAGGGACCGGTGGAAGGTGCGGCGGTTGCGCCACAGGGTGCCGTACTTGTCCACCCGCTCGATGCGCACCGTCAACGACGTGATCACGCCGTAGCGGCCGAGGCCGAGCAGCACCCGGTTGAGCTCGTCGGGCCGCTCGGCGCGACCGCACTCCCGTACCTCGCCCTGCCACGTGACGTACTCCAGGCGCTCGACGATGTCGACGAACATCCCGTGCCGGAACGACGAGGCGCTAATGCCCCCGACCGACGCGAAGCCGCCGGTGGTGACGTGGGCGTGGTCGCCGATCACGGGCAGGCCCAGGCCCCGCCCCGCCAGCTCGTCGTCCACGTCGGCCGACTGGCAGCCGGGCTGCACGGTGGCGGTCAGGCCCACCTCGTCCACGTCCAGCACCCGGTTCATCTTCTCGGTGAGCAGGACGGTCCCCCCGGGCCGCACCACCAGGTCGTTGCTGGAGTGGCCGTGGGCCCGCACGGTGACCTCGAGGCCCAGCTCTCCGGCCTCCCGGAGGATGCGCACCACGTCCTCGGTGGTCTGGGGCAGGTAGACCCGCAACGGGAAGGCGGGCTCCACATCCGGGTCGCCGATGCGCGACCAGTCGTAGCCCAGGCTGTCGATGGAGTCGTGGACGAACCGTTCGTGGCTGTTGATCCGCCTGGCCCAGGACCACCCCCGCCCGGCCATCAGACGCGCTCGGCCAACGCCTTGACCATGTTGTCGTAGCCGTCGGTGACGCCCTTGCCGATGACGGCGAAGATCGCCTTGGCGAGGAAGCCGCTGCCCTCCTCGTACTGGACGAGGCGCGTGCGGCCGCCGTCGACCGCCTCCAGGCGGAACGTCCGGATCACGTCGAACGCCGACGCCGGCAGCATCTGCTTGCTGCGCCAGACCAGCTCCCGGGGCGGGTCGACCACCCGGACCTGCTGGCGCATGGGCACCTTCAGCTTCCACAGGCGGAGGTTCATGCGCACCTCCATGCCCGGCACCGCCTGCCAGTGGTCATCCGACGCCGATGCGGGCCGGCGGACGTCGAACAGGGTCGGGTTCCAGATGTTCCACCCGGGCAGGTCGGCCAGCACGGCCCACACCCGCTCGGGCGGGGCGTCGATCACGGCCTCGGTTCGGACGCCGGCGGGAGCGGTCATGGCCGGGGGGCGGGCGCGACCCGGATGGGCGGTTCGATCAGGCGGGGGGGCGTGTGCGGGCCGTCGGGCTCGTACCACGGCTCGTGCACCTCGCCCTCTGGGTGGAGCTTCCATTTCCGGGCCGTCTTCTCGATCCCCACCGGGTAGACGGTGAGGGTTCCCTGGTCGTCGAGGTGGAGCCGCACGAAGCACTTGTAGTCGGCGATGCGCTGGGCCGCGAACAGCTCGTTGCTGTTGCACCCGAAATGGTCGGCCACGTACAGGTACACGGCGGTCACCATGCTGCCCAGCAGGCCACCGCCGGCCCCCAGCACGGCGAAGAAGAGCAGCCAGAACAGAGGACCGTCCAGGCCCGAGAAGGCCCAGGCGGTGAGCCGTATGGACGCCACCACGGCCACGAACTGGAGCAGGGCGTGCACCCCGCCGAGGGTCCACCGCTTGAGGGCCGAGTCCTTCTGGGTGAACGTGGCCAGCGCCCACACCAGCACGAGCATGGCCCCCACGCCCAGGGTGGAGCGCAGCAGGACCTCGACGATGTCCATCGACGTCAGGTCCTGGAGCCGGTCGGCCACGCTCACCCCGCCGCCCCGGAGGGCGGACGCCACGATCCAGCCGAACACCATGAACAGCCCCGCCGACAGCCCCCAGAACCCCACGTTCTCGAAGGGGAGGTCGAGGATGCCCTTGCGCATCTTCATCGAGCGCTCGCGGGTGGGGAACGACGTGACCAGCCGGTAGCGGCTGGAGGGCGTCGACTTGCCCGGGTCGCGTGAGCCGGGAGGCGGCAGCTCCAGCTCGGAAGGCAGGTGGTGGGTGTTGGAGAGGTAGGCGCCCCCGCCCCCGGCGGTGATGAGGTGGCGGCCCAGACCGCCTGCCTCCTCGTAGTGGGCGTAGTGGTGGGTGTCGCCCGTGAGGTAGAGGCGGACGTCGGCCCCCCGCTTGGCCACCACCTTGCGCACGAAGTAGTCGAGGTTGACGAACGCCTCGGGATGGTCGAGGTTGCTCTTGACCCAGCTGGGCTTGGCCGAGCACAGGATCACCGAGTCGCCCGGCTCGACCTGGGCGCCCACGATGTCCTCGAAGTACCGCAGCTGGGGCTCGTCGATGTAGTTGTCGAACTGGATGTCGATGCCGAACAGCCACCACCGGTGCGGCAGCTGGAGGGCGAAGTAGCTGCGGGGCTGGTGGGTCTTCCAGCCCCCGACCCAGTCGTTCTGGCAGAAGACCCGGATGAACGAGGTCAGCCCGTCGTACCAGTCGTGGTTGCCGGGGATGGCGTAGAGGTGGCGCTGGCCGTCGCTCCAGGGCAGGGCGGCTCGGTAGGGCCCCACCAGCCGGTCCTCGTAGTCCTCCTTGGAGGCCGCCGGGTAGACCTGGTCGCCCCCCATGACCAGGATCTTCCCGGCCCGGGTGGGCAGGGCCCGGCCGTCGAGCGCGGCCAGGTCGAGCTTCTCGTCGGCCAGCTGGCGGGCCACGTGGTACGTGGGGGCGAAGCCGTCGCCCAGGTCGGACACGTAGTCGATCCAGATCTCGGGCTCGGTGGTGTAGTCGAACGGCTCGCAGCGCTGGAGAGCGGCCTGGAGCTCCCGCTTGTCGGAGTAGGCCCCGAAGATGCCCGACAGGAGCACGCGCATGCCGGTGGCCAGCAGCTCCCGGGGGGAGAGCCAGCGGACGGCGGGCCTGGGCGTGAAGCCGAGCTCGGCGTCGGTCTCGTGGCGGGGGCGGGGCGGAGGGATGGACGGCATGAGCCTGCTGTCACTCCACCGAGCCGGCCGACGCCTTGGCCTTCCCGCCGTAGACCTTCCAGAGGTCGCCCAGGAACAGCCTGCCGAACTTCTCGAGGGCCCGGGCCCGGTCGCCCAGGCTCCCGCCCCGGGAGCGGAATGTGGTCAGCTGCTGGGCGAAGTCGAGCAGGTGGATGTTGATGATCCCCGCCGCCACCACCTCGGCCGCGTCGTCGGCGCCTGGGTCCACGTGGCCGGCCAGGATGCGGGTGTACAGGGTCGACGTGTCCGTCCAGAGGTCGAGGCCGGGGTCGTCCTTCACCAGCTTGAAGCCGGTGAGGGTGAGGGGGTGGCCCGTCCCGTCGGAGAACGGGAGCCGGTAGAGCATCCGCTTGAGGCCGGCGTCCTCCGTGTCCACGAACAGGTTGAAGATCCCCCGCTCCACGGGCAGCTTGCCGCCCAGGGCGTCGCAGCGCACCCAGCCCCGGGCCGTCGCCTCGCGGCGGGGGTCGTCCACGAACTCGTCGACGTCCTCCGCCTCGATCGTCAGGTGGAACATCAGGTAGGTGCCGTCCTTCTTGCCCTGCTCGAACCCCTTGCGGAAGTCGGTCTCGCCCAGGGCGACGTAGCCCTTCATCTCCTCGGTGAACTCGACGGTGCTCATGAGGTCGGCGCCCCCTCGAGGATGCGGGTGGACATGCGGTCGGCGAAGGCGGCGATGGTCAGGGCCGGGTTGGGCCCCACCGGCCCCGGCATGACCGACCCGTCGGCCACGAACAACCCCGGGTAGTTGAAGACCTGGCCATAGGAGTCGACCACCCCCTCCCCGTCGTGCCGACCCATGGGGGCGCCCCCCAGCGGGTGGACGGTGATCACCCGCTTCAGGTACCAGAGCAGGTTGTCCCGGAAGTCGGCGCCCAACGCCTCGGCGATGCCCGACATCGTGGCCCGCACCCGGTCGAAGTACTCCTGGGAGGTCCTGGTCGTCCAGTCCACGTCGAGGAACTTGCCCTTCTTGAGCCGCATGCGGCCGTCCGGGACGTCCCGCCCCATGCCCAGCAGGGGCATGGAGCCCGACGACATGGTGCACGGTCCCAAGATGTACCCGATCTCGGCGCTCAAGTCCGAACGGGGGTTGCCGGTGATGCGGGCCAGCACCCGGCGCAGGGCGAAGCGGACCACCCGGGAGGCGGTGTAGGGCAGGGTCGTGGCCTCCACCATCCAGTCGAGGAACACCGGGTAGCCGGCGTCCTCCACGTAGTAGCCCCGGCCGGTGCCGCCGTCGGCCTCGTCCGGCACCCTGATGTAGCTGGTGATCACCGGCCCGTGGCTGCCGTCGACCACCCGGGGGACCCGCTTGCCGTCCCGCATCTGGGTGGCCTTGACGAGAAAGGTGAGCAGGTCGCCGTTGCCGCAGAAGCGGGTGCCCAGGGCCTTGCTGATGTGGGGGAACTGCGACCGGTTGCGCAGCAGGAGGAAGGGCGTGCCCAGGGCCCCCGCGCTGAGCACCAGGCGGTCGGCGGTGATGGTGGTGACCGGCAGCTTGGACGTGTCGGTGGGCAGCCCCTCGCGCTCGGGGGCGTGCACGACGTAGCCGACCGAGTAGCCGCCGCCCGGCCGGCGGTCGATGCGGCGGACCTCGCAGCGGGTGCGGATGTCGGCGCCCTGGTGCTTCGCCGCCGAGATGTAGTTGTGGTCGAGGGTGTTCTTGGCCCCGTAGTTGCAGCCCACGTCGCACTCGCCGCACAGCCGGCAGGTGGTGCGCAGCTTGCCGTGGATGTTCCCGTACTCGGGCGTCTCGATGGCCTCGCCGATCACCGGGGGGGCGCCGGGCGAGGGCGAGAAGCTCACCGCCAGCGGGGGCAGGGCCCATTCAAGGCCCATGGTGGCCGCCGCGTCGCGCATGGCGGCCGTCTTGGGCGACTCGTAGCCGGGCCGCCCGAACGGGAACCGCTGGGCGTGCATCATCTTCTCGACCGCGTCGTAGTGGGGGTCGAGGTCGGCCCGGGAGATCGGCCAGTGCTCGTAGGAGCCGTCGAAGGGGCTGTCGCGGACGAACCACCGCTCGTCCTTGCGCAGCAGCACGTTGGCGTAGATCAGCGAGCCGCCGCCCAGGCCGGCCGAGATGAGCGCCTCGATGCCCCTGAACGACCAGACGTTGAACATGCCCTGGTACCCCCGGCTGGGGTCCCAGAAGTTGCGGGACATCTCGTGGGGGCGGCGGGCGAACGACTCCGGCGGGAAGGCCTTGCCCCGTTCCAGCAGGCAGACGCGCTGGCCGCCGTCGGCCAGGCGGTAGGCGGTGACCGCGCCCCCGAAGCCGGAGCCGACGACGATGGTGTCGAAGTGGGTGTCGCTCATGGGGCTCAGCTCAGCGCAGGGTGAACGGGGGCTCGATCAGCTGGGCGATCGGGGCGCGTCCTTCCGGCGCCAGCCACGATGCTTCGTCGGTGTTGTCGGGGTCAAGCCTCCACTTCTTGTTGGCCCGGTGGACCCCCAGGGGGTAGACGGTCAGGTCGCCCCGGGAGTCGAGATGGAGGCGCAGGAAGTTCTTGTAGCCGGTGAGGCGCATGGCGGAGAAGGCCTCGTTGCCATGGGCGTTGAACACCGCGCAGCAGACGGCCAGGTAGAGGCCGGTCACCGCCGCCCCCACGAACCCCCCGAGGACCCCCATGATCAGCAGCAGGACGATGGTGAAGCCCACGCCGTTGCCCTCGAACAGGGTGAACGCCCCCTTGACGGCCAGCAGCCCGACGATCGTCACCGCCGCGATGTGCAGCAGCAGGTGGAAGCTGGCCATCGCCCATTTGACGGCGATGCGGGCCCGGGCGCCGTGGGGGCCGCGGGGCGAGGGCTTGGCGAACCCCGACAGCCCACCGAAGAAGACCAGGATCACGAGCAGGGAGACGGGGTTGCTGACCAGGCCCCGGAGGACGTCGGTCCAGCCGAAGTTGGGGGCGGCCGTCTCGATGGGGCCCGCCTGCTCGAACGCCCGCAGCGAAAACTGGCTGGAGAACCCCAGCAGCACGTAGATCACCGCCGGCATCAGGGTGAACAGCCAGTTCCAGCGGGGCAGGCCCACGGCCCACCAGGCCATGCGGCGGGAGCGCTTGCGGTCGGGATAGGAGCACACCGACGTGAAGGACTGGGGCGGGTCCCCGCTCGGCCCGCCGATGTCGATCTCCAGCGGCTCCTCCGAACCGGGGTGGGTGGGATGGAGGAAGGCGCCACCGCCGCCGGCGGTGACCTTGTGGGTGCCGTCGTCGCCCACGTAGTGCTCGTAGTGGTGCTTGTCGCCCGAAAGGCTGAGCATGAGGCGGGCGCCCTTGGGCCGGATGAGGGTCTTCTCCAGGTAGGCCAGGTTCTTGAAGCCGCGGGAGTCGCTGCCGTCGATCCAGGCCGGGGTGGCGGTGCACAGCACGACCCGGTCGCCGGGGCGCAGCTCGAGGCCCCGGAAGTACTTGAGCTGCGGTTCGTCGATGTAGGAGTCGAGCTGGATGTCGATCCCCCACAACCACCAGCGCCCGGGAAGCTCGAGGGCGAAGTAGCTGCGGGTCTGGCGGGTCAGCCGTCCGCCGATCCACTTCCCCTGGCAGAACAGGCGTACGAAGCTGGTCAGCCCGTCGTACCAGTCGTGGTTGCCGGGGATGGCGTAGAGGTCGGGGTTGTCCCGGTCCAGCCAGGGCAGGGAGGCCTCGAAGGGGCCCTTGAAGCGGTGCTCGTAGGCGTCGGGATTGGCCACGGGGTAGACCTCGTCGCCGCCCAGCACCAGGGCCTCGCCCCGGGGGAGCCGCTCGCCGCTGGGCAGGACCAGCTCCCGCTGGGACGCCAGCCAGGCGATGGTGTAGGTGGGGTCGAAGCCGTCGCCCGTGTCGGAGATGAAGTCGAACCACAGCTCGGGCTTGTCCCGGTGGTGGACGAGCGGCTCCTGGGCCACCTCCGACTGGAGCTCCCGCTTGTCGAGGAACTGGCCGAAGGCGCCCGACAGCACCACCCGCAACCCCGACTTGGCCAGCACCCGGGGATCGAACCACCGGACCTCGGGCTGGCGGGTGAACTTGAGGTCGGCAGCGGTGCGGGGGCGGAGGGGCGGCCGGTCGCCGCTCTCGCCCGGCTTCGGGAGGAACTCCCCGCTCGGTTCCATGGCCGAGCGCGAGGTTACCGAGGCGCCCCCGGTAGCGTCCTGCACCGGTGAGCGAGGACGGCGACCTGACGACGATCGAGGCCGTCATCGACGAGATGACGTCCCGCTGGCACCGGCTGCACCGGGGCGGTGACTGGCGGGCCGTCTTCGCCCGTACGTACCTCACCACCACCCAGCAGATCCTGGCCGCCACCCGCCGCCCCGGGGTGTTCCTCAACCCCGACTGGATCGTGCGGATCGACTGCGACTTCGCCCACCGGTACTTCCGGGCCTTCGACGACTTCGAGCGCACCGGCCGGTGCGCCCTCCCGTGGCAGGTCGCCTTCCAGTCCGCCCGCGCCAAGCAGACCTTCATCCTCCAGGACGTGCTGTTGGGCATGAACGCCCACATCAACTTCGACCTGCCCCATTCCCTCGACGCCACCATCCCCCGCGGCCTGCCCCCCGAGGACCTCGAGCCCTACCGGCTGGACAACGCCGCCCTCAACCTGGTCCTGTCCGAATCGGTCGGGGTGGTCCAGGGAACGCTGGCCGACTACTACGACGCCGTCCTCCACGTGCTCAACGCCGTGTTCGGCCGCCGGGACGAGGCCTTCGCCACCCGGCTGATCGAAGCGTGGCGGGCCCGGGCGTGGGGCACGTTCCTGGTCCTCCGCACCACCGAGGCCACAGGCGAGGTGCACGGCCTCATCGAGCAGTCGGCCGTCGACAACGCCATGCTGCTGCTCGAGGTCCAGCGCCACTTCCCGGCCCTGTACTGGCCCAACCGCCTCTTCCGCCAGGTCGTGACCGGCCTGGCCATCCGGCGGGTCGACTAGAGCGGGCGGGCGACGTTCCGCTTCTCGAGGAAGTAGATGATGGCGGCGGTGACGAGGACGGCGACCACGTAGGAGCCGAAGACGCCCAGGCCGAGGGCGTAGGCGATGATGCCGCCGACGAACGCACCCGCGATCCCGATGAGGATCGTCTTGCCGATGGACATGGGGTTGGGGCCGGGGATCGCCAGCCGTCCCAGGGCGCCGACGATCAGACCGGTCAGGATCCATCCGAGAATGAGCGAGATCATCCGGCCAGTCTGCCCGACTATTCGGCGGGGGGCGCCGGGGTGGCCGCGGCGACGTCGGCCCGGGCCCGGTCGAGGACGCCCTGGACGGCTTCCACGGTGCCCGCCGGGGGGTTGGAGGCCAGGTACTTCTCGAACTCGGGGATGGCGGCCGCCGGGTCGCGCCGGTCCTGGTAGAGGAGCATGCCCTTGAAGAAGTGAGCGTCGGGATAGGCGGGGTTGATGGCGATGGCCCGGTCGAGGGAAGCCTGGGCGTCGTCCGGGAGGCCCGCCCGCTTCAGCAGCCACCCCCGGTAGGTGAGGGCCTCGACGTTGGCCGGGTCGGCGGCCAGGACCCTGTCGTAGAGCTTGAGGGCCTCCACGCCCTGGCCCTGGGCGTCGAGCTCGTGGGCCCGTTGGAGGTCGCCTTGGGGCGTGTCGGGCAGCGAGCCGGTGGCGGGGGCGCCCGGCTCGCGGTTTCCGGACATGACGAACACGCTGGTGCCGGCGACGAGCAGGAACCCCAGGATGAGGACGGTGGCCAGGGTGCGCCGGGACCCGCTGTGGCGGGAGGCGGGCGGGGCGGCGGCGGCGACCCGGGCCCGGGTGGCCGGGCGCCTCCGCACCGGGCGGTCGGTGCCCGCGGGGCGGTCGGCAGCGGTCCCGTCCGGCTCGTCCCGGTCCTCGTAGGCCTCGAGGGCCCGCAGGACCTCGGCGGCCCGGGCGGTGTAGTCGTCGCGGAGGCTTTCGTAGTCGCCCTCGTCGATGTCGCCCTCGTCGTGCTCCCGTTCCAGGTCGCGCAGCGAGTCCAGCAGGAACCGCCGCTCCTCCTCGAGCTCCGTCCGTTCAGTCACTTCGCAGGGCCTCCTCGACCAGGGCGCGGTCGCCGGCGGTGGCCGACCGCCGGCCCGGTCGGGAACGACGGTAGGCGAGGACCAGCCCGGTGACGGCCGCGCCCACGGCCACGACGGGCAGGGCCCAGACCAGGGCCCCCACGCCTCCCCCCGAAGGGTTCAACCGGATCTGCTCGCCGTAGCGGCCCTCGAAGTAGCCGATGATCTGAGCGTCGCTCTGTCCCTCCCGCACCCGCCGCAGCGTCTCCTCCCTCACGAACTGGGCGGCGGGAGCGTCGGAGTCGGCCGCCGACTGGCTCCGGCACGTTGGGCAGCGGATCTGCGAGGCGATGCGGTGCGCCCGCTCCTCGTCGGTGGGCGGCGACCCGTCCCCCTGGGCGCCGACGAACAGCGCGGCAGCCAGGACGGCAGCCAGCGCCACCCAGGACCAGGAGCGCCGGCTCACGTCGGCACCCCCACCGGCGGGGCCTCGGGTGTGGCCGGTTCGCCGGTGGCCGCGAGCGGCCTCGCCTGGGCCCGGTCGTCGTCCCGGCCGCGGCGGCCGCGGGGCCAGGCGGCCAGGGCGGTGCCCAGGGCCATGATCGTGCCGCCGATCCACAGCCAGACGACCAGGGGCTGGATGCGCACGCCGATCACGGCGGTGTCGGATCCCCCTTCGGGAACGGCCACGAGGGTGAGGTACACGTCCTCCCGCAGGCCGGTCTTGACCGAGGGCGTGCCGATGGCCTGGGTGGCGAACGGGAACCGGCTCAGGCCGGGGCCGTAGACCTTGCCCCCGTCCACCTGCACCCGGGCCTGGACCATGGTCTTGTTGGGCTCGACGACCTCTTCCAGGCCGAGGTAGGTCACGGTGTGGCCCGAGAGGGAGGCCGACTGGCCGGGCGCGAGCCGGAACTGGCGGCTCTCGGCGAACGAGGAGCTGGCGGCGAAGGCCACCGCCACCACCACCACGCCGACGTGCACGACCATGCCGCCGTTGGCGCGTCCCGTGACCGCGCGCCACACCGGCGCACCGCCGCGGCGCGAGGCGCGGACCGACAGGGCGAGCTGGCGGAGGGCCGTCACACCTGCGAAGGCGCCCATGCCGAAGGCCAGCACCGTCCCCAGTCCCCTGATGCCGGCGACCACGCACGCGACGACGACGGCGGTGGCGATCCATGCCGCGGGGGCCAGGCGGGCGTGCAGCACGCTGCCCGAGGCCTTCCGCCAGGGGAGGACCGGGGCGACGGCCATCAGGAACAGGAGGGTGAGCCCCAGCGGAGCGGTCATGCGGTTGAAGTAAGGCGCCCCCACCGACAGCCGGGCGCCGTTGACCGCCTCGGCCAGGAGCGGGAAGACGGTGCCCAGCAGCACGACGAAGGCGAAGCCGGCGAAGGCCACGTTGTTGGCCAGGAAGGCGCCCTCCCGCGACACCGGCGAGTCGATGGCTCCCGGAGACCGCAGCCGGTCGCCCCGCCAGGCGATGAGGCCGATCGACACCGCCACCACCAGCCCGAAGAAGGCGAGGATGGACGGGCCGATGGGCGACTCCGAGAAGGAGTGCACCGACTCCAGCACGCCCGAGCGGGTGAGGAACGTGCCCAGGATGGTGAGGGAGAACGTCGCCACCAGCAGCGACAGGTTCCAGACCCGCAGCATCCCCCGCCGTTCCTGGACCATCACGGAGTGCAGGTAGGCGGTGGCGGTCAACCAGGGCAGCAGCGAGGCGTTCTCCACCGGGTCCCAGGCCCAGTACCCGCCCCAGCCCAGCACCTCGTAGGACCACCACGCCCCGAGGACGATGCCGGCGGTGAGGAAGCCCCACGCGAACAGCGTCCACCGCCGGGTCTCGACCAGCCAGCCCTCCCCCAGCCGGCCGGTGACGAGAGCGGCCAGGGCGAAGGCGAACGGGATCGTCAGGCCCACGTAGCCCAGGTACAGCATGGGCGGGTGGAAGGCGACCAGGGGGTGGTTCTGGAGGAGCGGGTTGGGGCCGGGGCCGTCGGGGGGGACGGGGCCGTCGACCACCCGGAAGGGGTTGGCGGGGCCGGCCATGAGGGCGAAGAAGAAGGCGGCCACGGCGAGGGCGACGAGGGTGGCCCACGCCACGAGGGGGTCACCGGCCCGGTCCTTGAAGCGGTGGGCCATGACGGCGAGGTAGCCGGCCAGCACGAGCCCCCACAGCAGGATCGAGCCCTCCAGGGCCGACCACATCCCGGTGATGGTGTAGAGCAGGGGCGTCGAGCGGCTGCCGTTGAGGGCGACGTAGCGCAGGGAGAAGTCGTGGGTGATCAGGGCGATCTGCATGGCCCCGGTGGCCAGCACGGCCCCGGCCAGCACCAGCCACACGTAGCGCTGGCCGCCCCGCAGCAGCCGGGGGTCGCCCTTGCGCAGGCCGATGGCCAGGGTGGCCACGCCCAGCAGGGCGCTGGCCAGGGCCAGGGCCACGGCCGCCGAGCCGAGAACGGCGCTCACCGGGCGGCGGCGGGTACGGCCGAGGTGGTCACCCGCTCGGGGTTCTCGGCCACGTAGGTCTCGGAGTGCTTCACCAGGATCCGGTCGCTGGAGAACTGCTCGCCCCTGAACCGTCCCTCCAGCACCACCGGGATGCCGGGCTGGAACAGCTCGGGCGGGTCGCCCTGGTGGATGACCGGGACCGTCACCCCGTTGCTCTCGATGGTGAAGCCCACGTCGTTGCCGGCGTTGCGCACGCTGCCGGCCACCACCGTGCCCTGGATGCGGAACCGGCGTTCTCCGAGCGACTCCCGCTGGGCCACGGCCTCGTCGGCGGTGCGGAAGTAGACGGTGGCGTTGCCCAGCCCCTTGAAGACGAGGAAGCCCAGGGCCGCCAGCACCACGGCGCCCGCCACCCACAGGCGCCGGGGGTTGCGGGTGGTGACGGTCATGAAGGCTCTTGCGGCGTCGAGTGCACCTCACCGGTGGCTTCGACGCCGGAAAGCGATCGGTGCGCCTTGCGGCTGCGGGAGATCACCCATCCCGCGTAGCCGGCCAGGGCGGCGACGGTGATGGCATAGCCGGAGTACACGTAGGCGGCGTAGGTCATGGCGCGCTGAGCTCCACGTCGGGTGCGACGCCCGAGGCGGGGGCGGCGGGGGCGCCCTCGGCCCGGCGCTCGGCCAGGGCGTCCTCCAGGCGGCGGGCCTCGGCGTCCTCCTCCACCCGGGCCAGCCGGTAGCGGTGCACCAGCAGCCAGAAGTACAGGAGGGTGAAGGCGAGCACGGCCAGGAGCAGGGTGAACAGCATCACGCCCGTGATCTGGGGGTCCCCCAGCCGGCGCTCGTCGAGCAGGGAGGCCTCCTGGTGGAGGGTGCGCCACCAGTCGACCGCCATGTGCACGACGGGGACGTCGACGAAGGCGGCCAGGGCCACGATGGCGGCCCGGCGGCTGCGCACGTGGGGCTCGGCCGGGACCCGGCGGATGGCCAGGTAGCCGAGGTAGAGCACGAACAGGACGGCGGTGCTGGTCAGGCGGGCGTCCCACGTCCACCACACGCCCCAGATGGGCCGGCCCCAGATCGAGCCGATGATCAGGGTGAGGCCGATGAACACGACCCCGATCTCGGCCGACGCCCCCGCCACCAGGTCCCAGAACTGCGAGCGGGTGCGCCTCCACAGGTAGAGGACCGAGGCCAGCGTGGTCACCCCGAAGGACAGGTACATGGCCAGCCAGGCCGTCGGCACGTGGACGTAGAGCAGCCGCACGGCGTCGCCCTGGATGGCGTCGGCGGGGCTGACCACCAGGGCCATCCAGGCGGTGAGGGCCAGGCTGACGGCCGCGCTCCAGCCGAGGACCCGGCTGCCGGTCGTGCTCATGATTCCTCCAACAAGGGCCCGAAGGCCACGATGCCGAACGCCACGTAGATCGTCGAGAACACGGCGAGGAGCCGCACCCACGGCCAGGCGTCGGCCAGCGTGGTGCTGGTGGCGCCCATCACCGCCTCCGACGCCCGGGCCGCTCCCAGCAGCAGGGGGGCCAGCACGGGGAGGACGAGAAGAGGCAGGAGCGTCTCCCGCACCCGCAGGCCGGCCGCCACCGCTCCGTACACGGTGCCGGAGGCGGCGATGCCGGCGGTGGCCAGCACGCACACCAGGGCGAAGAAGGCCACGCCGGTGATGTCGACGTCGTAGAGGACGACCACGCCGGCGGCCAGGACGACTTCCAGGGCCAGCAGCTGGGCCGCCACCGCTCCCGCCTTGCCCAGGAAGATCCCCGCCCCGTCGAGCCCGGACAGGCGCAGGGCGTCGCGGGCGTCGTCCCCCGCCTCCAGGGCGAAGGAGCGCTGCACGGCCAGCAGCCCGCTGAACAGCACCGTCACCCAGAAGAGGCCGGCCGCCACCGACGCCAGCCGGCCGCGGTCGGCGTCGAGGGCGAAGGCGAACAGGATCAGCACCAGGAAGGCGAAGGGCAGGACCTGGTTGGTGGCCACGCGGGACCGGGCCTCGATGCGCAGGTCCTTGCCGGCGACCAGGGCGGCGTCACGGAACACGGGCCGGCTCCCGTTCGGTCGGGGTGCCGGCGGAGGCGCCGGCCGGCCCGGCCAGCAGGCCGTCGGGGACCTGGCCGCCGACCACCGTGACCCGGCGGGTGGCCAGGTGGTCGGCCCGATCGAGCTCGTGGGACGCCAGCAGCACGGTGGCGCCGGCCCCGGCCGCCTCCCGGACGAGGTCGTCGAGGAGGTCGCGCCCGGCGGCGTCGAGGCTGGCGTGGGGCTCGTCGAGCAGCCACAGCTCGGGGCGGCGGGCCACGACGGCAGCCAGGGCGACACGGCGGCGCTGGCCGGCCGACAGCTTGGCCACCGGCAGGTCGCGCAGCCGCCCGGCCAGGGCCAGCCGCTCCATGGCGGCGGCGCCCTCGGCGGCGGGACGGCCCGCGGCCCGGGCCGCGAAGCGCAGGTTGTCGGCGACGGTCAGCTCGTCGTAGAGGAAGGTGGCGTGGCCCAGCAGGCCCACCCGGCGGCGCACCGCCCGGCGGTCACGCACCAGGTCGCAGCCCAGCACCTCGGCCTCCCCCGACGTGATGCCCACCAGCCCCGCGCACGCCCGCAACAGGGTGGTCTTGCCGGCGCCGTTCGGCCCTCTCAGCAGGACGATCTCGCCGGCTGCGACGTCGAGGTCGACGCCTGCCAGTGCGGGGAACCGGCCGAGCAGGGAGACCGCGGCACGGAAGCGGACAGCGAGGGGCATCGCGGCAGGAGGCATTGCGGACCTGCTCCACGCTACCGGTGGCCTGCGATGTTGGTCCAAGCGCGGCACCGCCGGTACGGCCCCATCTCCTAGCCTTGCCCGCCGTGGACCTCCGACGGGTGATCAGGGGCGCGGGGAAGTTCTTCATCTCCGTCGGCGTCCTGCTGTTCCTGTTCGTGGGCTACCAGCTCTGGGGCACCGGGATCGCCGAGGCCAGGGGCCAGCGGGAGCTGGCCGCCAGCTTCGAGCGCCGGGGCCAGCTGACGACGGTGCCGACCATCCCGCCGCCGGGGGCGACAGCCGAGGCGGCCCCGCCCAGCACCCTCCCCCCGCTCCAGCTGGGCGACGCCCTCGCCCAGATCGAGATCCCCAAGATCGACGTGAAGAAGTGGGTCATCGAAGGCGTGGAGGTGGAGGACCTGAAGGCCGGTCCCGGGCACTACCCCGGCACGCCCCTCCCCGGCCAGCGGGGCAACTCGGCCATCGCCGGCCACCGCACCACCTACGGGGCCCCGTTCTACGACCTCGACAAGCTGGCCGTCGGCGACTCCATCTTCGTGACCACCGCCGAGGGGCGCTTCCAGTACGACGTGACGGAGAGCAAGATCGTCGACCCCAGCGCGGTCGAAGTGCTCGACCCGACCGAGGACAACCGGCTCACGCTGACCACCTGCCACCCCAAGTTCTCCGCCGCCGAGCGGCTGATCATCGTGGCCCGGCTCATGTCCGACCCCACCGACACCGAGCCTCCCCCGCCCGCGGCGCGCCCACCGTCCCTGGAGGGTACGCGCGAGATCTCCGCCGGCCTGTCGGGCGGGCGGGCCAACAAGACCCCTGCCATCCTCTGGGGCTCTCTCGCCGCCGCCATCTGGCTGGGCGCCTGGCTGCTGGGGCGCTTCTGGCGCCGCTGGCCGGCCTACGCCATCGGCATCCTGCCCTTCCTGCTGGTCCTCTACGTCTTCTTCGAGAACGTGGCGAGGCTGCTCCCGGCCAACGTGTAAGCGAGCGGAATTGCGTCTGGTGCATCATTCGACAGACGAATGAAGCCTCACCAGGTGGTCCTGACAGCTCGGAGCCCCTCCCGAAGGTCAACCTCGGGAAGGCTCTGACCAGCGCATCCACCCTCCTTGTTGCGGACGATGCAACAATGTCGGGGTGAGTTCGAGCCGCTTCCCGCCGGATCGAGGCTTCTCGAAAACGCTCCCTGGAAGCGTTGCCACCGCGGTAGTCGACGGGGTCGTCCACCTCGATCCGAAGGCGGCGGCGTTCGACGCCATGATCGACGGCTGGACCGCGCAGATGGCCAGCCGCGGGCTGAAGCGGGCCACCATCGACTCCCGGGTTTGGCTGCTGCGGCGTTTCGCCGAGTACACGAACGAGTACCCGTGGGCATGGCTTCCCGGGGACCTCGAGGACTACTGCTCCTCGTTGCGGTCCAGCGATCCACCTCGCTCGCTCTCGACCCTCCGGGGCTACCAGGCCCAGATCGGGCTGTTCTGCGACTACGTCTGCGACGCCCGCTACGGCTGGGTGACGTTCTGCGAGGACCACTTCGCTTCCCACCCGGTCCAGATCTGCACCGAGGCGAACCGCACCCGCCACACCACCGAGTACGAAGGGGATCCCCGTCGCCGGCCGTTCACGCCGGGGGAGCTGCAGGCCTTCTTCGACTACGCGGACGACGAGGTCGACCGCATCCGAGCCGGCGGCCGCAAGGGCGCCCTGGCGGCACTGCGTGACAGCGCGCTGCTGAAGGTGGTCTACGCATGGGGACTGCGACGGCGGGAGGCGGTGATGCTCGACGTGGTGGACATCCACCGCAACGCCGCCGCGCCGGCCTTCGGCGACTATGGGGCCCTGTTCGTGCGCTGGGGGAAGGCGAAGCGGGGCGGCCCACCGCGCCGCCGCACAGTCCTGTCGGTCTACGACTGGGCCGTCGAGGCCCTCACCGAGTACGTCGAGCACGTCCGTCCGGCCTTCGGCTTTCCGGGGCATCCGGCGCTCTGGGTCACCGAACGGGGGAGCCGGATCTCGGCCCGGTCGCTCGACGAGCGCTTCGCCACCTACCGCGACGCCCTCGGGCTTCCGCCCGAGCTCGACCTCCACTGCCTAAGGCACTCCTATGTCACCCATCTCGTCGAATCCGGCTACCCCGAGCGGTTCGTGACCGAGCAGGTGGGCCACTCCTGGGGCTCGACGACGGCCATCTACTGCTCGGTGAGCGACGACTACAAGAACCAGGTCCTGGCGAAGGCGATCGCCGGCGCGTTCCGCCGACCCGAGGAGGGCAACGCATGACTCGAAAGATGGGCGTCCGCTGGCACCTCCGGGAGCTAATGGCCGCCAAGGGCATGTTCATGACGACCGACCTGGCCCCGCACCTGGCTGAACGGGGCGTCGACCTCTCCCGGGAGCAGGTCTATCGGCTGGTCACGCAGCAGCCTGAGCGACTCAACGTCTACGTCCTCGCCGCGCTGTGCGACATCCTGGAGTGCGCCCCGAACGACCTCCTCGAACCCGTCGTGGAGAACGCCAGCGGCCGCAAGAAGGCGGTGGCCGAGGGGACCAAGGCGGACGTCCGGGCGCTCCGACCGACGCGGGCCCGGATCGTCCCGGGAACGTGACGACGGCGTCGGCGGCGTTCGCCTGCCCGTCGGGCCACCCGCGATCCCGGCCGTTCCGGAACAGCGACGGCTGCAAGGACTGCCGCGCCGAAAGCATGGTTGCCGACATTGTCCGTGTGCTCGTGGCTGCCGTTCCATCGCTCGACGAAGGACTCGCCAGAGTGGTCGTCGACGAAGCGGCGGGATCGGGACTGCCGAGGCAGCATCTGCAGGACTGGCTCGCCCGAGGACCGGAGGTCGTGCACTCCGGTGCCTCGGACTGTCCCACGGCCGCCGTTCGCCTTCTCCGGACGCTCGACGCCCGTGGCTTTGCCGTGGGCGTGCCGGCCTGCCTCGACTGCCGGGCCCGGCGACCCCTTCCGGCCATTGTCGATGGTGGCCGGGTATGCATGAACTGTTACCAACGGCGCCGAGCCGAAGCCTGCGGTCGATGCGGCATCGTGAAGATCGTCATGACCCGCGACCCGGACGGCGGCGCCATCTGCCTGCAGTGCCGGAACGCCGATCCCGCGAACTGGCGGCCCTGTGATCGATGCGGGACCACGGCCCAGACCGTCGCGGTTGAGGGCGGCGTGGCCGTGGGCAGGTGCTGCTACGTCCCGCCCCAGCTTCGGTGCACGGTCTGTCACATACGGAAAGGCGCTCGGGAATGGAGGACCCGCCGTCCGGTGTGCGGCGAGTGCGCCGAGCTCGAACGAACGCCGTGCGCGGTGTGCGGCCTGGAGGCCGCCGCCCCGGCGGACGACGCCGAGGCCATCTGCGCCCGATGCCGCGCCAAGGCGCCGGCGCCGTGCACTGGTTGCGGCGTGCTGACGATCGGCCGGTCCCGCCCGGGCGACCCGCGCTGCTTCGACTGCTACAGCCGGCCGGTCAGCTCGTGCGGGAGATGCGGGCGCATCCGCGCCATCGTGCGGCTGGCGACCGACGGCGAGCCGGACCTGTGCGCCGTTTGTTGGAAGGGTCCGGTCATGGCGTGCGAGGAGTGCGGGCGAGTCCGCCCGTGTCGGGGCGAGCGGAAAGGCCGCATGCTCTGCGTCCAGTGCCGACCGGTTCTACCCCAGCGGTGTGCTCACTGCGGCAATGCGCGCAAGCCGATGGCACACTGGCCCGAAGGGCCGGTCTGTGCGACCTGCTACTACGCCGCCCTGGCCGCCAAGGGCGACTGCCCCAGCTGCGGCGACCGACGGCGTCTCCGCCGCTTCCCCGGCTTCGACGAGGCGGTGTGCGCCGACTGCGCCGGCGAACCTGCCACCCACGTCTGTCAAGAGTGCGGGATGGAGGACTGCCTCTACGAGCGAGGCGTCTGCCCGCGCTGCACCCTTCGCAAGCGCTTGACGGCGATGCTCGGAAACGAGGAGGCGCGCCGACGGAATGGGACCGCGCCGCTCTTCGAGGCGCTCGCGGCGGCCGAGGAGCCACGGGCAACGCTCGACTGGCTTCTGAAGAGTCGCAAGGCCGTCGAAGCCCTCAGCCGGATCGGCCGGGGCGAACTGCCGCTCTCCTATGAGACGATCGACGCCCTGGAGCCAACGCTCGGCGTCCACACCGCTCGACACCTCGAGACGCTCCTCGCCAGCTCCGGGGCGCTGCCAGGTCGGGATCCCGTCCTCGCCGCCACGGAGAGGTGGTGCGAGCGGTTTCTCGAGTCGATCGAAGACGAGGAGCACGGGCCCCTCCTGCGCCGGTGGTGGCGGTGGCAGGTGCGTCGGAACCTCCAGAAGCGCGCTGAGCGCAGCCCGCTGTTCGAGACAACGGGCCACGCGGCGCGAAGGCGGCTCCGGGAGGTCGATGAGTTCTGCCGCTTCCTGGCGGACCAAGGACGGCCCCTGAACGACTGCCGCCAGGCCGACATCGACGCCTGGGTCGCGAGCCGCCCTATCGGCCAGCTCCGGCTGGTGTCCGGGTTCTGCCGCTGGGCGATGGACCGCAAGGCGATGCCGCGGCTGGATGTGCCAAGCGGCCGAGGCGCCCCAGTGCCACCGCCGATGGGCCACGACGATCGTTGGGATGTGGCTCGCCGTCTGCTCCACGGCGATGGGATTGAGCCGGCAGACCGAGTCGCCGGCGCCTTGGCGGTCATCTACGCGCAGCCGCTGTTCAAGATCAGCCGGCTCACGACGGCGGACTTCATCGATACGGACGATCGCCTTGTCGTTGTCCTCGGCGGCCCCGCCATTGACCTTCCAGAGCCGTTGGCGGGCCACGTGCGAGCTCTCCTGGCAGGTCGGCGCCAAACACCTCGGAAGGCGAACCTGGACGACCCCGGGTGGCTCTTTCCGGGCAAGGTCCCAGGGAGGCCGGTCACGACCCAGGGCCTGAGCCGCCAGCTGGCCCGCAACGGTGTTCGAGCCCAACACCACCGCCTCACGGCGCTCTACCAGCTCGCCGCCGAGATTCCCGCCCCGCTCCTGGCCGATCTGCTCGGAGTCAGCGCGGCCAGCGCTGATACGTGGTCACGCCTGGCGAACCGTTCCTGGGTGGAGTATCCGGCGATGCGGGCGACCGCCAGCGAGCCCTCATGACGTCCGACCAGCGCAGCCGCTTGTGTCAGCTGACCCGCACATGGGTCCAAGAGCCACTGGTGGCGAACGAGTTCCGGCTGCTCATTCAACACCCGGCCGACAATTGACCTCAACTGACGCTTCCGTGGGCGTCGTGGCGGACGCGGCCGCGCATGCGGGCCTTGGCTTTCCTGTGTTTCCGGCTCTTCGAACGACCCTACGGCACTCAGAGAGCTGCACACTGTCCGGTCTTGAGCGTCGCTTGGTTCCCACTCCCTACGGGGGGCGGCACGTTCCCGCTGCACTGGAGCACACCGTTGATCCGATTATTGAACACTGCGTGGCTTGGCTCGTTGGCCCCCGTCCTGTTGTTTACGTCGATGACATCGCCGCCGATGGTGTTGCCCAGGGAGTTCGGGCACCTCGGTCCCCCAATGTTGATCGACCCGAAGCTTGGCGAGTTCTGCACAACCAAGTCTCCGCCGATGGAGCTGCCGCAGAGGAACACCTTCGACAGGAAAAGGTCCGGCCCCGTCTGGAAGTTCACGGGCTCGTTCGACTGGACGTCGCCGGCGACCATCGAGTTGACGCTCTGAACCGTCGCCCGAGTCGCGGTGATCTCCCCGGCGACACGTGTCCCGTCCAAGAGGACCAACGCCCCCCCAGGTTGGACAGTGGCGTTCCCATTGACAACCGAACGGCTAAGACGACAAAGAGCACCGGATGGGACGTTGATGTTACCGCCGAAGGTCCTTCCAAAGAAGGAGCCTGAGCAGTTCGTCGTGAATGTGAACGCCGACGCCGGTGATGGGACACCGAGCACAAACGCTGCAGCGACAAGAAGTGAGACCATCGTGCGAGCCCGCACTCGCGTCCTCCGTATCCGCCCAGGACCGCTCCCTTTGTCGAGCCGGTCGATGCACGAACTCTACTCTGCGCGCGCCGCCGAGGGAAGTGAGCGTCTCGGCGGCCGATGGATCGAGCTCCTGGTCGTAAAGCAACAGGTCGTCGCGCAACCTCTTCAAGTGCATCCGTAGAGGGATACCGCACCGACGCGCCCTGTGTGCGGAAGGATTCGACAGGGTTCGAATAGGTGCACTCCCCCAGTGAACCGAACGAAATCCCGCCTTGACGTGGTCCACGTGATCGACGTGGTCCACACGGTTCGAGTATCCTCGGCGTCGTGAAACGCAACCTGACCGTGCAGCTCGACGAGGAGACCGTGAAGAAGGCTCGAGTGCTTGCTGCGCGCCGATCGACATCGGTGAGCAAGCTGGTTGCGCACGAGATCGAGAGGCTCGTGGGCGAGGACGACGTCTATCAGCGAGCGAAGGCGAACGCCCTGGCTCACCTCGATCGCGGATTCCACCTCGGCGGCGGTGCTCCGCCAGATCGGAACGACCTCCATGAACGCTGAGACCACGTTCGTGGACACCAACGTCTTGGTCTACGCCTACGACGTCGATGCCGGCGAGAAGCACGCCATCGCCAAAGCCCGGCTGGAGAAGCTCTGGGAGGACGAGTCCGGCTCGCTGAGCAGTCAGGTCCTCCAGGAGTTCTACGTGACGGTCACGCGTAAGCTCACCAAGCCGCTGCGCCGGCAGACGGCCCGCGACGTGGTTTCCACCTACGCGGCTTGGCCGGTCCACCGGCCGGATGTCGATGACGTGCTGGCTGCCTCCAGGCTCGAGGAGCGACACCACCTGTCGTTCTGGGACGCGCTCATCGTCGTGTCGGCACGCCGGTCGGGCGCCGAAGAGCTGCTCACCGAAGACCTCCAGGATGGCCAGCGCCTCGATGGCCTGCTGATCGTCAACCCGTTCATCAGGCGTCCATCCGGAGACCGTTCGACGGGGTTGGAATAAGTGCACTCCCCCGGTGAGGGCCGTGTCGACGGGGGGGACCGGCCCGGGCGGCGGGCCGGTCGTGGCTCCCGGGGGTTCAGGACGGGACGAGAGGGGAAGGACTCTCCGTCGTCCCGGTAGGCGGATGTGGACACGAGCCGGCGGCACATGCTTGACGACGTCGCGTCCATAAGCGAACGACTCCCGAACCATGCCCCGTACCTCGCTCCTCGACCGCGGCCGCGCCACGTCTCCGGCGGCGACCGGGCCCCCGCCGGCGGGACACCGGGGCGACCGGGCCGTCAACCCGCGGGTGGAGATCGGCCTCACCCGGACGTCCCTGGTCGTCTCCCTCGTCGCGTTCGGTGCCTTCTGGGCCGGGATGAGCGGCGCCGTCGTGGCCGCAGTCGGCGACGGTGCCGTCGGGCGCACGGTCGAGTGGACCGTCTTCGCCCTCGTCGTCACGTTCCTCGTCTACGGGAACTTCGTGTACCAGGCCGCTCGGCTGGGGTACTTCCTCCGGCTCCGGGACCATCGCCCCACGACCAGGGCCGAGCTCGACAGGCTCTACGAGGGCCCGGTGCGCCCGCTGGTGGCCCTGATCCCGTCCTACCGGGAGGAACCGGACGTGATCCGCCACGCCCTCATGTCGGCCGCCATCCAGGAGTACCCGGCGAAGCACGTCGTCCTGCTCATCGACGACCCGCCGGACCCGGGCGACGAGGAGGGGCGCCGGCTGCTGGAAGCGGCGCGCGAGCTGCCGCGCACCGTCGAGGCGCTCCTGGGCGGGCCCGCGGAGCGGGCCCGGTCGGCCCTCGCCGCCTTCGAGGCGCGCCCGTTGGCGGGGCGGACGGTGGACGAGGTGAGCGTGCTGGCGGCCCTCCACGAAAGCGCGGCCGGGTGGTTCGAGGACCGTGCAGCAGCCGAGGCCCCGGATGACCACACCGCCGCGGTGTTCGTCGAACAGGTGCTCAGGGAGGCTGCGCGCACCCATCGAGACGACGCTCGTGAGCTCCTCGAGCGGCGGCCGGCGAGTGTCGACACCCTCAGGCTCGGGTACCGGCGCCTGCTCGCCCGGTTCGAGGTCACCGTCACCGCGTTCGAGCGGAAGCGCTACGTCAACCTCTCCCATGAGCCGAACAAGGCCATGAACCTCAACAGCTACGTCGGGCTGCTGGGGCGGCCGTGGCGAGAGGAAGGGCGGCCCGACGGTCGGCACCTGGTGCCCGCCGACGGCGAGGCCGACATCGCCCCTCCCGACTCCACCTACGTGGTCACCCTGGACGCCGACAGCGTGCTCGTGCCGAACTACGCGGCGCGCCTGGTGGAGGTCCTCGAGCAGCCGGGGAACGAGCAGGTCGCCGTGGCGCAGACTCCCTACAGCGCCATTCCGGGGCCTCCCGGCGCGCTGGAACGCACGGCCGGTGCGACGACGGACATCCAGTACATCATCCACCAGGGCTTCACGCACCACGGGGCGACGTTCTGGGTGGGAGCCAACGCGCTCATCCGCAGGTCTGCCCTGGACGACCTGGTCGCCCACGACGTCGAGCGTGGGTTCCCGGTCCGCCGCTACATCCAGGACCGCACGGTGATCGAGGACACCGAGTCGAGCGTCGACCTCATCGACCGGGGCTGGCAACTCCTCAACTATCCCGAGCGGCTCTCCTACAGCGCCACGCCGCCCGATTTCGGGTCGCTCGTCATCCAGCGGCGGCGGTGGGCGAACGGCGGGCTCATCATCCTGCCCAAGCTCCTCCGCCACATCCTCGGTCGCCGCCGCCGTACCCGTCCGAGCGAGAGCCTCATGCGGCTCCACTACCTCACCTCGATCACCGGGGTGAACGTGGGACTGCTGCTCCTGCTGGGGTACCCCTTCGGCGCGCCGGAGGCGAGCGCCTGGATACCCCTCATCGCCCTGCCCTACTTCCTCCTGTACGGGCGCGACCTCCGCCAGGCCGGGTACGGCAACCGAGAGCTCGTTCGGGTCTACGCCCTCAACCTGCTCCTGCTGCCGATCAACATCGCAGGAGTCCTGAAGTCCCTGCAGCAGGCGGCGACGAAGAGGAAGATCCCGTTCGGTCGCACGCCCAAGGTGGCGGGCCGGACCCGGGCGCCGGCCCTGTACGTGGCGATGGAGTTCTGCCTGCTGGCGTACTGGTCGCTGGGGGTGGCGGTCGACCTCACCGCCGAACGCTGGGTGCACGCTGTGTTCGGGGCCGCCAACGTCGGCCTCCTGGCCTATGCCGTCGGCCGGTTCATCGGATGGCGGCACGCCCTGGTGGACGCCTTCGGCCGCCGACCCGGCCGGTAACCGCGCCTGCGAGCGGGCCTCCAACCCGCACGCGCTGGCAATCGCCGTCGTCGTGGGGGAACATATGTTCCCATGAGCGGGGCGACCATCCTCCACGCCGACCTCGACTCGTTCTACGCGTCCGTGGAGCAGCGCGACGACCCCTCGCTTCGCGGCAGGCCGGTGGCGGTGGGCGGCGGCGTGGTGCTGGCGGCCAGCTACGAGGCCAAGGCCCACGGGGTCAAGGGGGCGATGGGCGGCGCCGAGGCCAGGCGGTTGTGCCCGGGCCTGATCGTCGTGCCGCCTCGCATGCACGCCTACACCGAGGCCAGCAAGGCCGTGTTCGCGGTGTTCGAGGACACGACCCCCCTGGTGGAGGGGATCTCGGTCGACGAGGCCTTCCTCGACGTGGGGGGCCTGCGGCGGGTGTCGGGCACGCCCCGGGAGATCGCCGAGCGGCTGCGGCGGCAGGTGCGGGAGCGGGTCGGCCTGCCCATCACCGTGGGCGTGGCCCGCACCAAGTTCCTGGCCAAGGTGGCCAGCCGGGTGGCCAAGCCCGACGGCCTGCTGGTGGTGGAGCCGGAGGACGAGCTGGCCTTCCTGCACCCGCTGCCGGTGGAGCTGCTGTGGGGCGTGGGCCAGGTGACGGCCGGCAAGCTGCACGCCCGCGGCCTCGACCGGGTGGAGCAGGTGGCTCGCCTGCCCGAGGCCACGCTCGTGGCCATGCTGGGGCGGGCGTCGGGCCGCAAGCTCCACGCCCTGGCCCACAACCACGACCCCCGGCCGGTGGAGGGTGGCCGCCGGCGAGGCTCGATCGGGTCCCAGCGCGCCCTGGGCCGGGCCGCCCGGCGGCGGCCCTCCGACCTCGACGCCACCGCCACGGCCATCGTCGACCGGGTCACGCGCCGGATGCGCTCGGCCGGCCGGGTGGGCCGCACCGTCGTCCTGCGGCTGCGATTCGACGACCTGAGCCGGGCCACCCGTTCGCACACCCTTCCCCAGGCGACCGCCGCCACCGACGACATCCTCGCCGCCGTGCGCGACCTGCTGGCCGGGGCCCGGCCCGTCATCGCCGAGCGGGGCATCACCCTCCTGGGCGTGTCGGTGGGCAACCTGGGCGACGACCGGGCCGTGCAGCTGGCCCTCCCCTTCGACCGCCGCAGCGGCGGTGGTCGCGACCTGGACGCCGCCCTCGACGGGGTGCGTGAGCGGTTCGGCACCGCCGCCGTGCAGCGGGCCGCCCTCCTCGGCCGCGACCCGGGCTGGACCATGCCGATGCTCCCCGACTGAGCCATGGGTACCGTCGCGGGCGTGTTCAAGGACTACGGAGCATTCAGCAGCTTCTCGGTCGACGACGCGGAGGTGGCCCGGCGGTTCTACGGGGAGACCCTCGGGCTCAAGGTGCTCGACGTGCCCGACATGCCCGGGCCGCTCAACCTGTGCATCCCGGGCGGGGGCAACGTGCTGATCTACCCCAAGCCCGACCACCAGCCGGCCGCGTTCACCGTCCTCAACTTCCTGGTCGACGACGTCGATGCGGCGGTCGACGCCCTCACCGCCAAGGGGGTGACGTTCGAGGTCTACGACGACGACATGCTCAAGACCGACGACCGGGGTGTGCTCCGGGGCGGGCCCGGCCCCACCGCCATCGCCTGGTTCAAGGACCCGGCCGGCAACATCCTGTCGATCCTGGGCGAGCCGGAGCCGGCCGGGGGTTAGCGCTCGTGGCGGAGGTGCTCGGGCAGGAGGAGTGAGGGATCGCGCTCGCCCGGCCCCTCGATCGCCTCTCGCACGAGAAGGAAGTCGCGCACCCCGGCCACGTCGTGGACGCGCAGGATCAGCGCCGGCACGTCGCTCACGGCTGCGACGGCACCGAGCGTGCCGGGGTCCCGCCGGGAGGGCGGGCGGCCGGTGAGGGCACCGACGAAGTCCTTGCGGGAGAGGGCCAGCAGCAGAGGCCGGCCCAGTGCGGCCACCTCCCCGATGCCGCGCAGCAACGCGACCGATTGGCCGGGCGTCTTGGTGAAGTCCACCCCAGGGTCGAGCACGATCGACTCGGCCGCCACGCCCGCCGCCACCGCCTCCTCCATCCGGTCCTGGAGGAAGGCGGCGACCTCGGCGGCCACCCCGCCCGGGTAGCGCCGGGGGTCCTGGAGCCGGGTGAGGGGCGGGGCCGACGTGTGCATCACGACCAGGCCGGCGCCGTCGGCCGCGCACAGCCGGGCCAGGGCCGGGTCGGCCAGCCCCGAGACGTCGTTGACCAGGTCGGCTCCGGCGGCCAGGGCGGCCCGGGCCACCTCCGGCTTGTACGTGTCGACGGAGACGACCGCTCCGGGGCACGCTTGGCGGATGCGTTCGACCGCGGGGGCGACCAGGTCCGCCTCGTGGGCCGGGTCCATCGGCGGCCGGTTGGTGATGGCCGACTGGGCCCCCACGTCCACCATGGTGGCCCCGTCGGCCACCAGGGCGGCGGCCTTGTCGACGACCATGTCCAGCGTGCGCGGCCCGGGGTCGGAGAAGGAGTCGGGGTTGACGTTCACCACGCCCATGAGCAGCGGCCGAGTCCACGACAGCGTGCGGTTGCGCAGGGTGAGCAAGCGGGCCCGATGGTAACCAGCGGCCCTCCCGACCCGGTCCGGGCCCGGCGCCGCCAGATCGGGGCCCTCGCCGCCCTGGCCAAGCGGGCCGGCTACCTGTGCTTCGGGGTGGCGGTGATCGCCTTCGTGGCCGCCGCCATGGCCCAGTTCCCCTCCCCGCTCGTCACCGTGGTGGTGGCGTCGATGGCGGTGGGGTCGGTCCTGCTGGCGCCGGCCATCGTCGTCGCCTACGGGGTGCAGAAGGCGGAGCGGGAGGACCCGGTCCAGTGAAAGCGCGGCTCGTCCAGCGCTACCGCCGGGCGAGCTTCGTCTCGACGAGCTGGTCAGCCGTCGTATCGGCCTGGAGGACGTGAGCTCGGCGTTCGCCTCGCCGGAGCCCGGCGAGGTGGCCGCTCGGTGATCGTGTACTGACGCTGGGACGGAAGTGCTGCAGGTGTGGAGAGGAGGCCGCGACGACGGCCGGACCTACACTGGCTTGACGTTGGTTGCCATGAGGCCCTTCGGCCCCTGTTGCACCTCGAACGAGACCTGCTGGCCCTCCTCGAGGGTGCGGTACCCGCTCATCTCGATGGCCGAGTGGTGGACGAAGACGTCGCCGCCCCCGTCGGGCTGGGCGATGAACCCGAACCCCTTCTCGGCGTTGAACCACTTCACCGTACCCATGACGGTCGCCACCTCGGCGATCCCCCTTTGTCGACGCAAATCACCTACCGCGAGGACGCGCCGGACCACGGGTTCAGCACTTCCTCGGGACGGTGACCCTAGCACGGCGCCTCACGGCCTCCGGTGCACACGAGGCCCCTGCGGAGTGTCCTCCACGGCCCATCCGGCCGCCCCGATCTCGTCCCGCAAGGCGTCCGACGCGGCCCAGTCGCGAGCCTTGCGGGCGGCCTCCCGGCGCTCGACCAGGGCGGTGACCTCGGGCGGCGCCACGTCCTTGCCGGCGAGGGGCAGGCCGACGGCGGAGGCCGCCTCCCGCACCGCCGCGGCGAGCCGGGCCGCCCCGTCGTTGTCCCCTGCGTCGAGGGCCCGGTTGGCGGCCCGCACCCCCTCGAAGACGGCGGCCATGGCGCCCGGCGTGTCGAGGTCGTCGTCCATCCGCTCCCGGAAGCGGGCCAGCAGGGCGGCGTCGGCGGCGGCGTGGGAGGGCAGGCCGGTCGTGCGGCGGGCGAAGTCGTCGAGGCCGGACAGGGCGTTGACCGCAGCCTCCACGCTCGCCTCGGTCACGTCGACCGGTGCCCTCCAATGGGACTGGAGGACGAGCAGCCGGTAGGCGCGCGGGTCGGACGTGGCCAGTAGCTCGGTGAGGTTCATCACGTTGCCCAACGACTTCGACATCTTCTCCCCGCCCGTGACCACGAAGCCGTTGTGGGCCCAGTGGCGGGCGAACGTCCGCCCCGCCGCCACGGCTTGGGCCCGTTCGTTCTCGTGGTGGGGGAAGGCGAGGTCCTGGCCGCCGCCGTGGATGTCGAAGCCGTCGCCCAGCAGGTCGAGGGACATGACCACGCACTCGGTGTGCCAGCCGGGCCGGCCCGCGCCCCACGGCGACGGCCAGCTCGGCTCGTCGGGCTTGGCCAGCTTCCAGAGGGCGAAGTCGAGGGGCGAGCGCTTCTCGTCGCTGCCGACGATGGCCCGCTCGCCGGCCCCGGCCTTCAGGCTGTCGAGGGACTGGCGGGCCAGCAGGCCGTAGCCGGGCACGTTCTCGACGGCCAGGTACACGCCGTCGGAGGTCGAGTACGCGGCGCCCGCCCCCTCCAGCCCGGCGACCAGGTCGACCATGTGGTCGACGTAGGCGGTGGCGTGGGGGTCGTGGTCGGGGCGGCGGACGTTCAGCCCCTCCATGGCGTCGTACCAGACCGCCTCGTACTCCACTGCCACCTCGGCCGCGGGCCGGCCCTCCTCCACCGCCCGGGCGATGATCTTGTCGTCGATGTCGGTGATGTTGGACACGTAGGTGACGCCCAGGCCGGACCACTCCAGGTAGCGGCGGAGCACGTCGAACACCAGCGAGAACCGGCCGTGGCCGAGGTGGGGCGGGCCGTAGACGGTGGGGCCGCACACGTACATCGACACCCGCCCCTCTTCGCGCAGCCGGAGGGCGGCGACCTGCCCTAATGCGGTGTCGTGGAGGTGCAGCATCCGGTTACCGTACGTCGATGCCACCGGCCGACGTCCCCGAAAAACCGACCCTGGAGGGGCTCGAGGCGAAGTGGGACGCGCAGTGGGAGGCCGACGGCACCTACCGGTTCGACTCCTCGGCTCCCCGTGAGCAGGTCTACGCCATCGACACGCCCCCGCCCACCGTCAGCGGGTCGCTGCACGTGGGGCACGTCTTCTCCTACACCCACACCGACACCATCGCCCGCTTCCAGCGGATGCGGGGCAAGGCGGTCTTCTACCCGATGGGGTGGGACGACAACGGCCTCCCCACCGAGCGGCGGGTGCAGAACTACTACGGGGTGCGCTGCGACCCCAGCCTCCCCTTCGACCCGGGGTTCGAGCCGCCGGAGACGCCGCCCAAGCCGCCGGTGGCGATCTCCCGCCCCAACTTCATCGAACTGTGCGAGCGGCTGACCGCCTCCGACGAGCAGGCCTTCGAGGACCTGTGGCGGCACCTCGGCCTGTCGGTCGACTGGTCGATGACGTACACGACGATCGGGCCCGAGGCCCAGCGCGTCTCCCAGCGGGCCTTCCTGCGCATGCTGGAGCGGGGCCTGGCCTACCAGTCGCTGGCGCCCACCCTCTGGGACGTCGACTTCCAGACGGCCGTGGCCCAGGCCGAGCTGGAGGACCGGGAGCAGTCGTCGGCCTACCACCGCCTGCGGTTCACCGGGCCCGACGGCCAGCCGCTGGACGTCGACACCACCCGGCCCGAGCTGCTGGCCGCGTGCGTGGCCCTCGTCGCCCACCCCGACGACAAGCGGTACTTCACCCTGTTCGGCACCCGGGCTCGTACCCCCGTGTTCGGGGTCGAGGTCCCCATCCACGCCCACCCCCTGGCCGAGCCGTCCAAGGGGACGGGCCTGGCCATGATCTGCACGTTCGGCGACACCACCGACGTCCAGTGGTGGCGGGAGCTGGGCCTGGCCACCCGGGCCATCGTCGGCCGGGACGGGCGGATCGTCGACGCGCCGCCGGCCGGCGTGGAGGACGGCCCGGCGTGGGACCGGCTGCGGGGGCGCACGGCCAAGCAGGCCCGCACCGCCATGGTCGAGATGCTGGGCGACGAAGGGAGGCTGATCGGCGAGGCCAAGCCCATCACCCACGCGGTCAAGTTCTACGAGAAGGGCGACCGGCCGCTGGAGATCGTCACGTCGCGCCAGTGGTTCTTCAAGACCATGGACGTCCGCGACCAGCTGCTGGAGCGGGGCCGGGAGCTCCAGTGGCACCCGCCCTACATGCGGGCCCGCTACGAGTCGTGGGTCAACGGCCTCAACGGCGACTGGCTCGTCTCGCGCCAGCGGTTCTTCGGCGTCCCCTTCCCGGTCTGGTACCCGCTCGGCGACGACGGGGAGCCGCTCACCGACCGGCCGCTGCTGGCCGCCGAGGCGCGGCTGCCGGTCGACCCGTCCACCGACACCCCGGACGGGTACGACCCCGACCAGCGGGACAAGCCGAACGGGTTCACCGGCGACCCCGACGTGATGGACACGTGGGCCACGTCGTCGCTCACGCCGCAGATCGCGGGGGCGTGGGAGGAGGAGGGCGCGGCGGCCGGCCGGTGGGAGCGGGTCTTCCCCATGGACCTGCGGCCCCAGGCCCACGAGATCATCCGCACCTGGCTGTTCTCCACGATCGTCCGCTCCCACTACGAGCACGGGTCGCTGCCGTGGTCGAACGCGGCCATCTCGGGCTGGGTCCTCGACCCCGACCGCAAGAAGATGTCCAAGTCCAAGGGCAACGTGGTCACCCCCATGGGCCTGCTCGAGCAGCACGGGTCGGATGCCGTCCGCTACTGGGCGTCCTCGGGCCGGCCCGGCGTCGACACCGCCTTCGACGAGGGGCAGATGAAGGTCGGGCGCCGCCTGGCCATCAAGGTGCTCAACGCCTCCAAGTTCGTCCTCTCGTTCCCCGAACCGGCTGCCGCCGCCGCTGTCAGCGAGCCGCTCGACTCGGCCCTCCTGGCCCGCCTGGCCACGCTGGTCGGCGAGGCCACCGCCGCCTTCGACGGCTACGACTACGCCCGGGCCCTGGAGCGCACCGAGTCGTTCTTCTGGTCGTTCTGCGACGACTACCTCGAGCTGGTCAAGGGCCGGGCCTACGGGTCCCAGGGCGAGGCCGCCGCCGACTCGGCCCGGGTCGCGTTGCGCACCGCCCTCCACACGATGCTGCGGCTGTTCGCCCCCATCCTCCCGTTCGTCACCGAGGAGGTCTGGTCCTGGTGGCAGGAGGGATCGGTCCACCGGGCCGCGTGGCCCGAGGCGGAGGCGGTCGACGGGGAGCCGGTGCTCCTCGACGTGGCGGCGGCCGTCCTGGGGGAGATCCGCAAGGCCAAGACGGCGGCCAAGGCCTCCATGCGGGCCGACGTCGCCCGCACCGTCGTCCGCGACAGCTCCGACCGGCTGGCCGCCCTGGCCCAGGTGGAGTCGGACGTGCGCGAAGCCGGCCGCGTGGCCGAGCTCGTTCTCGAGGAAGCCGGCTCGTTCTCGGTCGAGGTCAATCTGGCGTAATCGCGGCCACCAGCCGGCGGCGCCGGGGCACAATGGCCGTTTCCAGGTGCGACCGGGGCGTGGGGGACGCCGCTGGTCAGAGGAGGCTGAGTTGACGACCACATCCCCCACGCAAACCCGCGCCGCGGCCCGGGCCGTCGAGCTGGTGAAGGTCTACGGGCAGAAGGACGCCGCCGTCCGGGCCTTGGACGGCGTGACCGTCGAGTTCCCCGAGAAGCGGTTCAGCGCCATCATGGGCCCGTCCGGCTCGGGCAAGTCCACCCTCATGCACTGCATGGCGGGGCTGGACGACGTCACCGCGGGCAAGGTCTACATCGGCGACACCGAGGTGACGGCCCTGCCCGACAAGGCCCTCACCACCCTCCGACGCGACCGGGTGGGGTTCATCTTCCAGGCCTACAACCTGGTGCCGACCCTCACGGCCATCGAGAACATCACCCTGCCCCTCGACCTGGCCGGGCGGAAGCCCGACCAGGGCTGGCTCGACCAGGTGGTCGACATCATGGGGCTGCGGCCCCGGCTGTCGCACCGCCCCACCGAGCTGTCGGGCGGCCAGCAGCAGCGCGTGGCGGCGGCCCGGGCCCTGGCCAGCCGGCCCGAGATCGTCTTCGCCGACGAGCCCACCGGCAACCTCGACTCGCGGGCGTCGGCCGAGATCCTCGGGTTCCTGCGCCGGTCGGTGCGGGAGTTCGGCCAGACCATCGTGATGGTCACCCACGACCCGGTGGCCGCCTCCTACGCCGACCGGGTGGTGTTCCTGGGCGACGGGCGGATCGTGGACGAGATGGTGGAGCCCACCGCCGACCGGGTGCTCGACCGCATGAAGTCGTTCGGCGACTGACGTGGGCCGCGCCACCCTCAAGGGGCTGCTGGCCCACAAGCTCCGCCTGGCCCTGACCGCCCTGTCGGTCGTGCTGGGCGTGGCCTTCGTGGCGGGCACGTTCGTGCTCACCGACACCATCAACCACACCTTCGACAACGTGTTCGCCGAGGTCACGGCCGGGGTGGACGTCAGCGTGCGGGCCAGGTCGGGCTTCGGCGACGACGCCCCCGTCGAGGCCCAGCGCGACACGGTGCCCGCCTCCCTGGTCGACCTGGTCGGCCGGGTGCCCGGGGTGGCCCGGGTGGAGGGGAGCGTGGGCGGCTACGCCCAGCCCGTGGACAGGGAAGGAAAGGCGGTCAGCACCGGGGGCGCCCCCAACCTGGGGTTCAACTGGGGCCAGGTCGAGGAGCTCAACCCGCTCGAGGTGCGGACCGGGCGGGCGCCGGCGGCGGCCGGCGAGGTCATGTTCGACGCGGTGACCGCTCGTGAGCACGACTTCGAGCTGGGCCAGCGGGTACGGGTGCTGACCCGCTCGGGCAGCCAGGAGTTCACCCTGGTGGGAACGGCCGGCTTCGGCGAGGCGGACAACCTGGCCGGCGCCACGCTGGCCATCTTCGACACGCCGACCGCCCAGCGGCTGTTCGGCAAGGAGGGGGCGTTCGACACCGTGGACGTGGTGGCGGGCGAGGGCGTGACCGTGCCCGAGCTGCGCCAGCGGGTGGCCGACGCCGTGCCCGCCGACGTGGAGGTGCTGACCGGCACGGAGATCGGCCAGGAGAACGCCGACGCGGTCAAGAGCGGGCTCGGGTTCTTCAGCACCGCCCTGCTCACGTTCGCCGGCATCTCCCTGTTCGTGGGCGCCTTCATCATCTTCAACACGTTCTCGATCCTCGTGGCCCAGCGCACGCGGGAGCTGGCCCTGCTGCGGGCGCTGGGCGCCAGCCGCCGCCAGGTTCTGACGTCGGTGCTGGGCGAGTCGCTGGCGGTGGGGCTGTTCTCGTCGCTCGTCGGCCTGGGGCTGGGCGTCCTGGTCGCGGTCGGCCTCCAGGGCCTGCTCAAGAGCTTCGGCATCGACCTGCCGTCCACCGAGACCCAGTTCCTGCCCCGGACGGTGATCGCCTCGTTCGCGGTGGGGGTGGGCGTGACCCTGGTGGCGGCGGTGGGGCCGGCCAGGCGGGCGTCCAAGGTGCCGCCCATGGCCGCCCTGCGGGACGGGGCGGCGAGCACCGCCCCCGAGTCGCTGCGGCGGCGGTCGGTCGCCGGGGCGGTGGTGACCGGGCTGGGCGCGGCCGCCCTGTTCGGCGGCCTGTTCGGCGGCATGGACAACGGTCTGCCGCTGGTCGGGCTGGGCGCGGGGCTGACGTTCCTGGGCGTGGCCGTCCTCAGCCCCCTCGTGGCCCGCCCCCTGGCCGGGGCCATCGGCGCCCCCCTGCCCAGGCTGGCCGGGGTGGCGGGGCGGCTCGGGCGCCAGAACGCCATGCGCAACCCCCGCCGCACGGCCGCCACCGCCGCCGCCCTGATGATCGGCCTGGGGCTGGTGGGGTGCGTGAGCGTGCTGGCCGCCTCGGTGGCGGAATCGGCCACCGGGATCTTCGAGCGGTCGCTGGCCGCCGACTACACGGTCTCCACCGACCAGTTCTTCCCCACCATCAGCCCCGACGTGGCCCAGCGGCTGGCCGAGCAGCCCGAGTTGGGGGCGGTGTCGGGCATCAAGAACGGGCCGTTCCGCATCGGCGACTCCACCAAGTACCTGACCGCGGCCGACCCGGCCACCGTGCGGGAGGTGCTCAACCTCGACCTCCGGTCGGGGGACTACTCGACGCTGGCCCGGGGCGAGATGCTCGTCTCGGAGGACGCGGCCGAGGACGAGGAGCTGTCGGTGGGCGACACCCTGCGGGTGACGTTCGCCCGTACCGGCGAGCGGGAGCTGCGCATCGGCGGGACGTTCGCCCGCAACGAGCTGCTCGGGTCCTACCTGATCTCGTCCGAGGTGTTCGTCGACAACTACACCGAGCCCCTCGACTTCGTGGTGCTGGCCAGGGCCGCTCCGGGCGTGCCGCCGGCCGCGTCACGGGCGGCGGTGGAGCGGGTGGCCGAGGACTACCCCAACGTGACCGTCCGGGACCAGGCCGAGACCAAGCAGCAGCAACGGGACCAGGTCAACCAGCTGGTGGGGCTCATCTCCGCCCTGCTGGGCCTGGCCCTGATCATCGCCTTCTTCGGGATCGTGAACACGCTGGCACTCTCCGTGTTCGAACGGACCCGGGAGCTGGGCCTGTTGCGGGCGGTGGGCATGTCCCGCCGGCAGGTGCGGTCGATGGTGCGGGGCGAGTCGGTGATCACGTCCGTGCTGGGCGCGGTGCTGGGCCTGGCCGTGGGCGTGCTCTTCGGCTGGGCGCTGGTGATGGCCCTGGCCGACGAGGGCATCGACGCCCTGGTCGTCCCCGGCGGCCGGCTGGGGACCTACGTGGCCGTGGCCGCGGTGGCGGGCGTCGTCGCCGCGGTGGGGCCGGCCCGGCGGGCGGCCCGCCTCGACGTGCTGTCCGCCATCAGCACCGAGTAGCCCGATCCCCTTTTGGGGCGCCCCGGCCACCCTCGGCGTGGCTGCGACTCCCCGAAACGAGCGGTCTGCCTAGAGCACGGCGGTCCAGGCCAGGACCCAGACGAGGGCGATGAGGGCGGCGAGGGCGGCGGTCACCAGGAGGGGGCTGAGGGGGTGCGGGGAGGGGCCGGTGCCGACCGCCCGGGGCGGCCGGTCGGGCGCCTGGACCGGGCTCAATAGTCGACCACCCGGCGGCGGGGCGGGGGCAGGACCTCGTCCTCCTCGACGATCTCCTCGACCACCGTGGGCCGGCGCTCGTAGACCGTCTCCTCGACGACCCGGCGGGGGCGGCGGCGGTAGTACGTGGGCCCGCTGATGCCACCGACCACGGCCAGCACGACGACCAGGAGCAGGATCAACAGCAGCAACGTCATGGTCGGGAAGTGCCCCGCCCGGGTCGCCGACAAACCTTCCCGGAAAAATCGGGAAAAAGCTGGTTTGGCGGTTTTCGGTCCCGGGTAGACGAGGGGTGCACCACTCTGCGGTGCAAACCCCCTCCCGAGAAGGGGCCTCCGCCAGTCGAGGCCCCTTCTCGCCCCTTTTTCGCGGCCCTTCGGAGGCCGCTTCTTCGCGTCTGGGCCACGGTCGGGGCGCCGGCGCGGTCGCCGCCCTCTGCTCGCTCGGGCTCTAGCCACGGTTTCGCGATATGCAGCTCGCCCCCGCCCCGGTCGGGGCGAGGGCTACCATCGCCGGGTGGGCCGCCGCAACGTCCTCGCGCTGGTCGCCGTTGGCTGCGGCCTCTTCGCCATGGTGGGGGCCGGCCTGCTGCTCACGTCCGAGCGCACGACGACGGTCGGGCCCGACGTGGTCGTCTCCGGCCTGACCCGGATCGACGCCATCAACTCGCCGACGATCGTCCACAACCCCACCGACGCCGACAACCTCGTCCTCACCTACCGGATCGACCGGCCCAACTACTCGGCCGGGCTCCAGCACAGCCACGACGGCGGCAGGACGTGGGAGCTGACCGAGCTGCCCATCCCCAACGGCATCGAGGCGTGCTCGGCCACCATCGCCAACAAGCCGTGCCCCTTCGCCCCCGACGCCGTCTTCGACGACGACGGCACGCTCTACGTCGTCTACGTCAACCTCATCGGCAACGGCAACGCCCCGGAGTTCCTGTGGATGGCCACGTCGGAGGACGGCGGGCGCACGCTGAGCGCGCCCGTCCGCATCGCCGGCGGCCGCAACGGCGAGGTCTTCCAGGCCCGGCTGGCCATCGCCCCCGACAAGACCCTGCACATCACCTGGCTGCAGGGCGGCGAGACCGGCAACCTCAGCCTGCTGGGCGTCAACCCCATCGTGACCGTCCGCTCCGAGGACGGCGGCCAGACGTGGACCCAGCCGCAGGTCATCAGCGACTCGGGCCGCGACCGGGTGGGGGCGGCCAGCCCCGCCGTCGACCGCAACGGCAACGTCACCGTCCTCTACCAGGACTTCAAGGGCGACCGGCGCAACTTCGAGTTCCTCGAGGGACCGGTGTTCGAGGACCCCTACGCCCTCGTCATCACCCGTTCCATCGACGGGGGCCGCACCTGGACCCGGGGCGTCGAGCTCGAGTCGGGGGTGGTGCCGACCCGCCGCTTCCTCGTCTACCTCCCCGAGAGCCCGTCGCTGGCCCTCGGCCCCGACGGCAGCATCTACGCGGCGTGGATGGACGGGCGCAACGGCGACGAGGACGTGTTCCTGAAGAAGTCGTCCGACGGGGGCCAGACGTGGTCGGCGCCCATCCGGGTCAACGACAACCCGGTCAAGGACGGTACGAGCCAGTACATGCCCCGGGTGGCGGTGAGCGGCAGCGGCCGGATCGACGTGGTCTTCTACGACCGCCGCAACGACCAGCGCGACATCCTCACCGACGCCTACCTGGCCACGTCCACCGACGACGGGGAGACGTTCACCAACCGCCGCCTGTCGAGCGAGTCGTTCGACTCCCGCGTCGGGCCGCAGGTGAGCGAGCTGCACGGCACCGACTTCGGCACCCGGCTGGGGATCGACAGCTGGGGTAACACGGTGGTGGCGGCCTGGACCGACACCCGGGAGGGCAGCGAGGCCGACGGCCAGCAGGACATCGGCACCATCAAGGTGACGCTGGCCGAGGACCCGCCCTTCCTGGCCCGATGGCCGGTGATCCTGGGCCTGTTCGTGATCGGCGCAGCCGCGCTGGTGCTGGCCCTGCGGGAGGGCAAGTCGCCGCCCGTGGCGGAGGAGAAGGAGACGGTTTCGGCATGAGAGTGGCATTCGTGGGCAAGGGCGGGGCCGGCAAGTCGGCCATCGCGGGCACGTTCTGCCGGTTCCTGGCCCGCCGGGGCGAGCCGGTGCTGGCCGTCGACTCCGACCCCCTGCCCGGCCTGGCCCTGTCGCTGGGCCTCGACATCGACGACGACGTGCGCATCCCCGACGAGGCGGTGCGGGAGCGGGCCGAGGGCGAGCGGGGCCCCCGGTTCCGGCTGGTCGAGGGGCTGGACGTGGTCGAGTCCATCGAGAAGTGGTCGGTGCAGGCCCCCGACGGGGTGCGCTTCCTCCAGTTCGGCAAGGTCAAGGGCCAGGCCGAGAGCGGCCAGCGGCTGTGGAGGTCGCAGATGGCCTTCCGCCAGATCACCCGCGACTTGCCCGACGACCACTGGCACGTGGTGGGCGACCTCCCGGGAGGCACCCGCCAGCCGTTCACCGGCTGGGGCAGCTTCGCCAAGACCGTCCTGATCGTCACCGAGCCGGGGGCGGCCGGCATCCTGTCGGCCAAGCGGCTGGCCCGCATGGTCGAGCTGGAGAACGTGGAGCAGGTCTTCGCCATCGTCAACAAGGCCCGCCAGCCCGACGACGCCGAGATGGTGGCCGAGCGCACCGGCCTGGAGGTGCTGGGGACGGTGCCCTGGGACGAGACGTTCGCCGACGCCGAGCGCAGGCGCAGAGCCCCCATCGACGACGCACCCGATTCAGGCGCGGTGCGGGAGGTAGAATCGGTGGTGGACCGGCTCGTCTCCAAGGGCCTCGTCACGAAGGTGGGTGCTACCTCATGAAGTTGGCTGTCGTCGGCAAGGGCGGATCGGGCAAGACGACCACGTCGTCGGTGATCGCCCGCACCCTCGCCCGGTCGGGCCTCCCCGTGGTCGCCCTCGACTGCGACTCCAACCCCAACCTGGGCATCTCGCTCGGCGTCGGCGACGAGGAGACCGAGCGGCTCATCTCCATGCGCCAGGCCCTCGACGAGGGTCAGCAGGAGCACGCCCCCACGTGGGACTCGCTCATCACCCGCTACGGGTCCGACGGGCCCGACGGGATCAAGCTGGCGGTGGTGTCGAGGATCGACAACCCCGAACCCGGCTGACTCTGATGTGGGCTCTCCCCCGAGCAGTTGCTCGGATCCGCTGAGTTCGATCCCAACGACACGGTCATCGCCGACTTCGAGGCGGGCGTGGGCACCCTCACCCGGCTCGAGGAGCAGAAGGTCGACACCGTGGTCGTCGTCGTGGAGGCCACGCCCAAGTCGATCGAGGTCGGCATGCGGGCGGCCGAGCTGGCGCGCGAGAAGCTGCTCCAGCGGGTCGTGATCGTGGCCAACCGCATCCGCCACGACGGCGACCTGGCCACCATCCAGGCCGCCTTCCCCGACCTCGAGGTCGTGGCCGTGCCCGACGACCCCAAGATCCGTGAGGCCGACCGCCACGGCATCGCCCCCATCGACCACGCCCCCGACGCGCCCGCGGTCCAGGCCCTCGTCGGCCTGGCGGAGCAGCTCGTACCCAAGGCTTCCTAGGAGTGGCGGAGGAGGGCGCGGCAGCGGGGCCGCCGCCGGAGCCGGCGTCTGCGGCACCCAAGGACGTCCGCCGGTTGCTGCCGCTGGTGGGGCTGTTCGTGGCCTTGTGGGCCACGCTGCCGCAGTACAGCGGGCCGGCCCTCAACACCGAGCCCTCCAAGGAGGTCGCCGACCACATCATCCCTGCGGTGGTGGTGGCGGCCGCCTGCCTGGCCGCCCTGGCCCTGAAGCACAAGGGCGAGGGGCCGGGCCTGACCAGGTTCTTCGCCGGCATGGTCGTGCTGCTGGCGGGGTTCTGGATGCTCGCCACCCACCTGCCCCTGGTCGTGCAGGCGTTCGGGGGCGACGCCCCCTGGCCGGGCACGATCTACCACACGTCCTCCGCCCTGGCCGTGTTCGGCCTGGGCCTGATGTGGACGGTCCTGCACTGGAGCGACCTGGCTGCCATGGAGGAGCTGGAGAAGGCCCAGTAACCCTCTCGTTTCGGGGCGTCTGAGCCACGCACGAGGTGGCCAGAGCGCCCCGAAACGATCGGTGGTCAGCGGCGGCGGGCGACCACGAGCAGGGCGGCGCCGACGGCGAGGGCGCCCAGGCCGGCCACGGCCAGCGGCCACGAACGGCCGCCGTCCTCCCTTGGGGTGAGGGTGGCCACGGCCAGGTCCATGACCTGCACGTCGGCGGTGGTGGGCGTGGCCCGGGTGGTGTCGGCCCAGAAGGCCAGGAACCCGTCCTCCCGGGAGAGCACGGCCAGCTGGTTGCCGAGCTGGGGGATGGCCTGCGGGCCGCCCTGGCCGATGCGGGAGTCGAAGCGGTGGCTGGACACGACCTTCGTGGCGAACGTGCGGCCCTGGTCGTGGGACGAGCCCGCCCGGGCCTCGACCAGCACGTCCTCGGGGTCGCCGCTGCGGTCGTAGAAGACGAGGTCGACCCGGCCGTCGGGGGCGACGTCGAGGGCGGGCAGGAACTGGCCGCGGGACCGGGGCTCGACCGCGCCGGCCCCGCCCCACGTCGCCCCGCCGTCGACCGAGGCGGCCACGAACACGTCCCGCTCGTCGCCCGTGCCCGCGTCCCAGGCGGCGTAGACGCGGTCGCGGGACGGGTCGGCCGCGAACGAGGGCCCGGGGGCCAGGTCGATCACCACCCGCTGCGGCACGGGCAGGCCGTCGGCCACCACCGTGGGCGGGCCGAAGGTGGCCGCCCCGTCGGTCGACCGCCACGCCAGCACGCGCCACGTCACCCCGGCCGGCGGGGGACCGCCCTGGCCCTCGTGGCGGGCCTCGTAGTTCTCGACGTCGTCGTGGTAGTCCAGGGCGCCCACCAGGAACGAGCCACCCCCCGTGGCAACCACCGTCGGGTGGGCGACGCGGGCGTCGCCGGGGAGCGGGGAGGGAGGCGAGAAGGCGGCCCCGCCGTCCTCCGAGCGGGTGACCATCAGCGGGTGGATGCCGGGCTCGAAGCCGAGGGGACGGTCGGCGTTGGCCGGCGGCGTCTGCACGTAGGCCACCACGACCCGGCGGCCATCGACCGCCATGTGGGCGTGGAAGGCCTCGGCACCGGCCACCGCCACCGCCGGACCGGCCGCCGCCTCGCCGTCGAAGCGCTGGAGCCACACGCCCACGGGCTGGTTGTAGCGGCCTCCGGTGGCGGTGTAGAGCACGAGCAGGCGACCGTCGGCGTCGAAGGCCACGTCGGGCCAGAAGCAGTTGGGCGCCTCGGGCGGAAGGGGGAGCTGGAGCCGCCGCCACGACACCCCGGCGTTGGTGGACAGGGAGAGCGTGCAGTTGAACCGGGGGGCGTCGATGCGGTCGACCACGGCCACCACCGACGGCCGGGTGGGGTCGGCCGCCACCGCCGGCGAGTTGTGGTTGTCGATGCCGGGACGGTCGGTGTTGACGTAGCCCTCGCCGCTCTGGCCGAAGCTGGCCGGCTCGGTGCGCAGCCCGGCCACCGCCAGCAGCAGCCCGGCCGCCACCAGGGCGATGCCCGCCAGCGTGTTGCCGAGGCGGTGGGCGGCCAGCCCGCTCACCGCCCCCGAACGCGCCCCTCGGCGGCACCGTGGGGGCGTGGGGGGCCCTGCCCCCCACCAGAGGCCCGCAGGCGGCTTTGCCGCCGAGGAGCCACAGTGCCGCCGGAGGCGGCTCGACACGGGGAGGGGGTCGGGGGGAGGGTCTGCCCTCCCCACGTCACACCGTCAGCCACACGCTTTCCCACCGCTGGTCCCCTCCCAGGGCGGCCGGCTCGAAGCCCCGCACCCGGGGCGAGATCAGCCACTCGGTGCGGAGGGAGGCGAGGGGGACGGCGGTGAAGCGCTCGGCCACGACCACGTTCATGAGCTCGGCGGCCACGCGGCGGGCGCTGTCCTGGGACGGAGCGGTGTAGGACCGGTCGTACAGCTCGTCGGCCTTCTGGCCGCCGCCCACCGCCGAGGCGAAGGCCAGGGACCCGCCCGGCCGCACGCTGAAGAAGCGGCACATCGAGCACGGGTTGGCGTCGTCCTGGACCTGGCTGGCCATGTAGAGGTCGAAGGTGGCGGTGCTCACCCGGGCGAAGGGGGTCTCGGGGGCGGGGTCGACCACGTTCACGCCGATCCCGACCTCGGCCAGCTGGGCCCTGACCGTCTCCCCCGCCTTCTGCTGCTCGTCGGGGCGAGCCAGGATCAGCGACAGGGTGAGGGGTTGGCCCTGCTTGGCCCGGACCCCGTCCGGCCCCGGCCCCCAGCCCGACTGCTCGAGCAGCCGGCGGGACTCGTTGAGGTTCTGGTTGGGCGTGCGCACCGACTGGGCCGCCTCCCCCAGCACGACGGCGGGGATGAGGCTGTCGTTGTCGTCGCCGTCCTCGGGCCAGGCCGCCTTCTGCACCGCGTCGCGGTCGACGGCCAGGGCGATGGCCCGGCGCAGGTTGTCGTCCTTGAGGGTGGCGAAGTCGTCCACCCCCCCGGTGTTGAGCAGCAGGTACTCGGCCCGGGCCGGCTGGGAGCCCTTCACCGAGTCGGTGCGGCCCGAGACCTTGGGCAGGAACTCGTAGGGCACGTGGCCGACCAGCTCCACCTGGCGGGTGGCCAACAGCCGGCCGGCGTCACGCTCGGGACCGAAACGGAAGGTGATGCTGGTGAGCTGGGCCTTCGTGCCCCAGTAGCCCTCGAAGGCCCTGACCGCCAGGTTGACACCCGGGTTGTAGCCCTCGAAGCGGAAGGGGCCGGTGCCGGTGGGCGTCTCGGACGGGTCGCCGCCTGCGCCCGCGGCCGTGCCCGGAGCCTGGATCCCCATGGCGGGGTTGGCCAGCTGCTCGGCCAGGCGGGCGTTGGGGGCGGTCAGGGTGAGCTCCACCGTGTCGCCGTTGGCCCGGGCCGTGCCCGGGTCGAGGCCGCGAGGCCGGTTCTGGCGGGTGGCGATGGCCTCCAGGTTGGCGACCACCGCCGCCGCGTCGAGGCGGTGACCGTTGTGGAACGTGACGTTGGGGCGGAGGACGAACCGCCACTGCTCGGGCGAGGGCGACTCCCACCGCACGGCCAGCCCGGGCTGGAGCCCGAAGGACCCGGTGAGGCGGGTGAGGGTCTCGAAGATGCCGGGGTTGGGCCCCCCCGTCACCAGGCCCACGTTGGGGACGTTGCCCTGGAAGAAGGGGTCGACGCCGGCCGCCACCCGCAGGTCCTGCCCGGCGGCGCGGGCCGGCTCCGGAAGGGCCTCCTCCTCGCTGGAGCCGCCTCCGCCACCGCAGGCGGACAGCACCAGCAGAGCCGCCGCCAGGGCGGCGGCCGAGCTACGGCGCGGGCGGGCATAGGGGCTGGAACGCGACAACGCCGGGCACCCTAGTGGGTGCCCGGCGTCGAACGCTTGTCGGCTACAGGGTGTTACTTGCGCACCGTCGCGGCGGCCGGAGCCTTGCGGGCCTGGCGGACGAAGGCGATGAAGCCAGCGCCGAACAGGGCCAGACCAAGGGCGCCGAGGCCGACGGTCAGGGCGATGATGCCGGAC
>JBKHXX010000049.1:0-64586 GCA_046565765.1 Acidimicrobiia bacterium | reverse complement strand
ACTTCGTGCCCTCGGTCGCCTTGTCGATCGCCTCCTCGACCCACTCGCGGGCCATGGCCATCTCCTCGCGGGAGATGGTGAGCGGGATCATGATCTCGACGACGGGCTTGCCCTTCTTGGCCAGCCGGTCGAGGGCGGCCTCGACGAGGGCCCGCACCTGCATGGCGTAGAGCCCCGGCTTCACGACCCCGAGCCGCACGCCGCGGGTGCCGAGCATCGGGTTGACCTCCTGCCACTCGCGTGCGGTGGCGAGGAGCACGGTCTCGTCCTCGGACAAGCCGTGAACGGCCTGCTTCACGGCCAGCTCCTCGACATCGGGCAGGAACTCGTGCAGCGGCGGGTCGAGGAGGCGGACGGTCACCGGGAGGCCGTCCATGGCCTCGAGGATCTCGTAGAAGTCATGCTTCTGCGCCACCCGCAGCTTCTCGAGCGCGGCCTCTTCTGCCTCCGGAGTCGAGGCCAGGATCATCTCCCGGACGATCGGCAGGCGGTCGTCGCCGAGGAACATGTGCTCGGTGCGACACAGGCCGATGCCCTCGGCGCCGAACTCGCGGGCACGCGCTGCGTCCGGACCGTTGTCGGCGTTGGCCCGCACCTTCATCTTGCCCTTGCGGGTGTCGTCGGCCCACCGGAGGATCTCGTCGAGCTGCTTGGACGCCTCGGGCGCCTTGAGCTCGACCGCGCCGATCACGACCGCCCCGGTCGTACCGCTGAGCGAGATCGTGTCGCCCTCACTCACGAGGGTGCCGCCCACGGTGAAGGCCTTCCCGCGGATCTTGACCTGCTCGGCGCCGACGACGGCCGGCTTCCCCCAGCCGCGAGCGACGACGGCGGCATGGCTGACCAGCCCGCCGCGGGCCGTGAGGATGCCCTCGGCGGCGATCATTCCGTGCACGTCCTCGGGCGAGGTCTCGTTGCGGACGAGGATCACCTTCTCGCCACGGTCCGCGGCGTCGGCCGCCTCGTCGGCCGTGAAGTACACCTGCCCGACGGCCGCACCGGGGGATGCCGCCAGGCCCCGGGTGAGCACGGTCAGCGTCGACTCCGGGACGGCGAAGTCGGGGTGCAGCATCTGCTCGACGTGCTCGCCGCTCACCCGCATCAGGGCTTCCTCGCGTGAGAGCTTGATCTTCTTGTCGATCTTGTTCGACGTGGCGTGCTTGCCGGTCATGTCGAGCGCCATGCGGATGGCCGCCATGCCCGTCCGCTTGCCGACACGCGTCTGGAGCATCCAGAGCTTGCCCTGGTCGATGGTGAACTCGGTGTCGCACATGTCGCGGTAGTGCCGCTCGAGGCGGTCGAAGATGCCCAGCAGCTCGTCGTAGATCGCCGGGAAGAGGTTGCGCATCTCCTCGAGCTTGAGGGTGTTGCGGATGCCGGCCACCACGTCCTCACCCTGGGCGTTGACCAGGAAGTCGCCGTAGGCCCCGGCCTCACCCGAGGCCGGGTCGCGGGTGAAGCCCACGCCCGTGCCCGAGTTGTCGTCCCGGTTCCCGAACACCATCGACTGGACGTTGACGGCCGTGCCCAGGTCGTGGGGGATGCGCTCCCGCACGCGGTAGGTGACGGCGCGGGGACCGTTCCAGGACTTGAACACCGCCTCGATGGCGCCCCGCAGCTGGTCGGCCGGCTCCTGCGGGAAGGGCTCGCCGGTGTGGCGGAGGACCACGTCCTTGTAGGAGTCGATGAGCTCGGCCAGGGTGGCGGCCGGGATCTCGGCGTCGGATCCCGCTCCCGACGCCTCCTTGGCCTTGTCGAACAGCGAATCGAACTCCTCGGCCGGCACGCCTTGCACGATGCGGCCGTACATGGAGATGAACCGCCGGTAGGAGTCGTAGGCGAAGCGCTCGTCGCTGGTCTGGTTGGCCAGGCCCTTCACCGACTCGTCGTTGAGGCCCAGGTTGAGGACGGTGTCCATCATCCCGGGCATGGAGAACTTGGCCCCCGAACGGACGCTGACCAGCAGGGGGTCGGCCGGGTCGCCCAGCCGCTTGCCCATCTTCTGCTCGAGGGCGACGAGCTGGGCCGCGATCTCGTCGGACAGGCCCGCGGGCCAGCCACCGTCCATGTAGGCCCGGCAGGCGTCGGTGGAGATGGTGAAGCCGTGAGGGACGGGCAGCCCGAGTACCGACGTCATCTCCGCCAGGTTCGCTCCCTTGCCCCCAAGCAGGCTCTTGAGGCTCATCGGGGGCTGGTCGTGCTGGTGGTCGAAGGCGAAGACGTACGTCAAGGGTCGGGACTCCTTTGGCGAATGGCTCGACCGCCGAGCCTAGTTCGCGCTTGGACCCGCCCCTCCGGCCGAGCGTTTCACTGCGGGCGCCCGAAGGCGCGGCGCGCTACTTGTTCTTGCGCTTCTTCTCGGGGCGCGGCGGCCGCTCGCGACCGCGGCTGTGAGCGCCCGACGGAGCGGGCTGGCCGCTCGGAGTGGACTGGCGCACGTACTCGCCGTTCGGGCCCCAACGGACCCAGACCGAGCTCTGCACCTCGCCGTGCTGGCCCATCTGCGCGCCCCACTCGTCGGGACGGCCGGAGCCACCCACGTTGTAGCGGGCCCAGCGGCTGGGCTTCCCGCCGGTGCTCCAGGGGCGCTGCCACGAGCCGCACGAGGGACAACGGCGCTGCGTGAGAGCTACGGGCTTCCCACATGCAGTGCAGTTGCCACCGGCGGGGCTACGAGAGTTGAAGGACGGGGTGAAGTCCCCTGCGTTTCCACCTGACTCGCTCAACGTTCACTCCTGCTGTCGTACTGATTCCCGCTCTTGCGGGCAACTGTATCGAGGCCGGCGGCGGCTGTCAGCCACCCAACCGCTGTTTCAGCGCGTCGACCACGCCGTCGATCGGCACCCGCTCCTGGGCGAGCGTGTCCCGGTCGCGGATGGTCACGGCCTGGTCGTCGAGGGACTCGAAGTCGACGGTGACGCAGTGGGGCGTACCGATCTCGTCCTGGCGGCGGTATCGCCGGCCGATGGCCTGGGTCTCGTCGTAGTCGGTCGAGAAGTGGGGGCGCAGGCGGCGGGCCAGGTCCTTGGCCGTCGGGGTCAGCCGCTCGTTCTTGGAGAGGGGCAGCACGGCCACCTTGTAGGGGGCCAGGCGGGGGTGGAGGCGCAAGAGCGTGCGCTTCTCCCCGTTGACCTCGTCCTCGGTGTAGGCGGCGAGCAGGAAGGCCATCATGCTGCGGCCCACGCCGGCGGCCGGCTCGACGACGTGGGGCACGTAGCGCTCGCCGGTGCTCTGGTCGAAGTACTCGAGCTTCTGGCCCGAGAACTCGGCGTGCTTGGTGAGGTCGTAGTCGGTGCGGTTGGCCACGCCCTCCAGCTCGCCCCAGCCCCACGGGTAGAGGAACTCCACGTCGGCCGTGCCGGTGGAGTAGTGGGACAGCTCCTCGGCGTCGTGGTGGCGGAGGCGCAACTGGTCCTCGGGGATGCCCAGGTCGACGTACCACTTCAACCGCTCGTCGCACCAGTACTCGAACCACTGCTTGCCCTCGTCGGGCGGCACGAAGAACTCCATCTCCATCTGCTCGAACTCGCGGGTGCGGAAGATGAAGTTGCCCGGGGTGATCTCGTTGCGGAACGACTTGCCCTGCTGGGCGATGCCGAACGGCGGCTTCTTGCGGCTCGTCTGCAACACGTTGGCGAAGTTGACGAAGATGCCCTGGGCCGTCTCGGGCCGGAGGTAGGCGATGCTGGCGTCGTCCTCCACCGGCCCGACGTGGGTCTTGAACATGAGGTGGAACGGGCGGGCGTCGGTCAGGTCACGGGAGCCGCACCTCGGGCAGGTGTCGCCGATCTGGTCGGCCCGCCACCGCTCCTTGCAGTTGCGGCAGTCGACCAGGGGGTCGGTGAAGGTGGCCAGGTGCCCGGACGCCTCCCAGACCCGGGGCGCCATGAGGATGGCGGCGTCGAGGCCCACGATGTCTTCGCGCTCCTGGACCATGGCGCGCCACCACGCCTCCATCACGTTGCGCTTGAGGAGCACGCCCAGGGGGCCGTAGTCGTACGTCGAGCGGAACCCGCCGTAGATCTCGCTGGACGGGAAGACGAAGCCCCGGCGCTTGCAGAGGTTGACGACCTGTTCGGTGAGATCGGGCGCGGCGGACATGAGGGACCAGGCTAGGCGGTGCACCGCCTCCGCCCCGGCCGGTTCGGGGGCCGGCTACTGGCCGGTCGTGGAGGTCCGGCCCGTCGACGTGGTGGCCCCCGCGTCGGGCCTGGTGTCGCCCGGGGCGAACGTCGTGTTGGTCGTTGTCGGGGTGTTGCCCGACGGCTCGGCCGGTTCGGGTTCGTCGTCGTCGCCGCACCCGCCGAGGACCACAGACGCGGCCAACACCGCCGAGAGGAGGATCCCGCCACCCTTTCGCATGCCGCCCTTGTTCCCATTTCCGCCATAGTTCACGCCGCCGCCCGCCGCAGGAGCCTGGCCGCGGTCTCGCCCACGTCCATCCCGGGGGTGGCCCGAAGCAACTGCCACCCGGCGGCCACGATGCGGTTGCCGCGGCTGCGGTCGGAGTCGAACGCCCGGCGCCCGCCGTGCCACCGGAACGAGTCGAGCTCGATGGCGATCCGCTCGGCCGGGTATGCGAGGTCGACGCGGGCGTGGGCGGCCGCGATCCAGTGCTGGCGCACGGGGTGGGGCAGGCCGGCGCCGAGGAGCTGGCGCACGAGGGCCATCTCGGCCGGGCTGCCGGGAAGGGCGCCCGGACTCCACGCGTCGAGGACGGCCCGGAGGCGGGCCGGCGCGCCCTCGGCCAGCCGGTCGAGGGTGACCAGCCTGCGGCACAGCACGTCGTCCACCGCCTCCTCGAGCGCGTCACGGCTGGCAGTGCGGGCCAGGTCGGCCAGCGTGCGGGCCGGGTGGGTGACCGGGACGTGGTTGCGGACGCTGCGGTCGGCCCGGCCCAGCACCCCCCGGTGCACGACGGCCAGCGGGTTGCGGGCGTTGCCGGTCGGCGGAACGGTGATGTGCGGCTTCCCCGGCCGGAAGCCCGAGATGCCGAGCAGCACGGCCGCCGCCTGATGGGACACCACGGCGTCGGGCCCGGCCACCAGGCACGCCGCCAACACCCGTTGCTCCCACGTCACCGACGCCCCGGCCAACCGGTACACCCCGCCGCCCACCCGTACCCACCGGCCCGTCCGCAGGCGGTTGTGGACCATCCGCTCGGTGCCCCCCGCAGCAGCGACCTGCGCCATCGTGGCGAGCCCGTGCTGGGCTGCAAAGGCTCGGTTCAGCTCTCGATCCACGGCGCCAGTGTGGGAATGGGGTATGACAGTTGTGCATTTTCCTACCTGAGAGGTAGGAAAATGCACAGTGGCGTGGTGGAGTCAGGCGCGGTCGAGAGTGGTGACGCTCCGCAGGCGGCGTTCGAGATGGTGTTCGAGGGAGCGGGTGGCCAGGCGGTCGACCTCGGCGGTGGCCCGCGAGGGCGGTTCGCGCAGGCAGGAGGCCAGGTCGCCACCCAACACCCGGCGGACGAGGGCGAGGCCGTCGGCGGACAGGGCGAGGGCGGACAGGCGGCCCGCGCAGGAGCGGCACAGGGCGCCGCCCTCCCCCACGTCGAAGGCGACCAGCTCGGCGTCGGACCCGCAGCCGGCGCAGCCGTCGAGGATGGGCTGGAAGCCTTCCAGGGCCAGGACCTTGAGGAAGAAGGCGGGGACGAGCAGGGGCGAGTCGCCCGCGGCCAGGGCCCGCAGCGCCCCCAGCAGCATGGTGTACAACCGGGTGGCGGCGTGGCGTTCCTGGGCGACCTGGTCGGCCGCTTCCAGCAGCGACTGGGCCTTGGCCAGGCGGTCGAGGTCCTCCCGCACGGCCCGGAACTGCTCGATCGACTCGGCCTGGGTCACCACGTCGAGCTCGCGGCCCTCGTACAGGAGCAGCGACACGTGGTTCAGCGGCTCGAGGCGGCCCCCGAAGCGGGACTTGGTCTTGCGCACCCCCTTGGCCACGGCCCGGACCTTCCCCCGGCCGGGCGTGAGGAAGGTCACGATGCGGTCGGCCTCCCCCAGCCGCATCGTCCGCAGCACCACCCCGGTCTCGCGGTACAGGCTCACCGGGTTGCCGCCTTTGGCGGCTGTCCCGCTGAGCGGGGCACTGTGCTCGTTCGTGAGCTGCGCGCCTCCGCTGCGCTCCGGGGCTCGCTCACCCGATGGCCCCGAAGCGGCGCTCGCGGCGGTGGAACTCCTCGACGGCGGCGAACAGGTGCTGGCGGCGGAAGTCGGGCCACAGCACGTCGCAGAAGACGAGCTCGCTGTAGGCCAGCTCCCAGAGCAGGAAGTTGGAGATGCGGTACTCGCCCGACGTGCGCACGACCAGGTCGGGGTCGGGCATCTCGGGGTCGTAGAGGTGGGCCCGGATGGCCTTCTCGTCGACCTTGTCGGCCGCGATCCCGCTCGCCACCAACGACCGCACGGCGTCGACGATCTCGGCCCGGCCGCCGTAGTTGAAGGCGATCGTGAGGGTCATCGTGCGGTTGTCGCGGGTGAGCTCCAGCGCCTCGTCCTGGCGGCGGACGATGCGGCGGGGCACCCGCCAGTCCCGCCGGCCGAGAAAGCGGATGCGGACGTCGCGCTCGTTCAGCTCGTCGCGCCGCCGCACGAGGATGCCCTCGTTGAAGTTCATGAGGAACCGCACCTCGTCGGCCGGGCGGCGCCAGTTCTCCGTGGAGAAGGCGTAGACCGTCAGCCACCGGATCCCGAGCTCGAGCGCGCCCTCCACCGCGTCGAAGAGGGACTCCTCGCCGGCGGCGTGACCGTCGATCCGGGGCAGTCCACGGGCCTGCGCCCACCGGCCGTTGCCGTCCATGACGATGCCGACGTGGGTGGGCGCGTCCATCGGCGACAGCGTAGGGGTGACGACCCCTGACAGTGGGTACCACCTGCGCATATGAAGGAGCGGCTGAACCGCCTGTGCCAGCGGTGGGGCTGGTTCGGCCGGGTGATGCGCATCCAGAACCGGTACAACGACCTCAACGGCACGTACCTGGCGGGGTCGGTGACGCTGGCCGGCTTCCTGTCGATCTTCCCCCTGCTGCTGGTCGGCTTCGCCGTGCTCGGCTTCTTCGCCGCCGGTCGCGTCGACCTGGCCGGCGACATCGTGAGCCGCATGGGCCTGACCGGCGACGCCGCCGCGTTCGTCACCGAGCTCGTCGCCCAGACCGAACGGAGCCGCAAGGTGGCCTCCGTGCTCGGCGTGGCGGGCCTGCTGTGGACGGGCCTCGGGCTGGTGGCGGCCGTGCAGTACGCCCTGAACACCGCCTGGCAGGTCAAGGGCAAGGGGTGGAAGGACAAGCTGACCGGGCTCCTGTGGCTCGCCGGCGCGGGGCTGCTGTTCCTGACGTCGTTCGGCGTGACGGCCGCCGCCAACGTCCTGCCCGCCTTCCTCGCCCCCCTGGGCCTCCTCGCCGGCCTCGCCCTGGACACCGTGCTGTGGGTGTGGACGATGAGGGTCCTCACCAACCGGAACCTCCCGTGGAGGGCCTACCTGCCGGGAGCGGTCACCGGCGCCGTCGGCCTCGGCCTGCTGAAGGCGGCCGGAGGGATCCTGGTGCCCCGGCTGGTGGCCTCGGCGTCCGCCCTGTACGGGTCGTTCGCCGTCATCTTCGCCATCCTGGGCTGGCTGCTGCTGTTCGGGCGGCTGCTGGTCTACGCGGCCACGGTGAACGTCATCCTCTGGGAGGAGAAGCACGGCACCGTCACCGTCGACCTGCCGGTGCCCAAGGTGCCGGGCGAGGTCCCGGTGGAGGCCACCCGGGCGGGCGACGCCGTCCCCCGCCACGAAGGCCTAGCGGCGCCTGCCTAGCACCCTCCGGGCCTGGTCCACGTCCCGCTCCATCTGGGCGACGAGGGCGTCGACCGACTCGAAGCGCTCCTCGTCCCGCAGGCGGGCGGTGAAGCGGACCCGGGCGGGCTCGCCGTAGAGGTCGTCGTCGAAGTCGAGCAGGAAGGCCTCCACCACCGGTACCGCCCCCTCGCCGTCGAGGAACGTCGGCCGCCGTCCCACCGAGATGGCGGCGGCGTGGACCTCACCGTGGGGCCGCTCGTACCAGCCGGCGTAGATGCCGAGGCCGGGGAGGAGGAGCACGGGGTCGAGGGCCACGTTGGCCGTGGGGTACCCCAGAGTGCGGCCCCGCTGGTCGCCCCGGACCACCACTCCCCGCAGCTCGTAGTCGCGGCCAAGCAGGCGGGCGGCGGCGACCACGTCGCCCACCGCCACGTGGCGGCGGATGGCGGTGGAGGACACCGCGCCCCCGACCCCGGGCACCTCGACGAGGCCCAGGCCGACGGTCTCGAAGCCCCATCGGGCGCCCAGGTCGGACAGCAGGGCCACGTTCCCCCGCCGGTGCCGTCCGAAGTGGAAGTCCTCCCCCACCACCACCAGCCGGGCGGCCAGGCCGTCGACCAGGACCTCCCGCACGAAGTCCTCGGGCTCCTCCTGGGAACGGGCATGGTCGAAGGGCACGACCAGCACCTCGTCCACGTCGCCCGTGGCCCGGAGGACTTCGACCTTCTGTTCGAGGCTCGTCAGCAGCCGGGGGGCCGACTCGGGGCGCACCACGCTGGCGGGGTGGCGGTCGAACGTCACCACCACCGTACGCAACCCGGCGGCCGCCTGGGCCCGCCGCCGCAGCTCCCGCAGGACGGCCTGGTGGCCCAGGTGGACGCCGTCGTAGGCGCCGATGGTCACCGCGGTCGGGAGCACTAGGGAACGGTAGCGAGCACGACCGCGGGCTTGGCCCGACCCTCGCCGTGGCCCTGGTAGACGGCCAGCAGCGCCCCGCCCCCGTCGACCACCGCCCAGGGGCCCTCGCCCTGGTCGGGGACGCCCAGGGTGGCCCGGTCGAGGACCTTGCCGTGTCCGACGGCGAGGACCAGGTCCGGGTCGGCGAGCACGACCCGCTCGTGGCCCCGCAAGGCCTCCGCCGGGGGGAGGACGTCGTGGGGGCCCACCTCGTCGAGCGGGCGGGCTGCGTCGAGCCCGAACGGCCCCACGGCGGTGCGCCGGAGGTGGCGGAGGTGGGCGCCGCCGCCCAGCAGGGTGCCCAGGTCGGCGGCGAGCGTGCGGACGTACGTGCCCGACGAGCACTCCACGTCGACGGCGAACACGCCGGGGGCGGCGGCCGGCGCCACGTCGAAGCGCGAGACGGTCACCGGCCGGGCCGCCCGCTCCACCTCCACCCCCTCCCGGGCCAGCTCGTGCAGGCGCCGGCCGCCGACCTTGACGGCCGAGACCATGGGCGGCACCTGGAGGATGTCACCGGTGAGGCGGGCGGCGGCGGCCCGCACGTCGTCCAGCTCGACGGCCGACATGTCCCAGGTGCCGATCACCTCCCCGGCCGAGTCCAAGGTGGACGTGGCCGTCCCCAGCACGACCTCGCCCGTGTACCGCTTGGGCAGGTCGGAGAGGAAGCGGAGCAGGCGGGTGGCGGCGCCCAGGCCGACCACCAGGACGCCGGTGGCGTCGGGGTCGAGGGTGCCGCCGTGGCCGACCCGGCGCTGGCCGAAGGTGCGCCGGCAGCGGCCGACCACGTCGTGGGACGTCATGCCCGCCGGCTTGTCGACGACCACCAGGCCGTCGGTCTGCGGTCGAGCGGCCGGCGGGGTCAGGTGCCGCTGACGAGGGGCAGGCGCCGGCGGATCTCCTCCAGCACCTCGGGCACGGGCCGCTCCGACATGAACCCGGCGGCCGCCCGGTGCCCGCCGCCGCCGAAGTCGACGGCCACCTCGCTCACGTCGAAGTCGTTCACGGCCCGGAGGGAGACCTTGGTGCCCTCGGGTGTCTCCTTGAGCACAGCCGACACGTCGGCCTCCGACGTGCGCCGCACCAGGTCGATGAGGCCCTCGGTCTCCTCCATCAGCACGCCGTGGCGAGCCAGGTCGTCGGCCGACACCCACGTGGCCACGAACCGCCGCTCGGGGTCGTACTCGGCCCGGTCGATCGCCTCGGCGGCCAGCTTCAGGTAGGCGAGGCGGTGCTCCTCGAACAGCTTGCGGGTGATCTCGCTGATGGGCAGGTCGAAACCGGACAGCTCCTGGGCCAGCGAGAACACTTCGGGAGTGGTGTTGTCGTACTGGAACCGGCCCGTGTCGCACACCACGCCGGTGTAGAGGCAGAGGGCGGCGTCGCGGTTGAGCGGCCACCCGAGCAGGTCGAAGAGGCGGCGGACGACGACGGCGGAGGCGGCGGCATCGGGGTCGATCACGTTGATCGTGCCGTAGCCGTCGTTGGAGACGTGGTGGTCGACGACGATCAGCTCCCGGGCCGCCCGAGCCGGGCCGGCCAGCTCGGCCAGCCGGGCCAGCGACCCGCAGTCGAACGTCACCATCACGTCGGGTGCGGCCGGGAAGTCGTGGGGCTTGGTGGCCAGGTCGAGCGCGGGCAGGAACTCGTAGTGGGGCGCCACCGGGAAGGGCTCGGGCCAGGAGGCCACGACCTCCTTGCCCTGCTCGCCGGCCAGGATGGCCAAGGCCAGCATGGACCCAAGGGCGTCTCCGTCAGGAGTGTGGTGGCAAGCGAGTGCCAGGGTCGGCGCCGCAGCGATCACCTCTGCGGCACGTTCGAGCTCTGTCATGGCTTGCCGTCCTCTGCTCTCCCTGAGGGTGGCGGCGCGTCGTCGTGCCGCAACCCGCGAAGGATTTCTTCCACTCTAGTTCCTACGGCTATAGCCGGGTCCGGACTGAAGGACAATTCCGGGGTCCGCTTCATCCGCATCTGCCGGCCGACCGCGGCCTGGAGCTGCACCCGGTGCGTGGCCAGGGCGGCGGCGACCTCCGCCGGGGGCTTGAGGGTGTCGAACCAGACCACTGCGTGGCGCAGGTCGGGATCGACCTTGACGCCGGTGACGGTGACCAGCTCGAGCACGTCGTCTTCGATGCGCTCCAGCTCGTCGCCGATCACCTCGCGGAGCGCCTCGTTGACCCGGTCGAGCCGGGAGTACCGCTGGTACGGCGGCCGGGCCATGGGTCACTCCCCTCCTTCGAAGGTCGACCACTGCGTGCTGAAACTGGAGACCTCGATGTCGGGCCGGCTCCACACCCAACGCTCGGCCGCGTGCAGGACCTCCACCGCGTGGGCGTACGTGCCCGACACCACAGCGAAGCCGATCAGGGCCCGCTGCCACTTGTCCTGGTGGTCCACCTCGGCCACCGCCAGGGAGAACCGCTGCCGCAGCCCCTCCACCACCGGCTTGATCGCCGCCCGCTTGGCCTTCAGCGAACGGCTCTGGGGGATGTGGAGCTCGACCAGGGCCAGCCCGACGTGCACGTCAGCACCCATCCCCGGCGCCCGGCGCCCCTCGGGGGTGCACTCGACGCCGGAAGACGCTGTCAGGTGCGGGGGATCTCACGCTCCTCGTACGTCTCGATGACGTCGCCGCGGCGGAGGTCCTGGAAGTCGGAGAGGCCGATGCCGCACTCGAAGCCGGCGGCGACCTCCCGGGCGTCCTCCTTGAACCGCTTGAGGGACTGGATGGTGCCCGTCCAGATGACCACGCCCTCGCGGAGGAACCGGACCTTGGAGCCCCGGGTGATGACCCCGTTGAGCACGTAGCAGCCGGCGATGGCCCCGACTCGGGGGACCCTGAAGATCTCCCGGACCTCGGCGTCGCCGGTGACGACCTCTTCGTACTCGGGGCGGAGGAGGCCGACCATGGCCTTCTCGATGTCCTCGATGAGCTGGTAGATGATCTGGTAGGTGCGGATGTCGACGTTGGCCTGCTCGGCCAGCTCCCGGGCCTTGCGGTCGGGGCGCACGTTGAACCCGATGATGGTGCCGTTCGACGTCGACGCCAGCTGCACGTCCGACTCGCTGATGCCGCCCACGGCCCGGTGCAGGAAGACGAGCTTCACGTCGTCGCGCTCCACCTTGCGCAGGCTCTCGGTGACCGCCTCCAGCGACCCGTGGACGTCGGCCTTGAGGATCAGGTTGAGGTTGGCCACCTCGCCCCGCTGGATCTGCTCGAAGATGTCCTCGAGGCGGACGGCGCCGTGGGCGGCGGGGACGTGGCGCTCGGTGCGCTGCGCCCGCAGCCGGCGGCGGTAGCCCCGGGCCTCGGCCACGGTGCGGGCCGTCTTGTCGTCGGGGGCGACGCGGAACTCGTCGCCCGCGTCGGGCACCTCGGACAGGCCGAGCACCTGCACCGGCATCGACGGCGGGGCCTCCTTGACCTGGTCGCCCTTGTCGTCGATGAGGGCCCGCACCCGGCCCCACGCCGCGCCGGCCACGATGGGGTCGCCCACCCGCAGGGTGCCCCGCTGGACCAGCACGCTGGCCACCGGCCCTCGGCCCACGTCGAGGTTGGCCTCGAGCACGACGCCCCAGGCCCGGCCCTCCGGGTTGGCGACCAGCTCCTCCACGTCGGCCACCAGCAGGAGCTGCTCGAGCAGGTCCTCGATGCCCAGGTTCTGGAGGGCGGAGATCTCGATCATGATCGAGTCGCCGCCCCACTCCTCGGGCACCAGCCCGTGCTCGGAGAGCTGCTGGCGGACCCGGGTCGGGTCGGCATCCTCCCGGTCGACCTTGTTGATGGCGACCACGATCGGCACCTCGGCCGCCTTGGCGTGGTTGAGGGCCTCGATGGTCTGGGGCATGACCCCGTCGTCGGCCGCCACCACCAGCACGGCGATGTCGGTGGCGTCGGCGCCTCGGGCCCGCATGGCGGTGAACGCCTCGTGGCCCGGGGTGTCGATGAACGTGATCAGGCGGCCTTCCTTCTCGATCTGGTAGGCGCCGATGTGCTGGGTGATGCCGCCGGCCTCGCCCGCCACCACGTTGGCCTCCCGGATGCGGTCGAGGAGCAGCGTCTTGCCGTGGTCGACGTGGCCCATGACGGTGATGACCGGCGGGCGGGGACGGAGGTCCTCCTCGTCGTCCTCCTCGTCGCCGAGCATGGAGCGGAAGGCGACCTCCTGCTCCTGGCCCGGGTCGACCAGCAGCACGTCGGCGCCGATCTCGGCCGCGAACAGCTCGATCATGTCGTCGGACAGCGACTGGGTGGCGGTGATCATCTCCCCCTGCTGGAGCAGGAAGCGGATGACGTCGGCCGCCGTGCGGTTGAGCTTGGGACCGAGCTCCTGGGCGCTGGCGCCCCGCTCGATGACGACCTCGCCCTCGGGGATGGGGGCGTCGGAGCGGGTGTAGGTGGTCGCCTGCGTCGGCTCCAGCTCCTCGAAGCTGCGACGGCGGCGGCGGCGTCGCTGCGGCGGGCGCCGGCCCTGACCGGGACCGCCGGGACGGCCTCCGGGGCCACCGGGACGGCCGCCGGGCCCGCCGCCGGGGCCTCCACCGGGACCGCCGCCGGGACGGCCGTAGCCACCGCCACCCGGGCCGCCGGCGGGACGGCCGTAGCCGCCGCCACCGGGACCACCGCCCGGGCGGCCACCGGGGCCTCCACCGGGACGGCCGCCGGGGCCGCCGGGACGGCCCGCACCTGCGCCACCGGGACCTCCGGGGCGGCCGCCGGGGCCTCCACCGGGACGGCCGCCGGGGCCGCCGCCGGGACGGCCGCCGGGGCCGCCCGACGGCGCGCCGGGACGGCCTGCGCCGGAACGGGGCGGGCCACCGGGAGGGGGCGGGATGGGCTTGCCCGAGGGCGAGCGGAGGCCGGGGGGAGGCGGGATGGGCCGGCCCGAGGGGGACCGCATGGGGCCGCCCGGAGGCGGCGGGATCTGCCGGCCCGTAGCCGAGCGCGGGGCCCCACCGGGGCCACCCTGGCCGCCAGGGCCACTCTGGCCGCCGCCCGGCCCGCCGGGCCCGCCGGGACGAGCGCCGGGGCCACCGGGGCCGGCGGGGCCGCCTTGGGCCGGGCCGCCGGAACCGGGCGAGGGGCGGGGAGGAGCGGTCGCACCCGGTCCACCCGCACCGCCGTCGGCGGACCCGCCGGGGCCGGCGGTCGCGGGACTGCCGGAGCCGGGACCACCCCTTCCGGGGCCGCTTGGAGCGGGCGCGGGCGGCCCACCCGGTGCCCCCGCGCTGGCGGGACCGGCGGGCGGCGCCGGGCGGGACTGGGGCGGAGCGGGACGGGACTGGGGTGGAGCGGCGGGCGGCGTAGCTCCGGCGGGCGGCGCAGCTCCGGCGGTCGACGGGGCCGGCGGGGCCGGCGCGCGCGATGCCGCCGGCGGGGCCGAGGCGGCGGGCGGGGTCGGTGCGGTACCGGGCGGAGGGGGCACCATCGGGCGCGGGGCGCCGAGGGGACCGGCGTCGGCCGGGGGGCGCGGGGCGGGGGCGACCGGCCCGGGCGAGGGGCGCTCGGTCGGCGGCGCGGGGGGCGGCCCGCCCGGCCCGGCCGATGCGGCGGGCGCGAGCGGCGGCGCCGAAGGTTGGCCCGGCGACGGGGACGGCGCGTGGAGGGGCTCGGCGGGGCGGCTGGCGGGGCCGCGAGAGCCCACCTCGCCGTGGTCGCCGCTGCTGGTCACCAGCCGGCGGGAGTCGCCGGAGCGGACGAGGTTGGCGGGCGCGCCGGTGGTGGCCGGCTCGGCGGGCGACGGCTCCTCGGGTTGGACGGGGCGGCGCAGGCCCTCGCGGTCGGCCTTGCGGCGGACCCGGTCGGCCTGGGCGTCCTCGATGCTCGACGAATGGCTCTTCACGCCGATCCCGAGCGCGACACACAGATCGAGCGTCTCCTTGTTGGAGAGGCCGAGCTCACGTGCCAACTCGTACAGCCGAATCCTGGCGGCCAATGCTTAGGTACGTCCTCCTGATGTGGAATTCGAACGCGCCTCCCGACCCTCAGGTCGGACGGCTTCTCCCGTACTCCGGCCGGGGGCCGGAGCGACGGACCCCTCCATCCTCGCACGATCTGCCAGCCTGGATTGCAGGCGGGCGACCGCCTCGGCCGCCACGTCCCCCCGGAGGGCCCGGTTGAAGGCCTGCCGGCGGGCCGCCGCCTCCACGCACGGCGGCGAATCCCGGCACAGCCACGCCCCGCGGCCCGGCAGCACACGGCCCTCGACCAGCTCGCCGTCGGCGGTGCGGACCACCCGCAGCAGCTCGGCCTGCGGCCGCACCCGCCGGCAGCCGACGCACGTGCGGTGCGGCTCGGCTACCCCGGCGTCGGAGCCACGCAGGCTACGCCGTGCTCTCGGGCTCGCCCGCGACCGCCGGTGCCGCCGGTGCGGGGGGCGCGGCCGGTGCGGCCGCCGCCTCTTCCGGAGGGCCCTCGCCCGACGACCACTGGTCGGCGGTCACCGTCCCGGACCCGTCGGCCGGCTTCCACACCATCTCGCCGGTGTCGTCGGTGACCCACTCCCCCTCGGCCCAGTCCTGCTCGGCGTAGGACGCCTCCTCCTCGGCCAGCTGCGACTCGCTCTTGATGTCGACCCGCCACCCGGTGAGCCGGGCGGCCAGCCGGGCGTTCTGGCCCTCCTTCCCGATGGCCAGCGACAGCTGGTAGTCGGGGACGATGACCTCGGCTGCGCCGGTGCCCTCGTCGATGCGGACCTCCTTGACCCGGGCCGGCGAGAGCGCCTTCATCACGAACTCGGGGGGGTCCTCGGAGAAGGGGACGATGTCGACCTTCTCGCCCCGCACCTCGTTCATCACCATGCGCACCCGGGCGCCCCGCGCCCCCACGCAGGCCCCGACGGGGTCGACGTTGGGGTCGTTGGACCAGACCGCGATCTTGGTGCGGTGCCCGGGCTCGCGGGCCACCGCCTTGAGCTCGACGACCCCGTCGGCGATCTCGGGGACCTCCAGCTCGAACAGCCGCTTGATGAGGCCGGGGTGGGTGCGGGACACGACGATCTGGGGGCCCTTCGACGTCTTCCGTACCTCGACGATGTAGGCCTTGAGGCGGGTGCCGGGGTCGTAGCGCTCGTAGGGGACCTGCTCCGCCTGGGGCAGGAGGGCCTCGACCTTGCCCAGGTCGAGCAGCGTGTAGCGGGAGTCGCCCTGCTGGATGATGCCGGTGACGATGTCGCCCTCTCGGCCGGCGTACTCCTCGTACTTCATCTCCCGCTCCGCCTCACGGATGCGCTGGAGGATGACCTGCTTGGCCGTCTGGGCGGCGATCCGGCCGAAGTCGGCGGGCGTGTCCTCCCACTCGCGGGTGACGTTGCCGTCCTCGTCCAGCTCCTGGGCGTAGACGTGCATCTCCCCGGTGTCGGGGTCGATGGTGACGAAGGCTTCTTCGGCCGCGGTGGGCATGCGCTTGTAGGCCGAGACGAGGGCGTTGGCCAGGGCCTCGAGCAGCGTGTCGACGGAGATGCCCTTCTCGCGCTCGATGACCTGAAGGGCTTCCATGAGCTCGAAGTTGGTACTCATCGCGCCGCCGCCTTTCTCCTGGGTTGACCCTTGGACGTGGGCTTCGGTGTGGGCTGGGGCCAGTCGAAGCGGGTGCGGGCCCGCTCGATGTCGGCGTAGGGGATGGACCGGCCGGCCACGACGACCCCGTCGTCGCCGGCCGCCTCCAGCACGCCCTCGACCCGCCGCTCGCCGCCGGTGCCGGCACGGGTCTTGAGGGCCACGGTGGCGCCCAGGGCACCCCGGAAGTGCTCCGGGCGGCGCAGGGGCCGCTCGATCCCCGGGCTCGACACTTCCAGCAGGTAGCGGCCGGGCAGGAGGTCGTCGTGCTGGTCGAGCACGGCGGACACCCGGCGGGTGGCGTCGCTGATGGCGTCGAGGTCGACCCCGCCGGGCTTGTCGATCGTCACCCGGAGAACGGCGTTCCCCGCGCTGCCGGCCTGCTCCAGGTCGTACAGCTCGTAGCCTGCTTGTTCGAGCGAGGGCGCCAAGAGGACGCGCACCCGCTCGCTGACGTCGTCGCTGCGCACGGGCCTCCTCTCCAGCGAAACAAAAAGCGTGGGCTCCCCGCCCACGCCATCCACCACCTGTCTGGCAGCACCTCTTTCGAACGGTCGAGCCCGAGCAGTATACCGGCTCACCTCCGGCGGAAGTCGATCACCCCGGTCGCCCTCGATAAGCGGATCACCACGCCGGTGACTTCAATGGGGACAGTGGCGGCGGAACCCGGCGATGACTTCGAGCGGTGGTACCGGGACCAGCACGGCCGGCTGGTCTCCTCGCTGGCCGTCGCCTGCGGCGACGTCGAGCTGGCCCACGACGTGGTCTCCGATGCCTTCGCCAAGGCCTACGAGCGATGGGACCGGGTGAGACTGATGGAGTCGCCCGCCGGCTGGGTACGGCAGGTGGCGGTCAACGGCATGCGCCGGCGACTCCGCCGGGCGACGATGGAGCACGCCCTGGTGCGACGGTCCCGGGTCGCCTCCGCCCCCCCACCGTCGATCGAGCCCGAGCTGTGGGCGGCGGTGCGTGCCCTCCCCGGCCGCCAGCGGGCGGGCTGGCGCTGCGGGTCGTGCACGACCTGCCCCAGGGCGAAGTCGCCCGCCTGCTCGGCATCCGGCCCGGCACGGTGTCCGCCACGCTCGTCGCCGCCCGGGCCAGCCTTGCCCGCACCCTCGCACCTACGACGGAGGAGGCCCGCCATGGCTGATGTTCTCGACCGGCTGCGAGGCTTGGCGGAATCGCCGCCCACCCCGCCCGAACCCCTGGACGGCCTGCGGCGCCGGGCGGCACTCGTGCGACGGCGGCGGCGGTGGGCGGGCGTGGGGACAACTGCCCTGGTGGCGACCCTCGCCGCGGCGCTGGTCGGCGGCGGCGTCGGCGGGCCGGTCGTCGTCGACGTCGGCGGGCCCACGACCACCCCTCCGGTAGCGCCGATCGTGACGCCACCGATCGAGGTCGACTTCTCCCGCATGTCGTCCTGGGCCGTCCCCCTGCCGCCGAGTGGAGGGTTCACCCCCACCGCCGGCCGCCCCCACGTCGTGGATGACCTGCTTCTCGTCTCCGGCGGCCCTCGGGTCATCGCCTACCGGGCGAACAGCGGTGCCCGGGTCTGGCAGTACGACGGAGGGGCCTTCATCGAAGGGGTGGGCGATGGGATCGTCATCGCCGCCCCGCAGTACGGGCACGTCGTCGCGCTCGACCTGGCGACCGGGTCCGAACGGTGGCGGTTCGACCTCCCGGCCGGCGCGGCGGCGGAGCGGGCGCTGGTGTCGGAGGGGCGGGTCTACGTGGGGACCTCCTACCCCTCGGAGGGCGCCACCGACGCGCCCGTCGTGTACGCACTGGACCAGGAAACCGGCACGCTGGCCTGGCGGACGGTCCTCGACCCGGGCACCCGGCTTCAGTGGTCGCCGCCGGTGCTGGCCGGAGGGCTCCTCATGGTGACCGACGCCCCCTCCCGCGCCGGCCGGGCGCCGACCGCCCACGTCCATGGTCTCGACGCCGCCACCGGCCGGCCGAGATGGCGGGCCGACCTCGGCAGCGACGTCTCCGGGTTCCACGAGGTGTGGCCCCTCCTCACCCGGGACACCGCGTACGTCGCCGTTGCGCCGGGTTCCCTCGTCGCCGTGGACCTCGCCACCGGCGCAGTGCGGTGGCGGCTCTTGTCGACCGGCGGCGGTGTGCCCGTTGCGGCGGGGCCCGTGCAGGGCCAGCTGATCGTGGCCCTGGGGAACCGGCTCAGCGCGGTCGATCCGGCGACCGGCCGCGAGATCTGGAACGTCGAAGCGGAAGCGCGCTACGGGACGGCATGGCCGATCTCCAGCAGCGACACCGTGTACCTCGTGGAGCGCAGCCGCACCCGGGCCCTGGCCGTGCCTTCGGGCCGGGTGCTGTGGGAGGTCGGCGTCCAGACCGAGCAGGCGCCGACATGGACGGCGACCACGCTCTACCTGGCCGGCCCGGACGGGCTGGTGGCGGTCGAGATGGCCAGCGGGCGGCCGGAATGGGCCGCCTCGGTCCGGGCCCGGGCGTGGACGAGCACCCTCCTCGCCAACGGCTCGGTGCTCGTTCCGGCCGACGGGACGGTGACCGCCTTCCCCCGCTGAGCGGGGCGGCAGCCGGTACGTTCGGCGGCAGTGGCAGGAGCGCACGCCGGGAGCGAGCGGGCCGACGCCTCGGTGAGCGCCCGGGAGGAGCTGCGGGCCAACGTCCGGGGGTTGGGGCTGACGTGGAAGTCGTCGCCCCTGCTCGCCTTCTCGCTGCTGGCCCTGACCGTGGCCCAGGGGGTCGCCCCCGCCCTCGTCGTGGCCCAGACGGGGCGGTTCCTGCGAGCCCTGCCCGCCGCCGTCGGGGCCGGGGCCTCGTCGGCGCCCGGGCGCGAGGTGCGGGCCGCCCTCCTGTGGATCGCAGGGGCGGTGTTCGTCACCCAGGTGCTCGGGCCCCTCCAGCAGGCGGTGCTGTTCGGCCTCCAGCGGCGGTTCGAGGGGTACCTGGCCCGACGGCTGATGGGGGCCACCATCGCCCTGCCCGGCCTGGCCTGGTTCGAGGACCCGTCGTTCCGCGACCAGCTCCAGGTGTCGCAGTGGATCGGCTTCGGGCCCGTGCACACCCTCCAGTCGGTGGCCCAGGTGTTCCAGTTCGCCGCCCAGGTGGCGGCCATGGCGGCGGTGGCGGCGACCTACGCGGGGTGGGTGCCGGCCCTGGTCATCGTGGCCTGCGCGCCCGCGGCGGTGGCGACGTGGCGGTTCCAGGCGGTCGTGGGCCTGGCCCGGTGGCGGGGCTCGGCCGAGTCCCGCCGGGCCGACTACTACCGCGACCTGGCCGTGCTGCGGGAGCCGGGCAAGGAGCTGCGGGTGTTCGGGCTGGGCCGGTGGGCCACCGACCGCCAGCGCACCCATTGGCTGGGCAGCGTGCGGGACCTGTGGGCGAGCCGCCGGCGCATGATGCTGATGCTGCTCGGGCTGCAGCTGGTGGCCCTGGCCGCCTTGTCGTTCGCCTTCGTGGCCATGCTCGACGCGGCGATCGAGGGCCGCACCGACGTGGGGACGTTCACCGCCGCCGCCACCGCCACCATCGGCCTCCTCGCCGCGGTGGTGCAGGTGTTCAAGACCCTGGGCGACGCCCGCCGCAACAGCTTCTACCTGCCATCGGCGGCGCGCATCCTCGACCTGGCCGCCAAGGACCCCCGGCTGGAGGTCCGCCCGGTGGCCGCGGTGGCCGCGGTGGCGGCCGCCGGCGGGCCGCCCACGGAGCGGGGGCTGCGGTTCGAAGGCGTGACCTTCGCCTACCCGGGCACGGACCGGAAGGTGGTCGACGGGCTCAACCTGTGGGTGCCGGCCGGCAGCTCGCTGGCCCTGGTCGGGGAGAACGGGACGGGCAAGACCACCCTGGTCAAGCTGCTGGCCCGCTTCTACGACCCCGACGAGGGCAGCATCACCCTCGACGGCCTCGACCTCCGGGACCACGACCTCGAGGCCCTGCGGGCCCGGATGGCGGTCATCTTCCAGGACTTCGTCCGCTACCAGCTCCCGGCCCGGGACAACGTTGGCTTCGGCGCGGTGGCCGCCGCCGGAGACCAGGAGCTGCTCGACCGGGCGGCCGGCGCCGTGGGCGTGCTCGAACGGATCCGGGCCTTTCCCGACGGGTGGGACACGGTGCTGGCCCGCGAGTTCGGCGGCGTGGACCTGTCGGGCGGCGAGTGGCAGCGGGTCGCCCTTGCCCGGGCCATGACCGCCCAGCTGGGCCGGGACTGCGACCTCCTCGTCCTCGACGAGCCGACAGCCAGCCTCGACGTGCGGGTGGAGCACGAGCTCTACGAGCAGTTCGCCGAGCTCAGCCGGGACCGCACCACGCTGCTCGTCTCCCACCGCTTCTCGACGGTGCGCATGGCGGAGCGGATCGTCCTGCTGGCCGGCGGACGGGTGGCCGAAGACGGGTCCCACGAGGAGCTGATGTCCGCCGGCGGCCGCTATGCCGCCCTCTACGACCTCCAGGCCTCCCACTACCGCCGCACGGGGCGGCTGGAGTGAGCCGCCCGCCCCGCGCCCGGGGATCGATGCGGCGGGTGTACCGCGTGCTGCTGCGCCTGGCCTGGGACGAGGCCCGCGACCGGGCCACCGCCCTCCTCGTGGTGGCGATCACCTTCGGCGTGCTCACCACCGTCACCGCCCTGATGCTCAAGCTGGTGGTCGACGCGGTGGCCGCAGGCGACTCCACCCGGGCGTGGGTGACGGGCCTGATCGGCCTGGCCGTGGTGGTGGTGTCCCGCATCGTCAACGACCTGTCGGGAGGGCTGTGGCAGGTCGAGCTGGGCGAGCGGGTGAGCCAGGCGGTGGAGCAGCGGCTGATGGCGGTGGCGGCCGACGCCCCCGGCCTCGAGCACCTGGAGCGGGCCGAGTTCGCCGACAAGGTGAAGCTGGTGAAGGACCGCAGCTACGTCCCCTACTTCGCCATCACCAACCTCAACTCGCTGTCGGGGGCGCTGTGCGGGCTGCTGGGGTCGGTGATCCTGCTGGCCACCGTCCATCCCCTGCTGGCCCTGCTGCCGGTGGTCGCCATGCCCGGGGTGGTGCTCCAGTTCCGGGCCTTCCGCCGCCACTTCGCCCGCTACGACCGGACCGCCCCCGACGAACGGCTGGCCGCCCACTACCTCCAGCTCGCCACCGAGCCCGAGTCGGCCAAGGAGGTGCGGCTGTTCGGCCTGGGGCCCGAGCTGCTGCGCCGCCACCACGAGGTGAGCGAGCGCTACATCCGCAACCAGTTCCACGACCAGCTCCGGCGCACCCGCACCAGCGTGGTGGCGGGGGCGCTGTACGGGGCGTCGCTGTCGGCCGCCATCGGGTTCGTCGGGTGGCTGGCGCTGCGCGGCCGGGCCAGCCTGGGCGACGTGGCCCTGGCCGTGCAGGTGGCCCGCACCGCGATCGGGGAGCTGGCCGGGGTCACCCGGCAGGCGGCGTGGCTGGCCGAGCTGTCGTTCACCGGTGAGCGCTACCTGTGGCTGCTCGACTACCGCCCGGCGGTGGTGTCGCCGCCCGAACCGGCGCCCGTGCCCACCGCCGTCAACGGCGGGATCACCCTCGACCATGTCTCGTTCACCTACCCGGGGACGGACGTGCCGGTGCTGCACGACGTGTCGTTGCACCTGCCGGCCGGGTCGACGGTCGCCCTGGTGGGCGAGAACGGCGCGGGCAAGACGTCGATCGTCAAGCTGCTGTGCCGGTTCTACGACCCGACCGAGGGCCGCATCCTGGTCGACGGGGTCGACCTGCGCGACCTCGACCTCGACGGCTGGCGGGCCGCCGCCAGCGTGGCCTTCCAGGACTTCGTGCGCTTCCAGCTGGTGGCCCAGGAGGCGGTGGGCGTGGGCGACCTCCCGGCCGTCGACGACCGGGCCCGGGTGGGCGCGTCGGCCGCCCGGGCCGGGGCCGACCGGGTCATCGAGCGGCTGCCGTCGGGGCTCGACACCCAGCTCGGCCGGCGGTTCGAGGGCGGCGTGGACCTGTCGGAGGGCGAGTGGCAGCGGGTCGCCCTGGCCCGGGGGCTCATGCGCCCCGCTCCCCTCCTGCTCATTCTGGACGAGCCCACGGCCAGCCTCGACCCGCGGGCCGAGCACGAGGTGTTCGAGCGGTTCGCGGCCATGGCCGCCGGCTCGGGGACCGCGGGGCAGCCCATCACCCTGCTCGTGAGCCACCGCTTCTCGACGGTGCGCATGGCCGACCTGATCGTCGTGCTCCACGACGGCCGGGTCGAGGAGGTCGGCTCGCACGAGGACCTTCTGGCTGCGGGCGGCCGCTACGCCGAGCTGTTCACCCTCCAGGCCAGCCGCTACCGATCGTTTTGTGGCGTCGAAACCACGCCTGACGTGGCTGCGACGCCCCAAAACGGTTAGGAGCGAAGCTCCTTCTGGATGAGCTCGACGCGCTGGCCGACGGCGTTGGGGTCGTCGCCCTGGTCGGCGAGCAGGGCCAGGCGGGTGCGCTCGGCCTCCTCGGCGGCGCCGGCGTCGGCGGCGGCGAGGCGGGCCTCGGCCCCTTCGGCCACCAGCCGCTCGGCCTCCTCGACCAGGGCGGCGACCATGTCGGCCTCGGGGACGACCCGCACCACCTGGCCCCGGACGAACAGGTGGCCCTTGCCCCGGCCGGCGGCGATGCCGAGGTCGGCACCGCGGGCCTCGCCCGGCCCGTTGACCACGCAGCCCATGATCGCCACCTGGATGGGCAGGTTGCGCTCGGCCAGGGCCTCCTGGGCCTCCTGGGCCACCCGGATGACGTCGACCTCGGCCCGCCCGCACGACGGGCAGGCGATGAGGTCCACCGACTTGCGCTCCCGCAGCCCGAGGGCCTCCAGCAGCTGGCGCCCGGCCTTGGCCTCCTCCACCGGGTCGGCGGTGAGGGAGTAGCGGATGGTGTCGCCGATGCCCTCCGACAGCAGGGTGGCGATGCCGGCGGTGGCCTTGATCAGGCCCGCCGGCGGCGGGCCCGCCTCGGTGACGCCCAGGTGGAGGGGGTGGTCGGTGACCTCGGCCAGCTGGCGGTAGGCCTCGATCATGAGCGGCACGCTCGAGGCCTTGACCGAGATCTTGACGTCCTCGAAGCCGACCTCGGCGAAGTACCCCAGCTCCCGCTGGGCCGACGCCACCAGCGCCTCCGGAGTGATGCCGTGGGTGGCGGCGATGTCGTCGTCGAGCGACCCGGCGTTGACCCCGATGCGGATCGGCACGCCCCGGGCCTTGGCCTCCTCGGCCACCAGCTTCACCTGGTCGGCCTTGCGGATGTTGCCGGGGTTGAGCCGCAGGCAGTGCACGCCGGCGTCGAGGGCGGCCAGGGCCAGCCGGTACTGGTAGTGGATGTCGGCCACGATGGGCACCGGCGAGCGGGGCAGGATCTGGGCCAGGGCCACCGCCGCCTCGGGCTCGTTGCAGGTGACCCGCACGATGTCGGCACCGGCCGCGGCCAGGGCGTAGATCTGGGCAAGCGTGCCGTTGACGTCGGCCGTCTTGGTCGTCGTCATCGACTGGACGCTGACCGGCGCCCCCCCGCCCACCTTCACGTCACCGACGGTGATCTGCCGCGTCGGCCGGCGGGAGATCACTGGAACGGGTTGTTGATGGGGTCGACGATGTCCAGCCAGACCGAGGTGAGCCCCAGGCCCACCAGGAGGACGAACACGGCCACCGTCAGGGGGAGGAGCTTCTGGCCGTCGGCCTGGTAGCGGACGCCCCGGCGCGACCGGAGCCGCTCGTAGGTGGCGATGGCGATGTGCCCGCCGTCGAAAGGCGGCAGGGGGACGGCGTTGAAGACGGCGAAGAAGATGTTGAGGCCCACGAACAGCAGCAGGAAGTCCATGATCCCGTTCTCGGCGGCCTGGTCGGCGATGCGGACCACGCCCACCACCGAGACGGGGCGGGCGTCGGAGTCGCTGCCCCGGCCGCTCAACACGTCCCCGTAGTCGCTGAGGGCGGAGGGCGAGAAGAAGTTGAAGATGGCCTCGACCGAGGCGACGGTGAGGCGACCGACGTCCTCGATCGACCGCCCGGCGGCGACCACGGGGTTGACCCGCTCCACCGCGGGCGTGGAGCCGATGCCCACGAACCCCACCGGCTCCCCTTCGGGGTTGGTGGGGGCGGGGGTGGCGGTCAGTGTCAGCCGCTCGCCGTCGCGCTCGACGGTGAAGGCGATGGGGCGGCCGGGCCGCTCCTGGATGTAGGCGGGCAGGTCGGCCCACCGCTCGAGGGGCTGGCCGTCGACGGCCACGATCTTGTCGCCCACCCGGAAACCGGCCTCCTGGGCCGGGCTCGGCCCCGTCTCCAAGCGGCTGATCGAGCCGACCTCGAGGGTGGGCTGGTCGGGGTCGGGCACGCCCACGACCGTCCACAGGATCATCAGCAGCAGGAAGGCCATCACGAAGTGGGTGACGATGCCCGCCACCGCCACCAGCAGCTTCTTGGGATACGACTGCTGGCGGTAGGTGCGGTGCTCCTCGGAGGGGTCGATCCCCTTCTCGACGTTCGACATCCCCACGATGCGGACGTAGCCGCCGGCCGGGATGGCCTTCACCCCGTACTCCGTCTCGCCCCGGCGGGTGGACCACAGCCGCGGCCCGAAGCCCAGGAAGAACTCGGTCACCTTCATCCCCGTCCACTTGGCGGTGAGGAAGTGGCCGGCCTCGTGGATCATCACCGAGGCCATCAGGGCCAGGACGAAGGCCAGGGCGGGGAACGACCCGCTGACGATGGCCCAGACGGTGAGGGCGCCCAGCAGGACCAGCATGACCACCGCCCGGGTCGGCGAGTTGGCCTCTCGGCCCTCGGGGGCGTCGGCGGGGGGCGGGGGCGGCGGGTGTTCGCTGGTCTGGCTCATGTCGTCGCGGATCTCCGTTCTACCGCCTGGCGCGCCCGTGCGCGCGCCAGCCGATCGGCCTCTAGGACAACGTCGGCGCCTGCCGGCTCTGTTCCATCGTGCCGCTCGAGGGTCTCGGAGATGACATCGGCGATCCCGGTCCACGGGATGAGCCCGTTCAGGAACGCCTCCACCGCCACCTCGTTGGCCGCGTTCAGCCAGGCCGGGGCGGTGCCCCCCGTCCGCCCCGCCCGGTAGGCGAGGTCGAGGCAGGGGAAGGCGGACCGGTCAGGGGGCTCGAAGTCGAGGCGGCGGGCCTCCGACCAGTCCAGGGCGCCGAAGGGGGCCGTGGCCCGGTCGGGGTAGGCCAGGGCGTAGGCGATGGGCAGCCGCATGTCGGGCTCCGACAGCTGGGCGATGGTGGCCCCGTCGGTGAACTCCACCATCGAGTGCACCACCGACTGGGGGTGGACGACCACGTCGATGGCGCCGTAGTCGAGCCCGAACAGCTCGTGGGCCTCGATGACCTCCAGCCCCTTGTTCATGAGCGTGGACGAGTCCACGGTGATCTTCGGCCCCATCGACCAGGTCGGATGGGCGAGGGCGTCGTCCACGGTGACCGATCGCAGCTCGCCGGCCCGGCGCCCCCGGAACGGCCCGCCGCTGGCGGTGAGGACGATCCGCCGGACACGCTCCCGGGCGCCCGAGCGCAGGCACTGGTGCACGGCGCAGTGCTCGGAATCCACGGGGATGATCTCCGCCCCGGGCGTGGCCCGGGCCCGCTGCACGACCGGGCCGGCCGCGATCAGCGACTCCTTGTTGGCCAGGGCCAGGCGGCGGCCCGCTTCCAGGGCGGTGAGGGTGACGGGCAGGCCGGCGAACCCGACAACCCCGTTAACCACCACCTCGGCCTCACCGGCGATGGCGGCCAGGGCGCCCTCCCCGGCCCACACCTCGGTGCCGTGCGGGACCGCCGCCTTGAGCTCGGCCTCGAGGGACGGGTCGGCGATGGCCACCCGCTCGGGGCGCAGCTCCCGGGCCTGCTCGGCCAGCTGCGCCACCGACCGCGACGCGCCCAGCGCCACCACCCGGTAGCGGTCGGGGTCGCCCCGCACCACGTCGATGGTCTGCGTGCCGATGGAGCCGGTCGAGCCGGCGATGGCGACGGTGACGGGACCGTTCGTGCTGCGTTCGGCCACGCAGGCGGTCAGAAGACGACGCGCACGAGGTAGTACGTGGCCGGCATCACGAACAGGAGGGCGTCGATGCGGTCGAGCACGCCGCCGTGGCCGGGGAGGATGTTCCCCATGTCCTTGACGTCGAGGTCCCGCTTGATCATCGACTCGCACAGGTCGCCGAGGGGGGCGGCCAGCGACACGGCCAGGGCGAGCCACACCGCCTTGCCCCGGTCCCACGGGTCGATGGAGCCCACCACGATCCAGCACACGAGGATCGTGACGAGGGTGGCGCCCACCATGCCCTCGACCGTCTTGTTGGGGCTGATGGCGGGGGCGAGCGGCGTCTTGCCCATGGAGCGCCCGGTGAAGAAGGCGCCGATGTCGTAGGCCACGGTGGCGATGATGGCGCCCAGGAGGATCTTCATGCCCGGGCTGCCGGCCTTGAGCATCAGGGCGGCGAACGAGCCCAGGAACGCCACGTACATGAAGGCCATCACGCTCACCGCGATGTTGACGGTGGGCCGGGCCCTGACCACGCCGGTCAGGTACCACAGCATGGCGAACAGCACGTAGAGGGAGAGCACCAGCGGGTAGGCCTCGAGGCCCCGCCAGTAGACGGCTCCCACCATCGAGGCGGTGCCCACCAGCCCCAGCAGGGTGGCGGGGTTGTGGCCGCGCGTGCGCAGGGCCTGGAACAGCTCGGCGGTGGCCATGGTGAGGGCGACGGCCACCAGGAACACCAGGGCGGCGGGCCCGATGGCGGCCGCCACCAGCAGGACCCCGCCGGCGATGGCGCCGGTGACCACCCGGGTGGACACGTCGCGGGGGTCGGACCGCCGGCCGCCACCACCCGGTGGCGTGAGGCGGGGCCCGCCCGTCGGCAGGGTGGAGATGCGCGCCCGCCCGGGCACCGGTGCGCCGCCCCCCGGTCCCCGGTCGTAGGGGGACGGAAGGGGCTCCTCGTCATCCTCCTCCTCGACGTCGTCGAAGGAGAACGGGGCCGAGTCGCCGGGGTCGCGGGCCCGCAGGGCGCCGACCCGGTGGCCCTCGTCGGCCAGGATGGCCTCGTTGAAGTCGGCGTCCTCCCAGTCGGTGGGCTGGTCGCGCCACCGCGGGCTGGCCCCGAGGGACCCCCAGGCGCTCAGGTCCTCGTCGCCGGGCTCGCCCTCCTCCTCCTCGTCGATCAGGATGCGGGGGACTTCCCCCGACGGTGGCTCAGTCCAATGCTGCATAGATGCCGTCCCTGGGTCGCGGTCGAAACGGGGTGGCCCCGGCGGTGTTGGCGGTGGGGGCGGCGGTGGGGCCAGCAGGTCGGGGTCCTCGGCCAGCCAGCTGGGCTCGTCGGCCGATGACGCGTAGGGGCCCTGCTGGAAGGCGGGCTGGTAGGAGCCGGACGGCTCCTCCCCGTAGGACGAGTACGGCGGGGGCGGCGGAGGAGGTGGCGCGGGTGGCGGCGGTCCGGAGGGGAACGAAGGCGGTGGCGGGGGTGGTGGCGGCGGTGGCGGGGGCGGAGGAGCCTCCGACGAGGCACGGGGCGAGCCGAAGCTCGAGCCCATGCCGGTGCTGCGGCGCACGCCGAAGGGGTCGTCGGGGTCGTCGGCCTCGCCGAACAGGGCCGAGGCGGAGCGGCTGCGGCTGCGCCCCTCGCTGGAGCGGGCCAGGGCCTCGTCCCAGCGGCGGGCGGCCTCGGCCGCGGCGGACTCCCGCTCGGGGGCGCTGGGCCGGGGTTCCACCACCGGCGGCTTCTCCACCGCGGCGGGATCGGCTCCCGGGAAGCGCAGCGAGGGCCGGGGCCCGGGGGGCTGAGGCGGCACGTCGCCGAAGCGCAGCTCGTCCTCCGGCTTCTTGGGGGCCACCTGGCCGGACTCGATGGCGGCGGCCGCCTCGTCGGCGCCGATGATGCGCACGCCCTCGGCCGCCGACCGGGGGCCGCGGCGGGCGCCCATGTCGGCCCAGGGGTCCTGGTCGAGGTCGGGCTCGATCTCGCCCTCGTCGGTGGGCCGGGCACGGGGCGGGGTGAGGTCGAACCCGGGGGGGTCGTCGAAACGGTCGTCGTCCATGTGGCCTCCCTCCCCTGCGATCGGCCGGCGGCGGTCGCCACCGGTCAGACCTCGAGCAGCTCCTGCTCCTTACGGGCGAGCATGCGGTCGATCTCGGCCACGTACTCGTGCGTCAGCTTCTCCAGCTCCTTCTCGGCCCGCTCGAGGTCGTCGGCCGACATCTCGCCGTCCTTCTCGAGGTGCTCGAGCTCTTTGCGCGCCTCCCGCCGCACGTTGCGGGTCGCGACCCTGCCCTCCTCCGCCTTGTGGCGCACCACCTTGACCAGCTCCTTGCGCCGCTCCTGCGTGAGCTGGGGGAAGACCAGGCGGATGACCTGCCCGTCGTTGGAGGGGTTGATCGAGAGGTCGGAGTTCTGGATGGCCCGCTCGATGGCGCGGATCGAGTTCTTGTCGTAGGGGGCGATGACCAGCATCCGCGCCTCGGGCACCGAGAACCCGGCCAGCTGCTGGAGCGGCACGTCGGCCCCGTAGTACTCCACCTTCAGCTTCTCGACGAGGGCGGGCGTGGCCCGGCCCGTGCGGATGCCGGCGAAGTCGGCCTGGGTGTGGGCGACGGCCTTGCCCATCTTCTCGGCCGCCTCCATGAGGATGTCGTCGACCTCCGGCGTCTCGTCGGAGCTGCTCACGAGACCAGCGTACCGATCGACTCGCCCTCGAGGGCGCGTCGGATGTTGCCCTGTTCCATGAGGTTGAAGACGACGATCGGCAGCTTGTTGTCCATGCAGAACGTGATGGCGGTTGAATCCATCACCTTGAGGCCGCGGTTGAGGACCTCGATGTAGGCCACCTCGGTGAACTTGGTGGCGTCGGGGTTGAGCAGGGGGTCGTCGTCGTAGACGCCGTCCACCCCGGAGTGGGTGCCCTTGAGGACGGCTCCCGCGCCGATCTCCGCGGCGCGCAGGGCGGCGGTGGTGTCGGTGGTGAAGTACGGGTTGCCGGTGCCGCCGGCCAGGATCACCACGCGCCCCTTTTCCAGGTGACGCTGGGCCCGGCGGCGGATGTAGGGCTCGGCCACCTCGGCCATATGGATGGCGGTGAGCACGCGCGTGGGCTCGCCCAGCTTCTCGAGGGCGTCCTGGAGGGCCAGGGCGTTGATCACGGTGGCCAGCATGCCCATGGTGTCGGCCTGGGCCCGGTCCATGCCCGCCCCGGCGCCGGCCATGCCCCGCCAGATGTTGCCCCCGCCGACGACGACCGCGATCTCGGTGCCCAGGTCGCGCCGGACCTCGGAGATCTCACCCGCGATGCGGGCCACCACCGCCCCGTCGATGCCGTAGCCGATGGTGGCGTCGGCGAACGCCTCGCCCGACAGCTTGAGGACGACCCGCTCGTATCGGGGCCGGGCGCCGTTGCCGCTGGTGGGGGTGGCCAACGGCCTGCTACCGCCCGATCTCGACCTGGGCGAAGCGGGTGAGGGTGGCGTTGCCCAGCAGCTGGCGGATGCTCTGCTTCGGCTCGCGGACGTAGCCCTGCTCGAGCAGGACATGGTCCTTGAAGAACCCGCCGAGGCGGCCCTCGACGATCTTGGGGACGGCCTGCTCGGGCTTGCCCTCGTTGCGGGTGAGGTTCTCCAGCACCTCCCGCTCGGCGGCCACGCGGTCCTCCGGGACCTCCTCGCGGCTCAGCCACTGGGGCCGCATGGACGCGACGTGGAGGGCGACCTCGTGGGCCAGGGCCCGGTCGCCGCCCACCAGCTCCACGATCACCCCGTTGACACCCCGGTCGTTCTGGCTATGGAGGTAGGTGTCGAGCACCGCCCCCTCGGGCGCCTCGAAGCGGACCACCCGGCCCACGTCGATGTTCTCCTTGAGGGTGATGCGCAAGCTGTCGAGCTGCTCCTTGAACTCGTCGACGGCCGACTCACCCCGCTCCGCGACGGCCTGCGCCATCTCGTGGGCGATGGCGGTGAAGTCGGGCGACTTGGCCACGAAGTCGGTCTCGCACTTGAGCTCGACGGCTGCCGCCGCCGTGCCGGTGTTGGCGGTGGCGACCGCGCCCTGCTCGTTGGCCCGGTCGGAGCGCTTGCCCGTCTGGGCCAGGCCCTTCTCCCGCAGCCAGTTCACGGCCTTGTCGAAGTCGCCGTCGACGGCCTCCAGGGCCTTCTTGCAGTCGAGCATGCCCGCGCCGGTCACCTGGCGCAGCCTCTGGACGTCCTTGGCGCTGAAGTTGGCCATCGCTCAGCCCCCCACCGGCTCGTCGCCGGTGCCGGGCGTGGCGCCCGCCGTGGCGGCCGGCGCCGTGGCCGGCGTGGCGGCCGGGCCGCTGGCGTCGGCTGCCACCGGGCCCGGACCGGCTGCCTCGAGCTGCTCGGTGCCCGGCTCGGAGGCCGGCGTGGTGGCCGGCTCGGGCGGCTGGTCGCCGACGGTGGACGGCTCGGGCGGCTGGTCGGCGACGGTCGAGGGCTCGGGCGCCTGCGGCTCCGCCGCCGCACCTGTGGCCGCGGCGCCGGCTGCGTCGGCCGCCGCCTCGGGGCCGGCACGGCGCACGGACTGCATGCGGGCCTCCCGCTCCTGGGCCTGGAGGGCGGCCTGGCGGCGGGCCTCGGCCTGCTGCTGCGCCCGGCGGGCCTCGGCCTCGGGGTCGTAGGCGGGCTGGGAGGGCGAAGATGCGGCCGCGCTGGCGGCCGAGCGGGCGTTGCGCTTGCCCGCGATCAGCCTGCCCTCCTCCACCGCGTCGGCCACGATCCGGCACATCAGCGTGCCCGCCCGGATGGCGTCGTCGTTGCCGGGGATCACGTACTGGATGACGTCGGGGTCGCAGTTGGTGTCGACCACGGCCACGATCGGTAGGCCGAGCTTGTTGGCCTCGGTGACGGCGATGTGCTCCTTCTTGGTGTCGATGATGAACACCGCGTCGGGCAGCTTGGCCAGGTTGCGGATGCCGCCCAGGTTGCGCTGGAGCTTCTCGAGCTCGCGCGACAGGATCAGCGCCTCCTTCTTGGGCATGGCCTGGAAGTCGCCCGCCGCCTGCATGCGCTCGTACTCCTGCATCTTCTTCACCCGGGCGCTGATGGTGGCGAAGTTGGTGAGCATCCCGCCCAGCCAGCGCTCGTTGATGTAGGGCATGCCACAGCGCTGGGCGTAGCCGGAGATGGCGTCCTGGGTCTGCTTCTTGGTGCCCACGAACAGGATCGTGCCGCCGTTGGCCACCATGTCCCTCACGAAGGTGTACGCCTGCTCGATCCTCACCAGCGTCTGGTTGAGGTCGATGATGTAGATGCCGTTGCGCTCCCCGAAGATGAACCGCTTCATCTTGGGGTTCCAGCGCCTCGTCTGGTGCCCGAAGTGGACTCCGGCCTCCAGCAGCTGCTTCATCGTGACGACGGCCACGGATCCTCCTCCCATCGGTTGCGAAGGCCCGGGCGCCGCGCCCCGTCGGGGCGACCGTGGGATGCGCCGGGCCAGGATCGTCCCCGCACCGTGCGGGGCGGAACGACTTTACCCGCTCTCCGCCGCCCACCGGCCGGTCACCAACCGCTCACGGCGTCGAGCCCGTTGTCGTCGCCCTGGGTGCGGGCGATGAGCAGGACGCCACCCGGGCCTGCGGCCACGCCCGGCACGAACCCGGGTGGGTCGCGCACGTCGGGCTCGCGGTCGGGGCCTGCCATGAGGACCTGGCCGTCGTCGAGCGGCAGGGCGAACCAGCCGTTGGGGCCGGGGCCGACCGGGCCGCCCCGCACCGCGGCCGAGTCGGGCGCCGACGCGTCCCATCGGACGGCGCCGTCGCGGGCGTCGAGCAATGCCACCCCGCCCTGGCGGTGGCCGACGAGGACCGTGCCGTCGCCTCTCGGCAGGGGCGGGACCTCGGGCGAGCCCGAGCCCTGCAGGCGCTGGCGCCACCGCGTCGACCCGTCGGCCAGGGCCAGCCCGTGGGCCGAGATGTCGCCGGCGACCAGCACGACCGTGTCGCCCTCCACCGCCGGCCCGCTCACGCCGTTGGCCGGCAACGGGACCGTCCACCGGGGACGGCCGGTGGCCACGTCGGTCGCCACCGCCCCCGCCGCCCGCCCGCTGTCGAAGGTGGCCACGGCCGTGCCCGAACCCGCCGCCACGGCCGGCCCCAGGGAGGCGCCGCCCAGCGGCGTGCGCCAGGCGATGCGCCCATCGGCCAGCTCGAAGGCCACCAGGGTGCCCTCCCACGTGGTGGCCACCGCCCTCGTTCCCACCACCGCGGGCGTGTTGACCCGCTCCCCCACGGCGGCCTCCCACCGCCGGCGCCCGCCGGCGCGGTCGACGGCCAGCAGGCCGTCTTCGGTCGGCACGAGGACGAGGTCGGGCGTGAGCGTCGGCGCGACGTCGCGCAGGGACCGCCCCTCGAGCTCCCACCGCACCGCTCCCCCGCCGTCGAGCAGGGTGATCTTGGAGCGGGTCGACACGATCGCCACCTCCCGGCCGTCGGATGCGGGCATGCCCGTGGACGGCGCCGCCCACGTCCAGCGCAGGTCGAGCTCGAGGTCGCGGGCCGGGTCGCCGGCGGGGGCCCGCTCCCCGTCGTCGGCGGCTCGCCGATCGTCGCCCCCGCCCGCGCCACCGCCGCCGCAGGCGGCGCACCAGAGCAGGACAAGGGCGAGAAGGGCGCGGCGGGTCATGGAAGCCTCCGTTCGAGGTAGCGGGCGCCGACGTAGGCGGCAGCCCCGGCGGCGTCTTCGGTGGTGGAGATGACGCCCGACACGAACGTGTCGGCCAGCATGTCGCCGATGCCCTGGCACGTGGGCGGGCGACCCGCCACGGCCAGGGCGACCTCCCTGCGGCCTTCGGCCGAGCCGGGCAGGTTGGAGTGGTCGGACGTCAGCCCATCGAGCGACACGATCACGTTGCGCGCCCCGGGGGCGGTGGTGTGGATGCCCGGCACCATGAAGTCGCCCCGGCTGCCGATGGACGTGAAGTTGATGCCGGCCGGGAGGTCGCGCTCGTTGAGCTTGCGCATGAACTCCGACGTCTCCGAGAGCTGGTCGATCGAAGGGCCGCCCGGATCGAACTTGACCACGCCCGTCTCGTGCAGGCCCCACTGGACCAACGCCCCCGTCCACGTGTTGCGGGTCATCTGGAGGGCGGTGGCGGCGTCGGTGCCCTGATGGGGGCTGGCCAGCGTGACGAGGTTGGCGACCCGCGGAAGGTGGCGGTCGTCGCTGTCGTACTCGTAGGCCAGGGCGGTGCGGGCGATGATGCCGCCCTGGGAGTGGGCGATGATGTCGACCGGCGTGCCCGGGTGGCGGCGGGCGACGTCTTTCAGCACCTCGTTGAGCCGCTCGGCCTGGGTGCGGAGGTCGACGGTGGTGTGCTCGGGGCCGTAGGGGTTCTCGGCGGTGGTGCCGCCGTTGTAGGAGAAGCGCACCTCGTCGGCATAGCCGAGGCCGGTGGTGTCGACATCGTCGATCGCGTCATCCTCGCTGTTGGACCCGAGGCCGGCCACCAGCACCGCGATGCGGCGCTCGGGCAGGGCCGGCGGCGCCACGCCGGCGGGCGTGCAGTCGTTGCGCTGGCGCCACCAGTCGAGGGCGGTGGCGCCCAGGCGGCGGGCGTGGGTGGCCGGGGTGAACGAGCCGGCCCAGTGGGCGAGGCCCTTGAACTCCTCCCAGCTGGTGCCGACCGCGCCGGCGACCCATCCCGGAAGCCGGGGCGCGCCCTCCCAGGCCTTGGCGGCCCGCCGGGCCAGGGACCGGACCAGGGAGACCCGCTCGGCTACGACGGTGCCGGGGCGCTTGACCTCGTCGGGCACGAGGAACACCCGGGGCGGGCCCTCGTCGAACAGCGTGCGGGGATCGATGTACTCCTCGCCCACCCGGGCGCCGAAGTGCAGTGCGTCGCCCGACGTGCCGACGGGCTGGCCCTGGCGCACCCGGTCGCCACGGTGGACCGCGATGGCGCGCAGGAACGAGTAGCTCGTGCGGATGCCGTCGGCATGGAGGACGACGACGTGCAGCGCACCGCCGACCTGCCCGGCGAACACCACCTCCCCGTCGGCCGACGCCCGTACCGGCGTGCCCGCGGCGGGCGAGTAGTCGATGCCGCGGTTGCCGGCCAGCCACCGCTCGGGAGGGAGGCGGAACTCGTCGACGACCGGGCCGTCGACGGGCGGCTTGTAGGAGACGTTCTGGGCGGAGGCGGCCGGCGCGAGGACCAGCGCGACGCAGGGAACGACCAGCAGCGCAGCGAGGCGGCGCACGGGGACCCCCCAGGGCAGGACGCATTCGGGGGGGAAGAGGGCGCCGCCGCCTGCTGGTGGGGGCCGGCAGGCTACGAAGTGCTATGAGACTACTTCAGGGGGTGTGACAGGAGCAAGGGCTTCGGCCCGGCGGGCCGCTACGCCGGCTCGCGCTGAGGTTCGGCCAGCTTGGCCCGCAGTTGCAGCACCGCCTTGGTGTGGATCTGGCAGACCCGGCTCTCGGTGATGTGGAGGACGTCGCCGATCTGCCCCAACGTGAGCCCCTCGTAGTAGTAGAGGCTGAGGACGAACTTCTCCCGCTCGGGCAGGCGGTTGATGGCCGCCGCCAGCATCTGCTTGGTCTCCTCCACCTCGAACGCCCCGACCGGCCCGAGGTCCTTGTCGGCGATGGTGTCGCCCACGGTGACCGTCTCGCTGCGGTCGGAGCCCACCGACACCGTCTCCTCCAGCGCCACCAGGCCGAAGAACGAGATCTGGCCGAACAGGTTCTGGAGATCGGGCTCCGACATGCCCAGCTCCTCGGCCACCTCGGCGTCGGACGGGGTGCGGTGCAGCTCGTTCTCGAGCTTGCCGTAGGCCTTCTCCACCGCCCGGGACTTGGCTCGCATCGACCGCGGGACCCAGTCGATGGAGCGCAGCTCGTCGATGATGGAGCCGCGGATGCGGGAGATGGCGTAGGTCTCGAACTTGAAGCCCCGGCCGGGGTCGAACTTGTCGATGGCGTCGATGAGCCCGAACATGCCGTAGCTGACCAGGTCGGCCTGCTCGATGGTGTGGGGCAGGCCCGCCGAGACCCGACCGGCCACGTACTTGACCAGCGGGGCGTAGTGGAGGATCAGGCGGTTGCGCACCTCCAGGCCGCGGCCCGACTTGTACTGCTCCCACAGGTCGGCCAGGGCCTTGGCGGCGGCGGCGTCGTCGTTGCCGGTCTCGTCGCTCATGCTCGGGGATGGGTGGCGGCGTGGACGGCGCGAAGCCGTTCCTTGCTGACGTGGGTGTACACCTGCGTGGTGGCCAGGTCGGCGTGGCCGAGCAGCTCCTGCACGGCCCGGAGGTCGGCGCCGCCGTCGAGGAGGTGGGTGGCGTAGGTGTGGCGCAGGGCGTGGGGGTGGGTCGGCACGGGCGAGCGCCGGTCGAGGATGCGGCGGACGTCCCGAGGCGTGAGGGCCCGGCCCCGCCGGTTGAGGAAGACGCGGTCGGCCGGCGTCTCGGCGGTGGTGAGCGCGGCCCGCCCCGTGGCGAGCCACTCCCGCACCGCCTGCACGGACGGCTCGCTCATGGGCAGGACCCGCTGCTTGGAGCCCTTGCCCCACACCGTCACCCGGGCCCGGCGGAGGTCGAGGTCGCCGGGACGCAGCTCGCACAGCTCCGACACCCGTAGCCCGCTGCCGTAGAGCAGCTCCAGCACGGCCCGGTCGCGCACGTCGACCGCGCCCTCGAGGGGGCCGTCGAGCAGGGCCTCCAGCTCGGGGGCCTTGAGGACGCGGGGCAGCCGGGCGTCGCCCCTGGGTGCGGACAGCCGGCGGGCGGGATCGGCCTCGACGAGGCCGCGGCGGCGGGCCCAGTCGAAGTACCGGCGGATGGCGGCCGCCTTGCGGCCGATGGTGCGACGCTGGAAGCGACGGGTCTCGAGCGAGGCGAGGTAGCGCCGCAGCAGCAGGGGCGTCACCTTGGAGGGGCCGTCGACGCCGGCCCGGTCGGCCCAGGCCACGAACTGCTCGACGTCGCGCCGGTAGGCGGCGACCGTGTTGGGCGCCGCACCCACCAGCGAACGCACGAAGTCGTGCTCGGCCCAGCTCACCTCTCGCAGGGTATCTGCCCTCGTCGGCTATTCCGTGCCGATCCGCTCCCACCAGCCGGCGCTGCCTGCGACCCACCGGTCCCGCTCGAGGTGGGCCAGGGCGAGGCCGACCTCCCCCGGCGAGCGACCGGTGGCCACCACCACCTGCTCGAAGGTGGCGGGCCGCCAGCCGATGGCCTCCAGGACGGCCGCGCCGGCCGGGTCGGGGGGAGGCCGGGGATCGGCAGCCGGCGTGGCGGTGCCCACCGTCGGCGTGAGGTCGAGGGCGACGAGCACGTCGAGGGCGTCGCGGACGGGGTGACAACCCTCGCTGAGCAGGGCGTTGGGCAGGTCGGACGTGGGGCTGCGCACGGGGCCGGGGACGGCCAGGACCGGCCGGTCGCGCGCCATGGCGGCTTCGACCGTGTAGCGGGACCCGCCGGAGTGGGGCGACTCCACGACCACCACCACCTCGGCCAGGCCGGCCAGGATGCGGTTTCGCACCGGGAACCGCCACGCCTCGGGGGCGGCGCCGAGCGGGGCCTCCGACAGCAGCACGCCCACCTCTCCGACCTGCCGCCACAGGGCGGCGTGGCGGCGGGGGTAGACGACGTCGAGGCCGCTACCGACGACGGCCACCGGCGGCGCCGCGCCCGGACCGGCGGCCAGGGCCCCGGAGTGGGCGGCGCCGTCGACGCCCAGGGCCAGGCCGGAGACCACTCGCACGCCGTTGGCGGCCAGGTCGCGGCCCAGCTCGAAGGCCACGTCGCGCCCGTAGCGGGTGCAGTTGCGGGTGCCGACGATGGCGACCCGGCGGCCCTCGAGCACGCCGACGTCGCCCCTGGCGAACAGCACGGCGGGGGCTTCGGGGTCGTCGGCCAGGGCGGGCGGGTAGCCGGGGTGGCCGGCGACGGAGACGCCGAGACCTGCCGACCGGACGGCCGACCACGCCGCCGCCACGTGGTCGAGGCCGGGCCGGGGGCGGCGGTCGGCGATCGCCCGCCGCCACGCCTCGTCGGGCGGGTGCCCGGCGAGGAGCCGGCCCAGCTGGACGGGCCCCACCCCCGGCAAGCCGGCGAGAGCGGCGGCGAACGCCTCGGGCGGGAGCACGCTCATGCCACCGCCTCGTCGATCCCCACGTCGCCCCGCAGGCCGAGAGCCAGGCAGACGTGCTCCTCACCGACCACCGGGCCGTCGCCGGCGAGGTCGGCGAGGGTGCGGGCCACGCGCCGGACCCGGTGGAGGCCCCGGCCGCTGAGCGTGCCGGCCCGCAGCTTGTACTCCAGGAGCCGGCTGGCGGCGGGGGCCAGGGGCGCCACCTCGTCGAGCCGGCCGGGCGTGAGGTCGGCGTTGCAGCGGACGCCCCGTTCGGCGGCCCGCCGGCGGGCCTCGGCGACCCGGGCCGCCACCGCCGACGACGGCTCACCCGGCTCCCCCCCGACGAGGGTGGTCGCCTCCGGGCGGGACACCACCACCCGCAGGTCGAAGCGGTCGAGGAGGGGGGCCGAGAGCCGCCGGCGGTAGCGGGAGCGGGCGGTCGGGCCGCAGCGGCACTGGCCGTCGCCCCCACCCCGGCCGCACGGGCAGGGGTTGGTGGCGGCCACGAGCAGGAACCGGGCGGGCAGGGTCACGCTGCCCCGGGCCCGGGACAGCCGCACCACCCCCTCCTCGAGCGGCTGGCGGAGCGAATCGAGCACCGGGCCGGGGAACTCGCCCAGTTCGTCGAGGAACAGCACACCGCCGTGGGCCATGCTGATCTCACCCGGTCGCATCCAGGCGGACCCGCCGCCGATGAGGGCCACGGCCGACGCGCCGTGGTGAGGAGCGCGGAACGGGGGACGTTCGACCAGGCCGCCGGGCGGGAGCGGCACGCCGGCGGCGGAATGGACGGTGGTGGTCTCCAGGGCCACGTCGGGCGGCAGCGGGGGGAGCAGGCCGGGCAGCCGGCGGGCCAGCATGGTCTTGCCCGCACCCGGCGGCCCGACGAGCAGGAGGTGGTGGCCGCCCGCCGCGCACACCTCGGCCGCCGTGCGCCCCACCGGCTGGCCCCGCACGTCGGCCAGGTCGAGCATCTGGCGCGGGGCCCCGCCGGCGGGGACGTCAGCCGGGCCGGCGGGTGGGTCGGGCGGGTCGGGCCACGGCTCCTCGCCCCTCAGGGCGTCGACCAGCTCCCGCACCGTGGCCGCGCACCGCACATCGTGGCGGCCCAGGACGGCGGCCTCCCGCACGCTGGCGGGCGGTACGACGACGGTCTTGGCCGTCATGGCCGCCACCATGGGCACCACCCCCGGCACCGGCCGCAGCGAGCCGTCGAGGCCGAGCTCGCCCAGGAAGGCCATGCCGTCGGCGCAGCCGGCAGGCAGCTCACCGGCCGCCACCAGCAGGGCCACGGCGATGGGGAGGTCGAGCCCGGGGCCGCCCTTGCGCACGCCGGACGGGGCCAGGTTGACCGTCACCCGCTTGAGCGGCCAGGGAAGGCCGCTGGACAGCAGGGCGGCGCGGACGCGGTCTCGGGACTCCCGGCAGGCGGCGTCGGGCAGGCCCACCACGGTGAAGCCGGGGAGCCCGTTGGAGACGTGGACCTCGATGGACACGGGGCGGCCCTCGACCCCGAGCAGGGTGGCGGACGGGACGGTGGCGATCACGGGCGGGCTCCTCACGGCGACGGCCATGCAGGAGGGGCCGTGACGCCGGCCGCTCGAGGCGTGGGCCCACTCTAGGGAGGGGGTGTGACAGGGGCCCAGGTTCGTTCGACGCCGCAAAAATGAAAGGAGGGCCGCTCTAGAACGCCCCTTCCAGCACCTCCACCTCGCCGGCCAGCACGGAGGCGACGTCGAAGCGGATGGCCACCGCCCGCACCTCGCCCTCGGCCAGCCAGCGGGCGGCCAGGTGGCGGACGCGGGCCTGCTTCTCCCGCCCCACCGCCTCGACGGGCGCCCCGAACGCGGTCGAGGTCCGGGTCTTGACCTCGCAGAAGACGTAGGACCGGCCCTTGCGAACGACCAGGTCCAGCTCCCCCTCGCGGCAACGCCAGTTGCGTACGACGACCGTGTAGCCGTGTGACTCGTACCAGGAGGCGACGGCGTCCTCGCCCGACTGCCCCAGGCGCCGGCGGGCGTCGCTCACGGCCGTTACTCCTGGGACCGGATCTCCTCCACGTTGACGTCCTTGAACGTCACGATGCGCACCGACGCCACGAAGCGGGCGGGGCCGGGACGGTAGATGTCCCACACCCAGGCATCCTTGAGCTCGAGCTCCAGGTGGCTGCGGCCGTCGGGGTCCTTGAGCTGCATGTCGACCGAGTTGGCCAGGTAGAACCGGCGCTCGGTCTCCACCACGTAGGAGAACAGCGGGAGGACGTCGCGGTACTCCTTGTACAGCTGGAGCTCCATCTCGGTCTCGTACCGCTCGAGGTCTTCGCTGCTCATGACCCCATCCTACGGGGGTTCGTCAGAGAAAGGACGCCTCCGAGAAGGGCCAGACCCGCGCCACCGCCCGGCCGACAATGGCCGACTCCCGGATGGCGCCGAAGACCCGGCTGTCGGCGGAGTTGGCCCGGTTGTCGCCCATCACCCACACGGTGCCTTCTGGGACCTCCACCGCAGAGAAGTCGCTGGTGACGGTGCCCGCCGGCAGGTAGGGCTCCACCACCTCGAGGCCGTCGACGTAGACCTTGCCGCCCCGGCCCTCGACCGTCTCCCCGGGGAGGGCGATCACCCGCTTGACGAACTCGTCGGTCGACGGCGGCGTGACCCCGAGGGCCTGACCGATCCCCTCCAGCACCTTCTCCACCAGGCCCTCGTCCTGTGCCGGACGGGGCGTGGGGGAGTCGAAGACCACGATGTCGCCCCTGCGGGGATCGTGGAGCCGGTAGGCCAGCTTGGAGACCACGATCCGGTCGTTGACCTGCAACTGCGGGAGCATCGACCCCGAGGGGATGTAGAAGGCCTGGGCGACGAACGCCTTGACGGCCATGGCCAGCAGAAGGGCGGAGACGACGAGGATGGCCAGCTCCCGGACGAACGACAGCCTGTCGTTGCGACCGCGACCGGGATCGTCCCGGCCCTCCCGGACCTCCACCTCGGGCAACGTGCCCGTACCCTGGCCGCTCAGCGGGCCGACCGCTTCTCCTTGATCTTTGCGGCCCGGCCGACCCGGTCACGGAGGTAGTAGAGCTTGGCCCGCCGCACCGCGCCCCGGGTGACGACCTCGATGGCGGCCAGGATGGGCGAGTGGACCGGGAAGGTGCGCTCCACGCCCACGCCGAAGCTGACCTTGCGCACCGAGAACGTCTCCCGTACCCCCGCGCCCTGGCGGCGGATGACGACGCCCTGGAAGACCTGGATGCGCTCCCGGTTGCCCTCGACCACCCGCACGTGCACCTTCACGGTGTCGCCCGGGCCGAACTCCGGCAGGTCGGAACGGAGGGCGCTGCGGTCGACGAGATCGGTGGGGTTCATGTGCCTAGCCCTTGGAGCGCGGGGAACCGGCCGAGCGACCGGGGATCCCCCAGGATAGGCCCTCCCCGGCACGGCCGTCATCTCAACGCCCGTCGACGGAGAGGCCGAACTCGTCGAGCAGCCGGCGGTCGTCGCCGCTCAGCCCGCCCCGGGCGGCCAGCAGGTCGGGGCGGCGGGCGGCGGTGCGGGCCAGGGCCTGGGCCCTGCGCCAGCGGGCCACCTTGGCGTGGTCTCCCGAGCGCAGCACCTCCGGCACCTCCCAGCCCCGGAAGTCGGCGGGACGGGTGTAGTGCGGGTACTCCAGCAGCCCGTCGGCGAAGGACTCGTCGCCCGCCGACTCCTCGTTGCCCATGACGCCGGGGACCAGCCGCGTCACCGCCTCGACCACCACGAAAGCGGCCGCCTCCCCCCCGGCCAGCACGTAGTCGCCGATGGACAGCTCGTCGTCGACGAGGTGCTCCCGCACCCGTTCGTCGACGCCCTCGTACCGGCCGCAGAGCAGGGAGAACCCGGGAAGGGCGGCCAGCTCGGCCGCCATGGCCTGGTCGAACCGCCGCCCCCCCGGCCCCAGCAGGAACAACGGCCGGGGCGGCTGCACCGCCTCCACCGCCCGGAAGATCGGCTCGGGGGCGAGCACCATGCCCGCGCCCCCGCCGAACGGCGTGTCGTCGACCGAGCGGTGCCGGTCGGTGGTGTGATGGCGCAGGTCGTGGACGTCGACCTGCACAACCCCCCGCTCCCGCGCCTTGCCCAGCAGGCTCCCGGCCAGGGCCGGCTCGAGGATCTGCGGCAGCACGGTGAAGACGGCGATGTGCATGGCCGCCGCCAGTGTCGCACCGTCGGACTTCGGCCGGACTGTGTCGTCTAATGGGTCGCCACGACACATTTTCGACCTCAGTCCAGCAGGCCCGCCGGCGGGTCGATCACCACACGGCCCGGCTCCTGCGAGACCACGAAGACCAGGGGGACGAGGCGCTCGCCGCTCAGCACCAGCAGGTCGGAGGCGGGGTTGGCCTCGACCGCCTCCACCGGCCCGTACTCGCGCCCGGCGATGTCGACCACGAGGGCCCCGACCAGCTCGTGGACCCACAGGGCGCCCTCCTCGTCGAGGGCCTCGGCCCGCAGGACCCTGCCCCGCAGGGCTTCGGCCCCGTTGCGGTCGTGGACCCCGGCGAACGTGACCAGCCACCGGCCCTGGTGGGGCCGGCCGTGGAGCACCTCCAGCGGGCCGTCGTCGGAGTCCAGCACCGACCCGGCCGCGAACCGCTGCTCGGGCCGGTTGGTGACCACCTCGACCGCCACCTCGCCCCGGATGCCGTGCGGCTTGACGACCCGGCCGACCTCCAGCAGGGGCGGCGGCTCAGTCGGCGATGTCGACGTTGGCCTCCACGCCCTCGCGGGCGCCCGCAGCCCGCACGACGGTGCGGATGGCCTGGGCCACCCGGCCGCGGCGGCCGATGATCCGCCCCATGTCGGACGGGGCCACGTGCAGGCGCAGGGTGAGGGCCTTGCGCCCCTCCTCCGCCTCGATCACCACCGACTCGCGGTCGTCGACGATGGACTTGGCCAGGTACTCCAGCACCGACCGGGAGAGCCCGCCGACCAGGCGGTTGCCCTCGTCGGCGTCGAGGTCGTCCTCGTCCTCGTCGAGCTCGTCGTCGAGCAGCGACGGGTCGCTCACGACTGCGAGCCGCCGCCGGCGGCCGCGCCGCCCGCTGCGGCGGTCGTGCCGCCACCCGTGAACTGGCTCCACGCGCCCGAGATCTCGAGCAGCTTGCGGGCCCGGTCGCTGGGCTGGGCGCCCTGGCGCAGCCACTCGACCGCCTTGTCGTTGTCGATGCGCACCGCCGACGGCTCGGCCCTGGGGTCGTAGATGCCGACGATCTCGATGAACCGGCCGTCGCGGGGCGACCGCGAGTCGGACGCCACCAGCCGGTAGGCCGGCTGCTTCTTCTTGCCCACGCGCATGAGCCGCAACTTGACTGCCATCTGTTCCTCTTCCTCTAGCGGAGTCCGGCGAGCTGCGGCGGGATCCCCTTGCCCCGCCCGCCCTTGCCGACGAGCCTCATGATCTTCTGCATCTCCTTGAACTGCTTCAGCAGCTGGTTCACGTCGGACGTCGTGACACCACTGCCGTTGGCCACCCGCAGCCGGCGCGACCCGTTCATCAGGGACGGGTCACGGCGCTCCTCCGGGGTCATCGACTTGATGATCGCCTCCACCCGGGCGATCTCACGGTCGTCGATCTCGGCCTTCTTGAGCTCCTTGGGGACCCCGGGCAGCATACCGACGAGGCTCTGCAGGGGCCCCATCTTCTTGATCTGCTGCATCTGCTCGAGGAAATCCTCGAGGGTGAACTGGCCGGTGGTGAGCTTCTCGGCGGCGGCCTGGGCCTGGTCCCGCTCGAAGGCCTGCTCGGCCTTCTCGATCAGGGTCAGCATGTCGCCCATGCCGAGGATCCGCGACGCCATCCGGTCGGGGTGGAAGGGCTCGAAGTCGGAGAGCTTCTCCCCCACCGAGGCGAAGGCGATGGGCCTGCCGATGACCTCCTTGACCGACAGCGCGGCACCACCCCGGGCGTCGCCGTCGAGCTTGGTGAGCACGACCCCGTCGATCTCGAGCGTGCGGTGGAAGGACTCGGCCACGTTGACCGCGTCCTGGCCGGTCATGGCGTCGACGACCAGGAACGTGTAGTTGGGGTCGACCGCGGCGGAGATCTGCCGAGCCTCCTCCATCAGCTCCTCGTCGACGTGCAGGCGGCCGGCGGTGTCGACGATCAGCACGTCCCGCCCCCGCCGCTTGGCCTCCTCCAGGCCGGTCTTGGCCACCGTGACCGGGTCGGTCGGCTCCGAGTAGACCGGCACGCCCACCTGGCCGCCCAGCACCCGCAGCTGCTCGACGGCGGCGGGACGCTGGAGGTCGCAGCCCACCAGCATGGGCTGGCGGCCCTGCTGCTTGAACCAGCGGGCCAGCTTGCCGGCGGTGGTGGTCTTACCGGAACCCTGGAGGCCGGCCAGCATCACGACGGTCGGCGGCCGGGGCGAGTAGGTGATCTTGAGGGTCTGGCCACCCAGGATGTTGACCAGCTCCTGGTTGACGATCTTGACCACCTGCTGGGCCGGGCTCAGGCTGGTCGAGAGGTCGGCCCCCACGCACTGCTCCCGGATGCGGGACACCACGTTGCGCACGACCTTGAAGTTGACATCGGCCTCGAGGAGGGCCAGGCGGATCTCCCGCAGGACCTCGTCGACCTCCGCCTCGCCCATCCGGCCCCGCCCGCGCAGGCGCTTGAAGATCGTTTCGAAGCGATCGCTCAACGAGTCGAACATGGCCCGCCCAGGGTAGCGGTAGGCGGCCGGTAGCCCGGCTCAGCCGGCCGCGTCACGCACTGTGGGGGGGCTCCGCCAGCTCCCCTTCACGCTTCTCCGCTCGCAGCGACGCGACGATCGCCACCGTGAGCACCGAGGCGATCACTCCCAGCGAGAGCCAAATCGGCAGGTGGTACACCTCGGCGAGCAGCATCTTGACCCCCACGAAGGCCAGGATCACCCCCAGGCCGGCGTTGAGGTAGCGGAAGCGCCCGGCCATGCCGGCCAGGCAGAAGTAGAGGGCCCGCAGCCCCAGGATGGCGAACGCGTTGGAGGCGAAGACGATGAACGGCTCCCGGCTGACGGCCAGGATGGCCGGCACCGAGTCCACCGCGAAGACCACGTCGGTCGACTCGACCAGCACCAGCACCGCGAACAGCGGCGTGGCCAGCCGCTTGCCGCTGCGCCGGGTGAACATCTTCTGGCCGTCGTAGTCGGTGGTGGACGGGACGACCTTGCGCACCAGCTTGAGCACCGGGTTGTTCTCGGGGTGGATCTCCTCCTCTTTGTGGCGGGCGATCTTGACCGCCGTGAACAGCAAGAGGGCCCCGAACACGTAGAGCAGCCAGTCGACCCGTTCGAGCAGGGCGACGCCGGCGAAGATGAAGATGGCCCGGAGGACCAGGGCCCCGAACACCCCCCAGAACAGGACCCGGAACTGGTACTGCGGGGGCACGCCGAAGTAGCTGAAGATCACCGCCCAGACGAAGACGTTGTCGACCGACAGGCTCTTCTCGATCAGGTAGCCGGCGAAGTACTCACCTCCGGCCTGACCTCCCTGCCAGATCAGCATGATCACGCCGAATGCGATCCCGAAGGCGATCCAGACGCCGCTCTCGATCGCCGCCTCCTTGAACGAGATCACGTGCGGCTTGCGGTGGACGATCAGCAGGTCGCCGAAGAGCAGCCCGACGACCGCCGCCACCAGGGCGACCCATGCCCATCCGGGCACGTCGATGTCGACGAAACGGGAGCCGTCGCCGCTGGCCGCGACGGCGAGGAGAGAGGTCATCGTGTCCATCTACGGCGCCGAACGTACTGCCGGTCGGGATCGGTTCCGAAATGGGCGCTAATTGAACAGCGCTTCCACGAACTCGTCGGGGTCGAAGGCGATGAGATCGGCCGCCGACTCGCCCAGCCCGACCAGCTTGATGGGGATGCCCAGATCGGTCTGGATGGCCAGGGCGATGCCTCCCTTGGCCGTGCCGTCGAGCTTGGTGAGCACCACCCCGGTCACGTCCACCGCCTCGGTGAACTGCTTCGCCTGCACCAGCCCGTTCTGGCCGGTGGTGGCGTCGATGACCAGGAGCACCTCGGTCACCCGCCCGGCCGCCTTCTCCGCCACCCGGCGGACCTTCTTCAGCTCCTCCATGAGGTTGACCTTGGTGTGGAGCCGCCCCGCGGTGTCGGCCAGCACCAGGTCGACCTGGCGGGCGGCCGCCCGCTCAACCGCGTCGAACACCACCGCCCCCGGGTCGCCTCCCTCCTTGCCCCGCACGAGCTGGGCCCCGGCCCGCTTCGACCACAGCTCCAGCTGCTCGGCCGCGGCGGCCCGGAACGTGTCACCCGCGGCCATGATCACCGACCGGCCCTCCGACGTCTGGAGGGCCCCGACCTTGCCGATGGTGGTCGTCTTGCCGACCCCGTTCACCCCCACGAACAGCCACACGTTGGGCGTGCCCGGCTCGAAGCGCAGGCCCCGGTCGGCCACCGCCAGTGACTTCTTCAGGTCGGCCTTGAGGGCCTCGAGCAGCTCGTCGGGGGTGACGATCCCGTCCCGCTTGACCTTGGCCCGCAGGTCGTCGAGGAGGTTCGAGGCGGTGGTGACGCCCACGTCGGCCCGTACCAGGGCCTCTTCGAGGTCGTCCCAGGTCTCGTCGTCGATCTGGGCCTTCGAGCGGACGTTGCCGATGTAGCCGGCCAGCAGCGACCGGGCCTTGCCCAACCGGTCCCGGAACCGGGGCTTGACCTCGACCTCGGGCTCGGGCTCGGGCTCGGGCTCGGGGACGACCTCGAGGCCGGGAACGTCCTCCACCGCCTCCTCGGCGGCCTCGGGGGCGGCCGCCGGGGGCGCGGCGCCGGCCAGGAGGGCCTCGGCCTCCGCCACCACCTCGGCGGCCTGGCGATCGAGCTCCTCCTGGGAAGGGATGGCGCGGCCGCGGTCCCGCTTGGCGGCGGGGCCGGACGGCTTGGCGAGGCGCGGCGAGGGCGGCGGCTCCAGGTCGGCGCCCCCCTTCCGGCGGGGGCGGGACGCGATGAGGGCGGCGACCAGACCGGTCACCACCAGCATGCCGAGGACGACGAGGACGAACTCCATACCGCTCTACAACGTATCGAGGGGCCGGGAGAGCCGGATCTGGCGGACCCAGGGCTGCTCCGACAGCTCCCGCACCTGGTCGGGCGACAGGGATGCGGTGGCGATCCCGCCCAGCACGGAGCCGGCGGGCAGGCCGAGGCGGGCCAGGTCGGCCCGCCGGCGGGTGGCGGCCGCCGGGTCGACGTGGACGAACACGGCCAGCCTCGGGACCGGCCGCCCTCGGGCCGCCGGCGGCCCCTGGTCGTCGAGCGCCGCCGCCAGCGCTGCGTCAATCTTGCGATAGTCCACCGGCGTCGACGAGACCGTACCCCCACTTCGCGTCCCACGTGCCCGGGGCCTTGCCCGGGATCGAGGAGTTGGCCCGCAGCAGGTCCTTCACGCCGTCCGGGTCGAGCTTGGGGTCGCGCTCCAGCAGCAGGGCCACCAGGCCGGCCACGAAGGGGCACGCCATGCTCGTGCCCTGCATGATCCGGTTCCAGGCGTCGATCATCAGCCGGGGCGAGACCTGGGAGTGCGACGACATGGCCGACACGATCACCGAGCCCGGCGCGGCTACGTCGGGCTTCTCCACGCCGTCGCGGCGCGGCCCCTCGCTGGAGAAGCTGGACACGTCGTGCAGCTCCTCGCCGGTCTCGTGGGGACCGCCGCCCACCAGGTCGTCCCACCAGTTCCTGGTGGTGTAGGCGGCCACCGTGACGGCTGAGCTGGCACACCCCGGCGACCCGACCTTCACCGAGTCCTTGACCGCTCCCCCGGCGAACAGGGCCACGTCGGAGAACACCGTCCACACGTCCACCCGGCCGTCGGTGACGTCGGCCCCCTTGAGCTTGAGCCTCCAGGACTGGGGCCGGGGCGTGTTGGGCGGGGGGGCGGAGGCGATGATCACCAGGAAGCTGTGGTCGCCGTTGGACGGGTCGGGCCCGGGCGTCACGATCCGCACCGACCCCTCGGGCACCGCGTAGGTGCGGCTGGGGGACCCCTGGGTGATCACAGGTTGGTAGGGGGTGGACGCCCCGGAAGGCGACACCACGGCCACCTCCATCGTGTCCTGGCCCTCGTACCAGCCGTTGAAGGTGGCCACCGTGGCCGGGGCGCCGGGGCGGGGCACCGCCACCACGCAGCTGATCGCCCGCCAGGAGCCGGCGTTGACGTCCACCTGGGCGTGGATGGGGTCGTTGCCCTCGTTGCCCGCCGCGCAGCACACGATGCGGCCCGGGCCGGTGAGGGCGTCGATGAGCAGCGACAGGGAGTCGGTGCCGTCGTGGGCGTCCCCGTGGCCGCCGAGGCTGAGGTTCACGACGGCCGGGCGGCCCATGTCCTCCGCCACCCGGAAGAGGTAGCGGACCCCGTCGGCGATGTGGGCGGTGAGGAGGTCGGACTTGACCATGACGATGTCCGCCCCCGGCGCGACCCCCAGGAAGTTGGGGTCGGCCCCGGCGGCGATGCCGGAGACGTGGGTGCCGTGGCCGTGGGTGTCCTGGGCGACCTGCATGAGCGGCCCGGTGAACTCGGCGCCGTAGGGGCCTTCGGGCACGCCCGGCCCGGGCAGGGTCTGGTCCCACACCCGCAGCACCCGCCCGTCGAAGGCGGGGTGCTTCACGTCGATGCCGGTGTCGACCACGCCCACGATCACCCCCTCGCCGGTCAGCCCGCCGGCGTGGAGGGTGGGGACGCCGACCTCCGGCCCGGCCACGTCCATCAGGGCCTCGAGCCGGCCGGCCGGCACCACCCGCTCGACCGCCTCGCTCTCGGTCAGCTCGTCGAGGGCGTCGAGGGGGACGATGCCGGTGCGCACCCGCCCCGTTCCGGAGTTGATCTCCACGCCGAGGTGGGCGAAGGCGTCCCGAGGAAGGTCCTCCTCGCAGTGGATGAAGGCCACGACCCTCGGCGGTTTGGGCGAGTCCTCGACCGCCGTGACCAGTCCCATGTTCGGGACGTGGGCCGCCAGCCCCGGCCGCCCCTGGTCCCGGTAGTCGTCCAGGACCTGGGCCAACGTGGGCCCGAGCTTCGAGTACTGCATCCCGCCTCCTATAGTCGCCTCCGCCTTATCGCGACCGTACAATCTCCGTCGCAGCGCGGGAAGGGCGGAAGGGCGGCCAGCAGTGGCGGAGATCCTGGACCATCACGGTGGCACGGCGCCCCGCGGCATCCTGCGGGTGCCCCGGTCGAGCACCGACGAGGGGCGGTTCGGGCGGCTGTTCCGGGCGTTGCCGCCGCTGGCCGCGTCCGACGACGCCCTGCGGCGGCTGGCGGCGGGGATGGCCCCGGCCGGGACCGTGCCCGACGATCCCGCCGGCGACAATCCCGGCATCCCGTCGGGCTACACGTACCTGGCCCAGTTCGTCGACCACGACATCACCTTCGACCCCACGTCGGTGCTGGAACGGGCCAACGACCCTGACGCCCTCGACAACTTCCGCACCCCCCGCTTCGACCTCGACTCGGTCTACGGCGGCGGGGCCAAGGTCAGCCCCTTCCTGTACGACCAGGAGGACCAGGCCAAGCTGCTGGTCGGGGTCAACACGGCCACCGTCCACGAGCCCGTCGACCTGCCCCGCAACCACCAGGGCCGGGCCCTGATCGTCGACCCCCGCAACGACGTGCACGTGATCGTGGCCCAGCTCCACCTGGCCGTGCTCCGGTTCCACAACGCGGTGGTGGACCACCTGCGCAGCCGCTTCCTCCCCGACGCCGAGATCGAGGGCGAGGCCCGCCGCCTCACCCGCTGGCACTACCAGTGGGTGGTCGTCCACGACCTCCTCCGCCGGCTGGTGGGCGACCGGGTGCTGGACGAGGTGCTGGTGCACGATCCCCGCACGGGCGGGTGGAAGACCGACCTGCGGTTCTACTCCTGGCGGCGGAAGCCGTTCATGCCGGTGGAGTTCTCCGGGGCCGCCTACCGGTTCGGGCACTCCATGGTGCGGGCCGCCTACAAGCTCAACGACCAGGTCGAGGAGCTGGTGCCGATGTTCTCGCCGGCCCTCACCCCCCACCCCCTCCAGCACCTGGGCGGGTTCCGGCCTCTGCCCGAGCGGTGGACGCTCGACTGGTCGAAGTTCTTCGCCGTCGACGGCTCCACGCCCCAGCCCAGCCGCCTCATCGACACCACCATCTCTCCCCCCATGCACAAGCTGCCGGCGGCGGTCGACCGGGAGCGGCGCTCGGTGGCCCTGCTCAACCTCCTCCGCGGACGGGCCCTGCAACTGCCGTCGGGCCAGGCGGTGGCGGTGGCCATGGGGACGCAGGTGCCCGACGCCGACCTCGACCTCCAGGGCGACACCCCGCTGTGGTTCTACCTCCTGCGGGAGTCCGAGATGGTGTGCGAGGGACGTCGCCTCGGGCCCACGTCGGCCCGCATCGTGGCCGAGGTGCTGCTGGGGCTGCTCAAGGGCGACCCGTCCTCGTACCTGCGGGCCGCGCCGGGGTGGACGCCCGAGCTGCCCTCCGCCGAACCGGGAACGTTCACCATGCCCGACCTGCTCCGCTTCGCCGGAGTGGCCTAGCCCGAGACGCTGACCCGTTCGGACAGGACCTTGGAGGAGCCGCCCGGCTGCATGGTGATGCCGAAGAGGCAGTCGGCCGCCTCCATCGTGCGCTTCTGGTGGGAGACGACCAGCAGCTGGGCCTCGCTGCGGAACTCGTCGAGGAGGCGGAGGAACCGGTGGAGGTTGACGTCGTCGAGGGCGGCCTCGACCTCGTCGAGCAGGTAGAACGGCGACGGCCGGCTGCGGAAGACGGCGAACAGGAAGGCCAGGGCGCACAACGAGCGCTCGCCGCCGGACAGCAGGCTGAGCTTGCGGGCGCTCTTGCCTCCCGGCCGGGCCTCGATCTCCACGCCGGCCTCCAGGATCGGCCCATCGCCCAGGCGCAGGCGCCCCTCCCCGCCCGGGAACAGGGTCTGGAACAGGTCGGCGAAGTTGTCGGCCACATCGGCGTAGGCGGCGGTGAGGAGGGTGGTCATCTCCTCGTCGACCGAGCGGATGACCCGGGCCAGGTCCCGGCGGGTGTTCTTCACGTCGTCGAGCTGGGCGGTGAGGAACCCGTGGCGCTCCTCCAGGGCGGCCAGCTCCTCCACGGCCAGCGGGTTGACGGGGCCCAGGAGCCGCAGCTCGCGCTCCACCTCCCTCGCCCGGGTGGACGGGCTGGTGCCGGGCGGCACTTCGGGGCAGCCGGCGGCCAGCGCGGCCTCGGGCTCGCAGTCGAGGTCCCGCCGGAGCGTCTCGACCGCCGCCTCCAGCCGCAGGCGGTTCTCGGCTTCGTCGAGCTCCACCCGGCGGGCCCTGGCCCGGACCTCCTCCAGGCGCCGCTCGCCTTCGGTGCGCCGGCGGCGGAGGTCGCCCAGGGTGGCCGACAGCTCGCGGGTGGCCGCGGCCCGCTCCTGGCGGCGTTGCTCGAGCTCGGACCGGCGGGCGTCGATGCCGCCGACGGCGGTGGCGGCGGCGTCGCCCAGCCGGCGGAGGTGGCCCAGGTCGGTGCGGGCACGGGCCACGCGCGCCGCGGCCGCCGACCGCTGGGTGCGGGCCTGGGCCAGGCGGGCCTCGGCCTCGACCCGTCGCTGCTCGAGGTCGCGGCGGCGGGCCGCCACCGCCTCCGACTGGGCCGCGATCTGCGCCCGCCTGCCCGCCAGGGCCTGCGCCTCCCAGGCCACGTCCTCCCGCTCGGCCTCGAGCTCGGCGCCGGTCGGCACGGGCCCGGGGTCGTCGAGGGGCAGGGACAGCTGGGCGTCGAGCGACGCCGCCCGCCGCTCGTCGTCGGCCATCCGCCGGGCGGCGGCGGCGGCGTGGTTGCGGGCGGCGTCCAGCGCGGCCTGGGCCTGGCGGGCGTCGGCCTCGGCCCGGGCCAGCTCCGCACGCTGGGCGGCGGCCAGCCGGCGCAGCTCATCGGCGGCGGCCCTGGCCTCGTCGGCCGCGGCGGCGGCCGCGTCGAGGCGGGCCTGCGCCTGGCCGGCAGCCCGGCGGGCGGCGCCCGCCTCCTCCTGCGCCACCTGGGCCCGCCGGCGGGCCTCGGCCAGGGCGGCGGCCACGCTGGGGCGGTCGCCGGCGGTGCGCCAGCCGCCCGGTGCGAACCGGTCGCCGGCCCGGGTCACCACCACCCGGTCGGGCTCGGCCCACGCCCGGTCGAGGGCGGCCTCCCACCCGTCCTCCACCGCCACCTGGCCCAGCAGCCGGTCGAGGAGGGGGGCGATGGCGCCCGGCCCGCTCACGCGGCTGCGCAAGGGCCCCCCGCCTGCGCCCGCCGCGGCCGGGACCGGGGCCGGGCCGCAGGCTGCCGGCACCGCCGCCGCACCGGCGGCCAGCACCGCCCGGGCGGCGTCGAGGTCGTCGACCACCAGGGCGTGGAGGGAGCCCCCGAGGGCGGCCTCCACCGCCGCCTCCCACCCCGGGTCGATGCGCACCAACTCCAGCAGCGGCCCCAGCACGCCGGCGACGTCGGGCGGCGGAACGTCGCCGGTGCCCGCGGCCAGGGTGAGGGCCTCCACCCGGGCGGCGGCCGCGTCTGCCGCCCGTTCGGTCGTCTGGGCCCCGGCCGAGGCGGCGGCCAGGTCCTTCTGGGCTGCATGCCGCTCGCTCTCGGCCCCGGCTGCGGCCTCGGCTGCGGTCCGCTCCCGCTCCCCCGCCTCCGACGCCGCCGCCGCCGCACCCGCCAACTCATCGGCGGCCGTCGCCGCCGCACCCGCCAGCTCGGCGGCCTGGGACTCCAGGACGGCCAGCTCGGCGCGCCCGCGGTCGACGGCGGCCAGCACCGCGGCCCGCTCGCCCCGGGCCTCCGACGCCCGCCGCACCGCCGCCTCCGCCGCCTCCCGGGTGGCCAGCCGCGCCCGCCGCCCGACCAGCTCGGCTTCCGCCTCGGCCAGGGTGGCCGCCGCCGAGTCGAGGCGCACGGCCTCCTCGTCGGCTCCCATCAGCTCGGCGGCGAGGGTGGCGGCATCGGCCTCCAGGCGCACCAGGGGGTCGTCGCCCCCCTCCATCGCCGCCACCTCGGCGGCCAGCGACCGGGCCCGCTCGGTGATCAGGGCGGCCAGCCCCCGGCCCCGCTCCCGCAGGGCGTCGAGGCGGGCCACCGCCCCGTCCAGGCCCCGGCCGTCGATCGCGGCCAGCCGGGTCTCGGCCGCCCCCACCTCTCCGTCGAGGCGCCGCACCTCCGCCACCGTGGCCGCTTCCTGCGCCGCCAGCCCCGCCCGCTCCCGCTCCGCGGCCTCGGCCCGGGCCCGCAGGCCGGCCAGCTCCCGCCCGGCCAGGTAGAGGCGCAGCGCCCGCAGCTCGGCGGCCAGCTCCTCGTGGCGCCGGGCCGCCTCGGCCTGGCGCTCGAGGGGCCGCATCTGCCGGCGCAGCTCCTTGAGCAGGTCGGTGAGGCGCACGAGGTGGGCCTCGGTGGACTCCAGCCGCCGCTCCGCCTTCTCCTTGCGCCGGCGGAACTTCAGGATCCCGGCCGCCTCCTCGATGATCAGCCGCCGGTCCTCGGGGCGGACGTCGAGGACCTGGTCGAGGTTGCCCTGGGACACGATGACGTGCTGCTGGCGCCCCACCCCGGTGTCCGAAAGCAGCTCCTGCACGTCGAGCAGGCGGCAGGGCACCCCGTTGATGGCGTACTCCGACTCCCCGGACGAACGGAACAGCGTGCGGGTGATGGTCACCTCGCTGAACCCGATGGGCAGGATGCCGGCGGCGTTGTCGATGGTGAGCGCGACCTCGGCCCGCCCCAGTGCCGGCCGCCGCCCGTTGCCGGCGAAGATCACGTCCTCCATGCGCTGGGAACGCACCGTGCGGGGGCCCTGGGCCCCCAGCACCCACGCCACCGCGTCGACCACGTTGGACTTGCCGCTGCCGTTGGGCCCCACCACGACCGTCAGGCCGGGCTCCAGCTCGAGCGTGGTGGAGTCGGCGAACGATTTGAAGCCCTTCAGCGTCAGGGCCCGCAGGAACATCCCTTCGACGCTACCGGCGGTCCCCCGGCCAGCGGCGGACCCCAGGATCGTTCTGGGGCGTCGGGTGCACCTCCCAGGTGCGCGAGGCGCCTGAGAACGGGGAGGGTCCCGGACTCAACCCGGCGCCGGCGGTGCCGATACCTCACCGGTGACCACCACGGCGGGACGCGGCGTTGTGGCGGCGATCGCTCTGGTGGCGGCCGCCACTGCGTCGGTGCTGGCGGGCCCCCGCACGGAGCCGGCGGCCGCCGATCCGGCCCCGGCCGTCACCGGGGTCGACCCCACGTTCGGCGGCGGCGTCGTCACCGCCTCGCTCTCGGCTCAGCGCGACGTCGGCGCGGCGGTGGCGGTGCAGCCCGATGGCTCGGTGGTGGTCGCCGGCGAGGCGGGCTCGGGCATGGAATGGCCGTCGAGCGACCTGTTCGTGCGGCGGTACACCGCGGCCGGGGCCCTCGACGGCGGGTTCGGCGCGGGCGGCACGGCGCTGGTCGACTCAGGCGACGCCGACGGGGGCCGGGCGGTGGCCCTCCAGGCCGACGGGAAGATCATCGTGGCCGGTACGTACCGCCGTGGCCCCGCCGTCGTCCGTCTCGACCCCGACGGGCGACTGGACACGACCTTCCAGGGCGGGGTCGTCGTGTTGGACGGGCCCGACGCGGCCTCGGCCGTGATCGTCGACCCCAACGGCCGGATCGTCGCGGCCACCGCCGACCGCGTCACGCGCCTCACCCCCGACGGCGCGCTCGACGCCACCTTCGGTCACGGGGGAAGCGCAGCCCTCGCCGGCATCGGCGGACCCACCTCGATCGCCCTCGACGGCGAGGGGCGGATCGTCGCCGCCCGGTGTTGGCCCACGCGGTGCACGCGGGCGGGCCCGGCGAATACGCCTCGGTGACCCGCCTGACCGGCGACGGGCGGGCCGACGAGTCGTTCGGGCCCGGCGGGACGGTCACCACCAGCTTCGACACCGACCTGGTCGACCGGGGCTTCCGGGTGGCCGGGGTGGTCGTCCAGCCCGACGGTCGGATCGTCGTGGCCGGGACGGCGTTCATCTTCGGGATCCCCGCCGCTCCACCCGTCCCCGGCGGGCAGGTGCCCATCCCTCCCATCCGCCACGCCGGACTCTCCCAGGTCGCTCTCGTCCGCTACCTCCCCGACGGCACGCTCGACCGCTCGTTGGCGGGCACCGGCAAGGTGCGCACCGACATCGCCGGGCAGGCCGACCCGGACCGCTCCGACCCCTACGCCATGCTCGCCGCCGAGGGTGACAGCCTGGGCTCGGCGGTGACGCTCGACGCCCAGGGTCGGATCATCGTCGTCGGCCTGTCCGATCAGCCCGTCGAACGCCCCGTCGTTGTGCGCTACACCCACGCCGGACTGCTCGACACCACCTTCGGCCGCGGCGGCACGCTGGTCGTCGACGGCGGGCGCACCCGTGCTGCGGCCGAGGCCGTGGCCGTCACCTCGGCGGGGCGGATCGTGGTGGTCGGGCGCACCTGGGACGACCCGCCGTCGGGGGGTGGCGCCGACCTCCTTGTCGCGAGGGTCGACCCGGGCTCGTCCCAGGGCTCGGCGTGGACCTGGGGCTGGAACGCGGTGGGCCAGCTGGGCGACGGGACCACGACCGACCGCCGCACGCCGGTGAAGGTGCCTGACCTCTCCGGCGTCGTGGCCGTCTCGGCCGGCGGCTACCACACCCTGGCCCTGCGGGGCGACGGCACGGTGTGGGCGTGGGGTTGGAACGTCGTGGGCCAGCTGGGCGACGGGACGACGACAGACCGCCCTGCTCCGGTCAAGGTGCCGGGCCTCTCGGGGATCGTCGCCGTATCTGCCGGAGGGCTGCACAGCCTGGCTCTCGGCGGGGACGGGACGGTGTGGGCGTGGGGCTTGAACGCCGTGGGACAGCTCGGGGACGGGACGGCGGCCGGCCGGCTCCGGCCCGTGGCCGTCGACGGGCTCCGCGGCGTCACCGCCGTCTCCGCCGGGCTCTACCACAGCCTCGCCCTCCGGGAGGACGGCTCCCCGTGGGCGTGGGGCTGGAACGCCGTAGGCCAGCTCGGGGACGGCACTGCTGTCGACCGCCACCGGCCCGTGCAGGCCCCCCGCTTCGCGGGGCTGGGGTACGACTACGCCGCCGTCGCCACCTCCGCAGGGGGCCTGCACAGCGTGGGCCTGGACGCCACCACGACGCCGTCCGCCCATGGGTACAACGGCGTCCGCCAACTCGAGGTCGAGCAGGCCCGCACGCTGGCCGTCTCGGCCGGCGCGTACCACACCCTCACCCTCGGCGCCGACGGCACCGTGCGCAGCGTCGGCTGGAACGCCGCCGGCCAGCTCGGCGACGGCTCGACCGCCACCCGGGGCCGGGGACCGATGCCGACGGCCATCGCCGTCCCTCCTGCTTCCGCAGTCGGGGCCGGCGGCTACCACAGCCTGGCCCTGACCCGCGACCGCCGCGTGTGGGCGTGGGGGTGGAACGCCGTAGGCCAGCTGGGGACGGGCACCGCCTTCGACGGCCTGCGACCGGCGCCGGTCGCCGCCCTCGACAACGTGACCGCCGTGTCGGCGGGCGCCGGTCACAGCGCCGCCATCCGAGCCTGATCGTCCCCGGCGTCGCAGGATCGTTTTGGGGCGTCGCGACCACGCCCACCGTGGTCCAAACGCCCCAAAACGTCAGTCGGAGGTCACACCTGGCACTGGGGGCACAGGAAGGAGGAGCGGCCGTTGACCTTGACCTTGGTGATGGTCGAGCGGCAGCGGCGGCAGGCCTCGCCCTCGCGGTCGTAGACCTTGTGCTCCCGCTGGTAGTCGCCCATCTTCCCGAAGAGGTCGACGTACTGCTCGTCGGAGAGGGATGAGCCCCGGTGCTTCACCGCGTCCTGGAGGGTCTCGATCATGGCCCGCCACAGCCGCCGCACCTCCTGCGAGGTCAGCCGTTCCGACGAGCGGTCGTAGCGCAGGCCGGCGGCCCACAGGATTTCGTCGCTGTAGATGTTGCCGATCCCGGCCACGAACCTCTGGTCCATGAGCAGCGTCTTCAGCTTCATCTTGCGGGCCTGGAGCAGCTCGCCGAACCGGGTCCACGACATCACGTCGTCCAGGGGGTCGAAGCCCAGGTGTGCCAGCTCCGGGACGTGCTCCTCGAGCTCGTCCAGGGTGGTCACGAACATCTCCCCGAACGTGCGGGGGTCGACGAAGCGCAGGATCCCGCCCTGGGTGAAGGTGATGACGACGTGGGTGTGCTTGGGGGCCGGGTCCTTGGGCCCGCCCTTGGCCTTGAGCAGCTGGCCGCTCATCCCCATGTGGACGACGAGCACGTCGCCCCCCTCCAGCTTGAGCAGGAGGTACTTCCCCCGGCGCTCGACGGCGGTGATCTTCTTGCCCTCGAGCTTGCCGATGAAGTGCTTCTTGTTCGGGTGACGGCGGATGGAGCGCATGCCGGTGACCTCCACCTGGCGGATGCGCTTGCCGACGACCTCCTTCTCGAGGTCGCGCTTGAGGGTTTCGACTTCCGGTAGCTCAGGCACTGGGATCGCCCGAGCTCCCCTCCCCTGCGGCCGCCTCCGACAGGACGCTCCATGCGATCCGGGCCGCCGCCTGCTCCGCCTGCTTCTTGGACCGGCCGTGACCGATGCCCAGCGCCTTGTCACGCAGCACGACGGTGGCGGTGAAGTGCTTGGCGTGGTCGGGGCCGTCGCCCTCCACGTCGTACCGGGGCAGCTCTTCGAAGCGGTGGGCGGCCAGCTCCTGGAGGCGCGTCTTGTAGTCGCTGGCGCCGGGGCCGGCAGCCGCCTCGGTGATGCGCTCGCCCAGCATGCCCAGGACGAGGGCCTCGGCCGCCTCCCACCCCCCGTCGAGGTAGACGGCGCCGATGACCGCCTCCATGGCGTCGGCGAGGATCGTCGGCTTCTCGCGCCCGCTGGAGGCGTCCTCCCCCTTGCCCAGCAGCAGGTGGGCGCCGATGCCCAGCTCCTCGGCCGCCTCGGCCAGGGTGGCGGCGTTCACCACCGCGGCGCGCACCTGGGCCAGCTGCCCCTCGGGCAGGTGCGGGTAGGTGCGGTAGACGTGGGCCGTCACGATCAGCCCGAGCACGGCGTCGCCCAGGAACTCGAGGCGCTCGTTCGACGCGGTGCCGGGGTTCTCCGCGCACCACGAACGGTGGGCCATGGCGCGCCGGAGCAGTTCGGGATCCTCGAAGTTCCACCCTAGGCGTTCGCCCAGCCCCACCGCCGAAGGGAGTTCGCTCAGGATGGCGCCGCCTCGCCTACCCGCCCGACTACGTAGTCGACGGCATCTCGGACCGTCTTCAGGTCCTCCAGGTCTTCGTCCTCGATGCGGAAGCCGGCCTGGCGCTTGGCCAGGTCGGCCTCGAGGGCCTCCACCAGTTCGATCAGGGCGAGAGAGTCGGCGTCGAGGTCGTCGGTGAAGGACGCCCCCTCGCTGATCTCGGCCGGCTCGATCTCCAGGATCTCCGCCAACCGCTCCTGGATGAGCTGCAGCACCTGTGGCCGGCCCAGGGGGCCACTGTCGATGTCGATCGGGGACATGGCCCACCCTCCCGAACGTCGCGAATCGGACCGGTGCACTGTACCGAACTGCGAGTTTGTGCGCTTGTGAAGTGTTATCCCGGTTCGACCACTTGCCGTGACTTCCCCACCACTGCTCGTAGACGGCCCACCAGGTCGGTCGAGACCATGTCGGCACCCAGGCGGACGGCGTTGACGATGGCCCGGGCGGTGCTCTTGCCGTGGCTGATGATGCACACCCCGTCCACGCCCAGCAGCATGGCCCCCCCGTAGGTGTCGGGGTCCATCTCCACGTACAGCGGGAGCAGGGCGGGGACCAGCGCCTCGGAGGCGGCCTTGGCCTCGGCGCTGGAGTTCATGGCGGCCAGGACGGCGTCGACCATGGCCCGGGCCGAGCCTTCGAGGGTCTTGAGCAGGACGTTCCCGGTGAACCCGTCGGTGACCATCACGTCGACGCTGCCGTTGATGGCGTCGCGCCCCTCGACGTTGCCGATGAACGTGCCGGTCGTGCCCTCGAACACCGACCCGTCGGACATGAGGGCGTGGGCCTCCTTGACCAGGGCGGTGCCCTTGGTCGGCTCTTCGCCGATCGAGACCAGCCCCACGTTGGGCTCGATGCCGAAGCGGGCGTTGGCGTAGACCGCCCCCATCTGGCCGAACTGCAGCAGCCAGCCGGCCGAGCACTCGGCGTTGGCGCCCGAGTCGACGAGGATCGTGGGATGGCTCCCGCTGCCCGGGCGGGGCAGCACGGTGGCGATGCAGGGGCGCTGCACGCCGGTGATCCGCCCCATGCGCAGCAGGGCGCTGGCCACCGCCGCCCCCGTGTTGCCGGCGCTGACCATGCCCGACGCGGCCCCGTCGCGGACCGCCTCGGCCGCTCGCACCACCGATGCGTCCCGCTTGCGGCGGATGGCACCGGCCGGGTCGTCGTGCATCTCCACCACCTCGGAGGCGGCCATCACCGGGAGGCCGCCGGTGTCGAGGGTCTCGAGCACCTCGGGCTGGCCGACCAGCACGACCGGGATGCCGTGGTCTTCGGACGCCTGGCGGGCGCCGGCGACGATCTCGCTCGGGCCCCGGTCGGCGCCCATGACGTCGACCGCCAGAGGCAGCATGCTCACGAGGGGCGTTCCCGGGCCGGTGATCGGCTAGTCGACGAGGATGGCCTGCCGGCCGCCGTACCACCCGCAGTTGGAGCAGACGACGTGGGGCAGCTTCGCCCGCCGGCACTGGGGGCAGGTGCTCCGGGGCGGCGCGGCAAGGTTCCAGGCGCTGGCCCGGCGGCTGCGGCTCTTGGCCTTCGACGTCTTCTTCTTGGGAACGGCCATGGGAGCGACCAGCTTAGCCGGAACCGGCTGTATCGCCGGTGGGCGGGTCCTCCCGCAGCACGTCGAGGGCGGCCCAGCGGGGGTCGGGCGGAGCGGGGTCGCAGGCGCACGGGCCGCGGTTGAGGTCGGCCCCGCACGTCGGGCACAGCCCGGCGCAGCCCTCCCGGCACAGCGGCGCGAGCGGCAGGCCGAGCAGGAGGGCCTCGGTGACGAGCGGCGCCAGGTCCATCCGGTCCCCCTTCAAGGGATAGGACTCGCCCTCCCGCGACTCCACCTCGAACAGCTCCTGGAAGGGGGCGGTGATGCTGCCTTCCACGGGCGCGAGGCACCGCCGGCACTCCGCGACCCACGGCGCCGTGGCGGTGCCGGTGGCCAGGATGCCGTCGGACACCCACTCCAGCATGGTGTCGACCGCCACCTCGGTGCCGGCCGGCACGACGGTGCTCAGCACCTGGAGGGGCCCGGCCACCAGGGTGTGCCGGTCGCGCCGGCGGGCCGCGGGCCGGTGGAGGAGGTCGGCGACGTTGACCACCAGCGACGTGGCGGTCGTTTCGGGCCCAGCCATCCCCGGCTCTTCTACCCGCCGATGTCCTGGTCGAAGAAGACTTCGCCGCTGTCGAGCTCCCCGGGGGCGGCGGGGGCGCCGATCTCGCCCTCCTGGCCGGCCGGCAGGGGCGCCACCCGTAGTTTCTCCCGCCCCGCCTGCACGGTCTTCATCGTGCGCTCGAGCACGATCTCGAAGGTGGCCAGCTTCTGGTCGCAGTAGTCCTCGGCCTCGTGGCGGAGGCGCCGGGCCTCGTCCTGGGCGTCCTCCATGATCCGTCGCGACAGCCGTTGGGCCTCCCGCACCAGCTCGGTGCGCTGGACGATGCGCTCGGCTCGCTCCCGGGCCGCGGCCAGGATGTCGTCGCCCTCGCGGGACACCTTGGCCAGGTACTCCTCCCGCTCCCGGAGCAGCCAGCGGGCCTGGCGCAGCTCGTCGGGCAGCCGCCCGATGGCCTCGTGCAGCAGCTCGAGCAGCTCGTCCTTCTCGAGGCGGACCGTCGACGACAGCGGCATCTTGGGCGCGGCGTTGACGAGGTCCACCACCCGGCGCAGGAGGATCTCGGTGTCGGGAGCCTCGCGTTGTTCCGACACGCTCATCGGTTCCTTCCGATCATGGGGAAAAGCGCTCCTTCAGCCGTTGGGCGACCACGGGCGGGACCATGGAGGACACGTCGCCGCCGAAGCTCGCCACCTCCCGTACCAGCGTGGCAGAGAGGAACGAGTGCTCGGGGGCGGTGGGCATGAACAGCGTGTCCACCCCCGACAGCCGGTGGTTGAGCTGGGCCATCTGCAACTCGTAGTCGAAGTCGGACACCGCCCGCAGGCCCTTGACCACGGCGGCGACGGCGTGCTCCACGGCGAAGTCGGCGAGCAGGCCCCGGAAGGCCCGGACCGTCACCGTCGGGTACCCGGCGGTGACCTCCTCGAGCATGGCCACCCGCTCTTCGAGGCTGAACAAGGGGGATGACTTGCGGGAGTTGGTGGCCACCCCGATCAGCACCGAGTCGAAGGCCCGGGTGGTGCGCTCGACGATGTCGAGGTGCCCGTTGGTGACGGGATCGAACGAGCCAGGGATGAGGGCGATCGACACGTTCAGCCCCTTGAACACGGGCGGGCGAGGGTCACCACCGTATCGCCGTACCGCCGGGTGCGTACCGCCTCCCAGCCCGGGCCCAGCTCGATCACAGAGCCGGATTCGAGCACCGCCAACCGGGCCCGGAGGCGGGCCAGCACCTCCCGCCAGCCGTCGAAGGCGTAGGGCGGGTCGGCGAGGGCCACGTCGAACGTCTCCCGGCAGCCGTCGAGGAACCGGACGGCGTCGCCCTGGACGACCGTGGCCCAGGGAGAGAACCCGGTGGTAGCCAGGTTGGCCGATATGGTGCCGACGGCAACCGGGTCGTCGTCGACGAACGTCACCCGCGCCGCTCCCCGGGACAGGGCCTCGATGCCCATGGCGCCCGTTCCTGCGAACAGGTCGAGCACGGTGGCGCCCTCCACCGCCCCCAGGCTGCCCAGGGAGGCGAACACCGCCTCCCGCACCCGCTCGCTGGTGGGACGCAGCCGCCGCCCCGCCGGGGCGGACAGCCGCCGGCCTCCGGCGCTGCCCGCCACCACACGCAGGGACGCTGCCATGCCGACGGTCTAGCCGACCGGCCGCCCAGCCGCCGCCGGCTTGACGGAACTGCTCTACATTTGCCGTCGAACGGCGGAAGGGGCCTGGAGTGGACGAGGCGACGCTGCGGGTGGCGTGCCGGTTCGCCGATGAGAGCGAGCAGATGGCGGATGCCATCGTCAGCGAGCGGCCGGACGACCCGGGTGCGACGGCGGGCGACTCCCCCCTGACCGGGCCGTCGTACAGGGCCGCCATCGCCTGGTTCGACGACAACCTCCCCGAGGTACTCGGCCTTCTGGGTGCGTTGCGGGCGGCCGAGGAGTGGGAGCTCGCCTTCCGACTCGGCAACAACCTCATCCTCTACCTGTTGAGGCGCCGCAGCTGGGACCAGGCCGAGCACGTCGCGCTGCTGGCCGCCGACGCTGCTCTTCGGTCGGAGCGGCCTGACCGCGAGGCGCAGGTACTTCAGGCCGTCGGCATTGCCCGGCAGATGAAGGGCGACGACCGCGGGGCGGACGAGGTGTTCCACCGGTTGGAAGTGCTCCTGCAGCAGCACGGCGACGACCTACGCCGGGCCCAGTTGCTGGCGCAGTGGGCGCAGACGAAGCGCCGCTTCGGCGACGTGACACGGGCCAACGCGATGCTCCGCCGATCCATCGACTTGTACCGGGCTGCCGGCTCGGTAGGGGGTCAAGGACGCTCCCTCGGGAACCTGGCCAACCTCCTCGACGACGAGGGTGCCGCCACGGCCGCACTCGAGATGTACGAGCAGGCCGTGGCACTGTTCCGCAACGCCAACCTCGCGGCCGACTTGGCGCTGGCGCTGCGGAACCTGGGCCAGGCGTATGCCCGCCGAGGCGTCTACGACCTCGCACTGCGAGCTTTGGGCGACTCTCGGGCAGTGTCGCGCTCGCTCGGCGACGACCGCCAAGAGGCAGACGCGGCGTGGCTGGAGGCGCAGGTGCACTGGCAGAACGACAGGATCGACGCAGCGGTGGCGTCCGCCCGCTTCGTGAGCGAGCGGGGCGACGCTCGGGTCGCGCTGGAGGCGAAGAGCATGCTCGGCGCGGCCGAGCTCCTACAGGGGCTGGAGGACTTCATTGCCGCGGACGACGACGACCGACGAACCGCCGTCATCACCCGACACCCCGCACTGTTGAGCCCCTCCGCCGATCATCTGCTTGCCGAGCGGATCGAGACAGCCCGCTCCGACCGATCAGAGGCGCGGATCCGCCACCTCATGCGCGGACGGGAGGCGCTCGCCAGGTACCGCAGCGAACAACTCGGGAGGGAGGTCGAGCGCAGGTGGGCCGCGCTGGAGCACATCGCGAGTCCGGGCAGCGCACTTCCCGGACGATTGAAGCCCATCGTCGCCCTCCTTAGTCGCGACACCGATCCCGATCGGCGCATCGCACTGCTGGGGGAGGCGATGGGCGTGCTCGGCGACACCCAGCCGATGGTGCGAGCGCGCCTATTGTCCGAGGTCGGAAGGGCCGTGCTGGACGCTCGGGACGATGCCCCCGCCCGCGAGCAGGCCATCGCCGCCCTGGAGGAAGCGTTGGCGCTCTGGGACCGGGACCGAGATCCGGAAGGGTGGGCGGCGTTGCAAGACGCGTTGGGTCGCGCCTACCGGAATCGTTCCCTGGGCAATCCAGGCGAGAACGTGGAGCGCGCCATCGGCTGCTTCCGTGCCGCGCTCTCCGTGTACCGCAGGCGTACGCACCGCGAGGGGTGGGTGACGGCCGTCACCAACCTCGCAAATGCCTACCGGAGCCGCGAGAAGGGCGACCGGGCGACGAACATGGAACGGGCCATCCGCCGCTACGAGGCGGTGATCGCGGCGACCACGGTCGACGAGTCACCCCGGTTGCGGGCGCTCGTTCACGGCAACCTCGGGTACACCTACGCCGACCGGGTCCTCGGGAACCTTGCCGAGAACGTCGAGGACGCCATCCGGTATCTCGGCCGGGCGCTCGACGGTCGGGCGGAACTCAACGACCCCGAGGTCGTGGCCATGCTGCTGAACCGCTCCTACGCGCTGCGCAAGCGGGTCGAGGGCGATCGGACCGACAACATCGAGCGCGCCATCCAGGATCTGGACGCTGCGCTGGCCGAGGCTCGCCGCGCCGGCCTGCGGCTGCTGGAGGCCCAGGCTGCCTCCAACCTGGGCGCCGCGTGGGACGATCGACGGGCGGGCAACGCCGCGGACAACATCGAAAAGGCGATCGAGTGGTACCAAATCGCCCTCGAGGTGCAGTCGCGGGAAGCCACGCCCGCCGCTTGGGCGGCGACGGTTGACAACCTGGCGAATGCCTACAGCCGCCGCTCCTACGGGCGCGCCGACAAGAACCTGGACCGGGCGATCGAGCTCCACGAGTCGGCGTTGAGCGTCTACTCCCCGGAGTTCCAGCCGATCGAGTGGGCCCGAGCGTTGCACAACCTGGCGACCTCGCTCCTGCGGCGGCACGGCCCCTCGGGACGGCCGGCCGACCGGGCGATCGACCTGTACCGGCAGGCTCTGACCGTCCGGCGCCGGGAGTCCACACCGTTCGACTGGGCCGAGACGACTGATGCTCTGGCGCGCGCACTGGCCCTCCGGGGAGGCACTGAGCCAGTCAGCGGGGACTTCGACGAGGCGATTGTCCGCTACCGGGAGGCCCTCGAAGTGTTCGACCCCGGGCTCATCCCGGACCGGGCGAGAACTACGGCCACCAGCCTGGGCAGCCTCCATGCCTGGCTCGGGCAGTGGAGCGAGGCCGCGGCGGCATTCCGGCTCGCCGTTGATGCCGGCGAGCGCCTCTATCGCTCCTCGATCCTGCGGGCGTCAAAGGACCTGGAGCTGAGCGAGTCGGGGGACCTCGCGCGCCGAGCCGCCTACGCCCTGGCCCGATGCTCCGACCTGACTGGCGCGGTGACGGTGCTCGAAGTCGGGCGGGCACGGGCCCTGCGAGAGGCTCTTGAACGCGATCGCGTCCGACTCACCGCCGCCGAAGGGGAGGACGCCGGAGCGGTGGAGGCGTACGCGGCGGCCGTCGAACGGCTCCGGCGACTCGAGACTGCCCAGAGGGTCTCCGGCGGGTCGACGGGCGAGCCGTCGCCGGGCGGCGACCAGCGGGCGCTTGTCGCCGAGCATCGGGACGCGCAGGCGGAGCTGGACACGGCGCTCGAGAGGATCCGCCGCCTTCCCGGCTTCGAGAGGTTGCTCATGGCGCCGTCGTTCTCGGATGTCGGAGAGGCTGCCCTTGCCG
>JBKHXX010000048.1:0-99458 GCA_046565765.1 Acidimicrobiia bacterium | reverse complement strand
GGCCAACCTCCGCGACTGGCTGGAGCGGGTGCGGGAAGGCCATGAGGTTGTCGTCACCGAGCGTGGCGTCCCAGTTGCGCGCCTCGTCGGAGTGGAGACGACCCCGCTGCTCGACCGGTTGACGGCCGAAGGCGTGATCGGGCGACGGACCAGTGCTGAGAAGCCGGTGGCGTCCGGACGACCGAGGCCCCGTCCCCGCCGACCGGTCGCCCCACTGGTGGGCGAGCAGCGGCGCTGAGGTGCCGCTGGTCTACTTCGACGCCAGCGCGTTCGTGAAGCTGCTGATCGAGGAGCCCGGGACAGAGCTGGCGGTCGCGCTGTGGGACGGATGCGACGCGGCCGTGTCGAGCAGGCTGGCCTACCCCGAGGTCCGGGCCGCGCTCGCTGCCGCCCATCGGAACCACGACCTTGACCGGGATGGCCTTGAGCAGGCCGAAGGGAGCTGGGAAGAGTTCTGGGGCGCGACCCGGCCTGTCGAGCTCACGCCGGCCGTCGGGCGCCAGGCCGGTCAGCTTGCGAGACAGCTCGCCCTACGGGGCGCCGATGCAGTGCATCTAGCCAGCGCACTGGCGATGTCGGACCAGTCGCTCATCGTCGCCGTGTGGGACCGACGGCTTCATGACGGGGCTCTTGCCTCCCAGCTTGCGGTCGCACCCGTGACCCTCGATCCGCCATGATCGCCATGCCGGCGGTCCCGCGGGATCCGCGGCCGCGATCCCCTTTCCGATGACTTGACGTCGCCCGCCTTGGTGGTGGAGCAACTGGCAGCGACGTCTCGGTGGCGCCATCCCCCACCTCACCCGTCGGTCGGTTCCACCACCACGAGCAGGTCCCCGCCGCCGACCGTGTCCCCAGCCCTCACCTTGACCTCGGTCACCCGGCCCGCGACTTCGGTCTCGACCTGGTTCTCCATCTTCATCGCCTCCAACACACAAACGGCCTGGCCGGCCATGACCACGTCGCCCACCGCGACCTGCACGTTGACGATCGTCCCTTGCATGGGTGCCACGATCCGCCCCGCCCTCGCCGGCCCACCAGCCTCGGCCCGGCGCCTGGCGCGGGCACTCGCAGCGGGCGGCCGCGGCCCGGTCCGTTCGGGCTCGTAGATCCGCACGCGGAAGCGGCGGCCGTCGACCTCGACGTCCACGTCCCGGCCGCCCGGCGGCGGTACGGCCGGTTCCAGCACGGTCCCCCCCGCCGGCGGGAGCAGCGACCAATCGAACCGCTCCTCCAGCCAGCGGGTCGAGTGCACACCACCGGCGAAGTCCGGGTGCTCGAGGATGGCGACGTGGGCGGGGATGTTGGTGGCGACCCCCTCGACGACCGTCTCGCGCAGGGCCCGGAGCATGCGCAGGCGGGCCTCCTCCCGGTCCCGCCCCCAGACGACGACCTTGGCCAGCAGGTTGTCGTAGTGCTGGCTCACGGTGTCGCCCACGCCGATGCCGGCGTCGACCCGGACGCCGAAGCCGCCGGTGCGGGAGAACCGGGTGATCGTGCCCGGGGAGGGCAGGAAGCGGCCGCCGGCCGGGTCCTCGGCGTTGACCCGGCACTCCATGGCGTGGCCCCGCCGCTCGATGGACTCCTGGGTGAACGACAGGGGCAGGCCGGCCGCCACCCGGATCTGCTCGGCGACCAGGTCGATCCCGGTGACCAGCTCGGTGACCGGGTGCTCCACCTGCAACCTCGTGTTCATCTCCAGGAAGTAGGCCTCGCCGTCCTGGTAGAGGAACTCGACGGTGCCGGCGTTGACGTAGCCGCACGCCCGGGCCACCTTCACGGCCGCCTCCCCGATGGCGTCGCGGTGCTCGGCGGGCAGACCGGGGGAAGGCGTCTCCTCGATGAGCTTCTGGTGGCGGCGCTGGACCGAGCAGTCCCGCTCGCCGAGCCACACCACGTTGCCCTGGGTGTCGGCCATGACCTGGATCTCGACGTGGCGGGGCCAGGTCAGGTAGCGCTCCACGTAGAGCTCGGGCCGCCCGAACGACGACTGGGCCTCCCGCCGGCACGCCTCGTAGGTCCAAGCCGCCGCCTCGGGCCCGTTGACGGCCCGCATCCCCCGCCCGCCGCCCCCGTAGGCCGCCTTGATCGCCACCGGCCAGCCGTACTCCTCGCCGAAGGCCACCACCTCCTCGGGGGACTCGGCCGGTTCGAGCGTCCCCGGCACCGGGGACACGCCGGCCGACGTGGCGGCCCTGCGGGAGGCGATCTTCTCGCCCATGAGGTCGATGGCCTCGGGCGGCGGGCCGATGAACGTGACCCCCTCGGCGGCGACGGCCCGGGCGAAGTCGGCGTTCTCGCTGAAGAAGCCGTAGCCCGGGTGGAGCGCCTCGGCCCCGCTGCGGCGGGCGACGTCGAGGATGGCCTCGGTGTTCAGGTAGCTCTCGGCCGCAGTGTGCCCGCCGATGGCGTAGGCCTCGTCGGCCAGGCGGACGTGCAGCGACCGGTGGTCGAGATCGGAGTACACGGCCACGGTGCGAATGCCCAGGTCACGGCAGGTGCGCAGCACCCGGACCGCGATCTCGCCGCGGTTGGCGACGAGGATCTTGGAGAACAGGTCCGCCCCGGGCACGGCCCATATCGTGCAGGGATGCCGGGGGGCTCCGCCAACACACGCTTTGCCGAGGTGCGCCACTTCGACACCGTGACGTCCACCAACTCGGTGGCAGCCGAGCTGGCCCGGCCCGGGCTGGTCGTGGTGGCCGACCACCAGAGCGCGGGCCAAGGCCGCCTGGGGCGGACCTGGGAGGCCCCGCCCGGTTCGTCACTGCTGGCGTCGGTCGTCCTCGACGTGTCGTGGGTGTGGGACGCCCGCCCCCAGCTGGCGACCCTCGCCCTCGCCCTGGCCGCATCGGACGCGTGCTCGGCCGTCGCCGGGATCCGGCCCACGCTCAAGTGGCCCAACGACCTGCTGGTGGAGGACGGCAAGGTCGGCGGGATCCTGGCCGAGGCCGTCCCCGGCGCCGGGGTCATCGTCGCCGGGATCGGGCTGAACGTCCGCTGGGGCGACGCCACCCCTCCCCCGCCGGGGACGTCGCTCGACGCCCTCGGGGCGGGCGTGGCCCCGACCGCACTCCTGCCCGCCCTGCTGGAGCTCCTCGAAGTCCGCCTCGACCAGGACCCCGACGCCCTGCTGGACGACTACCGGGCCCGCTGCACCACGCTCGGGCAGGCGGTGCGGGTGGAGGCGGCCGGCCGCGACGACGTGGAGGGCACGGCGGTGGACGTCACGCCCGACGGCCACCTCCTGGTGCAGGACGAGACGGGCGAGGTCCACACTGTGGTGGCGGGCGACGTTGTGCACGTGCGGCCCGGCTGATCAGGGGTCGTCGGACCGGGCCACCAGCCGGGCGAAGGCGGCGGCCGCGGCGGCGGTCAACGGCCCGGGCGCCGACGGCATCGGCACCGAGTCCACCGCCGAGATGGGCTGCACCTCCCGGGTGCTGGAGCTGAGGAACGCCTCGTCGGCGTCGACCAGGGCGCCGATGGGCAGGTCCTCCTCGACCACCTCCACCACCTCGAGGAGCAGGTCGCGGGTGACGCCGGCCAGGCAGCCGGCCGACAACGGCGGCGTGACCAGGCGGCCGCCGGTGCCCACGAAGACGTTGGTGCCCGTGCCCTCGCACAGGTGGCCGGCCAGGTTGGGGAAGATCGCCTCGCCTGCCCCGCGCTCGTGGGCGTAGGCCAGGGCGACCACGTTCTCGCCGTAGGAGATCGACTTCACGCCTGCCAGCGCCCCCCGCTCGTTGCGGGGCCAGGGGACGGTGACCACGGGCGTGCTCGGCGGCCAGGGCGGCATGGGGCTGCCGGCCACGATCACCGTGGGCGGGACCTCGCCCCGGGCGGACCCCAACGGGGCCGGCCCGCCCGTCACCGTGATCCGCAGCCGGCCCTCGCCCAGTCCGTTGGCCGCCACCACCGCGGCCATGGCCTCCGACAGGACCGCACCCCCGGGCAGGGCCAGGCCCATCACCGTCGCCGAGCGTTGCAGCCGCTCGAGATGCCGCCGGGAGGCGAACGGCGTCCCGCGGTAGACCCGCAGCGTCTCGAAGACACCGTCGCCGGTCAGCAGCCCGTGGTCGAAGGGCGAGACGCGGGCCTCGGCCTCCTCCAGCAGCTCGCCGTCGATCCACACGTAGGCCGTCACCCCGAGATCACCTGCAGCAGCCGCCGGGCCTTCAGCTCGGTCTCCTCCCACTCCCCGTCGGGCGTGGAGTCCCACGTGATCCCGCCCCCGACACCGAGATGCAGCTCGCCGTCCTCCACCCAGAACGTCCGGATGGCGACGTTGAGGTCGGCCTGGGCCCGGTCGGCGTCCACCCACCCGACCGCACCGGTGTACACCGACCGGCTCACCGGCTCGAGGGCGGCGATCACCTCCAGGGCGGCGAGCTTCGGCGCGCCCGTCACCGAGCCGGGCGGGAAGGCGGCGGCCACCAGCTCGGCCCAGCCCACGCCCCCCCGCAGCCGCCCCCGCACGGTGCTCACCAGGTGGACCAGCCCGGGGTGGCGCTCGACCTCCCACAGGTCGGGCACCTCGACCGACCCGTACTCGCACACCCGTCCCAGGTCGTTGCGGACGAGGTCGACGATCATCACGTTCTCGGCCCGGTCCTTGGCGGTGAGGCCGCCCGCCACCGTGGCCGTGCCCTTGATGGGCCGGGACTCGACCACCCGGCCCGAGCGGCGGAGGAACCGCTCCGGAGAGGCCGACGCCACCGCCAGGCCGGCCGACGGCAGGCTCACCACCGCCCCGTGGGGGGCGGGATGGGCTGCCAGCAGGGCCTGGCCGAAGGCGGTCACGCCGAACCCGTCGGGCACGGGCGCCGAGAGCCGCCGGCACAGGTTGACCTGGTAGACGTCGCCGGCGGCGATGGCCTCCCGCACGTGCCGCACGCCCTTGCCGAACCCGGCCCGGTCGAGGCTGGACCGCCACGACCGGGCGGGGACGGCTACAGCAGGAGCTGAAACCGCCCCGAGCGGCCACGGCGTCCAGCGGGCGAAGCGGGCACACACCGGCCGCCCCTCGAAGGGCAGCACGACCACCCACCGGCCGCTGCGGTCGAGGGCCGAGACGTCCGACGTCAGCTCCTCCAGCTCCTCCGCCCGCCAGCCCCCGAGCAGGGCGACATCGGCGGAGTCGAGCACGGGTCCAGCCTAGGAGGGGCGGCCGGTTCGGGTCGCCGGTGCGGGGTAGATTCCAGCCGTGGCGACAACCACCGTTTACCGGCCGCGTCCTCCCACGCGCCGGCACCCGCGGTGGCTCCAGCGGCTCTTCAGGATCTCGATCGTCGTGCTCGCCGTCGCGGTGGTGCTCACCGGCAGCGCCTATGCCTACCTCCGCATGCAGCTCGGCAAGATCGACCGGGTCGACGTGCCCGGCCTGTTCGGGGACGAGAGCGGGAACGTCATGAACGTCCTGCTGGTCGGCTCCGACAGCCGGGCCAACGTGAGCGGCGACCTGGCCACCGTCACCGGTGCCACCGAGGAGGGCAGCCGTGACGGGCTGAGCGACACGATGATGGTGCTGCACATCGACCCCCAGCAGCAGAAGGCGGCCATCCTCTCCATCCCCCGCGACCTCTACGTGCCCATCGCCGGCACCGGCTCCCGGGCCAAGATCAACACCGCCTTCGCCATCGGCGGCGCCGCCACCCTCGTCCAGACCATCCAGGAGAGCCTGGGCATCCAGATCAACCACTACGTGGAGGTCGACTTCCAGGGGTTCGAGCAGCTGGTCAACACCGTCGGCGGGGTGAAGGTGTACCTCGACGCCCCGGCCAAGGACGAGTACAGCGGCCTCGACCTCCCCGAGGCGGGGTGCGTCCAGCTCGACGGCTACCAGGCCCTGGCCTACGTGCGCAGCCGCTTCTACCAGTACTACGAGGCCGGCTCCTGGCACTACGACCCCACCTCCGACTTCGGCCGCATCCAGCGCCAGCAGGACTTCATCCGCCGGGCCATCAGGAAGGCCGTCTCGACGGGCCTCACCAACCCCTTCCAGCTCAACCGGCTGGTCAACATCGGGGTGGACAACGTCCGCCTCGACTCGGCCATGTCCACCAAGGACATCGTCACCGTGGCCCGCCGCTTCAAGTCCCTCGACGCCGACAGCGTGGACATGCAGACGCTGCCCACCACCGGCGCCTCGTTCGCGGCGGCAGGGGACGTCCAGCTCCTCAACGAGGCGGAGGCCCGCCCGCTCATCGACCGCATCAACGGCAAGGCCCCGCTGGAGCCGAGCGCCATCAGCCCCGCCGAGGTCCAGGTGCGGGTGCTCAACGGCAACGGGCTCGACGGTGCCGCCGGCAAGGCGGCGTTCTCCCTCCAGAACGCCGGCTTCGCCACCGCCGGCACGGGCGAGGCGGACTCCTTCGAGTACACCAAGTCGGTGATCCGCTACGGGCCCGGCAAGCTGCCCAAGGCGGAGCTGCTGCGGAGCTACCTGAGCGCGGGCGCCACCCTCCAGGAGGACTCGACCCTCGGCACCGTCGACCTGGCCCTGGTCGTGGGCGCCGACTACACCGGCGTGCGCCCCGGTCCGGCCGGCGCCGACGCCTCGCCCAGCCCGACGGCGGCTCCGACCGCCGGTGGCCCCACCACCACCGCACCCACCCAGCCCGCCTGTTGAAAGCGATCATCCCGGCGGGAGGGGCGGGGACCCGCCTGCGCCCGATCACCCACACCAGCGCAAAGCAGCTCGTGCCGGTGGCCAACAAGCCGATCCTCTTCTACGCCCTGGAGGCCATCGCCGCGGCGGGCATCGTCGACGTGGGCATGATCGTGGGAGACACCGCGGCCGAGGTCGAGGCGGCGGTGGGCAGCGGCGAGCGATGGGGCCTGCGCGTCACCTACCTGCCCCAGGACGCCCCCCGGGGCCTGGCTCACTGCGTGCTGATCGCCCGGGAGTTCCTCGGCGACGAGGACTTCGTGATGTACCTGGGCGACAACCTCCTCGGCGAGGGGGTCACCGAGTTCGTGCGCCGGTTCGAGGCCGAGAAGGCGGCCGCCCGCATCCTGCTGGCCAAGGTGCCCGACCCCCACCACTTCGGCGTGGCCGAGCTGGACGGTGACGGCCGGGTCGTCCGGTTGGTCGAGAAGCCGGCCCACCCCCCGTCCGACCTGGCCCTGGTGGGCGTCTACCTGTTCGATCGGACCGTGCACGAGGCGGTGCGGGCCATCCGCCCGTCGTGGCGCGACGAGCTGGAGATCACCGACGCCATCCAGTGGCTCATCGACAACGGCCACCCCGTCCGCAGCCAGGTCGTCACCGGCTTCTGGAAGGACACCGGGCAGGTGGAGGCCCTGCTGGAGGGCAACCGGCTGGTGCTGGAGTCGATCGAGCCCCTGGTCGAGGGCAAGGTCGACGACGAGTCCCGGCTGGTGGGCCGGGTGGTGGTCCAGCCCGGGGCGGAGGTCGTGCGCTCGATGATCCGGGGCCCGGCCATCGTGGGCGAGGGCACCCGGATCGTCGACAGCTTCGTCGGGCCCTTCACCGCCATCCACTACGGGTGCGAGATCCTGCGCTCGGAGATCGAGCACTCGATCGTCCTCCAGGAGAGCCGCATCGTCGACATGCCCCGCATCGAGGACTCGCTGATCGGCAAGCAGGTCGAGGTCACCCGCTCCCGCTCCAAGCCGCACGCCCACCGGCTCATGCTGGGCGACCACTCCCGCGTGGACCTCGTGTGATGTGGGCAGCGTGACGAACGTCCTGGTCACCGGGGGCGCCGGTTTCATCGGGTCCAACTTCGTCCGCTACTGGACGGGGGCCCATCCCGGCGACCGGGTGGTGGCCTACGACGTGCTCACCTACGCCGGCAACCCCGCCAACCTGGCCGGGCTGGAGGACCGGGCGCCCCTCGTCCACGCCGACGTCTGCGACCTGCAGGCGGCCGAGACCGCCCTGCGGGCCCACGCCGTCGACGTGGTCGTGCACTTCGCCGCCGAGTCCCACAACAGCCTGGCCGTGCTCGATCCGGGCCGGTTCTTCCGCACCAACGTGCTCGGCACCCAGACGATGCTGGAGGCGGCCCGGCGGGTGGGCGTCGAGCGGTTCCACCACATATCGACGTGCGAGGTCTACGGCGACCTCGACCTCGACGCCGACGAGGCGTTCACCGAGGAGTCGCCCTACCGGCCCCGCACGCCCTACAACGCGTCGAAGGCGGGGGCCGACCACGCCGTGCGGGCCTATTCGGAGACCTACGGGCTGCCCGTCACCATCACCAACTGCGCCAACAACTACGGGCCCTACCAGTTCCCCGAGAAGGTCATCCCCCTGTTCGTCACCAACGCCCTCGACGACCGGCCCCTGCCCATGTACGCCTCGGTGCGCAACCGCCGGGAGTGGCTGCACGTGCTCGACCACTGCCGGGCGGTGGAGGCGGTGCTCGAGCGGGGGGCGGTCGGAGAGACGTACCACGTGGGCAGCGGGGTGGAACGCGACATCGAGCAGATCGCCGACCTCGTCCTCGACGCCCTGGGCAAGCCGGCCACCCTCAAGACGGTGGTGCCCGACCGGCCCGGCCACGACCGCCGCTACGTGCTCGACTGCACCAAGATCGGCCGGGAGCTGGGCTGGAAGCCGGAGGTCGACTTCGACGCCGGCCTGGCCGAGACGGTCGCCTGGTACGCGGCCAACCGGGAGTGGTGGGAGCCCCTGCGGGGCCGGGCCCCGGTGGAGGAGACGGCGTGGGCCGGGTCCTGATCACCGGCGCCGGCGGCCAGGTGGGAAGCGAGCTGGCCGAGGCGTTCGCCGACGGGTGGGAGGTCGTGGCCTGCAACCGGGTTACCGTCGACGTGGGCGACCGCGACTCGGTCCTGGCCGCGGTCTGCTCGGCCGAGCCCGACGCCGTCGTCCACGCCGCCGCCTGGACCGACGTCGACGGCTGCCAGGGCGACCCCGACCGGGCCTACCGCGTCAACGCCCTGGGCACCCGCCACGTGGCCGAGGCGGCCCGCCTGGTCGGCGCCCGCGTGTGCTACCTCTCGACCGACTACGTCTTCGACGGCCGCCTCGACCGTCCCTACTCGGAGTGGGACGACCCGAACCCCCTGTCGGTCTACGGGCGGTCCAAGCTGGCCGGGGAGCGGGAGCTGGGACCGGGCGACACGATCGTGCGGACGTCGTGGGTGTGCGGGCGGAAGGGGCGGAACTTCGTGAAGACCGTGCTCGCCCGGGCCGGGTCCGGCCAGGCCATGCGGATCGTCGACGACCAGCACGGCTGCCCGACCTTCGCCGACGACCTGGCCGGCATGGTCCGCCGCCTGGTGGTGGGCCGGCGGCCGGGCGTCTTCCACGTCACCAACCAGGGGCCCACCACCTGGTACCGCTTGGCGGCCGACGTCGTGGCCGCCGCCGGGCTCGACCCCGCCCTCGTCACACCCATCGGCACCGCCGACCTCGACCCGCCCCGCCCCGCGCCCAGGCCGGCGAGCTCGGTGCTCGACAACGCCGCCCTCCGCCTGTCGGGCGTCCCGCTGCTGGCCGACCACCACGAGCCGCTGGAGCGTCTGGTGAAGGCCCTACTGTTGGTGCCATGAGCCGCATCGCCGTCATCGGCTCGGGATACGTGGGTCTCACCGCCGGGGCCTGCTTCGCCGAGCTGGGGCACTACGTCCTCTGCGCCGACATCGACGAGGACAAGGTCGAGCGGCTCTCGCGCGGCGACGTGCCCATCCTCGAGGCGGGGCTGCCCGAGCTGGTCCGCGAGGGGCTCGCCGCCCGCCGGCTCAAGTTCGTGCTTGGGGCGGCCAAGGCCGCCGCCAGCTGCGAGTTCGTCTACCTCTGCGTGCCCACGCCGCAGGCCCCCGACGGCTCGGCCGACCTCTCCTACCTGCGGGACGCGGCCCGTGAGATCGGTCCCGTCCTGGCGCCCGAGTCGGTCGTGGTCAACAAGTCGACCGTGCCCATCGGCTCGACCCGCGTGGTGGAGGAGGCGCTGAACCGGGACGACGTGGCGGTGGTGTCCAACCCCGAGTTCCTCCGGGAGGGCTCGGCGGTGCGCGACTTCCTCCACCCCGACCGGATCGTGATCGGCTCCGACGACCAGGCCGCGGCGGCCCGGGTGGGCGAGTTGTACCGGGGCGTGCAGGCCCCGGTGATCGTCACCGACCCGGCCTCGGCGGAGATGATCAAGTACGCCTCCAACACCTTCCTCGCCTCCAAGCTCTCCTTTGTCAACGCGGTGGCCAACGTGTGCGAGGCGGTCGGGGCCGACGTGCGGGACGTGCTGCTGGGCATGGGCTACGACCACCGCATCGGCTTCGAGTTCCTCCGCCCCGGCCCGGGCTGGGGCGGAAGTTGCTTCCCCAAAGATGTGAACGCCCTCATCCGCATCGCGGCCGACGCGGGGTACGACTTCCGGCTGCTCAAGGGTGCGCTGGAAGTCAACCGGGAGCAGTTCGACGGGGTGGCGGCCAAGGTCGAGACGATGGTCGGCGGGTCGGTCGACGGGCAGGTGATCGGGGCGTGGGGGCTCACCTTCAAGGCCCGCACCGACGACCTCCGCGATTCGCCCGCCCTGGAGGTGCTCAAACGGCTGCGGGCCAGGGGCGCCAAGGTCAAGGCCTACGACCCGGCCGTGGCCAAGCTGGGCGGCCGCGGCGCCGATCCCTCGCTGGAGGGAGTCGAGCTGTGCGCCGACCCCTACGCCGCCTGCGACGGCGCCAGTGCCGTCGTCGTGCTGACCGAGTGGGACGAGTTCCGCCGCCTCGACTTCGCCAAGGTGGCCGAACTACTCACCGAGCCTCGCGTGGTCGACGCCCGCAACCTGCTCGACCCCGCCGCCCTGCGCCGGCTGGGCTACACCTACGCGGGGGTGGGGCGCTGATGCGCGTGGTCGTCACCGGAGGGGCCGGATTCCTCGGCTCCCACATCTGCCGGGCGCTGCTCGCCAGGGGGGACGAGGTGGTCGCCATCGACAACCTCTCGACCGGCTCGCTGCGCAACATCGAGGACCTCTTCGGCAACGAGCGGTTCACCTTCCAGCACCACAACGTCAGCAACTTCGTCCACGTGTCGGGCGACGTCGACGCCGTCCTCCACTTCGCCAGCCCCGCCTCTCCCGCCGACTTCGAGCGCATCCCGATCCCCATCCTCAAGGTGGGCAGCCTGGGCACCCACCACACCCTGGGCCTGGCCAAGGACAAGAACGCCCGCTTCCTCCTGGCCTCGACCAGCGAGGTCTACGGCGACCCTCTCGTGCACCCCCAACCCGAGACCTACTGGGGCAACGTCAACCCCATCGGCCCCCGGGGCGTGTACGACGAGGCCAAGCGCTTCGCCGAGGCCATGACCATGGCGTACCACCGCTACCACGACCTGGACGTGAGGATCGTCCGCATCTTCAACACGTACGGCCCGAAGATGCGGCCGGACGACGGGCGGGCGGTGTCCAACTTCCTGGTGCAGGCCCTGGGCGGGGAGCCGATCACGGTCTACGGGGACGGCTCGCAGAGCCGGAGCTTCTGCTACGTGGACGACGAGGTGCGGGGGTTCCTCGCCCTCCTCGACAGCGACTACGTGGGCCCCGTCAACATCGGGAACCCTTCGGAGTACACGATCCTGGAGCTGGCCGAGGCGGTGCTGGAGGTGACGGGTTCGTCCTCGCCGATCGAGTTCCGGCCGCTGCCGGTGGACGACCCCACCCAGCGCCAGCCCGACATCACCCTGGCCCAGTCGCTGTTCTCGTGGAAGCCCGAGGTCGACCTCCACACCGGCCTGGCCCGCACCGCCGACTGGTTCCGCAGTGCCTGACGGGGCGGCGCCGGCCGAGACGCCCCGGTACTCGTTCCTGTCGGTCATCGTCCCCGTCTTCAACGAGCGGAACACGGTGGCGGAGATCGTGCGGCGCATGCGGCGCGTCGACCTGCCCCTCGACATGGAGATCGTCATGGTCGACGACGCGTCGTGGGACGGCACCGCCGACATCCTCAAGGCCCTGGAGGACTCCACGGTGCGGGTGATCACCCACCCCCAGAACGCGGGCAAGGGCGCGGCCATCCGCACCGGGCTCAGCCACGTCAGGGGCGACCTCGTCCTCATCCAGGACGCCGACCTGGAGTACGACCCCGACGACTGGCCCCGCCTGCTGGCTCCCGTCCTCAAGGGCAAGGCCCAGGTCGTCTACGGGAGCCGGTTCACCGGTGAGCGCCGCAACATGCTGTTCACCCACTGGCTGGGCAACCGCTTCCTGTCGCTGGTGACCAACGTGCTCTACAACACCACCCTCTCCGACATGGAGACGTGCTACAAGCTCTTCGACCGGCGGGTGCTGGAGGGCATCACCATCGAGTCGAACGCCTTCGACTTCGAGCCCGAGATCACCGCCAAGGTCCTGCGCAAGGGGTGCCGCATCTACGAGGTCCCCATCTCCTACGCCGGCCGGGAGTACCACGAAGGCAAGAAGATCACCTGGAGGGACGGGTTCCGGGCCCTCTACACGCTCGCCCGCTACCGCTTCTGGCGGCCGTAGCCCGGTGAGCGGAGCGACCGGCGACCCCGGCACCGACGTCGCCGCCGTCGTCGTCAACTACAAGGCCCGCGAGGCCCTCCTCCGCTGCGTCCAGAGCCTTCGCACCGAAGGCGTGCGGACGATCGTGGTGGTCGACAACGACTCCCAGGACGGCTCGGCCGGGGCCGTGGCCGCCGCCGACCCCGATGCCCGGTACCTCCAGACCGGCGCCAACCTGGGGTACGGCACCGCCGCCAACCGCGGCGTGGCCGCCGTCGCCCAGCCCTACGTGCTCATCCTCAACCCCGACATCGAGGTCGAGCCCGGTGCGGTGAAGGCCCTGGTGGCTGCGTTGGACCGCGAGCCCGGCCTCGCCGCGGTGGGGCCCCGGGTGGAGGAGCCGGACGGCTCGGTCTACCCGTCGGGCCGCCCCTTCCCCGACCTGGTGGTGGCCGCCGGCCACGCCTTCCTGGGCTACGCCTTGCCCCGGAACCGGTTCACTCGCGCCTACCGCATGCTCGACTGGGACCGCACCACGTTCCGCCGCGTGGACTGGATCTCGGGCTCGTGCGTGCTCGCCCGCCGCTCGGCCTACGACGCGGTGGGCGGCTTCGACGAGTCCTACTTCATGTACGCCGAGGACGTGGACCTGTGCTGGCGGTGGAGCCGGGCGGGCTGGGGCGTGGCCTACGAACCGGCCGCCCGGGTGGTGCACGCGGGCGCCGTCTCGACCAACCAGGCCCCCTACCGCATGCTCCTCGAGCACCACCGCTCGCTGTGGCGGTTCGCCCGCCGGAGCACGTGGGGGCCCCGGCGGGCCCTCCTCCCCGCGGTGGCGGTGGGGCTCGTGCTGCGCACCGGCCTGGCCTGGAGCCAGCGGGCCCTGGAGGGCGCCCGCACGAGGTGGTCGAACCCCGGTTGAGGGCGGGGCCGGGTAAGTTGGGTCCCCCATGTCGAAGACACCCACCCGGAAGGTCACCAAGGTCGCCCGCACGGGCGGGGGTCGCACCAAGCGCGGCCAGTCGTCGTGGTTCTTCCCCACGCTGCTCACCGCGGTCGTCGTGCTGGGCACGTTCCTGATCGTCTTCTCCCGCAACCAGCGCCAGCCCGACACGTCGGCCCCCCGCATCGGGGTCGACCACTGGCACTCGGCCATCGGCTTCTACCTCTGCGACGAGGCGACGGGCGAGGCCGCCTTCATCCCCAACCTCCCCGACAGCGGCCAGGACCCGGTGGGCATCCACACCCACGGCGACGGGGTCGTGCACACCCACCCGTTCAGCTCGACCGCGGCAGGGCGCAACGCCCAGCTGCGCCACTACTTCGACGCCTTGGACATCACCGTCAACGAGAACCAGATCTCGGGGCTGCCCGGCCAGGAGACCCGCCGCAACGGCGACAACTGCGGCAGCCAGGACGGCCAAGTCCAGGTAAAGGTGTGGGACACCCGCTCCCCCACCGACCCCGGCCGCATCGTCGAGGGCGCTCCCGGCAACCTCCGCCTGGGCAACAACCAGCTCATCACCGTCGCCTTCGTGCCCGAAGGGGCCGACATCCCCAAGCCGCCGTCGGAGGCCCAGCTCGACAACCTCACCGACGTGCCGGGCGCCACCACGTCGCTCCCGCCCACCAGCACCACCGTCGCCGAACCCACCACGACCACCGCCACGCCGACCAGCGCACCGTGAGAGCGGTCGTCCTGGTCGGGGGCGAGGGCACACGCCTCCGGCCCCTGACGCTGACCGCTCCCAAGCAGATGCTGCCGATCGTGGAGGTCCCCATGATCGAGCGGGTGCTGGCCCACCTCGGCGCCCACGGCGTGGAGGAGGCGGTGCTCTCCCTCGGCTACCGGCCCGACCCCTTCCTCTCGCTGTTCCCGGGCGACCGGGCCGGCGACGTCCGCCTCACCTACGCGGTCGAGCCAGAGCCGCTGGGCACGGCCGGGGCCATCCGCTTCGCGGCCGAGGCGGCGGGCATCGACGAGACGTTCCTCGCCATCAACGGCGACGTGCTCACCGACCTCGACGTGACCGCCCTCGTCGACCTCCACCGCAAGTGGTCGGCGGAGGCCACCATCGCCCTCACCAGGGTGCCCGACCCGTCCGCCTTCGGGCTGGTCCCGACCGGACCCGACGGGCGGGTGTCGGCCTTCGTGGAGAAGCCCCTGCCGGGCGAGGCCCACACCGCCACGGGTGACGTCAACGCCGGCACCTACGTGCTCGAGCCGTCGGTGCTCGACCGGATCCCCGCCGGCCGCTTCAGCCTCATCGAGCGGGAGATCTTCCCGCTCATGGCCGAGGAGGGCCGGCTCTACGCCGCCCTGTCCGAGGCGTACTGGACCGACACCGGCACCCCCGCCCTCTACCTCCAGGCCCAGCTCGACCTGCTCGACGGGCTGCGCCCCCCGCCGCCGGCCCCGGGCGCCCGCCTGCGCGACGGGGCGACGTCGAGCCCGGTCTGGGTGGTGGACGACGCGGTGATCGACGGCCGGGTGATCGGTCCCTCGCTCATCGGGGCGGCCGCCTTCGTCCACGCCGGCGCCACCGTCGACCACGCCGTGATCGGCTCGGGCGCCCGGCTGGCCGACGGCGCCGAGGTCCGCGACTCGATCCTGCTGCCAGGCGCGGCGGTGCACGCCAACGCGGTGGTGGACGGGTCGATCGTGGGCGAGGGGGCGGTGGTGGGCGAGGGCGCCCGCCTCACCGGCCTCACCGTGGTCGGGGGCGGCGTGGAGGTCGATCCCGAGGCCCGCCTGTACGGCGTGCGGGTCCCGGTGGGCGGCTGAGGCGGCCATGAGGGCCCTCGTCACCGGCGGCGCCGGGTTCATCGGCTCGACGCTCGTCGACCGGCTGCTGGCCGAGGGCCACGCCGTCGACGTGGTCGACGACCTGTCCACCGGCTCGCTGGCCAACCTGGCCGACGCCCGGGCCAACCCGTCCTACGAGTACTCCTTCTCCCGCCTCGACATCCGCTCCGACGGGCTGGTCGAGCTGATCGCCCACCGCAAGCCCGAGGTGATCTTCCACCTGGCCGCCCAGGCCGACGTGCGGGTCTCGGTGGCCCGGCCGGTGTTCGACGCCGAGGTCAACATCAACGGCACCCTCCAGGTGCTGGAGGGCGCCCGCGCCGCCGGCACCCGCAAGGTCGTGTTCGCGGCCAGCGGCGGCACCCTCTACGGCGAGACCGACAAGCTGCCCCTGCGGGAGTCGGCGACGCAGCGGCCCGTGTCGCCCTACGGCGTCTCCAAGAAGGCCGCCATCGACTACCTGGTGGCCTACCAGGCCCTGCACGGCGTGGACTTCACCGCGCTGGCCCTGGCCAACGTGTACGGCCCCCGCCAGGACCCCCACGGCGAGGCCGGTGTGGTGGCGATCTTCGCCGGCCTCCTGCTGGACGGGAAGCGGTGCACGGTGTTCGGCGACGGCGAGCAGACCCGTGACTTCGTCTACGTGGACGACGTGGTCGACGCCTTCTCCCGCGCCGCGACCCGCGGCGACGGCCTGCTGATCAACATCGGCACGGGCGTGGAGACGTCGGTCAACCGGCTCTATTCGACCATGGCCACCCTGGCCGGCGTCGAGGACCCCCCGGAGCACGCGCCGGAGCGGCCCGGCGAGCTGCGCCGGTCGTCGCTCGACCCGGGACGGGCGGCGGTGCGGCTGGGTTGGAAGGCGTGGACCACCCTGGAGGAGGGCACCAGCCAGGTCCTGCGCTGGTTCCGGGACCAACCCGGGCGTGCCGGCTCCGCAGGCCGCCCCGCTCGTTGATGAGCGCCCGCACCCGGCGCAAGCTGGCCAAGGCGGCCGACAACGTCGGCTTCTGGTGGCACTCCATCGACCTGGGCGAGGGGGTGGTCACGCCCGGGCGCAAGTCGGCCGAGCTGCTCGCGGCCGAGTGGGACGCCCTCGACCTGCCCGACCTGCGGGGCAAGGCCGTGCTCGACGTCGGCGCCTGGGACGGCTACTTCTCCTTCGAGGCCGAGCGCCGGGGGGCGGCCCGGGTGGTCGCCCTCGACCACTACGTCTGGTCGATGGACCTGCCCCGCCAGCAGCGGTACTGGGCCGAATGCATGGAGGCGGGCACCGCCCCCGAGCCGTACCACGAGCTGCCCGAGCTGTGGAAGCCCGACGAGCTGCCCGGCAAGGCCGGGTTCAACACCGCCCACCGCTGCCGCGACAGCAAGGTGGAGGCGGTCGTCGGCGACTTCATGACCATGGACCTCGACCGGCTTGGGACGTTCGACGTGGTCCTGTTCCTGGGCGTGCTGTACCACGTCCGCCATCCGCTGCTGGCCCTCGAGCGCCTGGCCCGCATCACCCGCCAGCTGCTGGTGATCGAGACCGAGGCGGTGGCCGTGCCGGGCTTCGAGCACCACGGGTTCTGCGAGTTCTTCGAGAGCAACGAGCTCAACGGCGACGTGAGCAACTGGTGGGCGCCCAACCGCCGGGCGGTGGTGGGCATGTGCCGGGCCGCCGGGTTCGGGCACGTGGAATCGCGCGAGGACCCGTCGTCCCGGCCCCGCTCGCGGGAGGCCCTCCACCGCTACCGGCTGGTGGTCAGGGCGTGGAAGGGCGGCCCGGCGGCGGCGGGCGCAGCTGCACCAGTGTCGCCGCCCCTTCCCGGGTGACGTCCACGATCCATTCGGGAGGCAGGGCGTCGACCACCCGCTGGGCGCCTTCCTCGTCGAGGAACGACACGCCCAGCGCCGACCAGTCCTGGTCGGGCGGGGCCATGCGGATGACGATGTAGCCGACCCGCAGGTGCTCCAGCCGGCCCAGGGCGTCGGCCGTGGCCGGGCCCCCGTCGTCGAGGGTGTTCAGGGTCTCGATGGTGTAGTGGTAGGCGGGCGGCTCGTACCCCGAGTATCCGTTGACCCGGGGCCGCCAGTCGATGGACGACAGCACCATGCGGGGGGCCTCCACGTAGGCCCACGCCGGCCCCCACGAGTCCCCCATCGGCAGCTCCAGCACCGCCGCGTGGGGCAGCTTGGCCAGGGCGTGGTTGACCGCGGTCAGCTCGGGGTTCCGGTCGATGCGGGGCGCCATGACGATCTTGCCCTTGTACTCGAGGAGCATGAAGGCGCCGATGGCGACGGCGGCGCCGACGCGGGTCCAGCGGTGGCGGTGGCGGACGAGGCGGTCGAAGCCCACCGCGACCAGGAGGGCGCCGGCCAGCAGCGGCACCACGACGAACCGCCCGAAGGCCCGGATGGACTGGAACCCGGGCCACTCGCTGACCAGCTCGTAGGGCAGCGGAATCCGCCGTCCCCGCACCGTCTGGTACTCGCCGAAGGCCAGGATCAGGGGGACGAGCGAGGCCAGGCACACGAGGATCAGCCCTCGGCGGCGGATGCGGGCCCGCTCGTCGTCGGGGGCGGGGGCGGAGGCGGGCGGGCCCGCGGCGTCGGCATCGGTGGCGTCGGCATCGGCGGCCTCGGCCCGTGCCGCGGCCCGGCGGCGGCGGGCGTCGAGGGCCAGGCCGGCGGTGCCGACCGCGCCCAGGGCGATGGCGGCGAAGCCAGGGAACAGCTGGTTCTCGAACGGGGCGTTGATGCGGTCGCGCAGCCAGCCGTAGAGCAGGGTGCCCTCGACGGGGCCGAGGAAGTGCCGGGGGGTGACCGCCGCCTCGTGGTAGTAATCCCGCTGGAGGTGCTCCGACCAGGTGCCGTAGGCGGCGATCACCGACAGGGTGGGGATGAGGGCGACGACGGCGATGGCGGCCATCCCGCGGACGAACCGGGGCCCGGGCCGGAACCGGGTGGCCACCACCCAGCCCAGGGCCACGATCACCAACGTGGGGCCGAGGACGAGGGCGATGTAGCCGGCGTTGAGGAAGGTGGCGGCCGAGCACAGCCCCACCCCGATGGCCTGCCACGCCTTGCGTTCGTCGAGGAAGCGCAGCAGGAACCACAGGGCGAGGGGCACGAAGTAGGCGAACTGGAGCTGGAAGTGGCCGTAGTGGCCCAGGCGCACGGCCGCGAAGGTGAACACCAGGGCGCACAGCACGGAGGCGGGACGGGTGGCGCCGATCCAGCGGGCCAGCAGGTACGCGGCCGCCGCCGAGATCACCCAGCCGGACAGGTAGACGAGGTTGTAGGCGACGGTCCAGTCGGTGAGCTTGGCGAGGATCCCGGCCACGGGCGCGATGGCCAGCTGGGTGTCGGTGTAGACGAGGGTGTTCTCGTGGGGCCAGTAGATGTTGGGGTCGAACACGGGCGAGCCGCGGGTGACGAGGGCGTGGAAGTCCCACCGCAGGAGCCACTGGAGCAGGAACGAGTCGCCGTAGTCGCCCGGCGTGTGGGTCCGCCAGAGGTGCGGGTCCGGGAAGGCCATCACCACCGAGACGACCGTGAAGAGGGCGGTGAGCCCCAGGCCCATGCGCAGGGTGTCGCGGTGGTCGCCGTACCAGCGGCGCAGCTGGTCGCGACGGCCGGTGACCTCCTCGGGCCGGTCCGGCGTCTCCGGGGTCGGCGCCTCCTGGGCGGTGGTCGTCACCGGAACAGGTCCTCCCGGGGCGAGCGGACGATCTCCGCCCGCACCGACGACTCCCGCAACCACGACGGGTCGACGCCGCGCACGATGGCGGCGGCGATGCCCGCCGCCTTCCCCATGACCAGCTCGGCCGCCGCCGCCAGCTCGTCGGCCACCGCCACCTCCGTCACCCGCAGCGGCCGGCCCAGGGCGTCGGTGGTGCCCCGCAGGTCGAGGACGGCGCCGATCCCGGCACAGCCGATGGCCACGTCGGTCAGGCCGCGCCGCCACGGCCGGCCGAAGGTGTCGGACACGATGACGGCCACCCGCCGGCCGGTGCGGGCCAGCAGGCCGTCGCGGATGCGGCGGGCGGAGCGGTCGGCGTCCACCGGCAGGAGGGCGGCCTTGCCCTCGGGGACGTTGGAGAAGTCGATGCCGGCGGCGGCGCACACGAAGCCGTGGCGGGTCTCGGTGATCGTCGCCCGCCCCGGGGAGCGGCGGAGGATGCGGACCGACTCGGCGTCGACCAGGGCCCGGCGGGCGCGGTCGTCGCCGGGCGGGCAGTCCACCAGCCGGCCCTCCGCCTTGGAGACGACCTTCTGGGTGACGACGACCACGTCGCCGTCCTCCAGGTCGGCGCAGGCAGCGACCAGGTCGGCCAGCCGGTCGCCGGGCTGCACTTCGGGGAGGCCGGGGACGGGGATGACCCGCAGCTCGTTCACCGGGTCAGGCCCGCACCGCGCCGAGCACCGCCGTGGCCAGGACGGATGCCTCCTCGACGCCTCGCATGACCGCCGGGGCCACGACGCACCGTACCCCGACGGCCTCCACGGACGCCCGGTGAGCGGCGTCGGCCTCGTCCACGACGAGGGTGGCGGCCAGGGGCGCGTAGAGGCGGGCCACGCCCACCACCGACGGCTCGTGGCCCAGCTCGGCCATCAGCCGGGCGGCCGGCCCCTTGAGGGCCCGGCCCGCCACCAGCGGCGAGACGGCCACCGTGTCCTCCCGCCGGGCGGCGATCGCCTCCCGCATGCCGGGCACGGCCAGGATGGGCGCGATGGACACGATCGGGTTGGACGGGCTGATCACGACCGCCTCGGCGGCGGCGAGGGCGGCCAGCACGCCGGGGGCGGGCCGGGCCCCGTCGGCCCCCGCGAAGCGCACGCCGGTGACGGCCACGGCGTGGCGGCGGGCCACGAAGTAGTCCTGGAAGCCGATCTCACCCTCTCCGGCCACCGTCACCCGGGTCTCCACCCGGTCGTCGCTCATGGGCAGCAGCCGCAGGTCGAGCCCCCAGGCGGAGGCGATCTCGGCGGTGACGGTCGAGAGGGTGGCGCCCTCGGCCAGCCGCTGGGTCCGGTACAGGTGGGTGGCCAGGTCCCGGTCGCCGAGGCGGAACCAGGTGGTGCCGGCGGCCGAGCCGGGGGGCGCCGCCGCCGAGTAGCGCTCGAGGGCGTCCATGGCCGCCCACGACTCGCCCAACAGCCCCCAGCCCCGCTCGGGGGGGACGACCCCGGCCAGGGTGTAGGTCACCGTGTCGAGGTCGGGGCTGACGTGCAGGCCGTGGAGCACGAGGTCGTCGCCGGTGTTGACCACCGCCGTCACGCCGCCGGGGGGCACCACGCGCACGAGCCCCTGGAGGAGGCGGGCGGCGCCCACGCCCCCCGCCAGAGCGGTGATCAGCTCGCTACGCCGGGGCGCGCCGGCCCACGCACAGGACCGACTGCCCGAACGGCGGGGCCCAGCGGGCCTCCAGGCGGCGCACGAGGGGGGTGACGGTGCGGTCGTACACCTTCACCGACCAGGACCGGTGCGGGAACCGCCGCAGCCGGCAGGCCACGACCCACCACGCCAGCGCCCCCAGGAGGTTGACGTAGCGCGCCTCCACCACCTCGAAGCCGGCGTGGACGAGCTTGCCGGCCAGCTCGTCACGGCGGTAGCGGCGGTAGTGGCCGACCATCCGGTCGAACTCGCTGTACAGCGCCTCGAAGGCGGGGACGAACAGCACGACCGTGCCGCCCGGGTTGAGCCCGTCGTACAGGGCCCGCAGCGCGCCGTGGTCGTCCTCGATGTGCTCGAGCACGTTGACCAGCACGGCGGTGTCGAACGAGCGCCCGGCCACCGCATCGGCCACGTCGCCCAGGACCACCTCGACGTGCTCGTGGTCGGCGTAGCGCTCCTGGAGGGCGGCCACGCACCGGGGCGACAGGTCGGCCGCGGTGACCTTGCCGTGGCGCGCCAGGCGCGACGTGACGGTGCCGTGGCCCGGCCCGAGCTCGAGGATCTGGGGCCCGAGGTAGGGCTGGGCCATGTCGACGATCCAGTCGGCATAGTTGTCGGCCTCGCTGAGGGCGTCGAGGGCCCGGGCCAGCTCCCGGTCGGCCTCGGTGAAGCTGGCCGGGGCGCGGCGGGAGGCGTCGGCCGCCGCGGCGCGGGAGGGGAGCGTGCTGGTCACCGGTGCGTAGGAGGCTACCCGGCGGCGTGCACCGCCACCGGCCACACCCGGCGGGTACGCTCGGGGCCGGATGGAGACCCGGGTCCCGGCCGACGAGGGTCCCTGGCCGCCGGCCAGGCCGCTGGGCTACGGCGCGGAGCCGGCCGCCGAACCCGACGGTGAGCTGGCGGGCCGCCTGGCCGCCATCGAGCAACGCCTCGACGCCCTCGAAGGGTCGATCCGCGACAGCGTGGCCCAGGAGGTGCAGGGCACCGTCGACGAGCTGCGGCGGGCGGTGAGCGACCTCGGCCGCCTGCTCCTGCGCGACCTCGACCGCCTGACCAAGGTCCTGGCCGACCACCGCGACGCCATCGTCGACCGCCTCCAGCCCATGGTCCAGGCCGCGCCCGGAGCGGCCGAGCCGGCGACCGAGACCGCGACCGGGGTCGCGACGGGGGCGGCGACGGGGGCGGCGACGGCCGCACCGGCGAGCGAGGAGGAACCGGCCCCCCTCACCGGCGAGGAGGGCCGCTGGCGGGCCCTGCCCGGCCGGCGCAAGCGGCGGCGGTCGCCGGCGGCGGCGACCGACGGCGATACTTCCGACGGATAGCGGGCACCCGCGCCGATTGATCGGCCTGAGCCAGGCCCTGGGGGGGCGAAAGGAGGCCGCAGTGGGAAGTGGTGACCGGGACGGCGCGGCGTCGTCGCCGCTGCGCGTCGCGGTGGACGCCACCCCGCTGGTCGGCTCCCGCACGGGCGTGGGCGTCTTCACCGACGGCATGCTCTCCGCCCTGGCCGCCCGTCCCGACGTGGCCGCCGCCGGCTACGCCCTGAGCTGGCGGGCCTACCGGTCGCTGGCCGCCGTCCTGCCCCCGGGCGTGCGGCACATCCGCCGGTCGATGCCGCCCCAGCCCCTGCGCACGTGCTGGCTGCGGTGGGACGCCCCTCCGGCCGAGGCGTGGACCGGCCCCGTCGACGTCGTCCACGGCACCAACTTCGTGGTACCGCCGACCCGGCGGGCGGCCGCCGTCATGACGGTGCACGACCTGACACCTGTGCGCTTCCCCGAGCTGTGCTCGGGCGACCCGCTGTTCTACCCCCGGCTCCTCCAGCGCCAGCTGGCCCGGGGGGCGTGGGCCCACACCGTCTCGCAGTACGTCGCCGACGAGGTGGTCGGGCTGCTCGGCGCCGACCCGGAGCGGGTCGTGGTCGTCCCCGAGGCCGTGCCGCCCGTGGCCGCGGCCGATCCGGAGGACGGGCGGCGGCTTGCCGGGGCGGAGAGGTACGTGCTGGCCCTCAGCACCGTCGAGCCCCGCAAGGACCATCTGTCGCTGGTGCGGGCCTTCGACCGGCTCGCCCCGGGCCACCCCGACCTCCGCCTGGTCATCGCCGGCATGGAGGCGTGGGGGTCGGACCGCCTGGACGAGGCGGTGGCGGCGGTGCGCCATCCCGAGCGCATCTCCCGGCTCGGGTACGTGAGTGACGGCCACCGGGCCGCCCTGCTGCGGGGCGCGTCGGTGCTGGCCTTCCCGTCGCGCTACGAGGGGTTCGGCCTGCCGCCGCTGGAGGCGATGGAGGCGGGCGTCCCCGTCGTGGCCACGTCGGCGGGCTCGCTGCCCGAGGTGCTGGGCGACGCCGCCCTGCTCGTACCGGTGGGTGACGACGGCGCCCTGGCCGATGCCCTCGACGCGGCGCTGAACGGCAACGGGTTGCGAGAGCGCCTGGTCGACGCCGGCCGCCGCCAGGTCGCCCGCTACTCGTGGGAGCGGTCGGCAGCCGGCCTCGTCGACCTCTACCGCCGCGCCGTGGCGGCGAGGTAGCCGCCGGTGCGACCACTGCTCGTGGCCGAGCAGCTCCGCCGCCGGGTGCCCGGGGGGATCGGCACCTACGTCCGGGGCCTGGCCCGGGAGACCGAGGGGGTGACCCTGTGGGCCAGCCGGCCGCCCTCCGGAGGTGGACGTGCGGGGCCCGACCCGCTGGTCGCGTTAGGGAGGCCGGTGGTCACCTCCCCCCTCCCCGGCCGTGCCCTGGTGTGGGCCTGGGACCGGGGATGGGGGTGGGGGCCGGCCGCTCCCCCGCCCGGGCACGACGTCGTCCACGCCCCCTCATTGGCGGTGCCGGCCGCCGTCGGGAACACTCCCCTGGCTGTGACGGTCCACGACCTCGCCTGGCGGCGGGTACCGGAGACGTTCCCCGCCCGGGGACGGCGGTGGCACGAGGCCGCCCTGGCCCGGGCGTTGAGCCGGGCGTCGATCCTGCTCGCCCCCTCCCGCCAGACGGCCGACGACCTGCTGGCCGCAGGCGCCGCCCCCGAGCGGGTGGAGGTGGTCGACGAGGGCTGCGACCACCTGCCCGCCCCCGACCCCGAGGCGGCCGCGACACTGCTCAGGAACCTCGGCGTGGAGGCCGACTACCTACTCAGCGTGTCCACCCTCGAGCCCCGCAAGAACCTGCCCCGCCTCGTCGCCGCCTACCAGGCCGCCCGCGACCGGCTCCCCGGCCGCCTGCCCCTCGTGGTCGCCGGCCCGGTGGGATGGGGCGACGAGCTGGGCCGGACGGGCCCGGGCGCGGGCGTGGTGCTCACCGGGAACGTGGACGGCGCGGTGCTGGCCGGGCTGTACGCCGCAGCCGCGGCGGTGGTGACCGTCCCCCTGTTCGAGGGGTACGGGCTGCCGGCGGTGGAGGCCATGGCGTGCGGGGCGCCGGTGGTCGCCAGCCCCCAGCCCAGCCTGGGCGGCGCCGCCTACGAGGTGGACCCCCTCGACGTGGACGCCATCGCCGCCGCCCTCGTGCGGGTCTCCACCGACGCCTCCCTGCGGGCCGACCTGGTGGAGGCAGGCAGGGAGCGGGCCGCCACCCTGACGTGGGCCGCCGCCGCAGCCCGCCACCAGGAGCTGTGGGGCTCGCTGAGTGCGGGGGCGCCCCGCGGGGTGCGGCGATGACCGCCGGCCGGACCAACCCGTTGCGGCTGAGCCTGGACGCCACCGCCGTCCCCGACCACCCCACGGGGGCGGGCCGGTACGTGCTGGAGCTGGCCTGCCGGCTGGGGCGCCGCGACGACGTCGACCTCACCCTCCTGTGCCGGCGGGACGACGCCGCCCGCTGGCAGGAGCTGGGCGACATGACCGTCGTCGACCGGGCCCCGCCGGCCCGGCCCCTGCGGCTGACGTGGGAGCAGGTGGAGCTGCCCCGCCTGCTCGAGCAGCTCGACCCCGACGTCCACCACAGCCCGCACTACACGATGCCGCTGCGGGCCAAGCAACCCAAGGTCGTGACGGTCCATGACATGACCTTCTTCGACCATCCCGAGTGGCACGAACGGGCCAAGGTCATGTTCTTCCGGCGGGCGATCCGCCAGGCGGCCGAGCGGGCCGACGCCCTGATCACGGCCAGTGCGGCCGCCGCCGAGCGGGTGAGGGCCGTCCTGAACCCCACCGTTCCCCTGTATCTGATCCCCCACGGGGTCGACCAGGACCGCTTCCACCCCCTGGGCCCCGACGACGCCGACGGGGCGGCCGGCGACGAGGCTGCGCTCCGGCGCATGGGCGTCCACCCGCCCTACGTCACCTTCGTGGGCACGCTCGAGCCCCGCAAGGACGTGCCCAACCTGGTCCGCGCCTTCGACGTGGTCGCCGGTCACCTCCCCGACCTCAGCCTGGTGCTGGCCGGGGCGCCCGGCTGGGGCATGGAGGCCATCGAGGCCGCCATCGCGTCGAGCGTCCACCGCACCCGGGTCAAGCGGGTGGGATACATCGCCGAGGAGGAGAAGGTCGCCCTCCTGCGGCGGGCGGCGGCGGTGGCCTACCCCTCCATGGAGGAGGGCTTCGGGCTGCCGGTGCTGGAGGCCCTCGCCTCGGGCGCCCCCCTGGTGACCACCAGCGGCTCGGCCATGGCCGAGGTGGTGGACGACGCCGCCCTCCTCGTCAAGCCGTCCGACACGGGCGAGCTGGCCTCCGCCCTCGAGGAGACGGTGGAGGGCGGGCCGGCCGTCGACGACCGCCGCCGCCGGGGCCTGGAGCTGGCCGCCCGCTACACCTGGGACGCCTCCGCCGAGGCCCACCTGGAGGTCTTCCGGACGGTGGGCCGCTCCTAGCGCATCCGTTTCGGGGCGTCTCGGCCACGTGTGACGTGGGTCAGGCGCCCCAAGACGGTCATCTCAGCAGGGTGTGCTCGAGGGCGCGGCCGGCGATGCGGGCCTGGCGGAAGAGGCGGCGGGCCTGGTCGGGGAGCCGGTCCTCCACGCTGTCGAGGAGGGGATCGACGGCCTTGTCGACCTGGCGGGCCATGCGCCGCACGCCCGGCCTGCCACCCACGGAGGCCGAGATGTCCTTGGCCAGCTGCCGCCGCTCGACCTGGAGCCGCTGGAAGGCGAGCACGCCGAAGCCGACGGCCGTGTAGGCGGCGTCGCGGGCCCGTTCGAGCAGGTCGTCCTCGGTCTGGTCGGAACCCATGCCTCCAGTCTAAGGATGCCCTAAGACTTCGGAGGCGGCGCGTTAGCCTGCCCTCCGGCATGGATCGCCCGCCCTCCGCACCTCCCGTCGTGGCGGTGATCGTGGCGAGCGAGCCGGGCCCGTGGTTCGAGGAGTCCCTCCGCTGCTTCGCCGCCCAGGACTACCCGAACCTCTCGGTCTTGGTCATCGACGGAGCCCGCTCGGGCGACCCCACCCGCCGGGTGGCGTCCGTGCTCCCCGATGCCTACGTCCGGCGGGTCGACGGCGGCGGCACGTTCGCGGCGCTCGCCAACGACGCCCTCGAGACCGTCCAGGGCGCCGCCTTCCTCGCCTTCTGCCACGACGACGTGGCCCCCGACCCCGACGCCATCCGCCGCATGGTCGAGGAGGCCTTCCGGTCGAACGCCGCGGTGGTGGCGCCCAAGGTCGTGGACTGGGACCACCCCGAGCGCCTGCTCGACGTCGGCCTGCTGGTCGACAAGATGGGCGCCACCGCCCCGGTGGCCGACCGGGGCGAGCTCGACCAGGAACAGCACGACGGGGTGCGCGACGTGTTCGCCGTCACCACGACCTGCATGCTCGTGCGCAGCGACCTGTTCGCCGCCTTGGGCGGGTTCGACGCGCAGATGGGCGACAACGGGGTCGACGTCGACTTCTGCTGGCGGGCCCAGATCGCCGGCGGCCGGGTGCTGGTGGCGCCCGCGGCCCGGGTGCGCCACCGCCTGGGCGGGAGGGAGTCGCAGCCGCCCACGGCCCGCCACCTGCTGCTCGACCGGCGCCACCACGTGCGGTCGGTGATCAAGACCTACTCCATGCTGCACCTGCTGCGGGTGCTGCCCCAGGCCGCTCTGGTGAGCCTGTTCGAGATGGTGATCGCCATCGTGGGCCGCCGCTGGCACGAGGCCCGGGCCGTCCCCGCGGCGTGGTGGTGGAACGTCCGCACGCTGGCCGACGCCCGCCGGATGCGGCGGGCCACCCAGCGGTCCCGGGCCGTCCCCGACGCCGACGTCCGCCGCCTCCAGGTGCGCGGCAGCGTGCGGCTGACGACGTACCTCCGCCGGCGGCTGCACACCGACGACAAGGCGGAAGCGCTCGTGCAGGCCGGGCACCGCCTGGCCGGTTCGGTCGGGCGGGGCCCGGGCCAGGCCGCGGCCGTGCTCCTGGCCGTGCTGGCCGTGCTCATCGTCATCGGCAGCCGCAACCTGATCTGGGGCCGCCTGCCGGCGGTGGGCGAGCTGGCGCCGTTCGCGGGCGTGGGGTCGCTGTTCTCCGAGTACCTGAGCGGCTGGCGGACGACCGGCCTCGGCTCGACGTCCCCCGCCCCCACCGCCTTCGCCCTGCTCGGGACGGGCGGGCTGCTGTTCCTGGGCAAGGTGGCCGTCCTCCAGAAGGTGCTGGTCGTGGGCCTGTGGCCCCTGGCCGGGTTCGGCGTGTGGCGGCTGACCCTGCCCTTCCGGTCGTCGCTGGCCCGCCTGGTCGGGGTCATCGCCTACCTGGCCGTGCCGCTCTCCTACGGGGCGCTGGCCCGCGGCCGTTGGACGGGGCTGCTGGCGTGGGCCGCCTTCCCCTGGCTGCTCGCCATCGCCGCCCGCCTGAGCGGTCTGGCCCCCTTCGGCGACCTCGACGGCGACCAGTCCGGACCCGTGCCCGCCAGCCGGGCCCGCAGCGAGACGCTGAAGCTGGCCCTGCTGCTGGCCCTGGTGGCCGCCTTCGTGCCCAGCATCGTGGTGGCCATGGTGGTCGCCGCCCTGGGGCTGATCGTCGGCTCGGTGGCCGCGGGCGGGACGGCGGCGGCCTGGCGCTCGCTCGTGGGCGTCCTGGTCGCCACCGCCGTGGCCGTGGTCCTCCACCTCCCGTGGACGCTCGAGCTGTTCGCGCCCGGGGGGCTCGCCACCTTCACCGGCGTGGCCCCCGAGCCGGCCAACGCCCCGGGCCTGGGCAGCCTGCTGCGGTTCCAGACCGGGCCCATGGGCGCCGCCCCCATCGGCTGGGCCTTCCTCGTGGCCGCCGCCCTCCCCCTGGCCATCGGCCGGAGCTGGCGGCTGGCATGGGCCATCCGCATGTGGGCCATGGCCGTCGTGTGCGTGCTGGTGGCCTGGGCCGGGAGCCGGGGGTGGCTCCCGGTCCGCCTGGAGGCGCCCGACGTGCTCCTCGTGCCCGCCGCCCTGGGACTGGCCCTCGCCGCCGCCCTCGGGGCGGCCGCCTTCGACCTCGACCTGCCCGGGTACCGCTTCGGCTGGCGCCAGCTCGCCTCCCTCGGCGCCGCCGCCGCCCTCACCATCGGGGTCCTGCCCGTGCTGGGCGGCGTCCGCGACGGCCGGTGGGACCTCACCGACGAGGAGGTCACCCGGTCGCTCACGTGGATGGGCGCCGAGGCCGGCGCCGGCGACTTCCGCGTCCTGTGGCTGGGCGCGCCCGAGGCCCTGCCCCTCGACGGCTGGCACCTGTCCGAGGGGGTGGCCTACGCCACCTCCCGCAACGGCGCGCCCGACGTCACCGACCTCCTGCCCGGCGCCCCGTCCTCGGCCACCCGGGCCATCGCCGGCTCGATCCGCCTGGCCCAGCGGGGCGACACCGCCCTCCTGGGCCGGCTGCTCGCTCCCATGGCCGTGCGCTACATCGTCGTGCCCGTGGAGCTGGCCACCGGCCGGGAGGACGCCGGCCGCTACCCCCTCCCCCCCGAGCTGGCCCGGGCCCTCGTCACCCAGGTCGACCTGCGCCTGCTCCCGTCGGACCCGGGCCTGACGGTCTACGAGAACACCTCCTGGGGACCGCTGCGGGCGGCCCTCCCCGACCGTTTCACCGGCCCGGTGCCCACCTCCCTGGGCCCGGGGGCCGATCTGAGCGGCGGCAGGCCCGTCCTCCCCGACGGTGGCCCGGTGCGCTTCACCGGCGACGTCCCCGCCAACAGCACGGTCCTCGTGGCGGAGGCGCCGTCCTCCCGCTGGTCGCTGACCGTCGACGGCGAGGGGGCCGACCGCCAGCGGGGGTTCGGCGTGGCCAACGTCTACCGGGCCACCGAGGGCGGACCGTCCCAGCTGCGGTACCGCACGCCGGTCCTCCGCTACGGGCTGGTGATCGGCCAGGTCGCCCTGTGGGCCGTGGCCGTCCGCTCCTTCCTGCGGCTGCGCCGGCGGGCCCTCGACCTCGAGGGCCCCCGTCCGGCGACGGTGGCGGCCGGCCCGTGAACCGTCCCCACCGGATGCCGGCGATCGTGGCCATCGTCGTCCTGCTGGCCGCGGCCTGGGTCGTGGACACCCGGGTCGACCGGCCGTCGACCGAGGTCGCGGCCGACGTGCAGACGCCCATGGGCGCGCGTTCGAGCGCCCGTTCGTCGGCGTGGTTCTGCACCGGCGCCACCTCCACCGGCGACGGCTCGGCCAACGGCACGGTGGTCGTCGCCAACGCCGGCGGCCGCCGGCTCACCGGCACCGTCACCGTGGTCCCCAGCGAGGGCGAGAGCCGCCAGCTCAACGTGTCGGTCGCACCCAGCGGGCGGACCACCGTGCGCCTCGTCGACGTGGTGACCGCCCCCTACGCCTCCGCCCTCGTCGAGCTCGACGGCGGGGAGGCGGTGGTCGAGCTGGCCGCCGCCGGCCCCCTGGGCGAGACGGCCACCGCCTGCGCCTCGAGTGCGTCGACCACCTGGTACTTCGCCGAGGGGGTGACGACGCGTGACGCGGTGGAGGTCATCAGCCTGTTCAACCCCTTCCCCGAGGACGCCATCGTCGACCTGGTCTTCACCACCGAGGAAGGGGAGGTCACGCCCCAGGCCCTGACCGGGCTGTCGGTGCGGGGCCGGGGGATGTACGCCGTCAACGTGGGCGAGCACGTGCAGCGGCGCGTGCAGGTGTCGGCCGAGATCACCGCCCGGGCCGGGCGGCTGGTGGCCTCCCGCCTGCAGACGTTCGACGGCAGCGACACCCGCAAGGGCATGTCGGTCTCCCTCGGGTCGGCGGCGCCGGGCGACCTCTGGTACTTCCCCGAGGGGTTCCTCGCCGAGGGCCTCACCGAGCGCTTCCAGCTGTTCAATCCGGGGCGGGACGAGGCCCGCACCTCGGTCGAGCTCACCCTCGAGCAGGGCTCGGCCGAGCCCATCGTCCTCACCGTGCCGGGCCAGTCCCGGGTGACGCTGCTGGCCAACGACGAGGCCCGGATCCCCAAGGGGGTCGCCCACGCGGTGACGGTGCGGTCGACCAACGACGTGCCGGTCGTGGTGGAGCGGACCGTCGACGCCATGTCGCCCGCCTCCCGCACCGGACTGGCCATCACCGCCGGGGCCCGGGTGGCGGCCGAGCGGTGGGTGGTGGCCGCCGGCCAGGCCGACGACGCGACCGAGGAGTGGCTGGTGTTCCAGAACCCCGGCGACCGGGCCGTCCGCGTGTCGGTGACCCTGCTCGACGACGGCGTGGCGGTGGTGCCGCCCGGCTTGAGCGCCATCGACGTCGCCCCCAACTCCCGGCGGGGCGTCCGCCTGAACGACACCGTGCGCAAGGGCCCCACGTCGCTGCTCATCACGGGCGGGTCGCCGTTCGTGGTGGAGCGGGACACCTACAAGGGCAGGAACCTGGGCACGGTGATGTCGCCGGCCATCCCGCTGCGGGACTGAAGATGGGCCGGAGGGAGAGCCCACGCATGGTGCTCCTGGGGAACCGGGCGTCCCGCCGCCCTGCTCCTGCGCACCGTACGTCGGCCCCCCCTCCGTTTCCGCCGCCCGGGTGAGTTGCGTCGGGCGGGATGCTCCATCGAAAGCCGGGCACCGTCAATAAGGACAACCGACACCTATCTGCGCTCCCGCCGACCGGGGTGAAGCTGCGAACATCGGTGACGTGGAGCGCCTGATCGTCGCCGCCGTCGTCGTGCTGGCCGCCGCGGCCCTGGCCTGGGTCGTGCGCCGGCGTCGGCCCGAGCCGCCCACCCAGGCCCGGTGGAGCGCCCCTGCCCAGCTCGACCGCAACGACTTCGACCGGCCCGATGCACCCTGGTTGCTGGCGCTGTTCACGTCGGCCACGTGCGACTCGTGCGCGTCCACCCGCGACAAGGCCGCCGTCCTGGCCAGCGCTGACGTGGTCGTCCAGGAGGTCGAGGTCTCGGCCCGCAAGGACCTGCACGACCGCTACCAGATCGAGGTCGTTCCCATGATCCTGCTGGCCGACGCCGAGGGCGTGGTGCGCAAGTCGTTCCTGGGCCCGCCCAGCGCCACCGACCTGTGGGCGGCGGTGGCCGAAGCCCGCACCGGGCCCGAGCCGCCGCCGGGGCCCGCCTGAAGCCCGGTGGTACGGTGCCCGACGCGATGCGGCTCGAGACCCCGAGCCCGAGCAGGACGCGTCGTTCGGTCACCGCCGCAGCCGCCCGTGCGCTCGGGCCCGCAGCCGGGCCGGATGCGAAGCCTGCCAGGCCTCCCCGACGGGCCGTCCCCCCGGCCCCCCGGCCGTCCCCGGCCCTCCGCCCCGTCCAGGTCTCGCCCGCGGACGTCGCGGCCACCGGCTCGAGCCCCTCCCGGCGGCCTTCGCCGCCGCCGTGGCTGCCCCGCACCCTCGGATTCGCGGCGGTGGCACTGGCCGTCCTCGGCTTCTCGGGGGGGTGGCCCGGCGAGCTGGCCCTCGACGGGCCGGGCGTCTCGATGTTCCTGCGCATCGCCGTCGACCAACTCGAGCACGGCGGCGGCGTGCCCTACTGGCTGCCGGAGATGTGGACCGGTGCGCCGGTGTGGGCCCTCGCCCCCTCGTTCCCCACCCTGGCCCTCGCCCCCCTGGGCATCCTGATCGGCGCCGAGGCGGCGGTGAAGTGGGCCACGCTCGCCGCCCAGGTCGTCGGAGGCTGGGGCGCCTTCGTCCTGGCCTCGTCGTTGTGGCGTTCCGCCCACCCCGGGCGCCGGCCCGAGGGCACCACCCTCATCGCCCTCGTCGCCGCCGTCGTCTACGCCCTGCACCCCATCTTCCTGTCCCACGGGGCCCTCTTCGGCCACCAGACGTCGCTGTGGGTCATGGCCATCACGCCGTGGTTGGCGTGGAGCCTGCGCCGGGCCCTCCAGCGGAACCGCACGGACGGGGCGGAGGCGCCCCGTCCCCGCCGCTACGCCGTCCTCGCCGGCCTGCTGGCCGCAGCCGCGGTGCTCCAGCAGGCCGAGCACGCGTACTCCCTCGCCCTCCTCTGCGCCTTCCAGCTGCTGATCGAGCTGGGCAAGGCCCGGCGCAGCGGCATCCCCGGCGGCGTGCGCCACCTCCTCGGCCAGGCCTGCCTGGTGGTGGTAGTGGCCCTCGGGGCGGTGGCGTTCTGGCTGTTCCCGTTCCTGTCCCTGAGCGACTCGTTCATCCTCACCCCGCCCGAGACGGTGCGGTCGGTGCTGGAGGAGGGGGTCGGGTCCTTCCTGGGCAACGAGCCGGGGACGTTCCTCTCCCGCGCCACCCCTCTCGACGGCACGGTCGACTTCGGCGGCGACCTGCTGACCGGCAACGTCTACCTCAGCTGGGTGTGCCTGGTCCCCACCTTCGTCACCGCCTTCCTCCTCGGGCGCCACGACCACGACGGCCACCTCAGCGCCATCCTCGTGGCCGGGATGATCGGCGTGTGGCTGTCCACCGCCGGCGTGCCGCTGGCCGACAGCGGGCCGGCCCAGCGGTTCGAGCCGCTCCCGTTCCTGGTGGTGGGCGGGCTGACCGGCCTGGTCGTGGGCAGCTGCCTGCGGCGGGTGACGTCGGGGCGGGCCACGGTGGTGGCCGGGCTGGTCGCCACCGCCCTCATGGTCAGCGCCCCGTACGTGACGCCGTTCCTCGCCCTCCAGCGGGTCGTCCCGCTCCTGGAGAACATCCGGTTCCCCCGCTTCTACCCCGTGGCCGCCCTGGGCCTGGCCCTCGGCGCCGCCTACCCGCTGCGGTTCGTGGGCCCGTGGGCCCGCCGCCACCACTCCTCGCTGGCCCCCGCCCTCACCGCCGCCGGCGCCCTCCTCCTGCTGGGCGCCTTCCTCGTCGACATCCACCCCTACCGGACCTTCTACCGGGTGGGGCCGCCCGAGGACGACGCCGCCTACCGGCAGGTGGCGGCCAGCCTGGCCGCCGTCGGCGGGGACTTCCGCGTGGCCACCCCGCTGTTCGGCGACGCCCGCCAGGTCGACTCGCTCCAGGGCACGGGCGTCGACCTGTCGGTGGGCTGGCCCCACCCCCTGGCCTCCAGGCAGGCGTGGCGGCTCACCGGCGAGGCGGTCATCGCCCCGCCCAGCTACCGCGAGGCCGCCCTGGGCCTGGCCGCCACCGCCTACATGGCCGTGGAGCGGGTGGTGGAGGACCGCCCCGGCCACGAGCGGGTGGAGGGCGTGTACCTGGAGCGCAACCCGGCCGCCCTGCCTCTCGTCCGGGCCTACGACCAGGCCGTGGTGGTGCGGGACGAGGCGATCGCGGCCGAGCTGGCCGTGTCCCTGGCCCACCGCAACGTGACGGTCGTCACCGCCGGGTCCCGGGGGGCGGCGGCGGTGGCCGACGTGGCCGTCGGGGAGTTCCTGCCACCCGACGCGTGCGACGACCGGGAGAGCGGCAGCGGCGCCCTGGCCGGCGAGGTGGCGATGGCGTGCGCCCTGCACAACTGGATCGGGGTGTTCGCCGCCTTCGACACCGTCCCCGTCCACGACGGGATCGGCTTCGACCTCCGCTCGGCGGCCGACGGGCTGGCCGGCATCGGCCTCTGGCTCGACCGACCGCCGGCCGGCACCGAGCTCGTCCTGACCAGCGCGACCACCGGCGAGGAGGTGGCCCGGGCCACGTCCGGCCTGCGCGACTGGGACGACAACTCCATGTACGCCTTCCGCTTCCCCGCCATCGAGAGCTCGGCCGGCCAGCGGTACCGGGCGACGCTGTCGTGCCCGGGCTGCGAGCCGGCCGAGGTTCCCAGCCTGTTCGTGAGCCGGGGCCCCCGCGGCGAGGGCAACGTCGTCCTCGACGGGGCCGTGAGGGACGACCGGGCCGCCGCCTTCTCGGTGATCCACGAGGGCTTCCCCGTGGCCGACGTGCCCTCGACCGCCCTGCGGGCCACCGAGTTGGGCCCCGGTCACTGGCGGGTGGCGGTGGCGGGCGAGAAGCCCTCGCTGGTGGTCGTGGCCGAGGCCCACTTCCCCGGCTGGAGGGCGACCGTCGACGGCGAGCCCGCACCCGTGCTCAAGGCGGACGGGGCGTTCCTGGGCGTGGCCGTGCCGCCCGGCGAGCACGAGGTCGAGCTGGTGTACGGCGAGCCGGTGGCGGCCACCGTGGGACGGCTCGTCACCGGCACCACCCTCGTCGCCATCCTCCTCGCCGGGCCCGTGTCACGGGCACGGCGCCGCCGCCGGCCGGGCCCGGACGGGCACGGGTGAACGTCCGGACGGCCCCGCCCGCGGCAATGGGCAATGGCCAGGCCGAGGGGGTGGCCGCCCCTGGCCGGGTGGGCGCGGTGGTGACCCGCCTGCACGGGCCACCGCCCGCGGCGGCCGCCGAGGCGGCGCGGCATCCCCAGGCCGCCGCGGGCGCCCCTCCGGCCCGCGCCGCCGGGGACGTCCCCTACGTGTCGCCCCGCCTGGTGGCGATGGCGTCGTTGGGCTTCCTGGCCCTGGCCGTGGCCGCGTTCACCCGGATGTGGACCAACGGCGGGCTGGTGCTGGACGGGCCCGGCGTCTCCCTGTTCGTCCGCCTCAGCCTCGACCACTGGGACGGCCTGGGTGTCCCCTACTGGTGGTCGGACATGTGGTCGGGCAGCCCGGTGTGGTCGCTGGCGCCCTCCTTCCCGGTGCTCATGCTGGTGCCCCTCGCCGCCCTCGTCGGGCCGGACGAGGCCGTGAAGCTGGCCTCGGTGGCGGCCCAGGTGGTCGGGGCATGGGGCGCGTTCGTGCTGGTGAGGTCGTTGTGGCGGCGGACGCCGGCGGCCATCGTGGGCGGGCTCGTCTACGGCCTGCACCCGCTGTTCTCCTCCCACGCCCTCTTCGGCCACGAGACCTCGCTGTGGGTGATGGCCGCCACCCCGTGGCTCGTGTGGAGCCTCCGGCTTGCCCTCCGCGGCGACGGCGCCCTCTACGTCGCACTGGCCGGGCTCACCGTGGGGTTCGCGGTGCTGCACCAGGCCGAGCACGTCTACGCCCTGGCCATCCTGTGCGGGAGCCTGCTCGCCGTCGAGGTGGCCCGGGCCCGCTTCACCCCCACCGGCCCCCGGAGCGTGGGCGGCGTGCTCTTCCGGGCGGTGGTGGTGGTGGGCATCGGGCTGGGCGTGATCGCCCACTGGCTCCTCCCGTTCGTCACCAGCCACGAGAACTTCGTGCTCACCACGCCCGACAGCGTGCGGGCCGTCCTCGTCGAGGGCATCGCCGGGGACCTGGGCCGGGAGATGGGGCTGTTCGTCAACCGGGCCGAGCCGCTCGACGGCAGCATCGGGTTCGACCGCGACCTTCTGGCCGGCAACTTCTACCTGAGCTGGGTGGCCCTGGCCCTGACCCTGCTCACTCTGCCCTTCCTCGGCCGCCACGACCGCGACGGCTGCCTCACCGCCGTGCTGTTCTCGTCGGCCGTCGGCGTGTGGATGTCGACGGCGGCCGTGCCCCTCGCCTCGAGCGGTCCGGCCGAGCGCCGCCAGCTGCTCCCGTTCATCGTCGTTGGGATCCTGGCCGGGCTGCTCGTCGGCAGCTTCATCCGCCGGCTCCGGTTGGGCAGGGCGGCGGCCGTGGGCGGCGTGGTCACCACCGCCCTGCTGGTGGGGCTGCCCTACTTCGCGCCGTTCCTCGCCCTGCAACGGGTGATCCCGTTCCTGGAGAGCATCCGCTTCCCCCGCTTCTACCACGTGGCCGCCCTCGGCATGGCCATGGGGTCGGCCTACGCGGTCGTCCTGGTGCAGCGGTGGGCCGAGGGGCGGTCCCCCAGCCACGCCCCCGCCCTCGCCGCGGCCACCGGCCTGGCCGTGCTCGGCCTGTTCGTGATGGACGCCCACCCCTACCGCAGCTACTACGAGGTCGACCCGCCCGGCCGGGAGGTCGCCTACGCCGACCTGGAGGAACGGCTCGACGCCATCGGCGTCAACGACCGCCTCGGCCTCGGCAGCTACGGGGACCCCGGCGCGGTCGACCACCTCCTGCAGACCGGCCGTGAGCTGGCCACCGGCTGGCCCCACCCCCTGGCCGCCCGCGACCTGTGGCGGCTGAACGGCGAGTCGTTCTTCGGCCCCACCGGCTTCCGCGACGCCGCCCTCGGCCTGTCCGGCGTGTCGCAGCTGGTCGAGGAGACCATCGTGGAGCCCGAGCGGGGAGGGCCGCAGGTGGGCGAGGTGCGCCTCCTCCCCAACCCCGACGTGCTGCCCATGGTGCGGGCCTACGGCAGCGCGGTGGTCCTCGACGACCCCGACCTGGCCCCGGTGCTGGCCGCCTCGCTCGCCTCCCGCAACGTGGGCGTCGTGACCGGCGGGACGGAGGAGGCCCGCCGGTTGGGCGATGCGACCCGGACCGTCGTGCCGGGCGACCCGTGCCGCACCGCCCAGGTGTCACAGGCGGGCGACGTGGCCGGAGAGCTGGCCATGGCCTGCGGCTACAGCCGGTGGGTCGGCGTCTACGCCGACATCGTGTCGATGTCGCTGCGCAACCGGCCCGGGGCCGTCTTCGAGGCCCCCGCCGACGGCCTGCGGGGGCTGGCGGTGTGGCTGGACCGCCCGCCCCACCCCGCCGCCCTCACCCTCTGGGAGCTGGCCGCCGACGGGCGGTCGCTGGGCCGCGAGATCGACACCGTGTTCACCAGCGGGTACGACCACTTCGGCATCGCCGCCTTCAGCTTCGACCCCATCCCCGACTCGGCGGGCAAGCGCTACGCCTTCGAGCTGTTCTGCGACACCTGCGAGGGCCGCGACGGGTTCCCCCGCCTGGCCACGGCCAACGACAGCCGGGCCTCGGCCAACCTCCTGCGCAACCGCAACCGGGTCGGCGGCCGGGTGGCCGACTTCTCGCTGGTGTACGACCGGGTGCCGGTGGCGGCCCCGTCCCCCACGACGGTGGACGCCCGCCGCGACGGCTACGGCCGCTGGCACGTCACCGCCTCCGGGCCCGAGCCCGCCCTGGTGGTCGTGTCCGAGGCCTGGTTCCCGGGCTGGAAGGCGACCGTCGACGGCCGGGACGTCCCGGTGCTGAAGGCCGACGGGGCCTTCCTCGGGGTGGCGGTGGAGCCGGGCGACCACGAGATCCGGTTCTGGTACGACCCTCCCGCCGCCGTGACCGTCGGCCGGGCCGTGACCGGGGTCACCCTGGTGGCGTCGGCTGTGCTGCTCCTGGCCGGTGGGCGCCACCTCCGCCGGGCGCGGCGCCGGGCCAGGGGGCCCGCCGTCCCGGCAGCCTCACGGCCGGCGGGCGACGACCTCCACGTGGGCGCCCCAGCGGCTGGTCCACGGCGGGAGGCGGTCCTCGACGCCGGTCAGCCAGAGCCACGCCTTGCGGCCCGACCGGGGCAGGGCCCAGGCGGCGAAGGACAGCAGGCTGTGCTGGCGACGGTCGACGACGGAGAAGCCGGCCTCCTCGACGAGGCCGAGGAGCGTGGCGGCGGTGAACTTGGAGCGGATGGGCACGCCGTCCCACTCGGGGCGGACACGGCGGCCGACGCGGACGACGGGGTTGTCCTCGACGGTCTCGGCCAGGACGAGGTGGCCGCCGGGACGGAGGGCGCGGCGGACTTCGGCGAGGACCCGGACCGGGTCATCCAGGTGGTGAAGCACGTGGATGCACCACACCACGCCGAGGGTGGCGTCACCGAATGGTAGGTAGGCGCCGTCGCCGGCCGCGACGGGCGCCTTGGCCGCCGCCGCCGCCTCGCCCACCCGGTCGACCTCGGGCTCGATGCCGACCACCCGCATCCCGCGGTCGGCCATGTGGTTGGTCCAGAAGCCGTGGCCGCAGCCGAGGTCGAGCACCGGCCCGTCGCCCTCCAGGCGGTCGAGCCATCCCTCCACGAACGGGTTGAGCCCCGGCCCGCCCGTGTCGTGGGAGTGGTCGTGGGAGTGGGCGTGCCCGGCGCTGCTCACGGCGTGCGAGCTCCGCAGGCTGGGCTCAACCCACCTCGACCAGCTCGGGGTCGACCGGCTCGAGCGGCGGTACCTGATGGCGGCGCCGCCACGTGGTGGCCGAGAAGAGCAGGCCGATGCCGCCCGACAGGCCCACCACCGCCCCGACCCACAGCGGGGGGCGGGACGAGCCTTCGTCGGGCGAGTCCGAGAGCACCACGTTGCCGTCGACGTTCGTGCCCGGCCGCACCGGCTGGGGCCGGTTGGCGGCGGCGGGCGCCGGGGCGTCGGGCGCGGCGACCGTGGTCGTGGGCTGGTTGGCCACCGTCGTCTGGCCCGGTGTCGTGCTGGTGGGCGCGGTGGCCCCGTTGGCCACGGCCGGTCCGGCCGCGGGCCCGGCGGTCGTGGTGGTGGCCCCGGTGGCGGCGCCCGGGGAGGAGACCGACGTGGTCGCCGGCCGGGCCGGGCTGGTGGTGGTAGCGGCCGCCGCCCGGGGCTGGTAGGTCACGGTGAAGCGGTCCTCGCCCCGCACCGACGACGAACAGGCCACGACCCGAACCGAGGTGGGGCCGGCGGCCACGGCCGAGGCGTCGACGGTGAGCTCGAAGTCGATCGGCGAACCGGGGCTGTAGTTGCGGGCCACGCTCTGGTCGCCGAACGTCACCTCCACCCGGGTCAGCTCGGCCAGCAGCGCACTGGCCGAACCGCGCACCGTGACCGACGGACCGGTGACGGTCGCCCCCCGCCCCGGCGAGGTGACCCGCACCTCCACGGGCGACAGGACGCCGTCGGTCGGGCACGAACCCTCGCCCTGGGCGGCCGCCGGAGCGGCCGGCGCCACCGCCACCAGCGCGGCCGCGGCGACTGCGGACGCGACCCGTCGCCAGCGGACGGAGGCTCGGCGGGGAAGTGAGGCGGTCATATTGTTCGGGCCGGAGGCTTGATCTGGTTCGGCCGCCACAGACTATGCTCCGCGCACCTACTCTACCGGTGGGGAGTGGGCCCGGGAAGACCGGCTGGGGCAGAACTCGGTGGGGGGATGGGGTTTGCCGAGCAGAGCTGAGGACCGAGTAGAGCTCGCCGCCGCAGTCCTGGCGTCACGGGCGTTCGACGCGACGGCGCGACCGGAGGTCTCGCAGGGGACGATCGGCGTGGTCGTACCCACGCACAACGACGGGCCCAACATGGCGCCCCTGCTCGACCGCCTGCTGGCCGAGCCGACGATCGGCGAGATCCTCGTCATCGCCAGCGCGTGCGACGACGAGACCGTGCCGACCGTCCTGGAGATCGCCAACTCGCGGGCCGACATGGGCGACGGGCGGGTGCGGCTGTACGTGGAGGCCGAGCGGTCGGGCAAGGCGGCGGCCGTCAACTTCGGGATCCGCGAGACGTCCATGCCGTCGATCGTCATCATCTCCGGCGACGTGCTGCCCGAGCCCGGGTCGATCCCGATGCTGGTGGCGGCGTTGCGCTCGCCGGGCACGGGCATGGCCGGCGGCCGCCCCCTCCCGGTCAACGACGACGAACGCCCCATCGGCTACGCCGTCCACCTGCTGTGGCGCCTCCACCACCGCCTCGCCCTCCACCAGCCCAAGCTGGGCGAGATGATCGCCCTGCGCCGTGAGGCGGTCGTCTCGCTGCCCCGCACCTCGGTGGACGAGGCCTGCTTCCAGGCCATGCTCGAGTCCGAGGGCTGGAAGTCGGCCTACGTGCCCGGCGCCATCGTGGTCAACAAGGGCCCGTGCTCCATCAGGGACTTCGTGAAGCAGCGCCGCCAGGTCCACACCGGGCATCTGTGGCTACGCCACAAGCAGGGATACACTGTCCCGAGCCTCCAGCCGGCACTTCTGGTGTACGAGCTGTGGCGAGACATCGTCGACGACCTCACCACCGACCCCACCCGCACCCAGCCCGCGACGGCCCAATCGACGATGACACGGCCGAAGCGTCTGGCCTGGACGGCCGGCGCCGTGGCGATGGAGGCGTACGCACGCTTCCGGGCTCGGGGCGACTACCTGCGGGGGAGGGAGAACCATGTCTGGGAGATGGTCCAGAGCACCAAAGCTCCGGCGCTTGACGCAGACGGGCTACACCCTGGCCATGGCGAGCTCGTGGCGAGCGAAGGGCTGGCCGAAGTTGCTGCCGATCAACGTGGTCGTCAGCACGAACTTCCGCTGTAACTTCCGCTGCCTCACCTGCAACGTCTACGAGCGGAAGGTCAAGGAGCTCACCGCCGAGGAGTGGACTTCGGTCTTCGAATCGATGGGGACCGCCCCCACGTGGATGACCTTCAGCGGGGGCGAGCCGTTCATCCGGCGTGACCTGCCCGACATCATCCTGTCGGCCATCCGCCACTGCGAGCCGGCCATCGTCAACATCCCCACCAACGGCTGGTACACCAAGCAGATCCTCGCCGGGGTGGAGAAGATCTGCACCACCAGCCCCGAGACCCAGCTCGTCATCAACCTGTCGTTCGACCACCACGTGCCCGAGCGCCACGACACCATCCGCGGCGCCGAGGGCTCGTGGAAGCGCCTGATCGACACCCTGACCGGCCTGCGGGCCCTCAACCTGCCCAACCTCACCGTCGGCTGCCACACGGTCGTCTCCGACCAGAACCAGGAGGACTTCCCCGAGATCGCCCGGGGCCTGTCGCAGCTGGGGGCCGACTCCTACATCGCCGAGCCGGCCGAGGAGCGGGTGGAGCTCCAGACCATCGGCTCGGGCATCACCCCCTACTCGGAGCGGTTCCGGGTGGCGGCCGAGGCCGTGCTCGAGGTGGAGGAGGGGGCCAGCGGCACGGTGGCGGGCATGGCCCGGGCCCTGCGCGACGAGTACTACGGGCGGGTGACCCGCCTGCTGGCGGGCGAGGCCGAAGCCATGCCCGTGTGCCATGCCGGCTTCCTGTCCTGCCACATCGGGGCCGACGGCGAGCTGTGGTCGTGCTGCGTGCTGTCCCGCTCGTTCGGCAACCTCCGCGACGCCGACTTCGACTTCCCGACCGTGTGGTTCTCCGACAAGGCCGAGGAGTTCCGCACGTGGATGAGGGAGCGGCACTGCACGTGCCCGCTGGCCAACGCCGCCTACACCAACCTCCTGGCCGAGCCCGGCGCCGCGGCCCGCATCGCCGCCGGGGTCGTGCGCTCCCCGCACCGCAAGCGCATACCGGTCGTCGCGGCGTCCGAGACGTGATCCTCGTCACCGGGGGGTCCGGCTTCCTCGGAAGCCACCTGGTGCGCGCCCTCGTGGCGGCCGGCCATCCGGTGCGGGCCGTCGCCCGTTCCGAGGACGCCGCCGGACGGGTGCCCGACGGGGCCGAGGTGGTCCCCGGCGACCTCGACGACCCCGAGTCGCTCAAGGCGGCCGCCGCCGGTTGCGAGCTGGTGTACCACCTGGCCGGGATCTACCGGGGCACGGCGGCGGAGATGCACGGCTCGCACGTCGCCGGCACCGCCCGCCTGCTGCGGGCCGTCGACCCGGCCGCCCGGGTCGTGTACGTGTCGTCCTCGTCGGTCTACGGCTGGCACCAGGACTGGCCGGCCGACGAGTCCACCCGCCCCCGCCCCGAATCCGCCTACGGCAAGGCCAAGCTGGCCGCCGAGCGGCTGGTGCTGGCCCGCACCACCGGCTCCTCGGTCGTCGTCCGCCCCACCATCACCTACGGCGTGGGCGACACCTCCGGCATGCTGGCCCGGGCCCACGCCCTGCTCAAGCGGGGCATCCGGGTGTTCCCCGGCAAGGGCGACAACCGCATCCACCTCACCCATGTGGACGACCTCACCGCCGCCCTGGTGCTGGCCGGCCAGTCGGGCGAGGGCGTGTTCCTCGTGGCGGGGCCATCGGCCACGCCCGTGCGGGAGATCTTCGGGCTGCTGGCCTCGGGTGCAGGGCTGGCGCCGCCCACGTTCAAGGTGCCCGCCGGGCTGGTCCGCTCCGTGGCCGGCGCGGTGGACTCGGCCTGGTCCGCCCTCGGCCGCGACGGGGAGGCGCCGCTCTCGCGCCACTCCGTCGAGGTCCTCACCGTCGACCGGGCCTACGCGCCCGAGCGGGCCGCCGCCGAGTGGGGCTGGTCGCCGACGGTGGACGTGGAGGAGGGCATCCCCCCGGTGGGCGCGTGGCTGGCGGCCCAGGAGGCCTCGACCAAGCCGGTGAAGGTGTCGGCCGCGGCGGTCGCATCGGGCAACGCCACCTCCGGCTCCGAGGACGAGCTGGGCTTCGACTGGCGCGGCTACGTCGAGGACGAGGACGAAGGCCTGGGCACGGTGTACGAGCGCTTCGCCCTGCGCGACGTGCTCCAGGACGCGGTCGACCGCACCGCCTCGCGCAGCGTGCTCCACGCCCCCGCCTTCGGGATGATGGGCTTCCCCGGGATCGACTGCGTGTTCCTGGCCCAGGCGGGCGTGCGGGTGGGACTGCTCGACTTCTCCGAGGAGCGGCTGGACGCGGTGGTCAAGCAGTGGCGGGAGCTGGGCCTGGAGCCGGAGGTGCACCTCGTGGACGGCCCGGACCCGGCGAGCTGGCCCGACCGGCTCGGCACCGACTACGACCTGGTCTTCAGCTTCGCCGCCCTGTGGTGGTTCGACGACCCGTGGGCGGTGCTGGCCCGCCAGACGCAGTGGGCCGACAAGGCGGTGCTGTCGTGCGTGCCCAACAAGAACGTGTTCATCCGGGTGCGGGCCCGGCTGTGGCACCAGGGCCTGTTCGACCGCCTCAACGAGGAGGCCCTCGACCGCCAGGCCCAGGTGCAGGCGGCCGAGCGGCTCGGCCTGGAGGCGGTCGACACCGGGCTGTTCGACATCCCGCCCTTCCCGGACACGTCGGTGCCCCTGGCCAAGGTGGTGCGGGCCCTGCTGGGGAAGAAGGAGGCGCCCGCCGACGGCGAGGGGGCGTGGCGGTGGTCGATCCTCCCCTACCTGCGGGGCGAGCAGCCCGACCTCGAGGAGCGGGTGGCCAGGCTGGCCTCCTGGGAGCGCTACCTGCCCAAGCCGGTGGCGCCCGGCCTGGCCCACCACCGCTACACGCTGTTCGTGCCGGCCGAAGCCGGCGTCAAGGGCGCTCCAGCCGCGCCTTGAGGGCGGCCAGGTCCTTGCGGTTGGCCCGCTGCACGGCGGCCGCCATGACCGGGCCGAACGCCTTCGAGAACCCCGACGGCTCGCCCCGGTTGCGAAGCGTCATGAGGGTGGAGCCCTCGCCGGCGGCCTCCCAGGTGTAGGTCGTCTCCATGGGGAACGGCCCCTGAGCGGTGCGCATCACCAGCCGCCGCCCCGGCTCCAGCTCCACGATCTCGTAGGTGTACGCAAGCCGCCGCCCGAGGAACCGGGCCACGAAGTCGAGCTGCGAGCCGACCCGCAGCGGAGGTTCGGTGCGCCACTGCACCGACTCGATGTTGACGTACCACTCCGGCGCGTGGGTGGGGTCGGCGGCGTAGCCGGCCACGACGTCGACGGGCCGGTCGATGGTGGCCTCGCTCAGGACGTCGACCGCCATGCCCCCATTCTCGCGAATCCCTAGGCTCCGAGCCGGAGGTCCGAGCCATGGCCAGCAAGCAGGTCTTCATCAGCCACATCTCGTCGGAGACGGAGCTGGCCAAGCGGCTGAAGGAACGGCTCGACCGGGACTTCCTGGGGATGCTCGACATCTTCGTGTCGTCGGACCGGGAGACCATCCAGGCCGGCGCCCGGTGGCTGGACGAGGTGGACCGGGCCCTGAAGGAGGCGGACCTCGAGATCGTGCTGTGCAGCATGGAGTCGGTGGGCCGGCCGTGGGTGAACTTCGAGGCGGGGGCGGCGTGGCTGCGGGGGATCCCGGTCGTGCCCGTGTGCCATTCCGGCCTCCAGCCCCACGAGCTGCCGGTCCCGCTCAGCATGCTCCAGGGGCTGGAGTGCGGCCGGCCGGCCGGCCTGGAGAAGCTCTACGACACCGTGGCGTCGGTCCTCGGCGTGCGCACGCCGGCCGTCGACTTCGCCGCCGCGGCCGCCGAGATGCGGGCCTTCGAGGAATCGCACCGGCTGTCCGCCCGGGCCGTCGAGCAGGTGGCCGACCCCGCCGTGCTGTGTGCTGCGAGCACCCAGTACGCCGAGCCGCAGTTCCAGTTCGACCTCGACGTCGGGGTCGCCCAGTCGATCTTCGGCATCGAGCGGGTCACCGTGGAGCGGGCGCTGACCCGCCGCCGGCTGACCGAGCTGCTCACCGGCGGCCGCTTCGACATCGTCCACCTCGTGGCCTTCGTCGAGCAGTCGACGGGGGCGTTGGTCTTCGACCCCATCGACACCGAGACGCTGACGCCCCTCTCGGCCAAGCCCGACAAGCTGCCCGCCGCCAGCTTCGCCGCCCTCCTGGCCGAGGCCCACACCAGCCTGGTGGTGCTGGCCACCTGCAACGCCCTCCTGCTGGCCGTGGAGGTGGCCCACGTGGCCAACATGGCGGCCAGCGACACCGAGATCAGCGGGGAGGCGGCCGTGGAGTGGGCGGACTGCTTCTACGGGCTGCTGCGGAGGGGCCAGCCCGTCTTCAAGGCCTTCGACATCACCCGCTCCCAGGTCGACGCCCCCATCCGGGCCGTGCGCCACCGCGACGTCGTGTACTCGTTCCCGGGCGGGTGAGGGCGCCGGCCCGGCTCCGGAGCTTCCCGCTCGCGTAGCGTTGCAGGCCGGTGATCGTCTTCGTCGTCCTCGCCGCGGTGGCGGTGGTGGTCGTCGTGGTGGGCACGGCCGCCAGCCGTCTCCGGCAGCGGAAGTCGGAGGCGGCGAACCAGGTCGTCCCCGGGATGCCCACCCGGGCCCCCGGCTCCTGGACGACCGCCACCACCCCTGAAGCGGTGCTGCACCGCCGGCTGCGCGACGCGGTCGGGGGCCTGCGGGCCGTACCGGGCTTCACCGACGCCCGAGCCGCCCTGGCGGTGCAGGCGGTGACCGTGGACGACGCCCTGGTGGCCGCCTCGGCCCTGCCCGGTCGGGTCCGGGACAAGCCGCTGGCCGAGGGGGAGGCGGCGGTCGAGGCGATCGAGCGGGCGGTGGCGGCCCTCGCCGCGGGCCCGGCCGACGACGCCCGGAGCGACCTGGACGCGGCCCTGGCCGACGTGACCGCCCGGGTGGAGGCGCTGCGGGCGGCCGGCACCGGCGACCCGTAGGCGGCTGGCCTCCTCTAGGTCGTGTCCCGGAGGGCTTCCTTCCAGGCCCGGAACCGGCTGTGGTGCACGCCGTCGGCCCCGACCCCCTCCCCCGTGCCGTCGGGGCGGACCCGGTACGTGCACCGGCGGGCGAGGTCGTCGGCCGCGTAGGCGATGTAGCGGGCGTCCCCCTTGGCCGCGGGCCCGGCGCGCCACAGCAGCCACCGGCCGATGCGACGGATGTAGTAGGTCTGCGAGTGGCCCAGGTCGGCGCCCAGCGTGGTGAGCCCGGCCGGCGCCTCCACCCACGCCTCCGCCGGGATGGCCCGCTCCCGCTGCGGCGTGGCCGGCAGGTCGGCGGTGTGCACGGGCGTGTGGTCGAGGGGCCGGTCCTCGGCCGGCGGGCTCACCGTCCCTCGTTTTGGGGCGTCGTGGCCACGTGGGGCGTGGTTCGGGCGCCCCAAAACGCAGGGGGTTGGATCACGTAGGCGCAGCTGTGGGCGCCCGCGATCATGTGGCTGACCCGCTCGATGCGGGCGTCCTCCAGTGCCTCCCGGAGGAAGGAGATCTCCGACGAGCAGGCCCCCCCGTAGCGCTCGGCCACGTCGAGCACCGCGCAGTTGTGCTCGGTGACCCGGAAGGTGCCGTCGGGCAGGGCCTCGAAGTCGGCCAGGTAGCCGTCCTCGTCGAGGATGCGGGCCAGCTCCCGGACCTTGGCGGGGAAGTCGCGTCCCTCCAGCCGGGCCTTGGCCTGGGCGACGCGGCGCTGGCGGCGGCGTTCGAAGATGGCGTCGACCAGGGCGGGGTCGGCGTCGGTCACGTACCCCAGCAGCTCGTTGGTCAGGCCGCCGTAGGCCTTGGGGAAGAAACCCTCGGCGTCGCGGGTCAGGCGGTACCAGTGCTTGGGGCGGCCCCGGCCGCCCCGCTCCTCCCGGAAGGCCACCAGCCCCTCGTTCACCAGCGAGTCGATCAGCTGGCGTACCGCGCTCACCGTGACACCCAACGTCGCGGCCAGCTCCTCGGCCCGGGCCTCGCCCGCCTTCTTCAGGGCCAGCAGCAGGTCCTGGCGGCTGGTGCTGAGGGCCCGCAGGGTGCCGGGGTCGGGGGTGTCGGTCACGGGCGGTCGGGGAGCAGGAGGTGGAGGTCGCCGAACTCGTGCCAGAGGTACCCGCGCTCGAGGGCGGCGGCGTAGGCGTCCTCCAGCATGCGCCGGCCGGCCAGCGCCTCGAGGATCAGCAGGTGCGACGCCCGCGGCTCGTGCCAGCCGGTCAGCAGCCCGTCGACCACCCGCACGCCCCGATCGGGCGTGACGACGGTGTCGGCCCAGCCGTGGCCGGGATGGGCGACGCCGCGGTCGTCCGCCACCGTCTCCAGCGCCCGCACGACGGTCGTCCCCACGGCCACCACCCTGCCACCCGCGGCCCGGGTGGTGTTGACCCGCTCGGCCGTCTCGGGCGGCACCCGGTACGGCTCGGGGGGCGGCAGCTCGTGGTCCTCGAGGGAGGACACGCCGGCGTGGAGCACGAGCGGGCTGACGCCGATGCCGTGGGCCACCAGGTCGGTGATGAGCCGGGGCGTGAACGGGCGGCCGGCGCTGGGCATCTCGGCGCTGCCCGCCTCGGTCACGTACACGGTCTGGTAGGCGTCGACAGGCCAGTCCCGCCCGACGTGGGCGTAGCGGATGGGCCGGCCCTGCTCGGCCAGGTAGGCGGGCAGCGGCACGGGCAGGTGCACGGCCGCCACCCACAGCCGGCGGGAGCCGGGATGGCGGGCCAGCAGCTCCACGCCGCCCCCGCCCGGCAACCGCAGCGTCTCGCCGGTGACGTCGTCGCGGAAGGGCGCCGAGGCGGGCGGCACCGGGCGGCGCAGCTCGACCAGCCACAGGGCTGTCGCGGCGTTCGGGTCGCCCAGGCCGGGCGGGAGCCGGGTGGACAGGTGGAGGACGAGGCGGGAGCCGTCGGCCCGGCGGGCGTCGAGGGCGGCGGGCAGCGTGCCCGAGGTGTTCACCACCAGCAGGTCGCCGGGGCGCAGCACGCTGGGCAGGTCGCGAACGAGGTGGTCGGTCGGGGCCAGCAGCGGGCGGGACACCATCAGCCGCACGCCGTCCCGTTCCAGGCCCCGCGCCTCGGGCGGCTCGTGGGCCTGGCGCTCGACGGGCAGGTGGAAGTCGAGGGAGCCGGCCGCGGCCACCGGCGTCATGGCCCGACCAGCTCGGCCGTGCGGTAGCGGCCGCTCGGGCGGTCGCCCTCGACCAGCGCCAGCAGTCCGGGCACGCTCGCCTCGGGCGGCGGCCGGTCGGAGATGTCCTCGCCCGGGTACGCCTCCTGGTGCATCTGCGTGTTCATGTCACCCGGGTCGACCCAGTAGACGCGCAGCTCGGCGTGCTCGGCGGCCAGCACGTTGCTCAGCTGCTCGAGGGCGGCTTTGGACGACCCGTACCCGCCCCAGCCCTCGTACCCCTCCACTCCCGCGTCCGACGTCACGTTGAGCACCCTCCCGCCCGACGAGCGCAGCAGCGGCAGGGCGAGCTGCACCAGGGCGAGGGGCGCCAGCACGTTCACCCGGTAGACGTGCTCGAGCACGTCGAGGGGGTAGTCCTCCAGGCGGGGCTGGGGGCTGGGGCCCAGCACGCTGGCGTTGTTCACCAGCAGGTCGAGGCCCCCGAGCCGGGCGGCGGCGTCGACCAGCGCCCGGCGGTGGGCCGGGTCGGCCACGTCGCCGGCCAGGGCCACCACCTTGGTGCCGACGGACAGCTCGTCCGCCGCCTCGGCCAGGGCGGCCTCGCCCCGTGCGTCGAGGACCAGGTTCCAGCCCCGTTCGGCCAGCGCCCGGGCCAGGGCCAGGCCCAGCCCCCGGGACGCTCCAGTGACGATCGCAACGCTCATGGACCGTTTATAGCAAGGTCAACCTGTTTAAACAAGGGCGACCTCAAGATGCCCCGTCCCGCCGCCGATCACGCCCACAGGGGCCGGACGGCCCCGGCAAGGGGGCATCCATGGCACGGCGGCAGCGGGGCGACAGCTCGGTCCTTCTCGACGACGACTGGTCGGCGGTGTGGCTGTGCTCGTGCGGCTACGGCAATGCCGGCCGCGACCGTTGCCTCATGTGCGGCGCCAGTGCCCCGGCCGAGCTCGACGGGTCGAGCGGCCTCCACGGCGAGGAGGACGTGCTGCCCGCCTCCCCCCGGGGGCCGGCGGCCCGGGCCGGCCGCAAGGCGGGGCGGACGGTCACCAAGATCATCCTGCTCAACCTGGTCGTCCAGGCCCTCACCGCCGGCTTCCTCCTCGCCGCCGACGTCGAGCGGGCGACGGCCATCATGGTCTCCCTGTTCGTCGGCCTGGTCTGCTACGGCCTGGCTGCGGGATGGACCCTGCTGCGCTCGGCCGAGCTGGGCCTGCGACCGGACACGGGCCGCGGCACGGCCCGGCGCGGTGCGATCGAGGGCTTCATCGTCGGTGGGGCGGTCGCCATCGTGCTGTTCGGCGGGCTGCGGCTGGCCATGGGCCGGCCCGTCCTCGACCCGACCACCTCGCTACTGGCGGTGCAGGGCTCGCCTTTGTCGTTCCTGCTCGGGTTCGTCCTGCTGGTCATCGCCGCCCCCGTGGTGGAGGAGCTGATCTTCCGGGGGTTCCTGGCCGAGGCCCTGCGGGACAAGGGCAAGAAGGCGGCGATCTGGCTCAGCGCCATCGCCTTCAGCCTGGCCCACCTCCGGTTCTCGCAGTTCCGGTACTACGTGGCCATGGGCATCCTCCTGGCCCTGGTCTACTGGCGGCGCGGGCTGGTGGGCTCCATCACCGCTCACGCCACCTTCAACGGCATGCTCCTGCTGATCGCCGTCGCCGCCAGCCACGGGCCGGCGGCCGAGGTGTCGGGGGCCGGCGCCATCGTGTCGGTGCCGGCGACGTACCAGGTGTCGACGGGGGTGTCGGGCGAGGAGCTCTCGCTGGTCGGGCCGCTCGGCGCCCAGGTCGAGTTCGCCTACCTCGACGTGCCCATGCTGCCCGACGTCGGCACCGTCGCCTCCGACCTGGCACGGGGCGCGGTGCCGTTCCCGGGGTCGATCGTCATCGACCTCTCCTCGGTGGCGATCTTCGATCTCCCCGCCGGCCCGTCCGTCTCGATGATGGCCAACATCGAGGGGGAGGACGGCCGCATGGTCGTGCGCCCCGACGGCGACCGGCTGTGGCTCGCCATGTTCCGCTCCGACGGCACGACCCGCTCGTTCGACGAGTTCGAGGCCATGCTCGAAACCTGGCGGCCCGCGGCCGGCTTCTGACCGTACGCTCGGGCCTCGTGAGCGAGGTCCGGGTCATCTACGGCGGCGACCGGTTCGGGCCGGTCGACGGCGAGCCGGCCACCGCCGCCGAGGCGGCGCAGGTCGTGCGGGAGTCGCTCCGCCTGGCGTGGGCCGCCGACCGGACCGGCGTGCTCGCCCTGGCCGCGGTGACGGTGGCCGCCACCGGCGCCGAGCTCGCCACCCTCTCGTCGGGCCGCACCGTCCTCGAGGCGGTGCTGGCCCGCAGGGAGCTCCGCGCCCAGGCGCCCCGCCTGGCCCGCTTCGCGGTGCTCGGCGCGGCCGCGGCCGGCGGCGAGGTCGTCGGCCGCACGCTCCAGGGCCGCATCGCCGAGGCGGTGCGGGTGCGGGCCGAAGGCAACGTCCTGGCCGTCGTCGCCACCCTCGAGCTGGCCGACGTGGAGGACCCGGAGGTGCAGGACCGGATCCACAAGGCCCTCAACGGGGCGGGGCGCCACTCCGAGGTGCTTCGGCGGGCCCTGGCCGTCCCCCAGGCGGTGGCAGGCCTCACCGGCGGTGTGCTGGCGGCCGGGCCCGGCGACCGGGCCCTCGTGCCCCTGGCCGTGGGGGGTGCCCTGGCCCAGTGGGCCGTCCTGGGCCGCACGAACGACCCGGCGCGCATGCTCGGCCGCCGCCCCCGCCACATGCGCGAGGCCATGACGCTGCGCTCCTACCTGACCGGCACCCACGCCGCCCACGAGCTGCGGGCCTTCGGCGCCACGTCGCTGCTCCTGGAGCGCCACGACCAGCTGGCCGTGGCGTGGATGCGGGAGCAGCGCGAGATGGCCCGGGGCAACGCCCGGCGCATGCTGGTGAGCCGGCTCGCCGGCCGAATGACCGGCGGCCCCGCCGCCGGTCGCCTCCTCACCGGGCTCGCCACCCGCCGCACGTCGGTCTCCCACGCCCTCACCGACGGCCTGGCCGCCCGGCGGGTGCAGGGAGGCTTCCAGCGTCTGGTGGGCGAGTTGAGCGGGGTGCGGCAGGTGGCCTCGACCGCGGCCGACTACCGCAGCTTCGTCGACGAGGTAGCCGTCCGGGCGAACGGCAAGGGGCCGTCGCCGCGGTTCGAACGCATCGTGGCCGAGGGCCTGTCGTTCACCTACCGGGGCGCGAGCCGGCCCGTCCTGTCGGGTGTCGACCTGCAGATCGGGCGGGGCGAGGTCGTGGCCCTGGTCGGCGAGAACGGCAGCGGCAAGACCACCCTGGCCAAGCTGCTGTGCTGCCTCTACCGGCCCACCGCGGGCACGATCCGCTGGGACGACGTCGACCTCGCCGCTTGCGACCCGGCCGCGGTGCGGGCCCACATCGCGATCGTCTTCCAGGACTTCGTGCGCTACCCCTCGCTCACCGCCGCCGAGAACATCGGCATCGGCCTCCCCGCCCGCATGGCCGACCGGGAGGCCATCGTGGCCGCCGCCACCCGGGCCGGCGCCCATGACATCGTCGCCGCCCTTCCCGACGGCTACGACACGACCCTGTCCCGCCACTTCGGCGGCGTCGACCTCTCGACCGGGCAGTGGCAGCGCATCGCCCTGGCCCGGGCGTTCCTGCGCGACGCTCCCCTGGTCGTGCTCGACGAGCCCACCGCCGCCCTGGACCCGCGCGCCGAGCGCGACCTGTTCGAGACGGTCGCGTCGCTCTACCGCAGCCGCTCCGCCCTGCTCATCTCCCACCGCCTGTCGAGCGTGCGCTTCGCCGACCGCATCTGCGTGCTGGCCGGTGGCCGCATCACCGAGACCGGGACCCACGACGACCTGCTGGCCGCGGGCGGCACCTACGCCGAGCTGTTCGACCTGCAGGCCCGGGCCTACCGGTGAACCGTGCCGAGATGCCGGTACATCCGGCAGTTGTGCACACTGCCGTGCCGGTGAGCCGCGGCTGGCTCGGCCATACCGGTGGTTGCCAGGTCGGCGGGGCTGGGGACCCCGCCGACAGCAGCGGGCGTGGTCCGCAGGACCCGGGTGCCCGCGGCATGACGTAGATGTGTGGACGCGTCGCCGTCGCCCGGCCTCTCGACGGGCTGGCCGAGTACTTCGCCGCCCGCGTGGTGCCCGCGCTGCTCGAGTCGTGGGAGCCGAGCTGGAACGTGGCGCCCACCCGCCCGTTGGTCGGCCTGTTCGAGACCGGTGGCGGCGAGCGGGTGCTCCAGGCCTTCACCTGGGGGCTCAGGGGACGGCTGTTCAACGCCCGCTCGGAGACGGTGACGATGAGCGCCGCCTTTCGGGACGCGGTCCGGTCGCGGCGGCTGGCCGTGCCCGTGGACGGCTTCTACGAGTGGGCGGGCGAAGGGCACCGCCGCCGGCCCCGCTTCTTTCGCCGGGCGGACGGCGACCCGCTGGTACTGGCCGGCCTGTGGGAGCGCAACCCCGACGGCGCCCTCACCTGCACGATCCTCACCACCGCCTCCGGTCCGGACGTGGCCGCCGTCCACGACCGCGAGCCGGTCGTGCTCGGCGCGGACGTGCTCGACCGCTGGCTCCACCACTCCCCGCTCCGGCAGTCCGAGGTGGATGCCCTCTGCCGGCCCTCGGCCGCCGGCACCCTCACCTCCCATCCCGTCGACCGCCGGGTGGGCGACGTCCGCAACGACAGCCCCGACCTGGTCCAGCCCGTGCCCGACGGCGCCGACCCTCCCGACCCCGAGCCGCTGACCCTCTTCGGCTGACCGCCCCCCTACGGGCGGAGGGGTGGGACGAGCCCCCGCCCCACCAGCAGGGCGTTGAGGTCGTCCAGCTCGTTCATCGCCGACTGGGCCCGGCCGGACAGGTCGAACAGCAGCTCGTCGTGGGACAGCCAGCCCTCGACCATGGCCACGAGCGCCCGGTAGGTGCGGTCGCTCACCGCCACCAGGCTCCGCTCGGCGTCCGTGGCCGGCTCGGCCCGCGTGGCCCGGACGTGTGACTGCGGGCTCGGCTGGCGGATGGGCGAGACCAGCGCCTCGACCGTGCCGGCGTGGTCGGCGACGAACGTCAGGTCCGCTTCCAGCCGGTCGCGCACGTCGGCGGGGAGGGGCGGGTCGACCGCGGGCAGGGCCGCCACCAGGGCCAGGAGGCGGCGGTCCACCGCCTCGGCGATCGCCCGCTGGCGGGCCTCGAAGGCGGTGAACGTGGCCGCGGTCACCGAGCCCAGCGGCACCGCCCAGCTCGAGGCCGGCTGCACCTCGGTGGCCCGGCCCAGCCCGGCCCGGCCGCCCACCGTCCCGAGCAGGCGGTACAGCGACTTGAGGTGGCGCATGTCGTTGATGGCCGACGACTGGGCCACGCCCGCCGCCTCCCGACCCTGGGGGGACGCCGGCCCCATCGGCGTCTCGACGTCGTCGCGATCGGTGCCCAGTGCGTAGGAGATCTGGAGGTTGTCCACGACCAGGGCGTGCTCGACGGCCACCAGGGCGGCCAGCTCGTCGACCAGCTGCTGGTGGTTCACGACCGGCGGCTCCTGGGGTCCAGGAAGTCGCGCAGCCCGTCACCCAGGAGGTTGAAGGCGAGGACCATCACGAAGATGGCGGCGCCCGGGTAGATCATCATGGCCGGGGCCCGGCTGAGGTACGTACGGCCCTCGGAGAGCATGGCCCCCCACTCTGCCGCCGGCGGCTGCACCCCGAGCCCGAGGAACGACAGGCCGGAGATGGCGAGCAGGATGATGCCCAGCTCCAGGGTGGTCATCACCACCACCGGCCCCACGATGTTGGGCAGCAGGTGGCGGCGGAAGATGCGGCTGGTCGACGCCCCCGACGACCGGGCCGCCTCCACGTACGGCTTCGACCGTTCGGCCAGCACGGCCCCCCTGACGATGCGGGCGTAGTTGGCCCACGAGCTGATCACGATGGCGATGAGCACGTTGCGCAGGCCGGTGCCGAGGACGGCGGTGATGGCGAGGGGCAGCAGCAGGGGCGGCAGGGCCTGCATGAGGTCGATGAGGCGGCTGATGAGCCCGTCCACGAACCCGCCCCACCACCCCGCCAGCATCCCCAGCAGCAGGCCGATGACGCCGATGCCGGCGGTGGCCAGCAGCGTCGAGCCAACCGACAGCCGGGCGCCCCACAGCAACCGCGACAGCATGTCGCGCCCGAGGTGGTCGGTCCCCAGCGGGTGCTCGGAGGACCGGGGGGCGAACTTCTTGGCCACGTCTACCGCGTCGGGGTCGTGGGGGCTGATCACCGGGGCGAGGAGGGCGGCCAGCACGACCAGTGCCACCAGGGCGAGGCCTACCACCCCGGCCCGGTCCCGCAGCAGCCGGCGGAGGATGCGGGGGCGGGCCTCGGCGCCCGCGTCGGGCACGAGGGACTCGGCCTCGACCGGCGTGACCTCGATGGTGGTCACGCCGCCACCGCCTTGGTGCCGACCCGCACCCTGGCGTCGATCAGCGTGTACGACAGGTCGACGACCAGGTTGATGAGCACCACCGTCAGCCCCCCGAACAGGACCATGCCCTGGATCATGGGGAAGTCCCGCTCGGTCACCGCATCCAGGGTGAGCTTGCCCAGCCCGGGCCAGACGAAGATCGTCTCCACGATCACCGCTCCGGCCACCAGGTGGGACAGGCGGGTGCCGAAGTCGGTGGCGACCGGGATGAGGGCGTTGCGCAGGGCGTGGCGGGCCACCACCAGCCGCCCCGACAACCCCTTGGCCCGGGCGGTGCGCACGTAGTCGTCCCCCAGCGCCTCCAGCATGGTGGAGCGGGTGAAGCGGGCCAGCACGGCGGCGGGGCCGAGGGCCAGGGTCAGCACCGGCAACACGTAGCTGTCCGGACCGCCCCGTCCCGCCACGGGGACGAGCGAGAGGTGCACGGCGAAGAACAGGATCAGCAGCAGGGCCAGCCAGAAGCTGGGCAGCGACGCCCCCGCCATCGACGCCACCCGCATCACGTGGTCGGGCAGCCGCCCCCGGTAGAGGGCGGACACGACGCCGGCGGGGATGGCGATGAGCAGGGCCAGGATGGCGGCGGGGATGGCCAGCTGCAGCGTGTAGGGGATGCGGTGGGCGATCTCGGTCGAGACGGGGCGGCGGGTGGCGTAGGACGTGCCCAGGTCGCCTCCGAGGGCGTCACCCAGCCAGTCGACGTACTGCACGACCAGCGGGCGGTCCAGGCCCAACTCCTTCCGCACGCGCTCCACTTCCTCCTGGGGAGCGGGCTGGTTGAGGACGCGGGTCAGGTACTGCTGGGCCGGGTCGCCGGGGGCCAGGTTGGCCAGGCCGAAGGCGAGGAAGGACAGCCCGAGCAGCGTCGGGAGCATGAGCAGGACGCGCCGCAGCGCATAGCCACCCACGTCACACGGGCCGGGTGGGCGTCACCCTCCGGTGACGCCCACCCCCAGCCAGCTCACGTTGAGGAACGAGGGGTGGGGCACGAACCCGGTCACCGACTTCTTCATCCCGTAGATCCGGTACACGCCGTTGAGGGGCAGCACGGTGGCCTGCTCGGTGATCGCCTCGTTCATGGCGGTGGCCACGATCTGCTGGAGCCGGGTGTGGTCGGGCTCGGTGAGGGCGGGCTGTATCAGCTGGTCGAAGCGGGGGCCGGGCGCGGCCACCCCCTGGTAGGTGCCGGTGCCGCTCGAGCCCGGGCCCGTGTAGAGCAGGAGGATGGGCAGGAAGCCGACGTTGGCGTCGTTCTGGTTGCCGTCCTCGATGAAGATGTCGCCCTGCTTGCGGGTCATCAGGTCCTGGAACGACGCCGAGTCGGGGCGCTCCACGATCTCGACCTCGACGCCCAGGTTCTTCAGCTCCGCCTGGAGGAAGGTGGGCGTGGGCCGGATGGCCTCCGCCGAGGGGAAGCCCGATACCAGGGTGAGCTTGAGGCGGCGCCCGTCCTTCACCCGGATGCCGTCGGGCCCCGCTCGCCAGCCGGCGTTGTCCAGCATGGTGCGGGCGGCGTTGAGGTTGAAGGTGAAGCCCTTGATCAGGCTGGCCGACGCGCCCAGGGCCGACGGTGGGACGAAGGTCTGGTCGGTGGTGGCCAGCCCGCTCAACACGCCGTCGACGTGCTTCTTGCGGTCGATGCCGGTGGCGATGGCCTTTCGCACGTTGACGTCCCGCAGGATGTCGTACGGCTCGTCGCCGTAGGCGTTGAGGTAGATGGCCCGGTAGGCGCCCACCGTGCTCTTGGCGATGGTGAAGCCCCGGCCCTCGAGGCCGGCCACGTCGTCACGGGGGATCTCGTAGGCCAGGTCGATGTCCCCCGCCTGGAGGGCGAGCAGGCGGGCGTTGCGGTCGGGGTAGAAGCGGAACGTGAGGCGGGCCAGCAGGGGCTTCTCGCCCCAGTAGTCGTCGTTGCGGTCGACGGTGATGCGCTCCTTGGGCCGGTAGTCCACGAACTTGAACGGGCCCGTGCCGACCGGCCTGGTGCCGTGGTCGCTCCCGGGGGCGATGACCCCGTTCTGGGGGTGGACGAGCTGCTCGACCACCCGCAGGTTGGGGACCGAGGCGGTGTAGTCGATCGTGTACTCGTCGACGACCACCGCCGACTCCGGTGTGGCCCGGATGGTGCCCCCGTTGCGCTTGGCCGCGACCCGGTCGAAGAGCCCGGCCTTGACCGACTGGGCGTTCATGGGCTGGCCGTTGTGGAAGCGCACGCCCTGGCGCAGGCGGAACCGCCACGTGTTGGGCGGCCGGAACTCCCAGCTCTCGGCCAGGCGCGGCACCACCTCGTAGCGGTCGTTGAGGTACACCAGCGTCTCGACGATGTTGGCGTTGGCCGGATAGGCGCCCAGGTTGGCGTCGGGGCCTTCGAGGATGTACTGGTCCTCGGTGAAGCCGACCCGCAGTTCGGCGCTCAGGTTGGGCTGGGCCGACGAGCTGCCGGCTTCGCCGGTGGACTCATCGCTCCCACCGCAGGCGCTGGCGACGAGGGCGAGGACGAGGCCGGCGGCGAGGCGGCGGGCGGCGGGGCGCATGGGCGCTCCTTTCATGGGGCGGGCTGGAGGGCACGCTCGGGGCGGAAGACCGTCTCGGGCGGCGGGGCGGGCAGGTCCTGGGCGCCGGAGGCGAACCGGAGGGTGGCGGCCCACGTGGCGGCGTCCATGGAGCCCACGGGGGGGCCGGTGAAGATGTTGGGAACGGCGAGCTCCCATCCCTCGAGGGCGTCGCCCGGGTCGACGTCGGGGTAACGGCGGAGGAGGGCGTCGAGGCCCGCCTCGGGGTCCTGGCGGGTCTGCGCGAGGGCGGCCGCCACCGCGTCGCCCATGCGCTCGACGACGTCGGCCGGGACTCGGTCGGCCGCCACCAGGCCGCTGGAGTACAGCGGCAGGTCGAACGGCACACCCCGGACCTCGATCCCCGACTGGCGCCGCGTGCGGGGGATCAGGTCGATGTAGTCGGCCACCGCGTCGATCTCGCCGCGCCCCAAGGCGGCCGGGGCCCGGCCGTAGTCGACAGGCACGAGCTCGGCCGGCGGCAGGCCCAGCCACCGCAGGGCGGCCTGGTAGTCGGCCACCAGCTTGCTGTCGGCGGGGCCGCCCAGGCGGGCGCGGGAAAGGTCGGCTGGGGTGGTGAAACGGGAGTCGGCGGCCACGATGGCGGCCATCGGGTTGCGCCGGACGACCACCGACGTGTAGCGGGCGGGCAGCTCACCCCACAGCGACCGTGCCTTCAGGTAGTGGTTCACGCTGGTCAGGCAGAAGTCGGCCCCGCCCTCGGCCACCCGGCGGACGTTCTCCGGCCCCGGAGCGGGCTCCAGCAGCTGCACATCGAGGTCGAAGTCGGCGAACAGACCGGACGCCGCTGCCGCAAGGTACGGCAGGTGGTAGCCGGGCAGTCACCCGGGGCAGTAGAAGCTCAGCCGGACCGGCGTCGACATGGCCATTTCCCCCTCTTCGCCGCCATCTCCGGCAACTATTCGTCGCCGGCCGGGAGGCTGCAATAGGTGTGACCCGCACCTAGCGGGGGCGCGGTTTTGCAGCGGCGGCGAAAAGCCGCGCTACGGTGATCGCCGCTGACACCGTGGGCGTGGAACACGGTGCCGACCCCTTGGAGGTTGCTTCTTCGAACACGCACGCCCTGATGGGTGCCGTCTGCACCTCGTATGGACGCCCGTGTCCTGAGCCCCCCGAAGCTCGCGAGCCGTTGCCACATAGACGAGTGCCCGCATTCCCAGGCCACACCTGATGCCGAATATCGGCACCTTCAAGGAGGCGCAAGATGCGCACACAAGCACGTTCGGCGGCTGTCGTACTCACGGTCCTCCTGGGGACCACCTCGCTCACCACGACGTTCCTCAACCCTGCGCTGGCGCAGGAGAACGAGGACCGCACCGACTCGGCCCAGTACACCGAGTCCCGGGCCGACTACTGGGCCGCCCGGGAGGCGTGGGCCGCCAAGAAGGCAGCCCAGCAAGCCGGTGAGGACGTCCCCGACGCGCCCGAGGTCCCCATGCTGGAAGCCCCCGAGGCGGCCCCCGTGGCGGCTGCGGCCGCTGCGGCACCAGCCCCGGTCCCCGAGGGCTACCCCACCAACGCCCAGCTCTACGCCCTGCGGGTGTGCGAGTCGGGTGACGACTACACGATCAACACCGGCAACGGGTACTACGGCGCGTACCAGTTCTCCCCCATCACGTGGTGGTGGATCGGCTACACCGGGTACCCCCATGAGGCCGCTCCGTGGGTGCAGGACGAGGCGGCCCGCTACCTGTGGTCGCTGATGGGCTGGTCGCCGTGGCCCGCCTGCGCCCGCTACCTGGGCTTCCTGTAAGGAAGGGTTCAGAGCTCAGACCGGAGGCTGCGGGTCGTACTGGATGTACCGGCGGATCCAGCGGGCCCGCTCCTCCGCGTCGAGGCGCCGCACCAGGTGCAGCGCCATGTCGATGCCGGCGGACACGCCCGAGGCGGTGATGATCCCGCCGCTGTCGACGTAGCGGTCGTCGGGGCGCACCTCGATGTCCTTCCCGAGCGAGGCCAGGTCCTCCAGCGAGGCCCAGTGCGTCGTGGCCGGGCGGCCGTCGAGCAGCCCGGCGTCGGCGTAGACCAGCGAGCCGGTGCACACGCTGGTCATGAGAGCCCCGTGGGTCGCCACGTCCCGCACCCAGCTGCGGTGGGCCTCGTCGCCGATGTGGGCCCGGGTCCCGATGCCGCCCGGGTAGACGAGGACGTCGATGGGCGGGGCGCTCGCCCATGTCTCGTCGGGCACGACCCGCAGCCCCTTGGCGCACTCGATCGTGCCCTGGGCGGCGGCGACGGTGAAGACCCGCACGGCGGACTCCTCGGGGGCCACCCGTTCCCAGACTCGGAGGACCTCCCACGGCCCCACGAAGTCCAGCTCTTCCACGCCGTCGAAGACGAAGATGGCGATCGAGGTCGTCATGCCCTCAGCATCGCCCATCGCCCGGGTAGGGTGGGCGGCATGTGGAGGGTCGTCGGTGCCCTGGTCGTCCTCTTCGTGGTCGTCTCCATCATCGGCCTGCTGCTGCGGGCCCTGCGCTGGCTGCTGGGGGTGGCGGTGGTGATCGCCGTCATCGCGGCCGTGATCGGCGCGCTGGCCAAGTCCAAGGACCGGTAGGCCGCTTTCAGGCGGGCGTCAACCGTTCCTCACCGAGGCGGAACGGGCCCGCCGGGTGCCGCGCACGGCTGCGGCACCGAGGCCGCTACCGCGGCGTAGTCGTCCAGACGACGTACGAGGCGGTGAACCTGAGGGCGTTGGTGAGCTTGTCGTCGATCTGGCCGATCTTCTCGATGCGGGCCGGGTCGTCGGTGTCGAGCAGCTTGCGGAACCAGTCGAAGCGGATGGCAAAGGCCAGCTCGAAGGGCAGCCAGCTGTAGAAGTCGGTGGCCAGCACGCGCAGCCCGCCGTCGCGGATGGCGGCGAGGTTGCGCTTGCGGCCCTTGAAGAAGTGCTTCTCCCGGCGGGGAGCCAGGAACGTGAACACCCAGAACTGGGGCGCCCCCAGGCACGCCTCGATCACCACCACCTTGCCGTTGGGTCCCACGGCCCGGGCCGCGGCCCGCATGAGGTCGGCCGGGTCGTCGAGGTGGTGGAGGAGGTTCTTGACCACGGCCAGGTCGTGGCTGCCGGCCGGCAGGTCGGCCACCACCTGGGTGGCGTCGCCCTGGATCAGCCGGCCCGTCACGTTGGGACGGGCCAGGTCGAGGGCGGCCGCGCTCAGGTCGGTTCCGGTGTAGGACAGGTCGATGCTGCGCTCGGCCGCGGTGCGGTGGATGGCCGACCCCAGCAGGCCCTCGCCGCAGCCGATCTCCAGCAGGCGCAGCCCCCGCCCGTTGGTGGGGGCGGGCGTGGTGCCGGCCCCGGGCAGGCCCCGGTCGAGCACCAGCCTGGCCAGGCGGTCGTAGAAGCTGCGGAACAGGGGGTGGGCCAGCTGCTCGGCGACCACCGCCGCCCGCTTGGGGAAGTGGTTGTCGTAGTAGGTGCGCTGGTACTCGACCTGATCGCTGGATGGGCTCATGGGGCGGCTCGCAGGACCATCACGTCCTTCTTGAAGGGGATCAGATCGTAGGCCGCCAGCACCGCCCCGACCGCCCAGTCCCGCGGCCGGGGCCGCCGGGAGGCGCGCACCGCCTGCCACCAGCTGGAGGAGAAGCGGGCCTCCCTGTAGGCCTCCAGCCGCAGCCCGTTGGCGGCCAGGGCCTCGGTCATGGCCTTGCGGGTGAACAGGTGGACGTGGCCCGACGGGCGCTGCTCGCCGAAGGGGTTGCCGTAGCGGCGGCGGGAGGACGACTCCACGCCCGGCGGCTGCACGCCCCCCAGCAGCGAGATCACCACCAGCAGGGCGTCCAGGCGGGGGGTGGAGAGGACCAGGCGGCCGCCCGGCTTCAGCAGCCGCTTGGCCTCCTCCAGCAGGGCGTCGGGATCGAGGAGGTGCTCGATGCACTCGAGGCTGACCACCACGTCGAACGAGCCGGCCTTGAACGGCAGCGGCCCGGGCACGAAGGCCGACACCCGGGAGACCCTGCGGCGGCGGGGGGCCAGCGGCTCGGGGAAGCCCACGTCGACGGCCACCGCGAGGGCGGCCCCGGCCTTGGCCCCCAGCTCGGCGGTCACGAACCCGTCGCCGGCCCCCAGGTCGATCAGCCGCCCGCCGGCCGTGGGGGGAACCAGGTCGATGGCGAGCCGCACCCGGTGGTCGAGCCGCACCTCTCGTCCCGCGGGCCGGTAGCCGCGGTAGCGGGGATCGGCGCCCGTCCACCCGCCGGCGGGCTTGGTCGAGGTCACCGACGCCCAGGGCGCGCCTTCGTCGACATCCAGGTCGGTCACGGGTCGGCCATCATGGCCGATGGGCCACTGGTGCGGAAATTGTGTCGTGGCGACACAATTCCGGGATCAGTCGGTACGAGTGGGTCCTCGACGTGCTGCCCCCGGCCGCCTGCGTCACGGTGGTAAGGGGATTGGACGTGGCCGGGGTGGTGCACGCCCTGGGCGGCGACCCGGCGGCCGGCCCCCAACCTGTCGGGGCTCCTGGAGAAGTGGCGGCGCTGCGCGAGCTCGGTGACGTGGTGGTCGCGGTGGAATCGAATGGGTTCCAGGGGTCGCGCCCCGAGGTGATCCGGCCCGCCTCCCGCAACGGCTTGGCCGCCAGCGTGTACTGGAACGAGGTCAAGGCGTCGTCCTCCCGCTACGCCTTCGCCCAGGACGGTGCGCTGGTCGGCACGTTCGAGCCCGGCTACGACCGCATCCCCGCGGCGTTCGTGCGGATGGAACGGGCGACGGGGGTGCGGCTCGATCCCGCCCACGTGACCGGGATCACCGACGTCTGGCCGCTCGTTCCCGTGCTGGACGACCTCCGCCCCGCCCCGCCGCTCCGCTACCACCCCCTGTGGCGACACGACCGCGGCCTGGCCGAGGCGGTGGCCGCCGCCGGTCCCGAGCGGCAGCGGGAGCTGGCCCGGTGGGCCGCCGCGCAGGCGGCCGAGGTCACGGGCCTGGAGGAGGGTGCCGACGCTCGCCTCGTCGGCCACCGCCATCCGGGCTCACCGCTGGCCTGGGCCGCCCTGGCCGCCTACCGCGCCACCAACCCTGACCCGTTGGCCGCCGCCCTCGACGCCCTCTACGCCGCCGCCAACGCAGGCGTCAGCCGGCTGCGCCGTCCTAGCCGACCGAGCCCTCCATGTTGAGCTCGATGAGGCGCGACCACTCGACCGCGTACTCCATGGGCAGGGTGCGGGTGACGGGCTCGATGAACCCGTTGACGATCATGCTCATGGCCTGCTGCTCGGAGAGGCCCCGGCTCATCAGGTAGAAGAGCTGGTCGTCGCCGACCTTGGACACGGTGGCCTCGTGGCCGATGTGGGCGTCCTGCTCGGCGATCTCCATGTACGGATAGGTGTCCGACCGCGAGTCCTCGTCGAGGATCAGGGCGTCGCAGCGGACGTGGCTCTTCACGCCCTTGGCCCCGTCCTCCACCTTGACCAGGCCCCGGTAGGAGGTGCGGCCGCCGTCCTTGGAGATCGACTTGGAGATGATCGTGGACGTGGTCTCGGGGGCGGCGTGGATCATCTTGGCGCCGGCGTCCTGGTGCATACCCTCGCCCGCGTAGGCGACGGAGAGCACCTCGCCGGTGGCCTTGGGCCCCACCAGGTACACGCTCGGGTACTTCATGGTGAGGCGCGACCCGATGTTGCCGTCGATCCACTCCACCCGCGACTCGGTCTCGGCCCGGGCCCGCTTGGTGACCAGGTTGTAGACGTCGGTCGACCAGTTCTGGATGGTGGTGTAGGTGATCTGCGACCCGGGCTTGGCCACCAGCTCCACCACGGCCGAGTGCAGCGACTCGGACGTGTAGATGGGGGCCGAGCAGCCCTCGATGTAGTGCACCTTCGAGCCCTCGTCGGCGATGATCAGGGTGCGCTCGAACTGGCCCATGTTCTCGGCGTTGATGCGGAAGTAGGCCTGCAGCGGCATCTCCACCTCGACGCCGGGCGGCACGTAGATGAACGAGCCCCCGGACCACACGGCCGAGTTGAGGGCGGCGAACTTGTTGTCGCCGGGCGGGATGACGGTGGCGAAGTACTCCTTGACCAGCTCGGGGTACTCGCGCAGGGCCGTGTCCATGTCGGCGAAGATCACGCCCTGGGCCTCGAGGTCCTCCCGGTTGCGGTGGTAGACGACCTCGGACTCGTACTGGGCGGTGACGCCGGCCAGGTACTTGCGCTCGGCCTCGGGGATGCCCAGCTTCTCGTAGGTGCGCTTGACCGACTCGGGCAGCTGGTCCCAGCTGTTGACCTGCTTGTCGGTGGGCTTGATGTAATAGAAGATGTCCTGAAAGTCGAGGTGAGGCATGTTGACCGCGAACCACGGCAGCATGGGCTTCTTCTCGAAGATCTTGAGGGCCCGCAGCCGGAACTGGCGCATCCAGTCGGGCTCGCCCTTCATCCAGGACATCTCCTCGACGATGTCCGCGTTCAGGCCCTTCTTGGGCTTGAAGATGTAGTCCTCGGTGGGGTCGATCCACCCCAGCTGGTACCGACCGAGATCGAGCTCAGTGGTGGCCATCGGGCATCAGTGCTCCTCGTCGGCGACGGGCGGCGGCGCGTTCAACCTGAGAATTTCTCCTACGTAGATAGTAACAAACCCCTTGGGGCAGATCATCCTGGCGATAGGGGAAAGCCCCCCTGTCGCCGGGCCGTCCGGGGCGGGAGACTGGCCGCCGGTGAGGCTCCGTCTGCATCCCCGCCACCGCATCGACGCCTCCTGGGGCGACGCCGTCTGGGCCCTGCTGTCCAGCCTACGGGCGCCCGCCGCTGATCCCGACGTGTACCTGTCGGTCCGCTCCGCCTTCCATCTCCTGCTGGAGACGGCCGGATGGGCGCCGGGCGACGAGGTGCTGATGTCGGCGGTGACCCACCCGGACATGGTGCGGATCGTCGAGCTGCACGGGCTCCGGCCGATCCCGGTGGACGTCGACTTCGACACCCTGGCACCGGACGAGCGGGCCCTGGAGGCGGCGCTGGCGGCGGCCCCCCGCGCCCGGGCCCTGGTCGTGGCCCACCTGTTCGGAGCCTGGGTCGAGCTCGACGCCGCCCTCGCCGCCGCCCGCCGCCATGGCCTGGTGTTGATCGAGGACTGCGCCCAGTCGCTGTCGTCGGCCGAGGACCGGGGCGACCCCCGGGCCGACGTGTCGCTGTTCAGCTTCGGGTTTCTCAAGACCGCCACCGCCTTCGGCGGCGCGCTGGCGGTGGTCCGGGACCCGGACCTGGCGGCGGGGATGGCCAAACGGCACGCCCAGTGGCCGTTGCAGACGCGCTCGGCCTACGCGGGCCGGGCGGCGCGGGCCCTGCTCGCGCTGGCCCTGAGCCGGCCGGTCGCGTACGGGCTCGCCGTGCGGCTGCTCGGGGACCCCGGGCCGCTGGTGCGCTCGACCCCGCCGGCCGACGACGACGGCTTCCGGGCGTGGCTGGAGCGGCGGCCCTCCGGCGGGCTGGTGGCGACGCTGGGGCGGCGGCTGGCCCGGTTCCCGGCCGAGCGGCTGCGGCGGCGGGCCGAGGCGGGCGACGAGCTGGCTGCCGCAGCCGCGGCGGCCGGCCTGGAGCGGCCCGGGTGGGCGGTCGGGAGCACCCACTGGCTGTTCCCGGTGGTGGTGGCCGACCCCGACGCGCTCGTCGACCGCCTGTGGGCCGCCGGCTTCGACGCGGCCCGGGGCACCAGCCAGATCGCGGCGGTCGAGCCCGCCCCGCCCACCGCCCGCCGCATGATGGCGGGCATCGTCTTCGTGCCCGCTTACCCGGAGGTGGCGGTCGGGGAGCGGCGGCGGCTGGCCTCGCTGCTGTGACCGACCGGGCCCGCGCCCTCGGGCGCCTCGTGGACGAGAGGTGGGACGTCCTGGTCGTCGGCGGCGGGATCACCGGGGCCGGGGTGGCGCTCGACGCCGCCAGCCGGGGCCTGCGCACCGCCCTCGTCGAGGGCCACGACTTCGCCTCGGGGACGTCGTCGCGCTCGTCGAAGTTCGTCCACGGCGGCCTGCGCTACCTGCGCTCGGGGGACTTCGGGCTCGTGGCCCAGAGCGTGGCCGAGCAGCGGCGGCTGCTCCGCAACGCCCCCCACCTCGTGCACCCCGCGCCCATGCGGCTGCCGGTCGAGGGCCGGAGGCGGCGGCTGGCGGCGGGCGGCATCCTGTTCGCCCACGACCTGGCGGCCGGCACCGGGTTCAGCCGGCCGGTGCGGGGCGGCATCGTCTTCCACGAGGCCCAGGTCGACGACGCCCGCCTGACGCTCGCCGTGCTCCGCACGGCCGTGGTCGACCACGGGGCGGTGGCGGTCAACGGCTGCCCGGTGGTCGCCGTGGACGGGCCGAGGGTGACCCTGGCGGACGGGGCCACGGTGCACGCCCGGGTGGTGGTCAACGCCGCCGGCCCGTGGGCCGACGAGGTGCGGGCGCTGGCCGGTTCGAGCCCGCCCCTCCTCCGCCCCACCAAGGGCGTGCACGTGGTGGTGGCCCGGGACCGGGTGCCGCTGGACGGGTGCGGGATCGCCGTCCCCGACGGGCGGGGCGGCTTCGCCTTCGTGGCCCCGTGGGAGGGCCGGGTGGTCGTCGGCACCACCGACACGCCCTACCGCGGCGGCCCGGTCGAGTGCACACCCGAGGACGTCGACCTCCTGCTGGCCAGGGTCAACCCCGTGCTCGACGAGCCCCTGACGGCCGACGACGTACTCGGCTCCTGGGCCGGGCTGCGGCCCCTCGTCGACGGCCGGGACGGCCGGGCCGAGGCCGCCCGCCGCCACGTGGTCGACGCCGGCCCGTCGGGCATGGTGACGGTGGTGGGCGGCAAGCTCACCACCTACCGGCGCATGGCGGAGGACGCGGTGGACGTGGTCTGCGAGCGGTTGGGGCGACGAGCCCGCTGCCGCACGGCGCGCCTCGCGTTGCGAGGCGCGGGGCCGGGCGAGGGACGGTTGTGGCGGCGCTACGGGACCGAGGCGGCAGCCGTCGAACGCCTGGGCCTGGAGGAGCCGCTGGTGCCGGGCCTCCCCTACCTGCGGGCCGAGGTGGTCTGGGCGGTGCGGGAGGAGATGGCCCTCACCCTCGACGACGTCCTGAGCCGCCGCACCCGGGCGACGATCCTCGACGCCCGGGCCGCGGCCGCCGCCGCGCCGGCGGTGGCCCAGCTGATGGCGGCCGAGCTGGGCTGGGGCGAGGCCGAGACCCAGCGGCAGGTGGCCGACTACCTGGCCGCCGTCCCGTCCTCGCGGTAGTCGCCCCGCAGCTTGGCCACCTCGCAGGCGTGGTCCACCAGCTGGCGGAACAGGCCCTGCTGCTCGGGGAGGTCCTCCAGCAGCTCGGGGTGCCACTGGACGGCGACCACGTGGGGGCTACCGGGGATCTCGATGGCCTCGACGGTGTCGTCCTCCGCCCAGGCCACCGCCCGGGTGCCGGGGGCGGGCTCGAGCACGGCCTGGTGGTGCAGGGAGTTGACCAGCACCTCGGTGCTGCCCAGGGCTTCGGCGAGGTGGCTGTCGGGCTCCACCTTCACCCGGTGGATGCCCTCGTGCCAGCGGTCGACCCGGTCGTGGTCGTGCCCGGTGGCGGTGGGCACGTGGGGCACGAGCGACCCGCCCAGGGCCACGTTCATCACCTGCATGCCGCGACAGGTGGCCAGGACGGGGAAGTCGGCGTCGATCGCCGCCTCCAGCAGCCGGAAGTCGAAGGCGTCCCGCAGGGGGTCGACGGCGCGGGTCTCGGAGACGGGCTGGGCGCCGTAGCGGCTGGGCTGCACGTCTCCCCCGCCCGTGACCAGCAGGCCGTGCACCACCCTCAGCGCGTGGGGGACCTCGGCCGGGTCGACGATCGGCAGGATTACGGGCAGGCCGCCGGCCCTCACCACGCACTCCACGTAGTGGCGCGAGGCGGTGTGGAGCAGGGTCGGGCCCAAAGCGGTCTCGACGACCCGCGGGTAGGCGGAGATGCCGATCACCGGGCGCATTATCCGGAAGCGTACGCGGGCCGGCGGCGCTACCCTGCGGGCGGAAGTCCGGTCCTGCGACAGGGAGGAAGAGGTCCTATGAAGGCCGGGGTGCGGATGCGGAGCGCCGAGGCGCGCTCCCGCCCAGACGTCCCGTCCCTTCGGCGCCCCTCCTGACCCTTTCCCGGGGGGCGCCTGGATAGCCCAGGAGGCTCCTCCGTTGTTCCCTTCCACAGAAGTCCTCCCGCGCCTCGGCTGGAACGAGCGCTGGAGCGCCCTCTTCGCCCCCTATTCCGACGCGGGCCTGACGCCCGGCCGGGTCGTCCGCGTCGACCGCGACCGGGTCACGGTGGCCACCGCCTGCGGCGACGTGGTGGCCACCGCCCGCGAGCTGCCCGCGGCCGGCGACTGGGTCGCCCTCGCCGGCCCCGCTGAACGGGTGACCGCCGTCCTCCCCCGGGCCTCGTCGCTGGTCCGCCGGGACCCGGGACGGCCCGCGCCCCAGGTGCTGGCGGCCAACGTCGACGTGGTCTTCGTGGTCGCCGCCCTCGACCCCGAGGCCAACCTCCGCCGCCTCGAGCGCATGCTGGCCGTGGCGTGGGAGAGCGGGGCGGTGCCCGCCGTCGTGCTCACCAAGCCGGACCGGTCGCCCGACGTGGCGGCCTCGGTCTCGGCCGTGGGGCGGGTGGCCCTCGGCGTGGACGTGGCCGTGGTGAACGGCCTGACCGGCGAGGGGGTCGACCGGCTGCGCGGCTGCCTCGACGGCCACCGCACGGCCGTGCTGGTGGGCCCGTCGGGTGCCGGCAAGTCCACCCTCGCCAACCTGTTGCTGGGCGACCCCGACCGCCTCTCCACCGGGGAGGTGCGGGACGTCGACGGCAAGGGCCGCCATACCACCGTCACCCGGGAGCTGGTCACCTTGCCCGGCGGCGGGGTGCTCATCGACACGCCCGGGCTGCGCGGCCTCGACGTGTGGGACGTGACCGACGGCGTGGCCGCCGCCTTCGCCGACGTCGACGAGCTGGCCGCCGGCTGCCGCTTCCGGAACTGCCGCCACGGGGCCGAGCCGGGGTGCGCGGTGGTGGGACGGGTCGACGCCGCCCGCCTGCGCAACTGGCGCCACCTGTCCCAGCCGGTCGACCGGGCCGAGCAGAAGCGCCGGGCCAAGGTCCTCGGCAAGACCTACCGCCGGGACTTCAAGCCCTGAACAGCTCCTCCACGTACTCCACGAGCGGGTCCACGTCGTCGCCCGGCCGGGTCAGGAACACGGCCGCCCGGCCCGCGCCCTGGATCTCGGCGGCCAGCCGGCCCGCCTCCTCCGCCTCGGCCTCCCCCGCGACCACGAGGACCGTCGCCCCGCCCTCCGCCAGCCGGCGGGCGAGGGCGAGGCCGTCCACACCCAGGGGGACGATCACGACCTTGCCGTCGAGCATCCCAGGAATTTACGACCCCTTGGGTCGGGTTTAGAATTCCGCTATGGCCGTGCCGCCGCCGAAGCCGATCGACCCGCGTGGCCCGCGGTTCAACCAGGGCGTGCTGGCGGTGTCGCTGCTGGCGGGGTTCGTGTTCGACTGGCGGCCGGTGGTGCCCCTGTTCGCCGTCGTGCTGCTGCTGGGGGCGGTGGGCGGCAGCAGGTGGGGGCCGTTCCTGCGGCTCTACGCCGAGGTCATCCGGCCCCGCCTGGCGCCCCCGGCCGTGCTCGAGGACCCCCGCCCGCCCCGCTTCGCGGCCTCCCTGGGCGTGGCGGTGCTCACCCTCGCCGCGGTCGCCTTCGCGGCCGACGCCCCCGGGCTGGGATGGGGCCTGGCCCTCGTCGTGGCCGCCCTGGCCGGGCTGTCGGCCACCACCGGGCTGTGCGTGGGGTGTGAGATCTGGCTCTTCTCGGCCCGCCGGCGCGGCGTGCAGCTGGCCGGGTGAGGGCGTTCCCGTGACCGCCCGCCTCCTCGTCGTGGCCGCCCTGCTGGCCGCCTTCGCCGTCGCCCCCGCGCTCTACCGCCGGCGGCAGCGGCGGCTGGAGCACCAGCCGGCCGGAGGGCCACCGCTGCCGGAACGGATCGTCGGCGGCTCGCCCCGCACGTGGGTGCTGTTCACCACGCCGTGGTGCGCCACCTGCGGACCGGTCGAGGAGCGCCTCCGTGCCCACGACCCCGGCGCCCGCATCGTCAAGGTCGACGCCACCGAGGAGCGGGAGCTGGCCGGGGCCCAGGGCGTGCGGCGGGCCCCCACCGCCCTGCTGGCCGACCACCGGGGCCACGTGCGCACCCGCCTCGTCGGGCCGGAGGCCGTCGACCGCTACGTGGTCGCCTCCGCCGGGTAGGCGGGGCGCCGGTCGGCGGGGAGGTCGACCCGGCGGGGGTTGGTGCGGTCGCGTGCCGAGAGCACGGGGTCGGCCACGCCCCAGTCGGCGCCCACCTCGGGGTCGTCCCACGCCACGCCCAGCTCGTCGTCGGGGTCGTAGTAGTGGTCGACCAGGTAGGTCACCGTCAGGTCGGTGAGGGCGGCGAAGCCGTGGCCCACGCCCGGCGGGATGTAGACGCCGCAGTCGTGGCCGTCCCCCATGTCGAACGAGAACGTGCTGCCCTCGGTGGGCGAGCCCCGGCGGAGGTCGTGGAGGACGACCCGGGCCACCCCCCGGGTGACGTACCAGTAGTCGGCCTGGTGGAGGTGGTAATGGAGCCCGACCAGGCTCCCGGCCTGCTTGTCGGACCGGTTGCCCTGCACCATCTCGGCGCCCTCGGGGAACCACGACCGGCGGTAGGTCTCGGTGAACCGCCCCCGCTGGTCGCCGTGGCTGACGGGGCGGACGATCACCACCCCCGCGATGGCCTCGCACTGCTCGACCTCAAGGCTCGAAGCGCCCATAGCCCCCTCGGTAGAAGATCAGCGGGCCGCCCTGGACCGCCACGTCGAGGTCGTGCACCCGCCCCACGACGATCACATGGTCACCGGCGTCGTGCTCGGCGTCCAGCGTGCAGTCGATCCAGGCCAGCACCTCGTCGATCACCGGGGCGCCGGACGGGGCCGCCCACCACCGGAGGCCGCGAAACTTCTCCACGTTCCGGGTGGCGAACAGCCGGCTGAGGTGCTCCTGGTGCTCGGCCAGCACGTTGACCGTGAACGCGCCCACCGACCGCAGCCGGGGCCACGTGGACGACGACTTGGCCGCGCAGAAGGCCACCAGGGGCGGGTCGAGGGACACCGACGTGAACGAGTTGACCGACAGCCCCACGGGCTCGTCGCCGTCCACGCCGGCCACGATCGTCACGCCGGTGGCGAAGTGCCCCAGCACGGACCGGAACCGGGCCTCGTCGAAGGTGTCGGCGGCGGTCGCCTCCGGCCCGAGCGGGTCCTCGACGGCGCCGGTCACGACGCCGACGCTAACTGTCGCGGCGTGCGGCCACGGGCGGGCCGGCGGGCGGCAACTCGATCCGGCCGGCCTCCACCCGGGCCAGGCCGTCGGCCACGAGGGCGGCCACCGCCCGGGCGGCACGAACGGGGTCGTCCGGCCAGCCCGCGGCGCGGGCTGCGTCGGCAACCGGGACGGGGCCGGCACGGAGAACGGCCACCAGCCGGCCGCGACCCTGGCGGTCGGAGCCGTCGAAGCGGGACTGTCGGGCGGGTGGCGGGGCCGGGTCGGGCCCGCCTGCGTTGGCCCACGCGCAGGCTGACGCCACCGGGCACGGCCCGCAGCGGGGCGAACGGCTCGTACAGAAGGCCGCGCCCAGGTCGAGGACGGCCGAGTTCCAGGACCAGCCCTCGCCGGGCGGCACCATCGAATCGGCCATCCGCTGGGCGTCGGACGGCGCCAGCGGGCGGCCGGCCACCGCCCGGGCCAGCACCCGCCCGCTGTTGGTGTCCACCACGCCCACGTCGGCCTGGCCCGAGAAGGCGAGCACGGCCCGGGCGGTGTAGGGGCCGACACCGGGCAGGGCAAGGAGGCCGTCGAGCGTCGTCGGCAGGCGGCCGCCGTTGTGCTCGGTCACCGCCACCGCGCTGCGGTGGAGGTTGACCGCCCGGCGGTTGTAGCCCAGACCGGCCCAGGCGGTGACCACGTCGGCGAGGGGCGCGGCGGCGCAGTCGGTCGCGGTCGGGAAGCGGAGCATGAACCGGCGCCACGCGGGCGCCACCCGGGCGACCTGGGTCTGCTGGGCCATCACCTCGCTCACCAGCACGGCCCACGGGTCCCGGGTGTGCCGCCAGGGCAGGTCCCTGCGCCCGCCTGCCACCCACCAGCCGAGCAGGGCGCCGGCGAAGGTCAGGGGCGGGCCCGGCACCACCACAGGTCGCTGCGGTAGGGGACGGGAAAGCGCTCCGGCATGCCGTCGAAGAGGGCCTGCACCCGGTCGAGCACGGCCTCGCGCTCGCCGGTGGGGAGGGCCGCCACCCAGCTGATGGAGGCGACCCGCTCGACCATGGTCGAGGCGTCGGTCTCGTGGGCGTAGCCATAGGAGCGGTGCTGCAGGGGGTCGAAGCGGTCGGTCCGGTCGAAGGCGGCCTTCCAGTCGCCGCTGCGGTAGGTCGGCACGCCGTCCCGGTAGGGCTCGATCACGTCGGCCAGCCGCTCCACCCAGTCCACCGACCGCTCCCGGACGTTCCAGATCAGGGCCAGCGTTCCGCCCGGCTCCACCACCCGGGCGATCTCGGCCAGGGCCCGGTCGCCGTCGAACCAGTGGAAGGCCTGGGCGGCCACCGCGGCGGCGGCCGCGCCGTCGTCCAGCGGGATGGACTCGGCCGTGCCGTCGAAGACCTCGGCCGCCGGCACCGCCCCCTGCAGCTCGGCCCGCATCCCTCCCGACGGCTCGACCGCCACCACGCGGGCGCCAGTCGGGACGAGGAGGCGGGTCAGCTTGCCGGTGCCGGCGCCGAGGTCGACGACGGTGCGCCCTGGGCCGATGCCGAGCTCGGCGACCAGGTCGGCGACTGCGTCCGGGGGGTACGAGGGCCGGGCCCGCTCGTAGGCGCCGGCGCTGGTGTCGAACCCGGCTGCAGCCGCGTGCACCAGCCTGCGTGGCCCGGACGGCGTCGCTGCCTCAGCCGTGGACGAGGAGCTGGATGGCGTTGCCGGCCACGACCACGAAGTAGAAGCCGGCCACCATCAGCAGCAGGTTGGACACCCGGCGGTGGCCGGCCGCGGCGATGGCGGCCACGGTGATGAAGGCGGCCACCGAGATCTTGGTGTGGGGCAGGATGCCGTTCTCGATCAGCCGGGCCGACAGCGGGTTCATCTCCGTGCCGCCGCGGGCCAGCATGGACTGGGTGGTCAGCACGTCGAAGACGTTGAGCACCAGGATGGCGACCGCTAGCATGGACCGGAGCCAAAGCTCTCGGGGCACTTCCCACATCTCGAGCTCTGCCACTCGCACCGCTGCCCAGCCTCCTGTGGTCGGTCGATCGGGTGTCAATAGGTCGGTTGACTCATTGTGAGCGAGTCCGGCCCGGTTGCGCCAGACTCTGCGTGGTTTTTTTCCCTCGGAGAGTGCTGGTACCCGTGATCGAGCTCGGCCTGCGCAACGACGTCTACCGGCGGCCCCTGTCCACCGCCCTCGACCGGCTCGGGCTGCGCGAGGGCTGGCGGTGCGTGGACGTGGGGGCCGGCGGGGGCGACGTCACCGTCGCGCTGGCCGAGGTGGTGGGACGCGACGGCCGGGTCTACGCCGTCGACAGCGACCCCCGCGCCCGCGACGCGGTGGCCGAGGCGGCCGCCGCCCACAGCCAGGTCGTGGCCATCACCCAGGCGGCCGAGGAGCTGCTGCTTCCCGAGACCGTCGACCTCGCCTTCTGCCGGTTCCTCCTCATGCACGTGGCCGACCCCCTGCGGGTGCTGGCCCGCATGGGCGACGCGGTGCGCGCCCGCGGCTGGGTCGTCGCCCAGGAGCCCGTCACGTCGGCCGGGCGGGTCGGCGGCCGGCCCTTCTCCATGCCCGACGCCCGCCATCCCGACGTGGGCGCCCAGCTGCCCGCCCTGGCCGTGCAGGCCGGCCTCACCGTGGTCGACGCCTGGGCCGAGTCCCAGGCGGGCTGCGGCGAGGGCCCGGTGCGCGACTACCTGGCCCACCTCACCGGCGCCGACCCGGGTGACGACCCCATCGTCCTGCCCCCCCTGGTGACGGTGGTGGCCCGCCGCTCCGCCGCCTAGCGCTCGACGGTGAGGTCCCGCCAGTAGAACCAGTACGTCCGCCAGCGGACCACGCCGGTAGCGGGCAGGCCCCAGAGGTGCCACCACATCCGCCACGTCTCCCGCAGCCCCTTGGCCCGGCCGTACTTGGCCCGCTTGGTGCGGTGGGTGACGCCGTCCATGATGCGCGCCGTGGTGGGTAGGCGACCCTCGGCGATGACCTCGTTGATCATGATCTCGATGTCGTAGCCCCGGCGCCTGGCCGGGGCGACCGAGTCCCACACCCAGCGGGGGATGACCCGCTCGCCGCTGGTGGGGGCCAGGCGCACGACCACGGGGTTCCAGAACCCGTAGTCGAACCAGCCCAGCGACATCGCCGCCCGGCCCTCGGCGAACGGCCGGCAGATGGCGTCGAGGTGGGCCGGCGTGAGCCCCACGCAGTCGGCGTCGCAGAACAGGAAGGCGTCGGCCCCGCTGGCGGCCACCCCGGCGTCCATGGCCGCCGCCTTCGACCCCACCTCGGCCGACTCCCGGCGCACGACCTTGGCCCCCGCGGCCAGCGCCAGCTCGGCCGTGCCGTCGGTCGAACCGTCGTCGACCACGATCACCTCCGACGTGTAGGCGCACCCCCGGCACGCCTCGACCACCGCGGCCACCGTGGTGGCCTCGTTGCGGGCCGGGATGATGGCGTCGACGACCACCCGACGCTCAGCCGAGCTTGGCCCGGAGGAACTCGAGCGTCCGCACCCAGGCCTGGCGGGCGGCGTCCTCCGCGTAGGCCTCCGGGCGGCTGTCGTCGAAGAAGCCGTGGCCCGCGCCGGGGTAGAGGAACAGCCGCACCTCGGTCCCCCGGGACTCCAGCTCGCGCTCGAGGCTGCGGGCCGACTCCGGCGTCGCCCAGCCGTCCTCCTCGCCGTAGTGGCCTTCCACGGGCGCCTTCACCCGGTCCCAGTCGGGCTGGGACTCGGCCCACGGCATGGCGCCGTAGAAGGGGACGACGGCCCGCACGTCGCCGGGGCGCAGGCTGGCCAGCCACAGGGCCAGCCCTCCGCCCATGCCGAAGCCGACGACGCCCACGCCGTGGCCCCGCACCGCTCGGTGGCCGGCGAGGAAGTCGACCGCCCCGGACAGGTCGCGGGCCACCGCCCCGGGGCCCAGGGCCGTTCGCGCCTTCTCGTCCTCGTCGTCCTCGTCGGCGATCGGGCGGCCGTCGAGCAGGTCGGGCGCCAGGGCGGTGAACCCCTCCGCCGCCAAGCGGTCGCACACGTCGCGGATGTGGGGGACCAGCCCCGACCACTCGTGGATGACGACCACCCCCGGCCCCGCCCCCTCGCCCGAGGCGAGGTAGCCCCCCGCCGGCGAGCCGTTGCTCGGGAACTCCACGACCTCCCCCATGGGGGGAAGACGTTACCGGCGGACGGCTCGGACCAGTTCCGGTGCCGCCGGGCACGTCGGGGAGGCGACCGCCTCGGCCGGGGTGGCGGCGCCCCGAGGGCCGACCACCACGTCCACCCAGTCGAGGGGGACGAGCTCCTCCAGCTCGTCCCACGGGTCGGCACGGCGGCCGAGGCCGGCGGCCAGCCCCTCCCACAGCGGCTCGGGCAGGAGCCGGCCGGTGGCGGCGGCCGCCCACACCGGCACGCCGTGCTGGCGGGCGAGGGCGGCGGCGGCGGCCGACCCCGCCGTTGCCACCAGCCCCGACGGCCCCAGGGCGAAGGCCTCCACCACGACCACCGAGGCGGCCGCCACCGCCGCGCCCACACCCGATTCGGGCACGAGGATGGCGTCGCCCTCGGCCCGCCGCAGCATGTTCACCAGCGATCCGCCCTCGTCGAGGGCGTCGACGACGAGCGCCCGCACGTCCCCGCGCCGCAGGAGGGCCTCGGAAGCCACCTCGGGCCGGCCCAGCACGAGGGCGGTGGCGTCCTCGGGCAGCTCGTAGGCCAGGGCGCCGGCGGTGGAGTCCCGGGCCAGCTCGTCACCGGCGCGCCACGCCTCGGTCGTGGCGTCGGCCGCGCTGAGCACCCGGGCCGCCACCCACCACACCGGCCCGCACGTCGGCTGGCGGGCCACCAGCCCCCGGCACGCGGTGACGAGGCCGGCGGGGTCGGCACCGAGGGAGGCGAGGGCGGAGGCGGCCTCCCGGCCGAGCAGGGTGGCGTCCTCCCGGCCGGCGCGAGCGACCATCCGCAGCCGCTCGATGGGGTGCATCACGGTGGGGACGGCCTAGGGCTTCCAGACCATCAGGACGACGATGGTGACGAGGATCAGGTTGAGAATCATCCCGACCATTGCCACCTGCTTGCCCCGCTGCTCCAACTCGGCCACCTGGGGCGGCGGGCCGCCCCCGCCCGCACCCGGCGGAGGGCCGGCGGCCAGCTCGGCCATGAGCACGTTCATGCGCTTGAGGTTCTTGAAGTGGACGGCGTGCACCAGGCCGAGGGCGACGATGTACAGCAGGAACGAAAGCGAGATCCACGTGTCGCTGAACTGCCAGGCGTCGTCGCTCACCAGCACCAGCAGGATGCCGAGGATGGGGACGGAGTAGATGATCCACTCGGCGTACTTGGAGAGGACGTCGAAGGTGGCCTCGGCGATGGCCAACCCCTCCCGCCCCTTGCGGGCCTTGGCCTGTGCCCCGAAGGCGGGGGCGAGGATGGTCGGCCCGAACCCGGCGATCACCGCCAGCAGGTGGAGGACGAGGAGGAACTTGTAGAGCCCGCTGTTGACGCCCATGGCGCCGAACGTTACCCGTGGAACGTGAGTCGCGACGGGTGCCCGCGCTAGCTTTCCGCCGCCATGGTCACCAACCCGCCTCCCGACCTCGTCCTCACCCCGATCAGCGGAGCGGGCCGGCCGGTGCGGGGGTGGCTCACCACCTTCCACCTCTTCGTCGTGGCGGTGAACCCGAAGAACCAGCGCAGCGCGTGGCTGGTGCCGACCGCGGCCCGGATCCTGACCAACTACGACCAGGCCGACTGCCGGGTGGCGTGGCTGGTGGCCGGCTACGCCGAGGACGCCCGGCGGCTGCTGGGGCGATGGGCCCGCGACATCCTCACCTTCGTCGACCCCGACCTGGTCGCCGTCCGGGCCTTCGGCCTCAACTCCCTCCCGGCCGCCGTCCACCTGGGCATGGACGGGACGGTGGTCAACTCGGCCGAAGGATGGGACCCGCCGGCGTGGCGCGGGCTCACCCAGGAGCTGTCCCGCATCGTGCGGTGGAGCCACCCCCTCATCCCGGGCCCCAAGGACCCGGCCCCGTTCGAGGGCGCGCCGCTCCCGCCGGCGTAGGGGCGAACGGCGGGAACGGCGCTGGGGGGCAGACGCCCCGGCTCAGCCTTCGGTGTCGGCCGAAGGGTCGCCGGGAGTGAGGGTCAGGGCCGCCAGCACCAGGAGAGCAGTGGGGGCGGCGCGGAGATCGCCGGCGATCCAGGTCTCTCGATGCACCGACTGCACGCCGTCGGCCACCGAGCGGGGCACGCGCCTCCGCCGCAGCTCCGTCGCCAGCATCGGTCCGTCTACGACCATCGGACGGCCTCCCCGCACCTCACTGCCTTCAGCCTCCGCCTTCGGTCCTGTGGAGCACAAGAAGGGAAAACCTGGGCACAACCCGGCGGAGCTGTGGATGAGGGCGGTCAGGGCGGCGGGCGGGTCATGGCCCCCACGTCGAGGGCCCGGTCGAGGTCGGCCGGTTCCATGAGCCCCCGCTCGAGGACGACCTCCCGCAGGGTGCGGCCCTGGGCCATCGCCTGCTGGACGACGGAGGCGGTCACGTCGTAGCCCAGGTGGGGCGCGAGGGCGGTGGCGATGGCGGGCGACGACTCCGCGTAGCGCCGGCAACGCTCGGCGTCGGCGACGACCCCCCGCACGCACCGATCGGCCAGGGCCCGGGAGGCGCCGGCCAGGATGCGGACGGAGTGCAGGACGTTGCGCGCCATCACCGGGATGGCCACGTTGAGCTCGAGCGTGCCGGTGGCCCCGGCGAAGGCGACGGCCGCGTCGTTGCCGATCACCTGGGCGCCCACCTGGACCACCACCTCGGGGATCACGGGGTTGACCTTGCCGGGCATGATGGAGCTCCCCGGCTGGAGCTCGGGGAGGCGGATCTCGGCCAGGCCGGCCGTCGGCCCGCTCGACATCAGGCGCAGGTCGTTGGCGACCTTCACCATGGAGACGGCCACCGTCCGCAGCGCTCCCGAGGCCTCGACGAGGGCGTCCCGCCCGCCCTGGGCCTCGAAGTGGTCACGGGCCTCGGTCAGGGGCAGGCCGGTGGCGGCGGCCAGGCGGGCGATGACGGCGGCCGCGAACCCGGGCGGCGTGTTGATGCCGGTGCCCACGGCGGTGCCGCCGAGGGGCAGCTCGCCCACCCGGTTCAGGCACGCCTCCACCCGCTCGATCCCGTGCTCGATGGCGGCTGCGTAGCCGCCGAGCTCCTGGCCCAGCGTGACCGGGGTGGCGTCCATGAGATGGGTGCGCCCCGCCTTGACCACGTCGGCCAGCTCGGCCGACTTGTCCCGCAGGGCGGCGGCCAGCCCGGCCAGCGCGGGCAGGAGGTCGGCGGTCAGGGCCGAGAGGGTGGCCACGTGGACGGCGGAGGGGAACACGTCGTTCGAGGACTGGGACGCGTTCACGTGGTCGTTGGGATGGACGGGCCGCCCCAGCCGTTCCGCCGCCAGATGGGCGAGCACCTCGTTCACGTTCATGTGGGTCGACGTCCCCGAGCCTGTCTGGAACACGTCGACGGGGAACTGGTCGGCGTGGTCGCCGGCGGCCACCTCGGCGGCGGCGGCGGCGATGGCGGCGGCCATGTCCTCCTCGACCACGCCCAGGCGGGCGTTCTCGGCCGCGGCGGCCGCCTTGATGCGGGCCAGGGCTCGCACCACCTCGGCGGGCATGCGTTCGCCGGAGATGGCGAAGTTGTCCACCGCCCGCTGGGTCTGCGCCCCCCAGGCGGCGTCGGCGGGCACGGCCACCTCGCCCAGCGAGTCCCGCTCGATGCGTGCCCGGGTCATGGGGCGGAAGTTAGCGGAGAGCTTGCAGGGGCTCTTGTCGACGGTTACGGTTCCGCCTGAACGACCCCGAAGGCAGTGAGGTTTCCGCTTGACCTTACGGCTGGTCGGAGGGTGGGGTCTGAACCCTCGCCAGGCCGCCAACCGCCCCGTTGGCAGCTCGGTCGCAATGCAAAGGAGCTGGTGAGTGGCAGGTTGGCCGCCTCGGCGCAAGGCGCCGAATGCGAAAGACCCCAGCCTTCGCAGGCGGCTCGGCGTTCTCGTCGGGATCGCACTCCTGGTCCCCGTCGCCGCCCCGCAGGCGGCGTCGGGCCAGTCCACCGACGACAAGCGGGCCGAGGCGGCCCGCATCCAGGCCGACCTCGAGGTGCAGGGCGAGCGGGTGTCGGTCGCCGCCGAACGGTTCAACCGGGCCCAGCTGGAGCTGGGCCGGGTGCGGGCGTCGCTGGCCGCGGCGGAGAGCGACTTCGCCAGGTCCAACGACCGCATGCGCCAGGTCAAGGACCGGCTGGCCGAGGCGGCGGTGATCGCCTACGTCCACGGCGGCACCAACGCCACCCTGACCAGGCTCGTCCGCAGCGGCAACAGCGACGACTTCCTCATCCGCCGCCAGTACCTGTCGGTCACGGCTCGCGACCAGCGGGCCATCCTGGGCGAGCTGCGCGCCGCCCGGGAGGACCTGACCGCCCTGCGAGGCCGGCTCGAGTCGGAGGAAGAGGCGGCCGCCGCGGCCACCGCCGAGGCCGACGGCCTGCGCCGCGAGGCGGTGGCGGCCGAGGACGCCCAGCGGGCCATCCTCAACCGGGTCCAGGGCGAGCTGGCCACCCTGGTCGCCGCCGAGGACGCCCGCCGTCGCCAGGAGGAGGCCGCCCGGGCGCCCGCCCCCGTCGCCGCGTCCACCGGCCCCGCTCCCACGTTCGCCGACTCACCCGCCCCCCGGGCCGCCGCCCCCGCGCCTTCGGCGACGACCGCGCCCCGGCCCGCCGCCTCCACCGCCCCGCCGCCGTCCTCCAAGGCCGCCATCGCCGTCGAGACGGCCATCGCCCAGATCGGCAAGCCCTACGTCTACGGCGGGTCGGGCCCCGACTCCTTCGACTGCTCCGGCCTCACCGCCTACGCCTGGAAGGCGGCGGGCGTCACCCTCTCGCACTCCGCCTACCTCCAGTACTTCGAGACCACCCGGGTGCCCGTCGACCAGGTTCAGCCCGGCGACCTGCTGTTCTTCGGCAAGGACGGGGTGGAGAGCATCCACCACAACGCCATCTACGTGGGCGACGGCCAGATGGTCGAGGCCTCCCAGACCGGCGTCCCCATCCGCTACCGGGGCTGGCGGGCCGGCGACCTGGTGGGGGCCGGCCGCCCCGGCTAGGCCACCGAGCGTTTTCGGGCGTTCAAACCACGTCACGCGTGGTTGGGACGCCCCAAAACGCCGATGCGGCTAGCGGTAGACCCCGTTGTGGCCGACGTTGTAGCGGCCGGGCTGGGGGAAGAAGGCCACGCCGTGGGCGCCGGCGCCGGTGGGGATGACCTTGAGGACCTGGCCCGTCGTGGTGTCGACCACCGACACGCTCCCGTGGAACCGGTTGGAGTACCAGAGCTGGGTGCCGTCGGTGGAGACCTGGAGCATGTCGGGGCTGCCGCCGACACGCCACGTCTCGGTGACCGTGCGTGAGGCGACGTCGATGACGGAGACCGACCCGCCGAGGCGGTTGCTCACGAACAGCCGGGTGGTGTCGCGGCTGTAGTTCAGGCCGTGGGCGCCCGAGCCGGTGGGCAGGAAGTCGAGCTCGGTCATCGTCTCGGGGTCGATGATGTGGACGCCGTGGCTGCCCTGGTTGGCCACGTAGAACACCGACCCGTCGGGGGAGACCTTCACGTCGATGGGCAGCCCGCCGACGTTCATCACGCCCGCAACCTCCATCGTCTCGTTGTCGACCTTGACCACGTGGCCGCTGAACTCGCAGCTCGCGATGAGGTAGCGGCCGTCGGCCGAGAAGTCCATGTGGTCGACGCCCGATCCCGGGATGGGCACGCTCTTGATGAGCTTCCACGTCTGCGGGTCGCGGTAGTCGAGCCGCTGCAACCGCTCGGCCACGACGATGGCCTTGGAGCCGTCGGGCGTGAAGTACAGGTTGTAGGGGTCGATGATGTCGAGCTTCTCGACCACCTTGGTCGTTCGCGGGTCGATGACCTGCAGCGAGTTGCCCGACGTGTTGTTCACGTAGAGCTTGGTCATGTCCCACGACGCGGTCACGTGGTGGGGCACGAAGCCGGTGGCATAGGTGGCGATGACCTGCATGGTCGCCGGGTCGATGACGCTCAGGGTGTGGGCGTCGCTGTTGGGGACGTAGACCCGCACCGGGATGTCGGCCAGGGCGGGGCTGACCGCACCCATGGTGTTGGCGTAGACGTTGGCAGGCGCCGACGGCGCGTCCCCGGGCACGGCGGGGCCGGCGGGCTGCGGCACCTGGGGCCCGGCCGGCGGTATGGCCGGGCCGGCCCGGCGCAGGCCGTTCTCGTCGACGAGGGCCGAGTAGACGGGAGCGGGGGTGGGGGCCGCCCGGGCCAGCCCGGTGCCGGCGAGGCCGTCGTCGAGGCGTACCGCCCCCGGCAGGTCGGGCAGCCGGTCGACGACCGACGGGCGCGGGCCGGCGGAGACCTCGTCGCCCAGGTCTTCCCCAGCAGTGGTGCCGCACCCCGCAGCCGCCAGTGCGAACGCCACGAGCCCGACGGCGTACGCCCGTCTCGTCACAGTCGGCCGCAGTCTAGCGTCGGCCCGTGGCGCCGCTCTACGTATCGGTGGTGGGCGGCTCGGCGGCCGGCACCGACGCCTGCGCCGCGGCCGAGGAGCTGGGGCGGGCGCTGGCCGAGGGCGGGGCGGTGGTGGTCACCGGCGGGCGGGGCGGGGTGATGGAGGCCGCCTGCCGCGGCGCCAAGGCGGCCGGCGGCACGACCGTGGGGATCCTGCCCGGTGACGACCGGGCCGAGGCCAACCGGTGGGTCGACCTGGCCGTGCCGACCGGCATGGGCGAGGGCCGCAACGTGCTGGTGGTGCGGGCCGCCGACGTGGTCGCGGCGGTGGGTGGCGAGTACGGCACGCTGAGCGAGATCGCCCTCGCGCTCAAGCTGGGCAAGCCGGTCGTCGGCCTCGCCACGTGGGACGTGTCCGACGCCATCGTGCGCGTCGCCACCCCGGCCGACGCGGCCGCCACCGCCCTCCGCCTGGCCGCCGGCGGTTAGCCCACCGGCTCCAGCCGGGGGTTGGGACGGCGGCGGCGGCCGGCCTTGGCCAGCGGGCGGCCGTCGACCTCCACCACGTCGGCGGTGAAGTCGCGGCTGCCCCGCAGCAGCGAGGACCCGACCGCGTAGGCGTCGACGGGGGCCCCGGCCGCCTCGAAGGCGGCGATGCGGGCCGGGTCGAACCCGCCCGAGACGAGGATCCGCACGTGCCCGAACCCCTCGGCGTCGAGGGCCTCCCGCACGAGCCGCACCAGCGGCACGTTCACCCCCGTGGGCGGGAAGTCGCCCATCACCTCGGCCGTGATCGAGCGGTCCACCATGGTCTCGGACGTGTCCAGGCGCACCCCCCACAGCTCGGGGCAGGCCCGGGCGCAGGCCAGCGAGTCGGCCACGCAGTCGTTGTTGAAGTCGACCAGGGCGACCAGATCGACGCCGGGCACGTGGCGGGAGAAGGCGGCCAGGGTGGCGGCGGTGTCGCCTCCGTAGGCGGCGATGAGGGCGTGGGGCATGGTGCCCAGCCCGTGGTCGCCCCACCACGCGGCCATGGCGTCGGTGCAGACACCCCGGGCGCCTCCGACGTGGGCGGCCCACCCGTCGCCCCCCTGGGTGGCGAAGTGGTCGAAGCGGTCGGCGAAGAACAGCAGCGGCTTGCCACCGGCCGCCGCCACCACATCGGCCACGTTGGTGGCCACCTTGGTGCGGCGGGCCAGGACGCCGAGGTAGACCGACTCCAGGTGGGCGAACAGGTGGAGCGGCCCGGTGACGGTCATCACCGTCTCCCACGGCTCGACGCGGTCGCCGTCGTGGAGGGCCCGCACCTCCACCTCGTCCCACCCCGGCCGCCACAGGTGGTCGAGCACCGACTCCCACTCGTACTGGCGCAGGCGGGCCCGGCCCGCCTCCGAGGGGTCTCTCAGCCGTAGGGCCCGGGCGTCCGACCGGGCGGCCAGCCACGACTCGAACACCTCGGCGGCCCGGTCCCGGTCGGCCCACGAGCCGGCCCCCACCCGCAGGATGGCCAGGGCCTCGTCGATCCCGCACAGGACCGACCGGCCCTTCTGGAAGACCTGCATGGTGGCCACCGTGGCCGGCCGCTCCCGCTCGAGGATGACCTTGGTGCGGTTGAAGTAGACGGCCGACCGGTACCCGATGCGGATCTCGGGTACGGGCAGCTCGAAGACCTCCGCGCCCAGGCGGGAGGTCATCCCGTCTTGCGCAGCACGACCACCGACCGGGCCTCCAGGTCGAAGTCGTCGCCCCCGGCCAGGATGACGCCCTCCAGCAGGCCTTGGGGGTGCGTGGCGGTGTAGCCGATGGCGGTGTCGATGATCAGCTCGTAGGTCTGGGCCCACTTCTCGTCGGGGATGTTGAACGGCACGTTCTCGTGACCGCCGTTGAGGAGGACGAGGAAGCTGTCGTCGACCAGCCGCTCTCCCCGGAGGCCGGGCTCGGCGATCTCGTGGCCGTTCAGGAACATGCCCAGGGCGCTGACCCGGCCGCCCAGCCACTGCTGCTCGGTCATCTCCTTGCCGTCCGGGCCGAACCACCCGATGTCGGCCAGGCCCGAGCCGTGGATGGGCCGGCCCTGGAAAAAGCTGCGCCGACGCAGCACGGGGTGCTCCCGGCGCAGGGTGATCAGCCGGCGGGTGAACTCCAGCAGCTCCTTGGCGTCGGCGTCGAGGTCCCAGTCGAACCAGGTCAGCTCGTTGTCCTGGCAGTAGGCGTTGTTGTTGCCGTGCTGGGTGCGGTTCATCTCGTCGCCCCCCAGCAGCATGGGCACGCCCTGGGACAGGAACAGGGTGGCCAGGAAGTTGCGCTGCTGGCGCCGGCGCAGGTCCACGACGGTCGGGTCGTCGGTCTCGCCCTCCACCCCGGAGTTCCACGAACGGTTGTCGTCGGTGCCGTCGCGGTTGCCCTCGCCGTTGGCCTCGTTGTGCTTGTCGTTGTAGGACACGAGGTCCCGCAGGGTGAACCCGTCGTGGGCGGTGACGAAGTTGATCGAGGCGTTGGGACGCCGGCCGTCGCCCTGGTACAGGTCAGAGGAGCCGCTCAGGCGGTAGCCCATCTCCGCCAGCGACGCCTCCTGGCCCCGCCAGAAGTCCCGCACCGCATCCCGGTACTTCCCGTTCCACTCCGTCCACAGGGCGGGGAAGTTCCCGACCTGGTAGCCCCCCTCGCCCACGTCCCACGGCTCGGCGATGAGCTTGACCTGCGACACGACCGGGTCCTGGTGGATGAGGTCGAAGAAGGCGGACAGGCGGTCGACCTCGTGGAAGCCCCGGGCGAGGGCCGACGCCAGGTCGAACCGGAACCCGTCCACGTGCATCTCGGTCACCCAGTAGCGCAGGCTGTCCATGATGAGGTGGAGGACCTCGGGGTTGCGGGCGTTGAGGGTGTTGCCCGTGCCCGTGTAGTCCATGTACATCCGCCGGTTGCCCTCGACCAGGCGGTAGTAGGCCCCGTTGTCGATGCCCCGGAAGCTGAGGGTCGGCCCCATGTGGTTGCCCTCGGCGGTGTGGTTGTAGACGACGTCGAGGATGACCTCGATGCCCGCCCCGTGCAGCGCCCGAACCATGGCCTTGAACTCCCGCACCTGCTCGCCCCGGGTGCCGCCCGACGAGTAGGCGGCGTGGGGCGCGAAGTAGCCCAGGGTGTTGTAGCCCCAGTAGTTGCTGAGCCCCCGCTTGACCAGGTCGTGCTCGGCCACGAAGTGGTGCACCGGGAGAAGCTCGACGGCGGTCACCCCCAGGTCGCTCAGGTGCTCGATGGCGGCCGGGCTGGCCAGGCCCGCGTAGGTGCCCCGAAGGGCCTCCGGCACCCCGGGGTGGCGGGCGGTGAACCCCTTCACGTGGGTCTCGTAGATCACCGTCTCGTGCCAGGGCGTGTTGGGGCGCTGGTCGTCGCCCCAGGGGAACAGCGTGTCCGCCACCACCGACTTGGGCACGTGGGGGGCCGAGTCCCGGTGGTCGCGGTGGGTGTCGTCCTTGCCGACGGTGTAGCCGAAGACCGAGTCGTCCCAGTCGAGCTCGCCGTCGATGGCCCGGGCATAGGGGTCCACCAGCAGCTTCGCCGGGTTGCAGCGCAGGCCGTGGGCCGGCTCGTAGGGCCCGTCGACCCGGAACCCGTACCGCTGCCCCGGCCCCACCCCGGGGACGTAGCCGTGCCACACGAAGGCGCTGACCTCGGGTAAGGCAACCCTGGTCTCACGGTCGTCGGGGTCGAACAGGCAGAGGGTGACGGACCGTGCGACCTCGGAGTAGATGGCGAAATTGGTACCCTCTCCATCCCACGTGGCCCCCAGGGGGTAGGGCGATCCGGGCCATGCCGCAGGAGAAGCATCCATCCGGCTAGCTTCCCTCACCCGAGCCCGGGCTCGCACAGGAGCGCAGGATGCCCACCAACCCGGACGACGAGGTCTCCCAGGTCCGCCGCCTGCAGGACTGGTGGCTCGAGCTGCCGCTCTCCTACCGCGTCAACGCACTGCTCTACTTCCTGGGCGGCTGCGCCCTGTTGTTCCTGGTCACGACCCTGTTCACCGGCGGCGACCCGCCCCGTGAGGTGCAAGTGGGGGCGGGCGCCACCGTCCCGGCCAGCACCACCACCAGCCGTGCCAACCTGACCACCACCTCCCCGCCGACCGTCCCCACGACGGTGACGACGGCCGCGCCCTCCACCACTGGCGCGCCCGCGGGGGGCGGGGGGTCGGGCACCACCGCCCCCTCGGGAGGCGGGGGCGGCGGCGGCGGTGGTGGAGGTGGTGGCGGCGGCGGCGGCGGCGGCGACACCTCGACCACGGCGCCCAGCACGACCGCCGCTTCCACCACCACTACCAACCCGGTGCCGTGCCGTAACAGCTACGAGCCCCGTTGCGGCGACTTCCACTGGGACCCGCCGGCGGGCGCCAACGAGCCGCTCACGATCGCGGTGGCGCCCACCCCCAGCAACCCCCGCCCCGGCGACATCGTCAGCTTCACCGTGACGGCCTCCGATCCCGACCACCTGCTCAACGACAACTGTGCCGAGATCTCCTTCGGGGACGGGCAGACCCTGAACGCCGGGTGCATTCCCCAGCCGTCGTGCCCGGCCGTGTACGGGCCGTGGACGCCCCCTCACCGGCAGCCGGGCAACTTCACCAAGACCTACACCCACATCTACACCCAGCCCGGGCAGTTCACGGCCCGGTTCACGTTCCGGTCGTGGGCGACCGACCGCTGCGGCGACCTGGACCCCTACGACAGCGAGCGGACGGCCCAGATCACCATCACCGTTGCTCCTCCTCCGGGGACGTAGCCCAACCGGCAGAGGCAGGGCACTTAAAATGCTCAAAGTGAGGGTTCGAGTCCCTCCGTCCCCACTGTGTCGGATCCTCTGAGCGCGCCCGGGGTCCTCCCCGACCTCCACCTCCACAAGGCCATCGAGGCCGGCCACATCGCGGCCGACCCCTACAAGATCGGCAACGGGAGCGTGCAGCCGGCCAGCCTCGACCTGACCCTGGGGCCGCGGGCCCACCGGCTGCGCTGCAGCTTCCTGCCCGACGCCAAGACGGTGGGCGACAAGCTGGCCGAGCACTCCATGGGCGAGTTCGACCTGCGGGACGGGGCCATCCTCGAGCGCAACCGCCCGTACCTCATCCCGCTGCGGGAGCGGTTGGCCCTGCCCCTGGGGGTGCGGGCCAAGGCCAACCCCAAGAGCTCCACCGGCCGCCTCGACATCTTCACCCGGGTCATCACCGATCGCAGCTTCCGCTTCGACGAGATCACGGCCGGCTACGAGGGCGGGCTGTGGCTGGAGGTGGTGTCCCGGTCGTTCACCGTGCGGGTGCAGGAAGGCCTCTCGCTCAACCAGCTGCGGCTGGTGGTCGGCGACAGCCGCGTGTCGGACGACGAGATCCGGGACATCCACGGCCGCGAGCCGCTTCTCTTCCTCGACGGGGTGGCCGTGCCGGCCGGCGACATCGCCGTGGCCGACGGGCTCTTCATGTCCCTCGACCTGCGCAAACGGGCCACCGGCGAGGCGGTCGGGTTCCGGGCCAAGAAGAACAGCCGGCTGCTCGACCTGGCTGCGGTCGACCGCTACGACCCCGAGCTGTTCTGGGAGCCGGTGGTCCCCGAGCGGGAGGACCGGCTCATCCTCGAGCCCGAGGAGTTCTACCTGCTGCTCTCGTCGGAGTCGGTGAGCGTGCCGCCCGGGTTCGCGGCGGAGATGACCGCCTACGACCCCACCAGCGGCGAGCTGCGCACCCACTACGCGGGGTTCTTCGACCCCGGGTTCGGCTACGACCGGGCCCGGCAGCTACGGGGCAGCCGGGCCACGCTGGAGGTGCGGGCCCACGACGTGCCTTTCATGGTCGAGCACCGCCAACCGGTGTGCAAGCTGTCGTTCGACCGCATGCTGGAGCCGCCCCACAGCCTCTACGGGGAGGAGATCGGGTCGCACTACCAGTCGCAGCGGGTGACGCTCAGCAAGCACTTTCACCCCTCGTCGAGGTCGAGCACGTAGCCCAGGAGCTGCACGCCCGGCTCCGGCACCCAGTCCCGCTCGGGGGCCCGTCGGAACCCGAGGCCCTCGTACAGGCGCTGGGCGCCGGTCATGGCCGGGGTGGTGTGGAGGCTGACCCGGGCCTTGCCGGCGCGCCGGGCCTCGTCGACGCAGGCCCGCACCAGGGCGGTGCCGACGCCCCTGCGCTGGGCTTCGGGCGCCACCACCAGCATGCGGAGACCGGCCTCGTCGGGAGCGTCGAACTCGGCGTACGGGCCGGGCCCGGGCACGTAGGTGATCGAGCCCAGGAGGGCCTGGTCGGACGGGTCGACGGCCACCAGCACCACCGCCGACGCGGCCCGGTCGTCGACCGAGGCCAGGATCACCCGGTACTCGTCGGTGAGGACCTCGCCCAGGGCCTGCTCGTAGACGTCGACGGTCATACGGGCCACCGCCTCGTGCTCGGCGGCGGCGACGGGCCTGATGACGGGCGGCGTCACGCCGCCCGGGCGGGCGGTGACCCTTCCAGGTCGGACAGGCCGGCCAGCAGCTCGCGGCGGAGCCGGGCCGCCTCTTCCTCGGGCAGGGCGTTGGCCGCCAGGACCCCCTCCACCAGGTCGACGAGCACGTCGGCCAGAGGTCGCCCCCGCACCCGCACGGCCACGATCACCCCGCCGTCGGGCCGGTGGCGGATGGTGCGCCGGGCGGCGGGGTCGGCGGGCGGGCTGCGGAAGCCGGGCGCGACGAGGCCGTGACGGCGGCACACCTCGCCCAGCCGCCGGGCCGCCTCGGCGAAGGCCACGGCGCTGGCAGGGGGCGGAGCGGGATCGGGCACGGTTCCAGCATGGCAGGGGTGTGTGACAGGACGCCCGCCAGCGGTCAGGCTAGGGGGCCTATGAGCGATCCCTCCGGTCCCCAGCCCCCCGGCACGCCCGGTTCCGACGAACCGGCGCCGCCTCCCGCCCCGCCGGACCGCCGCGAGGAGTCGCCCGCCGCCACGCCCGCCCGGCCCGCGGCTTCCCCTCAGCCCGGCTCGCCGTCCCCGCAACCGCAGCCCGGGTCGCCCTCGCCGCAACCGCAGCCCGCGTCGCCGCCTCCGCAGCCGCAGCCCGGGCCGCCGTCTTCGCAGCCGCAGCCCGGGTCGCCGTCGCAGCCCGGGTCGCCGCCGCAGCAGCCGGGCTCGCCTCCGCCGCAGCGGCCCGGCTCGCCGTACCCGCAGCCCGGGTCGGCGCCGTCGCAGCAGCCCGGGCCGCCGTCACCGCCGCCCGGCTCGCCGCCTCCGGCCCGGCCGGCGTCGCCCGCGCCACCGGGCGGCCCCTCACAAACCCGCCCCTCCCCCCAGCCGGGCGGGACGCCCGGGTCCCCGCAGCCGCCCCGTCCACCCGGCGCTCCCCAGGCTTCACCCCCGTCGCCGCCCCGTCCGTCGCCCGGCCCCGGACACGCGGCGCCGCCACGGCCGGCGGGCCCCCAGCCGCCCTCCGCCCGGCCGGGCACGCCCACGGGCCCGTCCACCGCCGTCCCGCCCCGGCCGCCCGCAACGCCGTCGCCGGCCCGGCCGGGGCCGGCCGAAGGCCGCCCGCCGGTGCCTCCCGCGGGAGCCCCTGCGGCCGGCCGCCCACCCGTGGCCCCCGTCGGCGGCCCGCAGCCCCAGCCGGGCCCCCGGGCCGCCGCCGCCGCCCAGGCCTCCCAGCTTCCGGCCGCCCGACCTCCCGTCGAACCCGCCGGCCCGCCCCGGCCCGCGCCCCGCCCCCCCGCCGACACGAGTGTCGACGACTACGAGGAGGGACTGTCCCGGTGGGCCGGCCTCCTGTCGACGCTGGGCGTGGCGCTCGTCGCCGTCGTGGCCGCCCAGGTCGTCGCCTCCATCCTCCAGGGCCTGGCCCTGCCCGAACAGCTCGACGCCAACTCGGTGCGCACCGACCTGCTCCACCGGCTCGGGTTCCCCTTCGGCAACCTGGGGCCCGTCACCGCCCTCCTCCTCGTCGCGGGCCTGGTGCTGATGAGCCTTCCCCGGCTCCTGGGCCTGGCCACCAGCGGCCTTCAGGAACGGATGATCAGCGTCATGCTGCTGGTGGCCGTGGTGCTGGCCGTCCTCATCGCCCTGGGCAGCCTGCTGGCGGTCCGCAACAGCCTCCACGAGTACACCGCCCGGGGCGCCAGCCCGCCGTCGTACGTGCGCATCGGTTTCGCCTCGTTCCTCTTGGGCACCCTGGGAACGGCGGCCGTGGCCCTCTTCGGGTCGCTGGCCGCCATCAACGCCCGACGCCGCACACGCTGAGGCATGGCGGGTCGAACCACCCGCCTTCGTCGGCCGGCAGGAGCAGCCCCGGGCCGTGATCCCCGCCGTCCAGGCTGGCCGGGGTGAACCGCCGGGCCGTCACACCCCCCCGGTAGCGTTCCGTCCATGGACGGGCACGGCGGCCTCACGCCGGCACAGCAGCGGGTGGTCAGCGACCTGCTGGCGCGCGACCAGCCCCGTCCCACGTTCGACCCGTCGGTCAGCCACGGCCTCCGCACCGAGCTGGAGGCGGCCCTGGGCCCGCTGGCCGACGCGGTCGCCGACCCTCCGGTGTGGGTCAGCAAGCACGCCCTGGCGGCCATCCACACGTGCGAGGCCAACTTCGTGGCCGAACAGGAGTGGGGCGGCTGGAGCGTGGCCGCCGCCCAGGGGGAGGTGAGCCACCGGGCCATCCAGCTGTCGATCGCCGAGCGGGGCGAGGTGCCACCCCTCGACCTGGTCGACCACGCCGTCGAGGAGCTGGAGGCCAACCAGACCGGCTCGCTGGGCTGGTTCCTCGCCACGCTGCCGCCCCCCGCCCGGGCCGAGCTGCGGGCCAAGGCCGGCAATGCCGTCTCCACGTTCCTCGAATGCTGGCCCCCGCTCCCCTCCGCCTGGTGGCCCCGGACGGAGCTGCCCGTGCGGGTCGAGCTGTGCGCGGGCCGCATAGTCCTCTCCGGCAAGATCGACCTGGCCCTGGGCCGGGCCAGGGGCGACGAGGCGCGCTGCCTGTTCGTCGACCTGAAGACGGGTGGCCGCTACCCCGCCCACCTCGACGACCTGCGCTTCTACGCCCTCGTCCAGGCGCTGCGCATCGGTGTGCCGCCCTTCCGGGTGGCCAGCTACTACCTCGATTCGGCCAGCTACGCGTCCGAAGACGTCAGCCTCGAGACCCTCGAGATCGCCCTGCGCCGCACGGTCGACGGCGTGCGCAAGATGGTCGAGCTGCGCACCGGCGCCCGCCCTCCGGTGGTCACCCCCTGCCCCCGTTGCCGCTACTGCCGCATCCGAGACGCCTGCGACGGGGCCAAGGCGTGGGAGGAGGCTCAGTCCGGCGAGGTCTGAGCCTCCGCCCACAGCGCCCGAACCGCCGCCGGATCGGCTGACCGCAGGTCGACGTCCCGCTCGGCCGCGAGGCCCTCCATGCGCACGAACCGGTCGCGCCAGGCCACGGTGGTGGCCCGCAACGCCGCCTCGGGGTCGACGCCGACCCGGCGGGCCCCGTCGACCAGGTGGAACAGCGCCTGCCCGACGTCCTCCGACCGCGCCGTCCCGTCCCCCGCCGGCTCGATCCCCACCGCCGACGCCTTGCGCTGCACCTTGTGGGCGTACAGCAGGGAGGGCAGGTGCCCGGGGATGCCGTCCATCAGGCTCGACGTGCCCTTCTCGGCCTGCTTGATGTGCTCCCAGTTGCGCATGACCTGCCCGGCGGTGTCGGCGTGGACGTCGCCGAACACGTGCGGGTGGCGGCCCACCAGCTTGTCGTGCACCCTGCGGGCCACGTCGGCCAGGGTGAACTGGCCCTCCTCGGCGGCCAGGGTGGCGTGGAACACCACCTGGAACAGCAGGTCGCCCAGCTCCTCCTCGAGGTGGTCGAACCCCGTGCCGTCACCGCCCAGGGCCTCGATGGCGTCGAGCACCTCGTAGGTCTCCTCCAGCAGGTGGCGGGTGAGGGTGACGTGGGTCTGCTCCCGGTCCCACGGGCAGCGCTCCCGCAGCGTGCGCACCAGCTCGGCGAACCGCTGCACCTCGCCGGCCACGGGGGCGGCCAGCTCCGGCACCCACAGGCACGTCAGGTGGTCGGGATCCACGTCCCGGTCGAGGTCGTCCCACGCCACCGACCTCACCGCCTCCTCGGCCAGGCCCAGCCGCTGGAGGACGACCACCTCCTTGGGGACCGGCCCCTCCACCGCCAGCTTGACCTCCGACAGCACCGCCCGCGAGTCGCACTGGGCCACCAGCAGCGGCCCTCGCTCCCCCGCCGCCTCGACGGCGAAGCGGTGACCGTCCACCACCCGCACCCCCACCGACACGGGGTCGACGCCCAGCCGGGCCCACGCCAGGTCGAGGAACGACATCCCGGGGACGACCTCGACCTCCACCCGGTCGTCGGCCAGCAGCAGCTCGACCGTGCGCTCCGCCACCAGCGGCGACCCCGGCACCGCATACAGCACGCGGCCCTCGGCCCCCGCCGCCTCGGCCAGGGCGTCGACGATCCCGGCGTAGACCTCGTCGAGGGTGGCCGCCGACTCGTACAGGCCGTCGAACGAGGTGGCGCCGAGCGCACCCACCGCCGCCGCCGCCGGGTGGCGCTCGGTGCGCAGGAACCGCACCGGTACCCGCTCGATCGCCCCCCGGGCCGCCACTGTGAGGAGGCCGGGCCCGGCCGGCCCGAGCCCGACGACCACGACCGTCGGCGTCACGAGCCCGCAAACCCTATGGCCGCAGGGGCTGGATCCCGCTCTGCGGGGGCTGCTCCGGTGCGACGGTGGTGGTGGGGGCCACCGGCGGCACCACCGCCAGCGTGGTCTTGTCGAACGTGCCGTACTTGGGGTTGACCTCGATCTTGGCCTCGCTCACCGCGGTGTTGATCCACTCCTGGAGCTTGGCCTTGCTGGCGGTGACGACCTTCTCCCGGGCCCGGGCCCCGACCTCCTCCAGCGGCGGCACGGTGCGCGACCGCACGAGGAGGAGGTGGAAGCCGGCCTGGGTCTGCACCGGGTCGCCGACCTCCCCCACGGGCTGGGTCATCATCGCCGTGGTGAACGGCGGGGCGTCGAAGGTGTCGGTGTTGATGTCGCAACCGAGGTCGCCACCCTGCGACGCGCTCTGGGTGTCCAGCGAGTCGGTGCGGGCCACCGCCGCGAAGTCCTCGCCGCCCGTGATCCGGCCCTTGAGCTGGTCGGCCCGCTCCCGGGTGGCGACCAGGATGTGGCTGACGCAGGCCTGGGTGAACTCGTCCTTGTTGCCCTCGTAGTAGGCGCGGGCGGCCTCGTCGGTGGCCGCCTGGCCGGACAACGAGACGGTCAGCACGTCCACCTTGGCCGCCCGCTCGATCAGCGTGTCCCGGTACTTCTGGGGAAACCCGTTGAGGATCTCCTCCCCGCCCGCCTGCTGGGTGACGACGGTGCGGGCGGCGTCGAGGTCGGCCTTCTTGACCTCGAGGTCTCGCTTGTCCAGCTCCCGGTCGACGAGCACGTACTGGATCTGGCGCCCGAGGATCTGGCCGGTGAAGGCGGCGTCGAAGGTGCCGGCCCCACTGCCCCGCACCTGGATGCGGGACTCGACCGACCGGATGTAGGCCTCGTTGGCGGCGATGGCCCGCATCTCGTCTTCGAGCTGGTCCTGGCTGATGGAGTCGCCGTCGACCCGGGCCGCGTAGGGGCCGGCGTTGCCGCAGGCGGCGAGAAAGCCCAAGGCCAGGGCGAGCGCGACAGCAGAGGGGAAGCGTGTCCTCATCGGGCCACCGATGGTACCGGCTCGGGCTGATCGCCAATCGTCGGCTCGGGGGGGACCAGGGTGCCCAGGAGCGTGGCCAGGGCCTCGGCCGGGTCGGTCTTCCCCCGGAGCGGAACGACCAGCTGGCCGAGGTCCTCCTTGTAGACGGCGTCCCGCAGCAGCCGCTGGAGGCGGATGCGCTGGCTGGTCTTGAGGGCGAGCGGCGACAACCGGGCCACGCCCCGGGCCACGGTGACCTCCCGCAGCCCGGTGCGGACCGCCTCGGCCCGCAGGCGCGCCACCCGGAGCAGGGCCTGGGCGGGCTCGGGCGGCGGGCCGTAGCGGTCCGTCCACTCCGACTCGATGTCGTCCACCTCCTGCTGGGACGTGACCGCGGCGAGCCGCCGGTAGGCCTCCAGCCGCAGCTCCTCGAGGGCGACGTAGTCGGGCGGCAAGGAGGCGTCGACGGGGATGTCGATGCGCACCTCGGCCGGCTCCTTGACCGGCTCGCCCTTCAGCTCGGCCACCGTCTCCGCCACCATCTGGACGTACAGGTCGTAGCCCACGGCCGCGATGTGCCCCGACTGGTTGGCCCCTAGCAGGTTGCCCGCCCCCCGGATCTCGAGGTCGCGCATGGCGATCTTGAACCCCGAGCCCAGTTCGGTCTGCTCGCCGATCGTCTTCAACCGCTCGTAGGCCTGCTCGGTGAGCTGCCGCTCGGGCGGGAAGAAGAGGTAGGCGTAGGCCCGCTGGCCGGCCCGGCCCACCCGGCCCCGCAGCTGGTGGAGCTGGCCCAGGCCCATGAGGTCGGCCCGGTCGACGACGAGCGTGTTGACGGTGGGCATGTCGATCCCCGACTCGATGATCGTGGTGCACACCAGCACGTCGTACTCTCCCTCCCAGAAGTCGAGGACGACCTTCTCCAGCTGGGCCTCGTCCATCTGGCCGTGGGCCACCGCCACCCGGGCCTCGGGCACGAGCTCCTTGATGCGGGACGCCGTTCCCTCGATGTCGTACACCCGGTTGTGGACGAAGAACACCTGCCCCTCCCGCAGCAGCTCCCGGCGGATGGCCTCGCTCACCGCCCGCTCGTCGTACTCGCCCACGTAGGTGAGGATGGGCTGGCGCTCGGCCGGTGGGGTGTTGAGAAGGGTCAGGTCGCGGATGCCGGTCAGGCTCATCTCCAGCGTGCGGGGGATGGGCGTGGCCGTGAGGGTCAGCACGTCCACATCGGTGCGCAGCTGCTTGATCGCCTCCTTGTGGGTGACGCCGAAGCGCTGCTCCTCGTCCACCACCAGCAGGCCCAGGCTCTTGAACTTCACGTCGCCCGACAGCAGACGGTGGGTGCCGATGACGACGTCCACCGAGCCGTCGGCCAGGCCCTCCACCACCTTCCTGGCCTGGCCGGGGGTGAGGAACCGGGAGATCACCTCCACCCGCACGGGGTAGCCGGCGAACCGCTCCGAGAACGTCTGGAAGTGCTGCTGGGCCAAGAGGGTCGTGGGCACCAGCACGGCCACCTGCCTGCCGTCCTGCACCGCCTTGAAGGCGGCCCGGATGGCCACCTCCGTCTTGCCGAAGCCCACGTCGCCGCACACCAGCCGGTCCATGGGGGTGGGCTCCTCCATGTCGGCCTTGACCTCGGTGATGGCCCGCAGCTTCTTGATGGCCTCCTTGTGGGTGACCCCGAAGCGCTGCTCCTCGTCCACCACCAGCAGGCCCAGGTCCTTGAACGCCACGTCGCCGCTGAGCAGGCGGTGGGTCCCGATGACCACGTCCACCGACCCGTCCCGCAGCCCGTCGGCCACCTTCTTGGCCTGGGGGCCGGTGAGGAACCGGGAGAGGACCTCCACCCGCACCGGGTACCCGGCGAAGCGGTCGGAGAAGGTGGCGAAGTGCTGCTGGGCCAGGAGGGTGGTGGGGACGAGGACGGCGGCCTGCTTGCCGTCCTGCACCGCCTTGAACACCGCCCGCAGGGCGACCTCGGTCTTGCCGAAGCCCACGTCGCCGCACACCAGGCGGTCCATCGGGACGGGCTCCTCCATGTCGGCCTTCACCTCGGTGATGGCCTTGAGCTGGTCGGGCGTCTCGGTGTAGGGGAAGGCGCTCTCCAGCTCGTGCTGCCAGGGCGTGTCGGGGTCGAAGGCGTGGCCCGTGCTGGTGACCCGGCGCCGGTACAGGACGATCAGCTCCTGGGCGATCTCCCGCACGGCCGAGCGGACCTTCGCCTTGCTGCGCTGCCAGTCGGCCCCGCCCAGCTTGTGCAGCGACGGCGCCTCGCCGCCGGTGTACGGCCGCACCAGGTCGATCTGGTCCGACGGGACGTACAGCTTGTCGCCGCCCCGGTACTCCAGCAGCAGGTAGTCCCGCTCGGCCCCGCCCATCGAGCGCTTCACCATGCCGCCGTAGCGGGCCACGCCGTGGGCGTGGTGGACGACGTAGTCGCCGGGCGACAGGTCGTCGAAGAAGCCCTCGGTGGCCCGGGGCCGGGGCCGAGGGCGACGGTGGGGGCGGCGGCGGCCGGTGACGTCGCTCTCGCCGAGCACGGCCAGCCTGATGGACGGGAGGACGAACCCCCGCTCCAGGGGCGCCACCACCACCTCGACGCCGCCGACGGCCTCGTCCCGCAGGCGCTCGGTGATGCGGGCGGCCGTGCCCTCGCCGTCGGCCGCGATGACGACCCGGAACCCGTCGCCCACCAGGTCGGTGAGCTGCTTGGCCAGCCGCGACCCGTCGCCCACCACGGGGTCCCAGCCGGTGGCCGTGATGGTGGGCGTGTCGGGGCCCTCCGCCGCGCTGGTCACCGACCACACCGGCGCCCGGGTGTGGGCCAGCAGCCGGTCGAACGGGAGGTGCAGCTGGGGGAAGGTGCGGTCGGCGGCGCCCCAGGTACCGGCCAGGGTGCCGGCCAGGGCGGCCTCCTCGTCCAGCAGCTCGGCGGCGCGGTCCCGCATGCGGCGGGGCTCCACGAGCAGCACCTGGGCGTTCTCATCGATCAGGTCGGGCAGGAGGTGCTCGCCCTCGGTGAGCCACGGCAGCCACGACTCCATGCCGTCGAACACCAGGCCCTCGGCCAGCCGCTCCCACTGCTCGCGTCCCCACGGCTCGGCGCCCACCAGCCGGGCCGCCCGCTCCCGCACCTCGGGAGTGGGCAGCAGCTCGCGGCAGGCGAAGATCTCCACGCCCGCCACGTCTGCGGTGGAGCGCTGGTCGGCCACCGCGAACTCGGTGAGGCGGTCCACCTCGTCGCCCCACAGGTCGATGCGGACGGGGACGTCGGCGGTGGAGGGGAACACGTCCACGATCGACCCCCGCACCGCCACCTCGCCCCGGTGCTCGACCTGGTACTCCCGGCGGTAGCCGGCGCCCACCAGGCGCGCGACCAGCTCCTCGGGGTCGACCTGGTCGCCCGGGGCCAGGACGACGGGCTCGGCCTCCTCCACGTGGGGGCCGAGGCGCTGGACGAGGGCCTTCACCGGGGCGACCAGGACGCGGGGCATGCGCCCGGGGTTGCGCAGCCGCCACATGGCCCGCAGCCGGCGCCCCATGGTCTCCACGCTCGGGCTGACCCGCTCGAACGGCAGCGTCTCCCACGCCGGGAAGGTGTCCACCGCGTCCTCGCCCAGGAAGGCCCGCACGTCGGCGGCCAGGCGCTCGGCGTCCGTCGCCGTGGGCAGCGCCACCACCAGCGGGTGGCGCTCGGACAGCTGGGCCAGCCCCGCCACCACGAATGCCCGGGCCGGCTGCGGCACGGCCAGCACCGCCGTCCCCCGCCCGGCCACGGCGGTCAGCGCCGGGTCGGCGCGCAGCAGCGGCGGGAGGGACGTCAGGCTCACCCGCCAAGGCTACGGCCGCCGCCGCGCTACGCCTCCGGCCCGGCCGATCCGTGTACCGGTTGTGTGCCAGGGGGTGGCACCCAACCGGTGGGACCGTGCTCGAAGACTCGGTGCCAGTAGTGCACCTCTCAAGCACGGCGCCGGTGATCGCGAGCGGCCCCTGCGTCCCATCGCCATCGCGAGGCGGCCGCAAGAGCGCCGGAGAACGGGACGTCGAGCGCGTGAGTACAGGGCGGCAGATCGTGGTACCCGGCGGGACGGGCGCTACGAGTCCTTCGCCAGGATCTCGGCAGCTGCTCTCATCTGCTTGGCGAGATGCTTGCGGGCTTCTGCTTTCCCCGACTGACGCATCTCCTCCTTCGCCTCTCGAGCCGCGGTACGTAGATCTCGAGTCGCCTCATGAGCCTCCGACGTGACGGCCTTCAGCGCCTCTCGCTCGGCCGCCAACTGGGCCAAGAGTTCCGCTATCTCCGTCCGTGCTACCTCAGCCCGGGCGAGGACCTCCTCCAGCGACTCGACCATGCTTCGAGGCTAGGCCGCGGTGCTTCGCTGCGACAGCTTCGGGTACGGGCGCCACGATTACCGGCTCGCGAGTGAGGGCCAGCGCGATCGGTACGCCGTGACGTCGCGACGCCGGCGAACTCGACCACGGGCGCCGGGCGCGACTACCGGCGCGTCGGGGCGGGTAGCGCAGCAGGATGAACCTGGCGTTCGCCCAGGCTGACGACTGCCACGCAGGCAGGACACGCGCCTTTACTCGTCGGACCGGCCGGCGGCGGAAGCAGCGCACGACCGAGGCTACGTTCACGATGCGTCCCCACCCGCGGTCACGCATGCCCGGCGCCACGAGACGACTCAGGTGGGTCGGCGCCGTCACCATGAGCTGCAGCTCGTCGGCCAGCCCCAACCACGCCAGTGTCCGCGAACGCGGTGTTGCCGGAGAGGCCGGCGTTGTTGACCAGGATGTCGATCACGCCGCCGCCGGCCTCGACGTGGCCCAGGATCGCCACGGGCGCCTCCGGATCGGCCAGGTCTGCGGCGAACACCTCGCAGCGAACTGGGTGTGCGGCCTGGATGTCGGCAGCCAGCTCCTTGAGCCGATGCTCCCGGCGGGCCACGAGCACCACGTCGTGTCCGGCAGCGGCGAGGTGCCGTGCGAAGGCGGCTCCGATGCCTGGGAGTGGTTGTGCGGCTGAGGCGCCTGCCTCGTCACGCGTCGTCGTCTTGCGAGTCCACCACGACCGCCCGCCACCTCGGGCCCTCCGCCGTGTGCATCACCGGCCGCTTGCCGGACCGGTCATCCACGATCTCGTAGGTGGCGGGCCGGGTCATCGCTGGACAGATGGCGTCGGCCGCCGTCGCCTCGTCGGCGACCAACACGGCCCGGTCCACCTCGACAACGCCCTGCTCCTGGCGGCCCGGTGCCCCGGCGGCGCCCTCGACTCCACCGATCCCTGGTACCAGCGGGGAGCAGGGATGCTGGCCGCCCTACGACGCGAGCGGCGCGCCCGGCTCATGAGATGTGCAGGCCAGAGATGGCTCTTGCGATGATCAGCCGCTGGATCTCCGAGGTGCCCTCGAAGATCGTGTAGATCTTCGCGTCGCGGTGCCAGCGCTCGACGGGCGCGTCGCGCACGTAGCCGTAGCCGCCGAGGATCTGGATCGCCTCGTCGGTGACGCGCACGGCCGTCTCGCCGGCGACCAGCTTGGACATCGAGCCCTCGCCGTTGGGAAAGCCGGCGCCCTGGCGGCTCATCCACGCCGCTCGCCACACCAGGAGGCGGGCGGCGTCCACGGACGTCTTCATGTCGGCGAGCTTGAAGGCGACGGCCTGGTTCTCGACGATCGCCCGGCCGAACTGGCGCCGGCTCTTCGCATACTCGAGGGCGTGCTCGTAGGCGGCCCGGGCGATGCCGACGGCCTGGGCGCCGACGGCGGGCCGCGACGACTCGAACGTCCGCATGGCGGCCTGGCTGCGCCCGCTGCCCCGGCCCTCGCGCGCCCGGGCCAGCCGTTCCTCGAGGCGGTCACGACCGCCCAGCAGGCAGCGCCCCGGCACGCGGCACCCGTCGAGCACCACCTCGGCGGTGTGCGAGGCGCGGATCCCCATCTTCTTGAACTTCCGGCCCTCGGACAGCCCGCGCGTGCCCGGCGGGACGACGAAGCTGGCCTGCCCCCGAGAGCCCAGCGCGGGGTCGACCGATGCCACGACGACGTGCACGCCGGCGATGCCCCCGTTGGTGATCCACGTCTTCGTCCCGTCGAGGACCCACTCGTCGGTGGCCTCGTCGTACACCGCTCGCGTGCGCAGCGAGCTGACGTCGGAGCCGGCGTCCGGCTCGGACACCGCGAAGGCGGCGACCGCCACGTTGCCGTGCTCGTCGCGGAAGCAGCGCGGGAGCCACTCGGCCACCTGCTGCGGCGTGCCGTTCGCCATGAGCCCGGAGACGCCGAGTGTGGTCCCGAAGATGGCGAGGGCGATGCCGGCGTCGCCCCACGCCATCTCCTCCATGATCAGCGGGACGGTGAGGCCGGTCGGGTCGGCGAAGGCGTTGGCCAGGAAGTCCAGCGAGTACAGCCCCACCTCGGCCGCGTGCTCGATGACCGGCCACGGCGTCTCCTCCCGCTCGTCCCACTCGGCGGCGGCCGGCCGCACGACGTCCGCCGCGAACTGGTGCACCCAGGACTGGATCTGCAGCTGGTCCTCGTCGAGCTCGAGGGAGAAGGGGGCCATGGGGGAACTCTCGCACGGGCGGCCCCCGGCGGCGCCCTAGGGTGCGCGGCTCGTGCGGGCCGTGGCGATGACTTCCGGCGGGCTGGCCGTCGTCGAGAAGCCGGACCCCGTGCCGGGCCCGGGCGAGGTGGTCGTCACCGTCGAGCGGTGCGGGATCTGCGGGAGCGATCCTCGGCCACGAGATCGCCGGCACGGTCGTCTCGCCCGACCCGACGGGCGCCGGCCCGCCGGCGGGGACCCGCGTCGCGATCCTCCCCGCCCGACGGTGCGGGACGTGCCCGGCGTGCCGGTCCGGAGCGGGCAACCGGTGCCCGCAGCAGGCGACGACCTCGATCGGGCTCGGCCTCCGCGACGGCGGGTACGCCGAGCAGGTGGCGGTGCCCGCCTCGGCGTGCCACCCCCTGCCGGCGGGCACGACGGCTGACCGGGGCGCCCTGGCCGAGCCGTACGCGGTCGCCCTGCACGCCGTGGGGCGCAGCCGGGCGGTCCACGACCCCGACGTCGCGGTCCTGGTGATCGGGGCGGGCTCAGTGGGCCTCATGTGCGCCGCCGCCCTGCGGCGGGCCGGCGTCGCACGCGTCGCCGTCGCCGAGCCGAGGCCGGCGCGGGCGGCGGTGGCCGCATCGCTCGGCGCCGCCGCGGCCGACGATGCGGCAGCGGGGGCCCGAGCTCTCGGCCGGGCGCCCGACGTGGTGTTCGAGGCAGCAGGCACCCCGCACTCGCCCGGGCTCGCCGTGGAGACGGCGGCGGCGGGGGGCCAGGTCGTCCTCCTGGGCGCCGCCGCGCCGGGTGAGACGGTCGCCCTTCCCGAGCTGCTGTGGCTGGTGAAGAGGTCGACGTGCGCCCGTCGATCGCCTACACGGACGCCGAGTTCGCGGCTGCGGTCGACGCGGTGGCGGGCGGCGCGGTCGACGAGGTGGTGGCGGCGGTCGACCACCGGCCGCTCGACGGGGCGCGGCAGGCCTTCGTCGAGCTCGTCAGGGCCGACGGGCCGGTCAAAGTGGTCCTGAGGCCGAATGGTTGAAGCGGGCGCGACGTGGGCACTCCCCCGGTGCCAGTCGAAATCGGGCGTTCGGCCCGATACGCTGGCGCCTGAGGGAGAACGAATGCGAAAGCGTGGCCAGACGGCGGAGCACCAGGCGACCGACGCGTCGTTGGCGACCCGTGCTGGGGCCGGCGACCTCGCCGCCTTCGCGGAGCTGTACCGCCGCCACGTGGACGCCGCCTGGCGGGTCGCGCTCGCCGTCACGACCAACCCCGACGACGCCGCCGACGCGGTCAGCGACGCCTTCACCC
>JBKHXX010000047.1:0-36911 GCA_046565765.1 Acidimicrobiia bacterium | reverse complement strand
ACGACCCTCGTGCGGGGAGGCGTGGACCTCGTCGTCGTCGCCGAGCTACTGGGCCACGCCCGCCTGGAGACGACCCGCGCCTACACCCGACCCAGCGCCGAGGACCGGGCGAGGGCGCTCGAGCTCCACGCAGTCGACGGATGAGCGATGCTCTCGAGACGTGGTCGCCGCCGGCGCACGACGCCACGCCGAGGACGACGTCGAGCTCTCTCGGGTTCGCCCTCGCGCCGGGCTTCTTCCTGGAGCGGTCCGCCACCGTGGCATCGGTGCCAGGAGGCGTGGACTCGTGCGGTGGCGCGCCGCGCGCCGAACCGGCCGCGGCGTTCGGTCCGGTAGCGTGGGCAGTCGTGAAGAAGGCCTTCGTCGCCGCGCTCGTGGTGCTGGTGGTCGTCACCGGCCTGCCCCTGCTCATGCCCGGCATGGGCGGCGCCCACTGCACCGAGTGCGGACCGGCCTCGGCTGCGAGCACGATGTGTATGGCCGTGGTCGCCGCTGCGGCTTTGCTTGCGTCGGTGCTGGCGCGCCGGCGGGCGCGACTCGACGCTCCGCCGCGCCGAGGCCGGGTCGCAGCGCCGCCACTCGAACGACCACCGCAGCTCCTCGTCTTCGGCTAATCCGGGGCGGCCGACGCAGTCGGCGGGCCTCGTGCGCGGCGCCTTCACAGGCGCAATCCCGACGACGAAAGACGAGGAGACAGACATGGAGCTGTTGTTGGCAGCCCTGCCGATGGCTGGCTGCGCGTTCGTGATGGCCTTGACGATGCGGATGATGCGCGCTGGCCGCGCCCACCAGCCGGCGCAAGGCCGTGCCGACCAGGTGTCCGAGGGCCGGCGCGCCGCGCTCGAGGCCCTCGGCGCACGGCCCGGCGAGCGGTCGTCGTGAGCGCCACCCGGACGCGCTCGAAGCGCGGGCGCCCGCAACCGAAGCGCTCGTCGGCTCGCCCCCGCTCCCGGCGCCGGCCCTCGACGTTGCGCCGGGCGATTCCCTGGTTGGCTCTCGGCGCCGCTGGCGTCGTGCTCGTCGTCGTCATCGCCGCCCGTGGCGGCGGCGGGGGCGGCGGGGGACGCGCGTCGAACGGCCCGTTGGTCGGCGGCGACCTGCACACCCTCGTCGTCGACGCGACGCAGGCGCAACGGCTCTACGTGGGCGGCCACCAGGCCGCGGCCGTGTCGAGCGACGGCGGCCGCACCTGGGCCGAGGTCCCGTCGCTGCGAAACGCCGACGGCATGGGCTGGGCGTTTGTCGGTGACGCCGTGTGGATGGGGGGCCATCCCGGGCTGCGCCGCTCCACCGACGGCGGCCGCAGCTTCGAACCGGCGGGCGGCGAGCTTGCCTCGAACGACGTCCACGCCCTCGGCGGCGCAGGGAGCGTCCTCTACGCCGCCTCGCCGAGCCGTGGCCTGCTCGCGTCGACCGACGGCGGGCGGTCCTGGCAAGTCCGCTCCAGCAGCGCCGGCCGCGCGTTCATGGGCGCCATCGTGGTCGACCGGAGAGACCCCGAGCACCTGTTCGCACCCGACATGCAGGCCGGAGTGGTGGAGAGCCGCGACGGCGGCCGATCCTGGCGACGCCTGGCGAGCCCGGGGATGGCCATGTCGGTGACCGCCGTCGGCGGCAGCGCCGACAAGCTCGTGATGGCTGGGAACGGCGCGGCGGCCCGGAGCAGTGACGGTGGCGCCACATGGCAGCCCCTCGATGTCCCGAAGGGCACCATGGCTGTGGCCGGCGCCGAGGACGGCACGCTGTACGCCGCCGCCCTCGAGGGGAACGTGGCGCGTGTGTCTCGCAGCGCCGACGGGGGGGCGAGCTGGCAGCTGCTCAACCCGTAGCCTCATCGGGCGCTCGTTCCTGCCGTGGGCACGGACTATCGCTGCTTGGCGCGGCGGTCTCCACGGCAGGCGGTGCACCAGGGGCGCTTCCCTGCGATGCTCCGGCTCCGCTGCTACGATGCAGGATCGAAGCAGATTTCGCCAAGGAGATTCCGCCATGTGCTTGAACAAGCGGGTGCTGATCGGACTCGGCGTCGCCGCGTTGGCCGTCTTCGCCGTGGCGCCTCGGCTGTTGGGCGCGGTGGCGCCGCTGCTCGTGCTGGCCGCCTGTCCGCTGTCGATGGTGTTCATGATGCGGGCGATGACCCGCGGTCAGCGCCCGAGTGACGGCGGCGGTGCCGATGGCGGTGCCGAGGGCACCGCTGCCCCGATGTCGCTCGACCGCGACGCCGAGCTGCGTGAGCTCCACGAGGAGGTCAACCGCCTGAAGGCCGAGGTCCGCCTCCGCAGCCAGGAGCCGACCGCCTGACGCCTGCCTTGTTGCGGCGAGCACGCGGCCGGGGCCGTGGCATGGGGTGTGGACCTCCCGCCGGGCCACGGTGAACGACGTGGCCGGGGACGAGCCGTTCGGGCCGCTGGAGGCCGAGTTGCTGCACCTGCTGTGGTCGAGGGGTGGGTGGCTGTCGGCGCCCGACGCGCACGAGGCCCTGGCCGCGCACCGCCCACTCGCCTACACCACGGTGTCGACGGTCCTCATCCGGCTGTGGCAAAAGGGTCATCTCGAGCGTGTCCGTGACGGGCGGGCGTTCGCCTACCGGGCGGTGCACACGAAGGAGCAGCACACCGCGGCCCGCATGGCGGGCCTGCTCGCCGAGCTCGACGACCGGCCTCGGGCACTGAGCTGGTTCCTCGAGTTCCTCGACGCCGATGAGCGGGCACAGCTGCGCCGCCTCCTGAAGCGGCCGCCCACCGAGCCATGACGCTCACCCTGCTCGCCGCAGCCGGCGCCCTCGTCGCCCTCCCCGGCCTTACCGATCGCTTCGGTCGGCGCCTGGCGCCCGAGGAGTGGGCTCGGTTGTGCGGGCTGGGCCTGGGCGGAGGGCTGGCTTTGTTCGAACTCGCCGTACTGCTGCGGGCGGCGCCGCCGCTGTTGCGCGCCGTGGGGGTACCGGGGCTGGCGGCCGCGTGTTCCCGGGTGATCGGGCCGTTGCTGGCCGGCGGCCCGACGGTCACGTGGGCGGCCGGCGTCGCCGCCGTAGCCGTGCCGGCACGTATCGGGATGGCGTGGTGGCGGGCGGCCCGGGTCCGGCGGCGGATCGCGTGCGACCTGTGGCTGGGCGAGCGGGCGGTGATCGCCGGCCGCGACGTCGTGGTGTTGCCCGTAAGCCGCCCGATCGCCGTGAGCTTCGCCACCACCGCCGGCGAGGAGGCAGTCGTGGTGTCGGCCGGGTTGCTCGACCGTCTCGACCACAAGCAGGTCGAAGCGGTGGTCCGCCACGAGGCGGCCCACCTCCGCCGGCGCCATCAGCGGCTGCTGTCCGTCGCCGCGGCCGCCGAGGGCGTCGCCGGCTGGATGCCGCCGGTGCGCCGGTCGGCCCGGGCGCTGCGTCTCGCCGTGGAGCGCGGCGCCGACGAGGAGGCGGCTGCTGCGTCGAGCGGCGGGAGAATCGACGTGCGCGACAGCCTGCTCGCCCTCGCCGGCCTCCCCCCCGCGCCGGAGGTGGCGGCGTTCGCCGACCCCGCCACCGTCGCGGCCCGCATCGCGGCGCTGGATGCCCCGCCCCGCCGGCCGGGGATCGCCTCTCACGCCCTGCTGTACGCCCCCGGTGCCGTAGCCGGGCTCATGGCGGCCCCCGCGCTGGTGTCGTGGGCCGGCCATGTGCGGACGGTGGTGGCCATGGCTGGTCGCTGCGGGGTGTAGGCGGGAGCGCCGTGCTCGGCCCCCGCCGACGCTCACCGCGCCAGAGGCTCGCCACTTTCCTCCGAACCAGCGCGACCTCCGGCCCGAAGCGCCGCCTGTCACGGCGTGCCGTGAGGTCAGCTGATCGGGTGGGTGTCCCGCTCGTCAGCCAGGTCATCCAGCACCACCCCGACCGCGCTCACGGGGTCGGACGATCGAACAGACCGAGCCACCAGGCACCGAAAGCGGCGACGGCAAGCGCAAGCATGAGGTAGAGCTCGCTGTGGCCCCCGGGGAGAAGAGTGAGTCGGGACGACGCCCACTGGACATCGTTGAGAACCGCGATGACGATCCCGAGTGCCACCAGCGACCATCCCAGGACCTTGTGGGCCGTGGGACGGATGCGGAACGCCGGCCGCGATGGCGTGTACCGGGCCGACGGCTCGGGCGTGTGAGTGGCACGGCCTCGGGCCGGCGGCTGGGCGCGCCGCGAGCCGTCCCTCTTCAGCTGACCCCGGCGGCGGGGCGGGGACTGCCTCGGCTTACGAGCCCGGGAGCGAGGGGTCATCCCCGGGGGCTGCGCATGGAGGCGCTGGTTGGCAGATGGCGAGCCTGGCTCTCCGCTGCAACGGTCATGTCGCCACCGGAGCGTCGACCAGGTCCCGTCCTACAAAGAACCCGCCAAACGGCAGCGACGCGGCAATGAGCACCAGGATCGTCCGACCCACACCCCAGCCTTGGCCCCCGCGGACCTTGAGCACGACGACGAAGAATACGAGGAAGATGATCCCATGGAGCGGCCCGAGAATCCCGATGAAGTCCGGGCCGTCGAGGACACGGTAGAGAACGACGGCGCCCAGCAGTGCGAGATAGGACACCGCTTCGACGTAGGCGACGAGACGGAACCTCTCGGTCAAACGACCTCCATTCGACGTGGCCCAACGCACCAGTGCCGCACTCCGCCCAGGACCCATTCTGGGTGCGGCGGCGTCGACGGCCGATGATCGCGGTCACCGGTCGAGTCCAAGCCCCGACCGTCACCGGGCAGATCTCGGGCAGTTCTCCCTCTACTACGCCTGTCGGTTCGAACAGGGCCGGGGCGGCGACGCCAAGAAGCAGTCTGCAGAGTGTCGGTGGCGCGCTGGCCTGCCGACGGGAGAGGTGTCGGTGCGACGAGCGGGGGGGCATCCGCTACTCGTCGGGACGGACGGTCTCGGCGACGACGGGCGACGCCCCAGGGCGGATCTCGTCCCAGCGGCCCCAGCGGGGAGTCCGACGCCGCAGCAGCAGGACGAACAGGCACGCGAGGACGGTGGCGAGTGCCGTCCATTGGCTCCCGGTGAGCCCCCACCGGCGGAGGTCATCTCGCAGGAAGTCCTCCCCGAGGCGCGCCAGGCCGTAGGCGGCGCCGAAGACCACCGTGAGGAAGCCGTCGTAGCCCGCGCGCCGGGCGAGCAGCACGAGCAGGCCCAGGATGGCGCCGGCGAGGAGAAGATCGTAGAGGGCCGTTTGGTGAACGATCGCCCCGGGCGTCCTCCCGGACAGGGGCGTCGGAGCGCACGGAGAGCCGGTCGGCACGCCGACAGGTGGGCAGCGGTACCCGAGCACGAAGTCGGTCCGCTTCCCCAGGTGGTCGCCGATGACCAGGTCACCGATCCGTCCGACAGCGATGCCCAGCGCGAGCCCGGGCACGGCGGAGTCCATCACCTTCCAGAACGACAAGCGGGACGAGCGGATCCGTGGGAGGGCGGCCACGATCGCCCCGATGATGCCCCCCAAGAGCGAGATGCCACCCCTCCACACCTGCAGCATCTCGAGCGGTGACCCGTAGCTGCCGAGGTGGTTCACGACGTAGGCGAGGCGGGCGCCGACGAGCGCTCCCAGGGCTGCCCGAGTGAGCAACGGGTAGACGGCCTCCTCGGCGATGCCCCTGGCCCGGGCACGAGGCAGCATGAGCCGAGCACCCAACAAGAAGCCGACCGCGATGCCGAGGCCATGTGGGGAGATCGACAACGGTCCAAGCTCGATCCGCACGAGGGGGTGGTAGGAGATGGCGGCCACCACGATCTTGTTCTACACCGTGTCGTAGCTTGCATTCGATTCCAGGGCCGGTGCCCCCGGTCAAGGAGGAACGCCTTTCATTCGGCACCGGGGGCGTACAGCAGGGGTGGGAGGCGATCCCCAGCCGGCAGGGCGGGGCGTCGGCGCGGGTGTAGGCGGGAGCGCCTCGCTCGGCCCCCGCTCACGGCTCACCGCCTGAGGCTCGCACTTTTCCTCCCAACCAGCGCGCTACTACGCTGCGTCGAAGATGCCTGTCGTGCTGCTGCCGCTGCTGGCGGCGGTGGCCGGCGCCGTGTCGTTCACGTCGCCGTGCTGCCTGCCGCTGGTGCCCGGCTACCTGTCGTACATGTCCGCGCTCCCGGTAGCCGACCTGGGCCGCCGCGAGGCCCGGGCGCTGGCTTTCCGGGCGTCGGTGCTGTTCGTGGCCGGGTTCACGCTGGTGTTCAGCGCGCTGGGCGTCGCCGTCGGCCTGCTCGGCAGCGTCGTGACCCGGAACCTTCCCGTCATCGTCCGGGTGGCGGGCGTCGGCATCATCGTGATGGGCCTGGCCATGGCCGGGTTGCTCCGGCTGCCGTTCCTCTACCGGGAGTGGCGGGTCGATCTGGCCCGGGCCAGGCGGGGCCCCCGCGGCGCGCTGGGACTGGGCATGGCGTTCGCCGCGGGGTGGACGCCGTGCATCGGCCCGGTGCTGGCCACCATCCTGACCGCCGCCGCGGCGGCGGGCACCGCCGCCTGGGGCGGGGTGCTGCTGATCTGCTACTCCTTGGGCCTCGGCGTCCCGTTCGTGCTGCTCGCCGTCGGGTTCACGCGGGCCCGGGGGTCGCTGGCCTGGCTGCGCCGCCACGGCCGGGCCGTGGAGACCACCGGTGGGGTGCTGCTGGTGGCGGTCGGCGTGCTGTTCGTCTCCGGTGCCTGGCGCACCTTCTTCGTCCCCCTGCAGCGGAGCTTCGCCCGGTGGGGCTGGCCCCCGATCTGACCGAGCCCGGCTCCGAGCCGCCGGGAGGGCCGCCGGCACCGCCGCGGCGCCCGTGGCTGCGCCGGCCGCTGGCCGCCGTCGCCGTCGCCGTGCTCTTGGCCGTCGCCGTCGGGGCCGCCACCGCGGCCCGGACCGCCCGGCGCACCGACGAGGTCGCGGTCGAGGGGGCGGCGCCGAGCTTCGACCTGCCCCGGGTCGGCGCCAAGGGCGAGCGGGTGCGGCTGGCCGACCTGCGTGGCCGCCCGCTGGTGGTGAACTTCTGGGCGTCGTGGTGCGTGCCGTGCCGGAAGGAGATGCCCGCCCTCGAGGCGGTCGCGGAGCGGCTTGACGGGCGGGTCCAGTTCGTCGGCATCAACCACCAGGACGGCGCCGAGGCGGCGGCCGCCTTCGAGCGTGAGGTGGGGGTCCGCTATCCCTCGGGCTACGACCCCGACGGCCGGGTCGCGCCGGCCTTCGGCGTGGTCGGGCTGCCGACGACCGTGCTGGTCGACGCCCGGGGCAGGATCGTGGCCCGCCACCTCGGCGCCCTCAGCGACGACGCCCTCTCCGAGCTGGTCCGCAAGGCGTTCGGCGTCGACCCTGGAGGCCCACGATGACCGACACCGCCCACGACGGGGCCCGAGGCGCCGAGGCGGGACGGGACGAGGTCGACGCCCTGCTGGCCCACGTGCGCCGGCAACGACGGTTCCCCTGGCGATGGGCCGTCGTGGCCGCCGGAGTGGCGGTGGTCGTCGGCTGGGCCTTCGTGGCGGGCCGAAGTCTGGGGCGCGACCCGACGGTGGTGCGCTCGGCGTTGCTGGGCAAGCCGGCGCCGCCGTTCAACCTGCCCGCCCTGGACGGCGGGGGCACGGTCGATTCCACCTCCATGCGGGGCGACGTGGTGGTCGTGAACTTCTGGGCGTCGTGGTGCGTGCCGTGCCGGGAGGAGGCCCCGGAGCTGGAGGCGTTCGCCCGGCGCTGGTCCGGGCGCGGCGTGCGGCTGGTGGGGATCGTCTACAACGACGAGCGCGCCGCGGCCGTCGAGTTCCGGGACCGCTACGGGCTGACCTACCCCCAGGCCATCGACCCCGGCGGGCGGACGGCCATCGACTACGGCGTGTTCGGCGTCCCCGAGACCTACGTGGTCGCACCCGACGGCACGGTCATGGCCAAGCTGCTGGGCGCGGTGGACGCGGCCAGCCTGGAGCGGGTGGTGGCGTCGGTGAACGCCGGCCGCACCGTGTCCCAGCAGAACGACCGCTACCGAACGGGGCCGGGGTCGTGAGCGCGATGGGGCAGCCCCGGTGCTGAAGGCCCAGCTCGGAACCGCGGCCGTCGCCGCCGGGTTCGCCGCCGCCGCCGCCGGCGTCGTCACGCTCGCCGTCGCACTGGGCAGGGGCGACCGGCGGCTGCTGCTCGCCGCCCGCCGCGCCGCCGGCTGGGTTCTCGCCGCCGGAGTGATGGCCGCGGCGGTGATGGAGTGGGCGCTGGTCACCCATGACTTCTCGCTGCGCTACGTCGCGGACAACGGCTCGCGGGCGACGCCGCTGCTGTACACGGTGGCGTCGCTGTGGGGGGCGCTGGAGGGCTCGATCCTGCTGTGGGCGGTCATCCTGGGCGGCTACCTGGTGGCGATGGTGCGCAGGTTCCGCGACCGCGCCGACGACCCGCTGTTCGGCTGGGCGCTGCTCACCGCCCTGGTCGTGGCGGCGTTCTTCTTCGGGCTGATGCTCGGTCCGGCCAACCCCTTCCGGTTGGTCCAGGGGGCCGTGCCCGCCGACGGGCCTGGCCCCAACCCGCTGCTGCAGAACCACCCGCTGATGGCGTTCCACCCGCCCATCCTCTACCTGGGCTACGTCGGGTTCACCGTCCCCTTCTCCTTCGCGGTGGGCGCGCTGGTCACCGGCCGCCTCGGTGAGGGATGGATGGCCGAGACCCGCCGGGCCACCCTGGTCGCCTTCGGTTGCCTGACCGCGGGGATCGTCCTCGGGGGCTGGTGGAGCTACGAGGTGCTGGGCTGGGGCGGCTACTGGGCGTGGGACCCGGTGGAGAACGCCTCCCTGCTGCCGTGGCTCACCGCCACCGCCTACCTGCACTCGGTGCTGGTGCAGGAACGGCGGGGGATGCTGCGGGTCTGGAACCTGTCGTTGGTCGCCGCCACCTTCGCCCTGACCATCTTCGGCACGTTCCTCACCCGCTCCGGCGCGGTGAACTCGGTCCACGCCTTCACGCGCTCGGCCATCGGCCCCATCCTGCTGGGCTTCCTGGCCGTGATCGCGCTGGTGTCGGTCGGGCTGATCGGCTGGCGTGCCGACCGGCTGCGCAGCCCCGGGCGCATCGACTCCCCGCTCTCCAGGGAGGGCGCCTTCCTGGCCAACAACCTGCTCTTCGCCGCCTTCGCCCTGGTCGTGCTGGTGGGGACCGTGTTCCCGCTGGTGGCCGAGGCCTACGACGGCCGCCAGCTGTCGGTCGGCGAGCCCTACTTCGACTCCATGACCCGGCCGCTGGGGGTCGCCCTGCTGTTCCTGATGGCGGTGGCGCCCGCGCTGCCGTGGCGGGCGGCCGGCCCCGACGTGCTGCACCGCCGCCTGATCGTCCCCGCCTGGGCGGCCGCCGTCGCCATGTTCGCCGCCGCCGCCGCCGGGCTGCGGGGGCTGGCCCCTGTCGGCGCCCTCGGCCTGGGCGCCTTCGCCCTGGCGGGGATCGCCCGCTCCTTCTCGGTCGGCCTGAGAGCCCGGCGCCGCTCGACCGGCGAGCCCCCGGGGCGGGCGCTGGTGAAGATGGTGGCCGCCAACAGCCGCCTCTACGGCGGGCTGGTCGTCCATGTCGGCGTGGTGCTGTTCGCCCTCGCCTTCACCATGTCCTCCGCCTTCTCCACCGAGCGTGAGGTGGCGCTCCGACGCGGCGAGTCGGCCACGGTGGCCGGTTACCGGGTCACCTACGTCGGGGACCGCGCCGTCACCTCGGCCCGCAAGATCACGACCTCGATCGACCTGCGCGTCGCCCGCGGCGGCCGGACGCTGGGGACCTACGCGCCGGCGCTGTCCACGTTCGCCTCCTCGCGCCAGGCGATCGGCACCCCGTCGGTGCGCACGGGCCCGCGCCAGGACCTCTACCTCACCCTCGTCGCCGCCCCCGACGGCGAGCGGGCCGTGATCGGCGTGCGCGTCAACCCGATGGTGGTGTGGCTGTGGATCGGCGCCGCGGTGATGGTCGCCGGCACCGCCGTCGCCGCCTGGCCCGCGGGCCGCACCCGGCGCCGCACGCGGCCCGTCACCTGGCGCCCCGCGTCGGGAGACCCGCCTCCGATCGGCGAGCCCGTGGGCGCTGCTCCCGGTGCCGAACTGTGAGGCGCCTGCTCGCCTGGTCCGGCGTCGCCGCCGTCGCCGCCGCCGCCCTCGCCCTCGGCTTGCGCCCCACCGGCGACGCCGCCAGCCCCGCCGCCCGCACCCAGCGGATCGCCTCCGGGCTGCGCTGCCCGGTGTGCCAGGGCCTGTCGGTCAAGGACAGCGACTCGCCCACCGCCCGCGACATCCGCGCCGACATCCGCCGCCGGGTCGACGCCGGCGAGGCCCCGAGCGCGATCCGCCAGGCCTACGTCGACCGCTACGGCGAATGGATCCTGCTCCGCCCCCGCCGCTCCGGCTTCGACGCCCTGGTCTGGGTCGTCCCCGCCGCCGCCCTGGCCGCCGGGGCGGTCACCCTCGGCGGGCTGTTCTGGCGGTGGCGCCGCCGCACCGCCGCCGACCGGCCGCCCACGGAGGAGGAACGCGGGCTCGTCGCGGCCGCGCTCGACGGCCGAAGGCCATGACCGCTACCCACGAGGCCCACCCTCGCGCCGGCGCTGCGGGTCCCGATGACGCCGGCGCCGGAGCACGCCCGGACGACGGCACCGCCGCCGCGCTCGCCGCTCAGCGGGACTTCCTCCTCCGCTCCCTCGTCGACCTCGACGCCGAGCACGCGGCCGGCGAGTTGAGCGACAGCCGCTACCGCGAGCTGCACGACCGCTACACCGTCGAGGCGGCCACCGTGCTGCGGGCCCTCGAGCGCCTGAGCACCGTCGAGCCCGAGGCCGCCAGGCCGAAGCGGCGCCCCCGCGGACTTGCCGTCGCCGCCGCGGCCGTGATCGCCCTCATCGCCACGGGTGCGACACTGCTGGTGCGCTCGACCGCCACCCGCCAGCCGGGCCAGAGCATCACCGGCAACGCCCAGTCCGGCGCCGACCTCGACAGCCTCGCCCGAGCCGCGCGCTCGCGCCCCGCCGACCCCGACGCCCAGCTCGCCTACGCCTCCGCGCTGCTCGACGCCGGCAAACTGGTCGACGCCCTCAAGGCGTTCGACACCGCGGCCCGCCTCGACCCCGCCGACCCCGTCGCCAAGGCCTACGGCGGCTGGATCGTGTCCCTCGCCGGCCTCACCGACGAGGCCCTCAGCCGCCTCGACGCCGCCGTCGCCGCCGATCCCGCCTACCCCGACGCCCACTTCTTCCGCGGCATGGTGCTGCTGCGCGGCCGCGGCGACCGAGCGGCCGGGGAAGCCGAGCTCCGGGAGTACCTGCGCCTCGCCCCCCCGGGCCCCGAACGCGACGAGGTCCAGGACCTCCTGGCCGGCCTCCCCCCGACCACGACCACCACCACCGGCGCCCCGTGACCGCCTGGCCGCGGCTGTCCGCCCCCTTGGCCCGCAGCCGCCTGTCGGCCCTGGCGGCAGCTGTCGCCGTTCTGGCGACCGCGTGCGGCGGGGGCGACGGAGGAGGCGCGGCCGGCGATGCCCGCGGGTACGCGGCGCTGCCCGCCAACTTCGACCTCGCCGCCAACAGCCCCCAGGCCTTCCTCGTGGCCGTTTTCGGGCCGGAGCACCGGGCCGTGGCCTACGGCACGGCCGCCATCGCCCTGTCCTTCCTCGGCCCTCCCGGCCGCCCCCTCCCCGAGCCTCGCGCCGGGCCGGTCCTCAGCGCCGTCTTCCAGCCCGCCGCCGGCCAGCCGCCCGCGCCCGCGGACCAGAGGCCGCGGCTGCTCGAGGTGACCGAGACGGCCGGCGTCTACGCCACCGAGCCGGTGACCTTCCCCGACCCCGGCTACTGGGAGGCGACGGTGACCGTGGCTGTCGCCGGCCGCACCCGTCGGATGACGGCGGCGTTCGAGGTCCTCGACCGCCACCGCGTCCCCGCGGTCGGCGACGCCGCGCCCGACACCGACAACCCGACCCTCGGCACCCCGGGCGTGCCCCCCCAGGCTCTCGACTCCCGAGCCGGCAGCGACGGCACGGTCCCCGACGCCGACCTGCACCGGGCCTCCATCGCCGGCGCCCTCGCCGCCCACCGCCCGCTCGTGGTCGTCATCTCCACCCCGGCGTTCTGCGAGAGCAGGCTGTGCGGCCCCGTCACCGACGCCGTCGCCGCGCTCGCCCCCCGCTACCGAGACCAGGTGGACTTCGTGCACCTCGAGGTCTACGCCGACGGCCAGCAGCGGCGCCTCAATCCCGCGGCCGCGGCGTGGATCCAACGCGACGGCGCCGACGGCAACGAGCCCTGGGTCTTCGTCGTCAACCGCGACGGCCGGATCACCGACCGGTTCGACAACGTCGCCAACGAGGCCCAGATCGACGCCGCGCTGCGCAGGATGCTCGGGTGACACCGGCGGCCTCGACGGCGCACCGGCCTGAGAGCACCTGGGCCTGCCCGAGCCCGGCACGCTGGTCGAGCGCCGGTCCGTCGAGGCCGCGGTGCTCGACCTCGGCAACTTGCCCCGATCTTCGGCCGGCGTATGGGTGAACCCCGACGGCGGGCGCCCGTGGGCGGGGCCTGCTGGCCCTGGCGGCGGCGGCTCGTCGCGATCTGGGTCGGCGCCGCTGTCGGCTTCGGTGCGCTGCTCGCCCTGGCCGAGTCGGCCCGCAGCCCTCTCGACGACCCTGACCCGGCCCGCCAGCGCCCTGGGGTGGTGGACCTCGGCGCTCTGCCCACGCCCGCCCCCCGGCTCACCGCCGAGGTACCAGGCCGGGGACAGGCCACTGTCATCTTCTTCGAGCGCCCCGACAGGCTGGCGCCGTTGTGCGGCGCCATCGCCCGCCACCGTCTGGCCCGTGGCGCGCTCGCTGCCGTGGTCGTCTCGGAACCCGCGGTGAGCTGCCCCGTCGCGCCGGTCGTCGTCGATCCCACGGCATCCCTGGCCCGACGCTTCGGCCTCCCCGTCCCCCGCGACGGAGGGCCGCCCGTGGGCTACGTCGTCGTCGACGCCAGGGGCCTGACCCGCTACCGCACCCTCGACCCCGCGGTCTCCCGAAACCTCCCGGAGGTCGACACCATCCTGGCCTCGACGTGAACACGCCCCGTCCGGCCCCGGTGCGCCGGGCGACGGTCCTGCGCGTCTGCGGCTGGTGCGCGGCGGCCGTCGTGGCGGAGGTGCTCCTCTACGCCTCCTACCGGGGCCACGACGCCCGCTTCCACTGGTTCACCCACTTCTTCGTCGGGGCTTCGGCCGCCCTGGTCGTGATGGCGGTGGTCGCGGCCTGGGCCGGCCGGCCGGCGTCCTTGCCCCTGGTGTGGCTCCTGGCCGGGCACCTGTTCGCCATGGCCCCCGACATCGCCTTCGTCGGCGGCGTCGCCCATCGCCGCTGGATGGACGTCTTCCTGGGCCACGTCTCCACCCACTTCGTGCCCGGGCGCAACCTCACCTGGTACGCCGTCTTCCTGGCCTGTCTCGGCACCTACCTGGTCGTCCTCGACACGCTGCGCTCCCCGAGGGGCCGCTGAGCCGCTCGGTGCTGCTTCGGGTCCGGGCTGGATCGCCGCGAACCCGGTGCGGGGTAGCATTGGGGGAGCAAGGGTTGCCGGCCGGAACCGGCTGCGGACCGGCTGCTGCTCCTTGCAGGAGGGCAGAGTGGATCCAAGCGCGCTGCTCCTGGTGGCGACGGTGGGCTTGGGTGGCCTCGCCCTGCTGTTCCTCTTCTCCACCGCCCGCGATCGCGACGAGCGCGCTGCCCTTCGCGCCGTGGTGCCCAGGCCGCAAAACGCCGACGGGCCGCGTGCGGTAGCCCTGGCCGGCCCGCCCGTAGGCGCCGCACGGGTGCTCGAGCGGGCGGTGGCGCTCGAGCGACACCGGGTGGCCGCCCCCAGCCCCCGGGCACCCCGGGCCGTCCCGGGCGTCCCCGACGAGGAGACCCTCGGCGTGACCCGACGCCAAGTTCTCAACCGGGGGATCGTGAGCGCCATGGCCCTCGGCGTGTCGGGCTTCGGGGCGGCCATGCTGGCCATGCTGTGGCCGTCGCTCTCGGGGGGATTCGGCGCCAAGATCCGCGTCGGCAAGCTGGAGGAGATACTGGGAGAGATCGCGACCACGAAGGAGCCCGTCTACTACGCGGCGGGCCGGCTGTATCTCAACCCCTATCCCCGCGAGGCCGTGGCCGCGGCCGAGCGGGTGACGGCCTACGCAGCCGTTCTGCCGGGCTACCAACAGGGCCTCGTCGCCCTCTACCAGAAGTGCGTCCACCTCGGCTGTCGCGTGCCTTGGTGCAAGACCTCGCAGTGGTTCGAGTGCCCCTGCCACGGCTCCCAGTACAACCGGGTCGGCGAGAAGAAGGGCGGCCCCGCCCCCCGGGGTCTGGACCGGTTCGTGGTCTCGATCGACGACGGAACGGTCGTGGTGGACACCAGCCTCATCATCACCGGCCCGCCGATCGGCACCAACACCACCGGCCAGGAGGCTGAGGGGCCGCACTGCGTGGGCGCGGGCGCGGGCTGAAAGGCTCCGTCAGCCGCGGGAGGGGGACGTGCCTGGCCCGACGGGGAAGCGGTGGAGCAGGAGGGCCTTAGCCGGTGCGCTGCGGAGCCGGGCGACGCCAGGGCGACGAGGCGGCGGGGACCGCCGCGCAGGCGCTGACCCCGAGGCGGGCCGGTGATGCTGGCAGCTGGGCGACGGCGTCAGGCCCATGACAACAGACGAGCCGCGACAACCCAGGGCCACGAGCACGACGATGCCGACGGCAACGGCTGGGCGTCGAATGCCGGAAGGGCGGCGGCCCCCACCACGTCGGTAGCACGTTGGCCCGGGGCGGGCAGGTTCGTCGGCCAGTACCGGCGGCCGGTGAGGCGCGACGCCAGGCGGCGCAGCGGCACCAGGGCGGGGCAGCCGGCGCCGCGGGTGTGGTAGTTGCCGGTGCCGTCGACCAGCCCGGCGGCGTCGAGCAGGGCCAGCTGGAACAGCCGGCAGTTCATGCTGGGCCGCAGCGAGTACCGCCACTCGCCGGCGAACGTCGAAGCAAAGCGCCGGATGGCGTCGCGGACCTGCTCGTCGGTGCGGGACAGGACGAGCACGGGATGGAACTCGTGGTCGGCCACCAACCCGTGGTTGGGGTCCCGAGGGGGGCCGTCCCCGAAGGCGGCGCGGCTCCCGTTGAGCACGCCCGCGCCCCCGAGGAGCATCTGCCTCGTCGTGAGCGGTGAGCGGGCGGGCCACCAGCCGTAGCTCTCGTCGGCGTCCACCTCCACCCACCAGTGCCCGTAGGAGCGGCCGGCCAGGGGGAGGTTGCGCTTCACGACCACGAACTCCACCACGCGCGGCGGAGCTGGAACGGCCTCCGGGGCCGTCCAGGGCACCGCGCTGGCGCTCACTTTCCCTTCTTCTCCTTCTTGCGGTCCTTGGACCGGTTCATCCGGTCCTTGGAGCTGCGCGCCATCTGCCGGCGCCGTTGGGCACGCACGGCCCGCAGCCTCTTGCGCTCGGCCCGCCGCTCCTGCCGGGACAGCTCCGGCTCCGGTCGCTCGGGGTCGCTCGCCTGTTCGCTCACGCCTTCCGGAACCGGTAGAGGCGGAGGCTGTTGGACACCACCGACACGCTGGAGAAGGCCATGGCCGCCCCGGCGATGATGGGGTTCAGGGCACCCACCACGGCGAGGGGCAGGGCGGCGAGGTTGTAGCCGAACGCCCACCCCAGGTTCTGGAGGATGGTGCGGAACGTGCGCCGGGACAGCCCGATGGCGGTGGCCACCCCGTGGAGGTCGCCGGAGAGCAGGGTGATGTCGGAGGACTCGATGGCCACGTCGGTTCCGGTGCCGATGGCGATGCCCAGGTCCGCCTGGACCAGGGCCGGGGCATCGTTGATGCCGTCGCCCACCATGGCCACCACCCGGCCCTCCTCCTGGAGGCGGTGGACCTCGTTGACCTTGTCGGAGGGGAGGACCTCGGCCAGGACCCGGTCGATGCCAACCTGGGCGGCGATCGACGAGGCGGTGCGGTGGTTGTCGCCGGTGATCATGACCACCTCGATGCCCATCGACCGCAGTTCGGCCACCGCCGCCGCAGCGTCGTCCTTGAGGGTGTCGGCCACGGCCAGAACCCCCCGAACGCGACCGTCCCACCCGACGAAGATGGCGGTCTTGCCCTCGCCTTCGAGCCGCTCCGCCGCCTCGTCGAGCGACGCGCAGCCCATGAGGCCCGCTTCCGCCATGAGCTTGCGCCGCCCGACCGCCACGACGGTGCCGTCCACCCTGGCCCGCACGCCGTGGCCGGCCACCGACTCGAACTCGGCCGCCTCGGCCACCGAACCCAGCGCCTCCCGGGCCCCGTCCACCACGGCCCGCCCCACCGGGTGCTCCGAGGAGGCCTCCACCGCCCCGGCGCGGCCCAGCACGGCCTGCTCGTCTTCGTCCTGGGCCGCGATGACGTCGGTCAGGCCCATCTCGCCCCGGGTCAGGGTCCCGGTCTTGTCGAAGACCACGGTGTCGACCCGCTTGGAGCGTTCCAGGACCTCGCCGCCTTTGATCAGCACGCCCATCGACGCGCCCCGGCCGGTCCCCACCATGATGGCGGTGGGGGTGGCCAGGCCGAGGGCGCAGGGGCAGGCGATGATGAGCACGGCCACCGCCGCCACGAGGCCGGCCCCGGGGTCCCCGGCCAGCAGCCACCAGCCCACCAGGGTCACGGCGGCCAAGGCCAGCACGAAGGGGACGAAGATCCCGCTGATGCGGTCGGCCAGGCGCTGGACGGGGGCCTTGGTGCCTTGGGCCTCCTCTACGAGCCGGACGATCTGGGCCAGGGCAGTGTCGGCGCCCACGGCGATGGCCCGCAGGGTGAGGGCGCCCTGGGCGTTGATGGTCGCCCCCGCCACCCGGTCGCCCGGCCCCTTGTCCACCGGCACCGACTCACCGGTCAGCATGGACTCGTCCACCGCCGAGCGCCCGTCGAGGACCTCGGCGTCGACGGGGATCTTCTCGCCCGGCCGCACCCGCAGGACGTCGCCGACACGGACCTGGCCCACGGGGACCATCTGCTCCTCGCCGTCGACGACGAGGCGGGCCTCCTTGGCCCCCAGCTCGAGCAGGGCGCGGATGGCGCTCGACGCCCGCCCCTTGGCCCGGGCCTCGAAGTAGCGGCCGAGGAGGAGGAAGGCGATGATCAGCGCCGAGGTGTCGAAGTAGTGGTCGGAGTGGGGGGCGCCGAAGATCACCTGGGAGGCGGAGAAGGTGAAGGCGGCGAGGGTGCCGATGGCGATGAGGGTGTCCATGTTGGCCTGGCCGGCCCGGGCCCGGACGGCGGCCTGGTGGAGGAACGGCCAGCCGGCCCAGAACTGCACGGGCACGGCGAGCGCGAAGGCCGACCAGCGGGCCCAGGGCTCGTGCATGAACAAAAGCGACAGCACCAGCACGGCCAGGCCCAGCGGCCAGGCCACGAGCACCCGCCGGAGCCACATCCGCTGCAGCGCCGCTTCGGCATCGACCGTCTCGCCTTCACCCGAGGTCTCCACGGGGGCCAGCCCGTAGCCGGCCTGGCCGACCGCGGCCACCAGGTCCTCGACACCGACCTGGGCGGGATCGAACACCACGGTGGCTCGCTCGGTGGCGAAGTTCACCCCCGCGTGCTCCACGCCGGCCTGACGGGCGAGCACCTTCTCGACCCGGGCGGCGCAGGACCCGCACGTCATCCCCGACACCGCAAGCTCCATCTCCCGCGCCGCGGCTTGGTTGGGTCTGCTGCGCGTCTGTTGGCTCACGACGCCTCCTCGCCGGCCACCGCCAGCTCGGGCCCGGGCCCGGTCGTGATCCGGTCGTAGCGCAGCGCCTCCATGAGCTCGTCGACGATCTCGTCGGTCCGGCCGGCGACCATCGCGGCCGCCACACACGTCTCGAGGTGGTTGCGCAACACGATCCGACTGGCTCGCTCGAGCGAGCCCTGGACGGCTGACAGCTGCTTCATCACGTCTGGGCAGTAGGTGTCGTCCTCGACCATGCGGATGACGGCGTCGAGGTGCCCCCGTGCCGTCTTCAGCCGGTTGAGGACCGATCGTCGGTGCTCCATCTTCATGGGCCTAGCCTACCCCAGGGGGGGTGGGATCGCCGACGGTCGCAGGAGTACGACGAACGCGTTTGGTAGGGGTCTGTTGGACCAAGCTGCGGTCCACCGCCGACGACCCCGAGGGCCCGTGAGCCGCCCGCGATGACCGTTCGCGTGAGGGCCGGATTGCCGCCCTTGACGCCCAGTCCTCAAAGGACGGAGCCTGAGCGCCACGACCCGTGCCGCGTCGGCTTGGCGGACCCATGCGTAGGGGAGCGCTCGAGGGGGGGGTGTTGCGTACGACCTACTGAACCTTTTGGCCTTATCTTGGCTGTACCCCTCCCAGGGTTTCGTTCCGAGCTCACCCGCCACGCGCCGGGCGTCGCCCCAGGGCTCAGGGCGTCCAGGGACCTGCTGGCGGCGTGGACGACGGCGGCGGCCGGGGTGACGGACCTCCAGGAGGTCACCCTCGGCATGGCCGTCTACCGACTGCGGATGAGGCCGCGCCGCACCGCGCTCCTGTTCCGTGCTGCCAAGGGCCGTGTCCCGGCCCGTAGCCGACGGTCGCGCTACGGCTGGCCCTTGCCGAGCATCCGGTCGACGTCTGCTTGGTGCTGCTCCTGCATCTGGGTCCAGTCCGCCGAACGCATCATCTCCCACATCGGGTCGTTGTTCATCAGCTGCAGCATCGCCGGCGTGGCGTTGTCCTGCATCTGTTGGAGCATCTGGCGGTGGCGTTCCATCGTGTCCTGCATATCACCGCTCTGCTCCATCTGGGTCAACCGGCCGACCGGCGCCCGTCCCCCATCCTCGCCGTCGAGGGCAGTGATGACCCCCGTTGTAATGACGGCACCGAGGAGCAGGGACACCAGGACGACGACCACGGTCCTGAGTCTCATCGGTTCACCTCCCCCTCGAGCTCGTGACGATCGGCTCGCAGGCGGCGCCGGCGTCGCCCGGACGTCTTTTCCGGAATCGGCCGGCGCCCCGCCGTGCGCCGGCGGGCGGGCCCGGCTGTCGCCAACGGTCCGCTCTTGGATCCGGTCGTCGACCTCATGCCCTCCATCGTGACCTCACGACGGCCGCCTGCCATCCCGGCCAATCACGGATCGTGCCTTCGGGTAACTACGCCCACCGACAGAACAGCGAGCGGGCGGGCGCCCGGCGCGCCAGGGCGAGAGCCGCCCGGGGGAAGCTCGCGCGTCGGCCTCACCATTGGCGACACAGGGGTCACCGCACGTAGGACACGACGGTCATCATGCCGGCCTCGGCGTGGTAGATGTTGTGGCAGTGGAGGGCCCATTGGCCCGGGTTGTCCGCCTCGAAGTCCGCCGTGAGCGTCTGCATCGGCCGGATGACGGCGGTGTCCTTCCGGGCTCCGGGCCCGTCCTTCCGCTGCACCTGGAAGGTGTGGCCGTGCAGGTGCATCGGGTGGAACATCGGTGACCGGTTCTCGAATCGGAGTCGTACCCGCTCGCCCTCCCGCAGCTGGTAGTCGGCGTCCCGGAGCTGACTCTCGTCGAACTCTCGACCGTTGAGCGTCCAGCGGTAGCCCTCCATGCCGCCCGCCAGGCGGAAGGTCAGCGCACGGTCGGGGGTGCGCGTCGGCAGCACGACGGCGGCTGCGGCGCGGAGGTCGTCACCAGTGAGCACCTTGCCGTCGAGCTCGGTCGGTCGGGCGGCACGAGCAGGAGCGGGGCCGGCGCCGGTGCGAATGACGGCCAGGCCGCCCGAGACGCCGCCCTCGGGCACGGCGACCACCGGCACCGAGCCGTCCGCGTCCAGAGTTACGAGGGCGTCGTAGCGCTCGCCCATCCCGAGCAGGAGGGCGTCAGTGGTGGCCGGCTCAACGGGGAACCCGTCGCTGTGGGTAACGGTCAACCGGTGCCCACCGACGGCGAACCGGAACGGGCGGTCTGAAGCGGCGTTGATGATTCGCAGCCGGATCCTTTCCCCACGGCGCGCCTGGAACGTGGGCGGGTCTTCCGGCGGCCGGCCGTTGATCACATAGGCCGGGTAGTCGACATCGCCGGTATCCATGCCCAGGCCGGACGGCCCCATGTCCATGCGGCCCATCTCCATGCCGCCCATGTCCATGCGGCCCATCTCCATGCCGCCCATGGGCATTCCGCCCATGGGCATTCCGCCCTGGAGGAGTTCGGCCAGCACACGGTTCGGGTCAGCCCCCGCGAGCCAGTCGTCGAGCACCAGCACCAGTTCGCGGTCGTAGTCACCCGGCTCGTCAGGGTCCTCGACGATGAGAGGTGCGTACAGACCGCGGTCCAGCTGGGGTCCGACATGCGGGTGGAAGAAGTACGTTCCCGGGTCGGGCACCGTGAACTCGTAGTCGAACCGGCCCCCCGGGCCCACGGGCGGTTGCGTCACACCCGGCACTCCGTCCATGTCGTTGCGGAGCGCTATCCCGTGCCAGTGCACGGTCGTCGCCTCGGGCAGACCATTGCTGAACGCGGCGCGGAGGACGCCGCCGGCACCGATGCGGATCTCCGGGCCGGGCACCGTCCCGCCGTAGGCCCACGCCCCTCCTGTCCCTAACGGTGCGGCTGCGACCGCCACCTCGGTCACCGCGGCGCCGGGTCTCCGGCGGCGCTGCTCGACGGCGGCGACACGGGGCGAGCCGGCCGCCACTATCGAAGGGGGGTCGTTCCGCGAGGCGAGCAGCAGCCCGCCCCCGGCGGCGGTGGCCGCCCCTCCGGCGAGAACCAAGAACCGGCGGCGGGTGATGGGCGATCCTGACATCTGAACTCCTCGGTGCTCGACCGGGCGGGCGCGCGGCGTCACCGTCGATTGCACCAGGTGACGCCCGCCAGCGGCATCCGGGGAAGTTGCGGGTACGCCATGCGGGTTTCCCGCCGATCAAAGGACTCATCGCCAGGACGCCGCCCCGCCGTGGGCCGCGAGAGAGCGGGTCGTCCCCCGCGCAGCAGGCCAGGGTGGGCGCTGCCCCGAGGATCGGTAACGCCAGGGAGACACCATCGCACGGTGCCAAGCTCGAAGCGCATCGTTGGTCACTACGGCAGCTCGTCGAGGACGCCGGCGTCGCGGGCGAGGCGGACGAGCTCGGCCCGGCTGCGCACGTTGAGCTTCTGGTGGATGTGGGCCCGATGCGTCTCCACGGTACGGACCGAGACGAACAGGCGCTCGGCGATCTCGGCGTTGGTCATGCCCAGAGCGACCAGGCGCAGGACTTCCAGTTCCCGCTCGGACAGCTCGCCGCCGGGCCCGGCCAGTCGGGCGGGAGGGGCGTCGGCGGCGAGCAAGGCCGCCCCCATGGCGGGGTGGACGTACTGGCGTCCGGCCGCGACCTGGCGCACGGCTTGGACCAGCTCGACGTCGGCCGCCTCCTTCAGCAAGTAGCCGGCGGCGCCCGCCTCGAAGGCCCGTCGCAAGTAGGCCACGTCGTCGTGGACGGTCAGCACCAGCACCCGGGTGTGAGGGCTGACCCGAAGAACCTCGGCCGTGGCCCCGAGGCCGCTGCCGTCCGGAAGGCCGACGTCCATCACGAGCACGTCGGGCTGCCGGCGGGCGGCGAGCTCGACCGCCTCCGCCGCGCTGGCCGCCTCGCCGACGACCGTCAGGTCCGGCTCGGCCTCGAGGATGTGCCGCAGCCCCGAGCGAACCACCCCGTGGTCGTCGCACAGCGCCACCCGCACCGGCTCAGCCAACCGGGACCTCCACCATGACGGTCGTGCCCTCTCCGGGGGCCGAGGTGATGTCGAGGCGGCCTCCCACCAGCTCGGCCCTCTCGGCCATGCCCACCAGCCCAAGATGTCCCTCGGTCCTCGACGGGTCGAAGCCGCGCCCGTCGTCTTCGACCAGGGCGCGCACCGACCGCTCGGTAGATACAAGCTGCACGCTGGCCGTTCCGGCCCCGGCGTGGCGCACGACGTTGGTAAGCGCCTCCTGCACCACCCGGTAGACGACGGTCTCGATCTCGGGCGCCAGGCGGTCTTCGGCCGGGAGGCCGCTGACCACCTCGACGGCCAGCCCCGAGCGAGCGGCCAGGTCGGCGGCGAGGCGCTCGAGGGCGGGAAGGAGGCCCACGTCGTCCAGCACCGTGGGGCGCAGGTCGAACGCCAGCTGGCGGGCGCGTCGCAGGGCGTCGGCCGCCAGCTCGCGCAAGTCCTCGAGGCGGCGGCGGACGTCGGCGGTGTCGAGCGGCTCCGCCGCCATCGACCCCTCCACCAGACGCAGCCCGAGCAGCACCGAGGTCAGCGCCTGGCCGATGTCGTCGTGGAGGTCGCGCGACACCCTGGCCCGCTCGGCTTCCTGGGCATCGATGACGTCGGCCAGCATGTGCCGCCGCGCCCGGGCCCACTGCTCGGCGGCAACCTGGGCCGCCGTCGCCTCCGTGCGGGCCCGCTCGGCGTCGAGCAGCAGCGCGCTCTCGATGGCGCCGGCCGCGAACGCGGCGAGGGTGACCACCAGGCCCTCATCCTCGTCGTCAAATGGAGCCCCCCCGTGCTTCTCGGTGAGGTACAGGTTCCCGTAGCGGCGGCCGCCCCGGACGACGGGCACGCCCAGGAAGCTGCGCATCGGTGGGTGGTGCGGTGGGAAGCCCGATGACTGCGGGTGCGTGGAGAGGTCCTCGAGCCGGATCGGTCCCTCGGCCACGATCACCTCGCCCAGCAAGCCCCTCCCCTCGGGCAGCCGGCCGATGCTCGCCACGGTCTTGTCGGCCATGCCGTGGTGGACGAACCGGGTGATGGCGCCGCCCTCGTCGTAGAGTCCCAGGGCGGCGTAGCGGGCGCCGGCCACGGCAGCGGCGCCGTCGACAATCTCCTGCAGCACTGAGTCCCGGTCGTGCTCGCCCGAGAGCTCCAGGGCTGCCCGCAACAGGGTGCGGATCCGCTCGGGCCAGTCCTCGGCGTGGTCTACTCTCTGCGAGGGCCGCATCGCGCTACCCACAGCCGACCCGGCCTCGCAGCCCGGGTCGACGGGGACGCTGAAGTCCGCCGCCCTGCTCTCCTGTGCCCATGTGGGCCTCCGCGTCGCTGACAGGGACCCGCGCCGGAGGCTCCGTCGCGGGTTCGCTGCTCCGTCGTGACCTGAGTAGGAACGCACGCCCGTGCACTCTCGCACGCCAGCGCAGACCGCGTCCGGGCGTCCGCCCGCCTTCGCTCCGCCACCCCCCGGGCGGTCGCGACGGTCCCCTCGGCGCCGCCCGGAGCGCTCACGGCGGGCCCGCGAACGAGCTGAGAGCGTCGAGCAGCCGGAACGACGGGTCGAGCCGGGCGCCCAGGCCCTCCGACATCACGATGGTCTTGAACAACAGCGCCAGCGACGGCGGCAGGACGAGGCGGTGGCGGCGCACCAGCGCGAACAGCCTACCGAACAACGGTCCGATAGCGACCTCGCCCAGAGGCCGGTCGAGCTGCGACCGGAACAACCTCACCAAGTCGTCTCGTAGACCGGCCCGCTCGACGTCGGCGCCAGCGAAGCCCAGCGCCAGCAGGTTATCGACGACCCCGTCGCCGTCGCCGGTGGCCACCGCAGCGAGAGCGGCGAGCAGCTTCCCCCGGGTGGAGGCGTCGATGGCGCCCACCATGCCGAAGTCGATGATGCCCAGACGCCCGTCGGGCTCGACGAAGAAGTTCCCGGGGTGGGGGTCGGCGTGGAAGAAGCCGTCGCGGAACACCATTTGCAGCGTCACTCGGGCGGCTCGACGGGCCAGGCCCTGGCGGTCGATCCCCGCCGCCGCCAACCCGGCGAGGTCGTCGACCTTGAGCCCCCGAACCCGCTCCAGGGTCAGCACACGGGCGGTACTGAGCTCGCCGAACACCTCCGGTATGTGCACGGCCGGGTCACCGGAGAAGTTTGCGGCGAACCGCTTCGCGTTGGCCGCCTCCCGCACATAGTCGAGCTCGGCCCGCAGCGTGTCGGAGAACTGCGAGGCCAGGCCGACGAGGTCGTAGCGAGCGGCCACGCCCCATCGCCGGGCGAGCGCGCCGGCGGCGCGCTCGAGCAGCTCCAAATCGACCTCGACGAGCTCCACCACACCTGGACGGCGCACCTTGACGACGACCTCGGTGCCGTCGGCGAGCGTCCCCGCGTGGGCCTGTCCGATCGATGCCGCCGCCAAGGGCACGGGCTCGATGACACCCAGGCTGCCCGCCGCCTTCGCTCCGATCTCGGCGGACAGGACGGCCTCGATCGCCGGCCACGGCTCAGGCGGCGCGGCGTCCTGCAGGCGGGCCAGCTCCGCCTGGTAGGGGGGCGGCAGCAGATCGGCCCGGGTCGACAGCAGCTGACCGAGCTTCACGAACGTCGCACCCAGCTCCTCGGCCACCAACCGGACGTGCTCGGGCGGCGTGTAGGGCAGCTCCCGTCGAGGGTGGCCGAGCCATCCCCGGTGGAACGGCACCACTCGGCGCAGGCCCCGGCGGCCGACAGCCCATCCCAGCCCGTGGCGGCTCAGCGCCCCCGCTACCTGTCGGGTCCGGGCCCGCCTCCGGGTGACCCCCGCCCGGGCCAAGGCTCGCGCCGATCGGGCGGTCACAGCCGAAAGCTACCCGCCGGGTCGCCTCAAGGCGTCCGCAACCGCCCGCAGCCCTCATCGGTAGCGGACCCGGATGGCACGCCGATGGCGGTGGCGGAGACTGCAAGCATGAGAGCGATACCCGGGGAGGTCCCCATGAAGAAGCTCGTCATCGCCGCCACACTGTTGCTCGTTGCCGCCATCGGCCTCGCCGTGTTGGTCGCGCCAGCCTCGCCCGAGGGTGGCACGTTTGGCTCGACATTGTCCGGCCCCGTAGATCAGGTCACGCTCCAGCAGGACGCGGCCATGACTCAGGCCATGTCGGTGCCCAAGGCCAGCGGCCCGATGCAGAGCTACGCCATCGTCGACCCCCAGCTCCGGCACTCGTCGAACCCGGCGTTCCTCCGCCAGCTGGAGCAGTACCAGGGGGACATCGACCGCATGCTGGCCCGGCCGAACCGGTGACCCTCCCCGAACAGACCGGGCGAGGGGCGCGCGCCGTTGGAGTGCGTGGACGGGGGGAAACTGCTCGCCTCGAAGGCGGCACCACGCCGAGACTCCGTCACTTCCGTTCGGTGCCGACCGTCCCACGCTCTTCCGCTGGGGGCGTCGCCCCCGCCGTGCTTCCGGGGGCGCAGGGATCACCACCCGCCGACCCACCCACCGCTCGCATAGGACAGCCGGCCAGGGACCTCAGTGGCCGGCCGCAGCCGAGATCCGGGATCTGTCCGGATGCCCGGCGCAGCCATCATCGCGATGCTCGTTCCATGACTCCCTCCAGCCCCATCAGCCGTTTAAGTCGTAGTTTCGCGATCCGGCGTTGGACAGCCGTCATCACAAGTGCCAGCACCGGCGTCGTCCTCGTCGCCCTCGCATCGAGGGCCGGTGCCGCTGCTGCCATCGCCACTGCGGGATTTGTGGTCATCGCGGTTGCTGCAGCCGTGTGGCGCGCTGCGGGAGAGGGGCGCCTGTGGCGCCGAGGGGTCCGGACCCTCGGGGCCAGCCGCACGGGATCGGCACGCCATGGCCGCCCGCGACGGTTGCTGTAGCCGCCTGGCTACCCCCCTCCCGCACTCCTCGCCGACGTGCAAGTGCAGAGACGAGGCCCCGGCGTTCGAAGGCATTCGCGTGGTGCTCCGGGAGGGCGCGTCCCGCGGCGAGGTCTGTCCGGCACGGTTTTTCCGAACATTGCCCGTGGGAGAGCCGAACTGCGAATCAGTCCTCTGCCCGGATGGCGCAGCAGGCGGGATGTGGCTCGATGGAACTACACGAAACGAGCAACCGAGGAGGTCCTGCGATGTGGTGGTGGCACGACGGATGGGGCTGGGGCGGGTGGCTGCTGATGGTGGTCGGCAATGTCGTCTTCTGGGGCCTGGTCTTGTGGGCGGTGGTGGCGCTCGTGCCGGTTACCGGCCCGGGACGAGAGGCGACGCAAGACCCTGAGGGGGTCCTGGCGACGCGCTTCGCAGCCGGCGAGATCGACCAGGACGAGTACGAGCGCCGCCTCGACGCCCTGCGCGGCGTTGGCAGCGATCGGGCAGGAATCGGGCGATGAGCGAGTACGGCTACGGCCTGTGGCTGTTGGTGGCGGTCAACTCGGCGGTGTTCATCATTTTCGCCGCCAGCTTCTTCCACCCCCGCAGTGGCCGCGACTGGAAAGCCATGGGAGGGTTCTCCGCCTTCATCGTGGCGCTGATGGTCGAGATGTACGGCTTCCCGCTCACCATCTACCTGCTGTCAGGGTGGGTCGGCAGCCGCTTCGAGGCCCTCACCCTGACCCACGACGGCGGGCACCTGTGGAGTGAGTTGGTTGGGTGGCAGGGCGATCCCCACCTAAGCCCCTTCCACCTGGCCAGCTACATTTTCATCGGCGCCGGCTTCTGGGCCATCGCCGCCGCCTGGCCCGTACTGCTGCGGGCGGCCAAGGAGGGCACGCTCGCCACGACCGGGCTCTACGAGCGGGTTCGCCACCCCCAGTACGTGGGTTTCCTGGCCATCATGATCGGCTTCCTGCTGCAGTGGCCGACCATCCCGACCCTCTTGATGTTTCCCGTCCTCGTCTACGTCTATAGGCGGCTGGCGGTCGCAGAGGAGAGGGCCGTGGCTGCTGAGTTCGGCTCCCGTTGGGAGGGCTACGCGCGCCGCACCCCGCGGTTCGTCCCGAACCTGAGGGCGCGCCCGGAACTGGTGGCCCCGACTGATGCTGAGTTGGGCCCAGGCGCTCCGGCGGCCACGCCTCATGGGGGGAAACCCGCAGCGCGTAGACCACCCGGTCGGCCACCCACAAGCGCTCGGCCCCGAGAGAGCGACCGACTCACCGCTGTTCCACCGACGTCGCACGCGGGCAGATCCTCTAAGTCTGCTTAGTGGAAGCGAAGCGGCGCTGAGCTTCCACTAACCGCGGCGGGCGGCCGTGCTAGAGTGCCGATCTCGGTTCCACTAACAGGGAGCGGCGATGGCAGGGCGGGCGGCGAAGGCGCAGTCAAGGCCGCTCGACGTCGCCAAGGCGCAGAAGGCGTTCGCCGCCTGGCTGGAGCGCCAGCCGCTGTCGACTCGCACGGCGGAGGCCTACCGGGCCCAGGTGGGCGCTTATCTGAGATGGCTCGAGGGCTCAGAGCATGCTGCCCAGGCCTTGTCGGTGGAGTCGGTCCGCGACTGGGCGGTGCGGGACTACAAGCGGGCGATGAAGAAGCGGCGCCTCAAGCCGACCACCGTGAACCAGGCGCTGGCCGCTATCGACGCCCTGTACCGGTCGCTCAACAAGGGTCGCCCTGACGTGCGGAGGGAGACGCTGGCCCAGGTCGCCCCCCGGGCGCTGGCCGAGGACGCCCAGCGGCACTTCCTCCGGTCGGTGGAGCGATGCCCGTCGGCCCGGGACCGCGCCATCGCCACGCTGTTCCTCTACACCGGACTGCGGCTGTCGGAGCTAGCGGCGCTCGATGTGGCCGACGTCGCCGTCTCGCCGCGCCGGGGCCGCCTGCGGGTGGCCCTGGGCAAGGGCGACGCCTACCGGGAGGTCCCCCTCAACAGCGCGTGCCGATCCGCCCTCGACGACTGGACGGGCGTCCGCACCAAGCAGCTGGAGGCACTGGCCGAGAAGGACCCGGAGCTGGCCGCGACCGACGCCCTCTGGCTGGCCCGGGGAGGCGGCAGGCTGGGATCTCGGGCCATCGATCTCGTCCTGCGACGGCTCGCAGCCGACGCCGGCGTGGAGCTGTCGGCCCACGTCCTCCGCCACACGTGCGTCACCAACCTCATCCGCTCGGGGGCGGACGTCGTGCTGGTGGCCGAGCTGGCCGGCCACCGCCGCCTCGACACCACTCGCCGCTACAGCCTGCCGTCGGAGGCCGACCGCGACGCTGCCGTCGAGGCCGTCGTCGTCGAGATCTGACTGGCGGGGTAGCTGATCGGCCTTGCCCGTCCGCTCGCTGTCCGACGCCGAGATCGAGCGCCTCACGACGTGGCCGCCCGAGGTCGCACGCAGCGACCTGGCGGCCCACTTCACCCTCGGGGTCGACGATCTGCGGTGGGTCCGGTCCTACCGCGGCGCCGGGAACCGCCTGGCCCTCGCCGTCCAGCTCTGCGGGCTCACCTACCTGGGATACGTGCCGACGGACCTGGCCGCCGCGCCCCCGGAGGTGGTCGCGCGCCTCGGTGAGCGCGTGGGCGTGGCCCCGAGCGCCCTCATCCGCTACTGCCGGGAGTCGGGCGAGCGGCTCCGGCGGGAGCACGCCGCCCTGGTCGTCGAACGGGCCGGGTGGACGAGCTGCGGGCGGGGCGAGTGGAAGGCCCTGGGCGACTGGCTGGTGGCCCGGGCGCTCGAGCACGACACGACCTCGGTGCTGTTCCGCCAGGCGCTCGACCACCTGCGGGCCGAGCGGATCGTCCGCCCGGGCCTCGACCGCCTCCTGCGCGCCATCGCCTCGGCCCGGGTCATCGCCGACTCGGAGATCCACCGCCGGCTCCGGTCGCAACTGACCGCCTCCCGCTGCGAGGAGCTCGACCGTCTCGTCGAAACGGACCCGGCCAGGGGCGTCGCTCCGCTGGTGTGGCTGGGCGACGGGGCCACCAGCGCGTCCCCCGAGGCCATCAAGGCGGAGCTGGCCAAGCTCGCCTACTTGCGATCGCTGGGGGCTGACCGCCTCGACCTGGAGGCCGTCCCGCCCGAGCGCCGCCGCCAGCTCGCCGCCCTCGCTCGCCGGTCGACGCCGAGGGCCATGCGCCAGATGGCCCCCGAGCGCCGCCACCCCGCCCTGCTGGCGACGCTCGCCGAGATGCACGCCGCCATCGTCGACGAGCTGGTCCAGATGTTCGACCAGGCCCTGGCCGCCACCGACAGCCGGGCCCGGGACCGCATCGAGGAGCGTGAGGCCGCCATCGCCCGCGCCGACGTCGACCGGCTCGTCCTGCTCGACGAGATCCTCGGGGTCGTGCTCGACGAGGCGCTGGACGACACCGCGGTAGGCGCCCGGCTGCGAGGCATGGGGCGGGAGCGGCTGTCGGCGGCGGCGCGGGAGCCCGACGAACGCCTCCCCGCCGACCGGGGGCACCTGGAGCTCATGGAGGCCCGCTTCGCACACGTGCGCTCGTTCGCCCCCCATGTGCTCGCGGCCCTGGCCTTCTCGGCCAGCGTGTCGCCCAGCGAAGTCCTCGAAGCGGTACGGGTCCTGCAGGCCGCGAACGCCGACGGCCGCCGCCACGTCCCTCTTGACGGGCCCGTGGGCTTCGTGCCGGCGCGCTGGCAGCCCTATCTCACGGCAGCCCGGGAGGCTGGCGACGACACGCAGTTCAAGCACTACTGGGAGCTGTGCGTCCTGTTCGGGCTGCGGGGGGCGCTGCGCTCAGGGGAGGTCTGGGTCGAGGGCTCCCGCCGCTACGCCGACCCTGCCTCCTACCTCATCCCGCCTGGCGACTGGCCGCACCAGCGCGAGGAGGCGCTGCAGCTGTGCGGGCAACCCGCCAGCTTCGCCGACCGGCTCAGCGCCATCGACGAGGAGCTTGCCGGCTACCTCGACCTGCTCGAACCGGCCTTGGCGAGCGGGGACGGCGCGTTGCGCCTCGACGACAAGGGAGAGCTGCACCTCAGCCCGCTCGCCGCTGAGACAGTCCACCCCGCCGTCATCGAGGAGGGCGACCGCATCGTGGCCCGCCTTCCGACCGTGCCGCTGGCGGAGCTGCTGATCGAGGTCGACCAGCTCACCGCCTTCACATCGCACCTGACCCACGCCGGAGGCGCCACGCCCCGATCGTCCGAGCTGGAGCACCGCCGGAACCTCTACGCCGCGGTCCTGGCCCAGGCCTGCAATTTCGGGACGACCCGCATGGCGGAGCTGACCGGGATCAGCGTCGACACGCTCGACTGGTACACCCGCTGGTACCTGCGGGAGGAGACGCTGCGACCTGCCAGCGCGGCCATCGTCAACGCCCACCACCGCCACCCGCTCGCCGCGGCCTGGGGCGGGGGGACCCTGTCGTCCTCGGACGGCCTCCGTCTGCCCATGCAAGGCCGCTCGCTCACCGCCCGCTTCCTCTCCCGTTACTTCGTCGACGAGGGGATCACCACCTACACACACGTGTCCGACCAGCACTCGACCTACGGCACCCAGGTCATCGTGTCGACCGAGCGGGACGCCACGTACACGCTCGACGAGATTCCTCGGCAACACCACCGAGCTGCCGATCGTCGAGCACACCGCCGACACGCACGGCCAGACCCTCGCCACCTTCGCCCTCTTCGACCTGGTCGGGCTCCGCCTCTCGCCCCGGATCGCCAAGCTCGCCGACAAGCGCCGGTGGCGGCCGCACGAACCGAGCCGGTATTCACGGTGGCCCCACGCCGGCCCGTTGCTGGAGCACCACGCCCAGACCGAGCTGATCGCCGAGCACTGGGACGACCTCCTCCGCGCCGGCGCGTCGCTCAAGCTCGGCCATGTCTCGGCGTCGCTGCTCGTCACCCGTCTTCAGGCCGGCTCCCGCCAGCACCCCCTGGCCAAGGCCCTCGTCGAGCACGGCAAGCTCCTCCGCACCCTCCACGCCCTGCGGTGGTTCACCGACGAGGCGTTCCGGCGACGGATCGGCCGCCAGCTCAACCGGGGCGAGGCGCTGAACGACCTCCGGCGTTTCCTCTCCTTCGGCCACCGGGGCCACGTGCGCCACCGTCACCACGACGACCAGACCATGCAGGCGCACTGCCTCACGCTGGTCACCAACGCGTGCGTCCTGTCGACGACCCACTACCTCCAGGAGGCGATCGACGCCCACCGAGCCGACGGCTACGAGGTGACCGACGAGGTGGTCGCCCACCTCAGCCCGGCCAGGTTCGAGGCGATCAACCCCTATGGGGCATACACGATCGACGTGGCCGCCATCCTCAACCGAACCAGCCCCCGCCCGCTGAGGCGGCCGACTATCCCAGGAGGAACGAGCTGATGGTGTTCGAGCGCATCACCGTCGACGCCGACCAGATGGGGGGCGTCCCGTGCATCCGGGGGATGCGCATCCCGGTGGCCACGGTCGTGGGCATGGTGGCGGACGGGATGACCACCGCCGAGATCCTCGCGGCCTATCCCGACCTGGAGCCCGAGGACGTGGCCGAGGCGCTTCGCTACGCCGCCGAGGCGGTACAGGAGCGAGAGCTCCCGTTGCGCCCCGGAGCATGAGGTTCCTCGTCGACCAGTGCCTGTCACCGAATTTCGCGGTGCTCCTCGCCGAAGCGGGCCACGACGTCGTCCACGTTCGCGAATTGGGGATGCAACGGGCCGGCGATCCTGAGGTGCTCGACCTCGCTCGCCGCGACGATCGGGTGCTCGTCTCGGCGGACACGGACTTCAGCACGCTCCTGGCGCAGGCCGGCGCAACGCGGCCGTCGGTGGTCATCTTCCGGCGGCCGACAGGTCGGCGTCCGGAGGCTCCTTATCGCCAACCTGCCAGCGATGGCGGAGGCGCTCGAGGAGGGCAGCGTGGTCGTCCTCGAGGAGACCCGTCTACGGCTGCGTCGTCTACCGATCGTCGAATGAGGGACCAGTAACACGCGTTAGTGGCACTGTTTCGTGCCGTTTTGGCACCATTACTCAGGGAACCCCGGGATGCTAGCGACGTCGGTATGGGCGCCGCGACGGCGCCGCAGGCTGGAAGCTCAGGGACGGCCAACCCACCTCGGATGACCACGGGCCGCTGCGTGCCGTCACGGCCGCCCGATACCGCCGCCTCGGGCTACACGTTGGCTGGAAGGAACCTCGCCACGTTGGCGTAAAAGTTGAAGAGGGCCACGAAGAACGGGACGAGTGCCACGCCGTACGTCCAGCGCTTCGAGCGGTGGCGGGCGACCGCCCATGCCACTAGCCAGATCGACGCTGCTGCGACTCCCCACGCCAACGCAGGAACCGACGACGCCGACGTTCCCGAGAGCCCAGCCAGCTCACCCGCCATCCGTGGGGCCGCTCCCCCGGATGCATGGTCAGGAAGCGACGCTGGCTCCACAGCCTTCTGAGCCACCGCGGGCGAGACGAGAGCAGCCACGATGATCAGCCGCTGGGCCGCGCTGAAGCGCGGATGGCAGGTGGTGAGAGTGAGGCGTCCCTCCTCCGTCGGATCGAGTACCCACACGTCCTCGGGCGTCACCACCATCGACTCTCTGACCTCATAGCGAAAGAGGCCCGCGGTGGTGGTGACGGTGATGACGTCGCCGGCCACGAGCTCGTCCAGCCGGTAGAAGGGAGCACCATAGGTCGTCCGGTGACCAGCGATGGCGGCATTGCCCGCCTCGCCTGGCATGACCGTACCGGGATAGTGCCCGGGCCCCTTCTTGAGGTCCTCCACCCCCACCCCCTCGACGACAAGCTTGTCCAGTTCGATGCGCGGGATCTCGAGCCTCGCAACCGCGTCGCCCAGCTCCGCGGCGACCGCCGTGGTGGGAGGTGCCACCACGGCGCTGGGCGACGGCAGGGTGGGAGGCGCGCTCACGAGGCTCTTGGCGAACTGCGCCCGCAGCGCTCGCTGCCCACGCTGTTCGGTCAGCGCGGTGCCCCACAGCTGGTACCCGACGAAGAGCAGCAACAGCGTCCCGACGGCGATCAGGCTCCGTCCCACCGCCCGAGCCACCCGACGCCTTCGCCGCGCTGGGACCGGCGCAGGAGGCGCTGGTGGCCCGGGGTTCGGATGGCTGACGACGGTCATGGCGGCGACGCTTCGTACGCGGGCCGCTCAGCCGCCGTGATGGACGGCCGTCGTCGTCGTTCCAGCGCCGCCGCCTGGTTCGACAACCGGATCGTCGCCTCCCCCGCACCCGGCGCCGAGCGCGGCCAGTACGACAGCGACAGCGGCGAGCAGCCGCTTCATCGACCCAAGCACCGGCTTGCCCCCCCACCATCCACTACGGCCTATAGTAGCAAGAGCGAGGACCCGAGGCTTGCCAGCCCCGCCCCGGTAGGCTTCCGGGGGGTCCGCCCAGCGGGCCGCTCGACACGGGAGGAAGTGGAGATGGAGTCCCGCCGGGGCATGGGCGAGCTGGAGGGAGAGGTCTTGGCCCAGCTGTGGGGCTCGGAACGGCCGCTCACACCGGGAGAAGTGCGGGACAGCCTCGGCGGGACCCTGGCCTACACGACGGTCATGACGATCCTGGGACGACTGTGGGAGAAGGGCCTCGCCCACCGCGAGCGGCGCGGCCGGGCGTACTCGTACTGGCCGAGCGTCACCGAGGCGGAGCTGGCGGCGAAAAGGATGCGCGCTGCTTTGGACAAGACCGCCGACCGAGACAGTGCCCTCTCCCGCTTCGCCGACGAGCTCTCGGTCCAAGACGCCCAAGTCCTGCGGCGTGTGCTGCGGAGGCTCAGCCCCGAGCGATGATCGCCATTCTCGTCCTTCCCGCCGTGGCGGCGCTTGCCGTCGGGCTCCCGACCGCGAGCCGACATCGGCGGCTCCACCCCCGCCTCAGTGCGCGGGCGCTGGCGGTGGCGGCGGCCGCGCTCGGCCTCGCCGTGATCGGAGCGGTCGGGACGGTCGCGGTCGGCTTTCTCGCAGGTATTCCCTGGATCCAGAACAACTTCGCGTGGTGCCGGAGCCTGGCGCGCACCCACGCAAGGGTGCCGCAGCCGGTCGGCCTGCTTGCGCTCGCGATCCTGGCGGTCATGTCGGTGGCGGGCGTAGCCGCCTGGAGGAGGGCCCGGCGGGAGCTGCACGGGGGGGCGGGGGACGCCGGGAGCGACCTGGAGGTACTCGAGGAGGATCGCCCCGACGCCTACGCGATGGGCGGCGGTGGGGGGCGGATCGTCGTCACCTCGGGAATGCTGCGTCTGCTCGATCCCGCCGAACAGACGGTGCTCTTCGCCCACGAACGGGCCCACCTGCGTCACCGCCATCATCGCTATGCGACGCTCGCCATCGTGGCCAGCGCCGCAGTTCCACCGCTGGGCTTCGTGACGCGACGGCTTCGGCTCGCGCTCGAGCGCTGGGCCGATGAGGAGGCCGCCATCGAGGTCGGTGATCGTCGGCTCGTGGCGCGCGCCATCATTCGGGCCGCCCTGGGAAGGACCGACTACACCAGCCCGGCAGCGGGCGGTACGGCGTCGGGGCTCAGCACGCTCGGCGTCGCCGGCCGGGTCGAGGCACTGTTGCTACCCGCCCCTGAATCGCTCGGACGGCCGCTCAGTGCGCTGGCCGTCGTCGCCGTCGGCACCGTCGTGGCGATCGCCGGATCGGCACTTCAGGTCCACCACCTGGTCGAGCTGGGCCTGCACGTCTGCGCCCTGTGAAGAGCCAACCGTCGGATCTGCAGTGAAGCTACGGGGGAGGGGTGCCGTTCGGTCCGGAGCAATCCAGCCGATCAGGACGAGTACGTAGGCGAGCCATTCAGCGGTTGGAAGTCAAAGAGCCGTGCCATCGGGCGCCGAAAGCCGAGCACGACTCGATCTTCCGCCCGTCGGGGCAGGATAAGCGCCGGGCCGATCGCAGCCGGGCGGCGGGAGCCAGTGGTGCTTATACCGCACCGCCGTGCGTTCGACCGCAGCCCCTGACATGCTCCTGCCCGGTCGGGTAGGGCGCGTAGGGGGCCGTCATGCGGCCTATCGGATCCGGAGACCGATCGACGCCGCAGGAGCGCTAGAGAAGCGTCACACGCCTTCCTCAGGGTGCGGGCGTGGGATGCTGCACGCTGTCCTGCGCGGCAGAGTCCTCAAGTGCTGGTGCCGGTGGCCGAGCGCGGGACCGGCGGCGCCGGGACACCGTCACTGCCGCAGCAATCACGACAACGGCCGCGAGGCCCACCAGCCCCGGCCCCCACGGCTGGTTGTCGTCGTTCACGCCGGCGTCGGACAACTCCCTGTCCGGCACGACGCCGTCCGGACCGGCCACAGCCAGGAGGACGGGCTCCCACCTAGCGCCCTGTTGCAGTGCGATGAGAGCGTGGCGACCAGGCGGTGTCTCGGGCGGCACGTTGAACGTGGCCTGGACCGGTCCTCCTGCACCGGCCTCGAGAACGGTCAGCAACGTCCCCTTGGCAGAGTTGAGCCGGACCTCCACCGGGGGGGCACCAGCACTCAAGGACGTTGCGACGGTAACCGACTCGCCCGGCATGACCTCGGCGGGGTCCACGGCGAGCTTCCGACCCGAGGCGGAGGAGCCCCCTCCCGGCACGCACGCCCAAGATGCCGCCCCAACGGCGATCATGGCGCTCAGAGTGAGAAGTCCGCCGATGAAGAGGCGTTTTGCGAGCCGGATGTACAAGTATCTGTCCTTTCGATACGGCTACACCGCACTCACACTACACGGTGTAGGAACTAGCTGTCCCAGCGGCCTGTGCGCCGACACGAAAGAAGCTCGAAGGTGGCGAAGCGGGCACCGGCGGGAGACCCGGGGCCAGGACCACCCAACGATACGGCGGCCACCAGTCCCGCCATTCGTCCGAGGCGGGGCTGCGTTCAGCCGATCGAAAAGGCCACACGACACAACGACGGACCAATACGTGGTCTGGACGAGGATCGTCCCGACGCGCAGATGTCGCCCTGCCGTGCGCCGTGTGCGCCCACAGAGACCACTAATCCGCTCGCAGTCTGGGGCCCATCGGACGGGTTGGCCCCATCACGGCCGGCGGGCCGCCTCCTGCTCAGCCACCTCGGCGTCCTGCCGGGCCGAGTCCCCGCGCCTGCGGACGGCCCGGGCCACGGCGAGCAGAATCAGCCCGCCGGTGGCCACGCCAAGCAATCCTGCGAGGACATAGGGGATGGCCGCGTTGTCTGCCGGCAGCTCGGTGAGTTGGAGGGCCGCCGTCATGAGGTCCTGCGACGGCTCGTCGGGGGACGTCTGGTCCCAGCCCACGAGGGCGGTCTCGTCGGTCGACGTGATCGACGGGGGGGCCCGGTAGTCGAAGTTGTTGCTCCACGTGCCGACTTTGCGGTCGATAGACCGATCGGTGACCCGGAAGTTGCGCGACCACGTTGACCCGTTGTCAGTGGAGTTGACGTAGTAGACGTCGGTGGCGTAGAGCCCGGCGCCGTCTCGGAAGTCCCACCACACGACGTCGACCCGGCCGTCGGGGGCGACGCTGACGTTGGGGTTGAACTGGCTATAGCGCTTGGCCGGGTCGTCGTCGTTCAACAGCTTCGGCGGGGTGAAGGTGGCGCCACCGTCCGTGGAGCGGGCGTAGAAGATCTTGTGCACGCCGAGCGGCTCCGGAGGTCGCCCGTACCCGTCCTCATAAACAATGTGGAGGGTCCCGCTCTGGCCGCCCTCGGGCGACCAGGCCAGGCCGGGGGTCGAATTGGCCTCGAGCAGCTGCGTCACCTCGGTGTAGGTGAACGTGGCGCCCTTGTCGGTCGACTTGCCCAGCAGCAGGCGGTGGGGGATCGACGTGTCGGCGCTGCGTCCCGGCATCAGGATGTACAGCGTGCCGTCGCCGGCCACGCGAAGTTGGGGCGGGAGGCCCTCCAGCCCCGGCTCCCCGCCGAGGCGCTTGCTGGTGGCCTCGTCGTAGGGAAGGCGGGGCGGGGAGAACGTCCGTCCGCCGTCGGTTGACACCGAGAACAGGACCTCTCGCGGCCCGCCGCCGGCAGGGAAGGTCTGCCAGGCGACGTAGACGATGTCGTCGGGGCCCGTGGTGTCGACCGCCAGCCCGGTCACGGGTCGGCTCGGGTTCGTGACCGACCTGGTCGTGGGCTGGCGGGCGTCCGCCACGACCGTGGACGACCACGTGTCGCCCAGGTTCGTCGAGCGGGCGACGAGGACGCTGGTGTCAGGGTCGACGCGGGTGGGGTGAAGGCCGTTGAGGCCCCAGTACAGCGTGCCGTTGCGCCCCCAGGCGATGGGAGTCTCGTTGAGGTAGCCGTACACCGCGCCCTTGAAGCACTGAGGAAAGTCCGGCGGCGACGGCGTCGTGTCGAGGAGCTCCCAGCCCCGACCGCCGTTCTGGCTGCGCAGGAGCCGGCACTCGCCGGAGGTGAGCTCGATGGTGGCGCCCACGACGGTGTCCGCAT
>JBKHXX010000046.1:0-18817 GCA_046565765.1 Acidimicrobiia bacterium | reverse complement strand
GGAGCGCAGCTCGCGCCGGGAGGTCAGGCCCAGCTTGGCGAAGACGTTGGCCAGGTGGTACTCGACGGTCTTCACGCTGACGACCAGCTCGGCGGCCACCTCCTTGTTGGTGCGCCCGGCGGCCACCAGCCGGGACACGGCCAGCTCCTGGGGAGTGAGGGGCACACGGCCGGCGTCGAAGCCCTCCTTGCGAGACGGCGCCAGGCCGGTGCCGGCCAGCTCGCGGTCGACCTTTGCCAGGAAGGGCCGCGCCCCGAGCCCGGCGAACGTCTCCCGGGCCTGGCTGAGTTGGGCCAGGGCCGCCCGCCGTTCGCCGGCCCGGCGCAGGAAGCCTCCGTAGGCATGACGGACCAGGGCCTGGTCGAAGGGGGCGGGCACCGCTCCGGCGTGGTCGAGGGCGGCCTCGAACGCCTGGCGCGCCCGGGCCGGCCGGCCCCGCGCCGCCTCCAGCGCTCCCCGCACCCGCGCCGCCGCGGCCTGGCTCGAACGGCGCCCGCGGTCGGCGGCCACCTCCTCGTAGGGGCGCAGGACGGCGTCGGCCTCGTCCAGGCGCCGGAGGGCGACCAGCGCGCCGGCGTACAACTCCCGCCACGGCATGGTCCCGGGCTCGTAGCTGCCGGCCCGGTTGCGGAAGGCGAGGACGGGACGGACGGCTCGCACCACGCCCGCGGGGTCGCCCCGGACGGCGGCCAGGTGGGCGGCGGCGCTGGCCGCGTAGCCCCGGTTCGCCTCCTCCCCCTCGGGAAGGGCGGCGGCGGCCTCGACCGCCCGGCGGGCGTGGGCTTCGGCCAGCTCCCAGTCGCCGCGCGACGCCAGGGGGAACACGACCATGGCGTGCGTCCCGCCCAGCAGCCACGCCTGGTCCGAGTCCTCGGCCAGCGACGCTGCCTGGTCGGCGTGGACGAGGCTGTCGTCCCAGGCCCCGAGCCGGTACTCGGCGTCGGAGAGGTGGGTCAGGAAGATCGCCAGCTCCTTCAGGTGCCCCCACGAACGAAGGGCGACGGTCGCCGACCGCAGGTCGCACCGCGCCCCCTCGAGCCGGTCGGTCCAGAGCCGCACCACACCGCGGCCGAGCAGCATGTCCACCTCGGCCGGACCCAGGTGCTCCGGGCGGTCGGGGGCGCCTTCGACGAGAGCCAGCGCTTCCTCGGCGCGGCCCGAGTTGGCCATCCCCGTCATGAGCCGGCTGAGGGCCGCGACCGCCGGCCCGCCCTCCGGACAGGCCTCCAGGGCCCGCCTGGCCCACTCGGCCGCCTCGGCCCCGCGGCCCTGGATGAGGAACAGCTGGGCCAACTGCGAGGCGGCGTGCGCCGCGTCCGGCCCCACCGGCCCCGCCGTCCACGAGCGCGAGAGCAGCGTCTCGGCATCGGCCAGCCTTCCGGTGAGGAGCGACAGGTGGCCCAGCACGAGGTCGCGGCGCGGGCTGAGGCCCAAGCGGCTCACCTCGTCGGTGTGCCGGGCGGCCTCGGCCGCGTTGCCGGCCAGCACCTGCAACCGGACCCCTTCGAGCAGGCACCGCTCCCGGTCCGCGTTGTGCGGGGCGAGGCGCGCCGCGGACAGCAGGTGGCGCGCCGCCCCGGCCAGCGCCCCCGCAGCGGCTTCCTCCCCGGCACGCGTCTCCAGCTCGGCGGCAAGGTCGACGTCCTCGGCGAGAGAGGCCGCCACCCGGTGAGCGAGCCGGGCATCGCCCTCGGTCAGCGCCGCGGCGCGGGCGTGCACCGAGCACCGCCGGGGGGGGCTGAGGTCGTCGTAGACGGCGGCCTGGATCAACGGGTGGGGGAAGGCGAGCTCCCAGCCCTCGAACGGCCGCGAGGCATGGAGCAGCCCCGCCGCCCCGGCCTCCTCCGCCGCCGGCCCGGCATCATCGAGACCGGCGACCCGGGCCGCCAAGCCCAGCGGGACGCGCCGGCCGAGGACGGAGGCCGCCACCACCAGGTGCTGGGCGGCGGAGGAGAGCGTGGCCAAGCGGGACAGCACGATCGCGCAGAACGCCCGGGGCGCGGGCAGCGGCTCGGGCGATCGCAGGGCCTCCGGGCTCAGCTCCTCGAGCAGGGCGCGGGCGTGAAGGGGGCTACCGCCGGTGTGCTCGACCAGGCGCTCGAAGCTGCGGCGCGGCAGTTCGGGAAGTCCCAGCTGCCCCGCCAGCCGGCTCAGGTCGGAGGCACCGAGCCCGCCCAGCCGGATCCGGTCGACCCCCTCCTCGCCCATGAGGCGCGACCGGCACGATCACCCGGTAGGACCGCCTCGAGGAGAGTGGTGACCACCGCGTCATAGCGGACGAGGGCGCGGCCGGACACTCACCGGTCCGCCGCTACGCTCTGGCCATGGGTGCAGCCATGACCCGGCGCGTGGTGATCGCCTGCGCGGTCGTGTTCGCGGCCGCCGCCGTGTCGGGCATCATATGGCTGGAGCGGCCCGAGGCCCGATCCGCCGACAACACCGGCCTCACCCTGACAAGGCCGCCCGGCCTGGCCATCGACGCCGCCGTCAAGGGCCGCTCCGAGGTGGTCACCACCGGGTCGGCCGACCGACGCGTGCCCAAAGCCCGTGTGCGCCTGGGGCTCGCCGTACTCGTCGGCGTGAGCCTGGTGATGGCGGCAGCCATCACCACCCTCACCCGTCCCTCGCCTGCACTTCGTCGCACGCTCTGGCGCCGCTCGAGCGTGTCCCTGCGCGCTCCTCCCCTGCCAAAGCTCTCGTAGCCGGAGCCCGCGACGCCACGCCCGGTGGCGCCCCAAGCAGAGGAGATCCCCCGTTGTCGAACGCGTTTCGTTGGCGCGCGCTGCTGGTCGTCGCCGTGGTCGGTGGCGCGCTGGCGGTCGTGCTGGTCCGGCCGGTGCGGCTGGGACTGGACCTGCAGGGTGGTACCCAGATCGTCCTCGAGGCCCAGGACACCCCTCGGCAACAGGTCGACGGCGACACCGCCTCCCGCACACTCGAGGTGCTGCGCCGGCGGGTCGACGCCCTCGGTGTGGCCGAGCCCACGCTCCAGCGCTCGGGCGAGCGGCGCATCATCGTCGAGCTTCCGGGCGTCGCCGACCCCGAACAGGCCCTGAACGTCATCGGCCGCACCGCCCAACTGGCGTTCCACCCCGTGCTCGGCCCCGCCACCGCGGCGACGCCCACGTCGTCACCGGAGGCGCAGGAGGGGCAGGAGGCGCAGGAGCTGGTGCGCTCGGGCGACGACGGTTCGCGGCTGCGGCTCGCCCCGGCCCGGGTGACGGGGGAAGCGGTGAGCACGGCCCGGGCGACCCTGGGCGGCTCCTTCGGGGGCGAGTGGCAGGTCCAAGTCGAGTTCCGCGGCAGCGGCTCGCGGGAGTGGACCGAGCTGACCGGCGAAGCCGCCTGCGCCCCCCCGGGTGACCCCCAGCGACGCATCGCCATCGTCTTGGACGAGGACATCATCTCCAGCCCCGAGGTCTCCCCGGGCATCGCGTGCGGCACCGGCATCACCGGCGACGAGACGGTCATCACCGGCCAGTTCACCGAGCGGGAGGCCAAGGACCTGGCCCTGCTGATCAGAGCCGGCGCCCTTCCCGTGCCGGTCACCGTCGTCGAGCAGCGCACGATCGGCCCGACCCTGGGGAAGGCCGCCATCGACGCCAGCGTGCGGGCGACGATCATCGGCGCCAGCCTCACGATCCTCTACATGCTGGTCTACTACCGGCTGCTCGGGGCCCTGGCCGCCCTCGCGTTGGGCGCCTACGGGCTCATCTCCTTCGCCGTTCTCGTCGGCCTGGGCGCGACGCTGACCCTTCCCGGCATCGCCGGCTTCGTGCTGGCGATCGGGATGGCGGTGGACGCCAACGTCCTGGTCTTCGAGCGGGTGAAGGAGGAGCACGCCACCGGCCGGACCCTCCGCTCGTCGGCTGCCGCCGGTTTCCGCAACGCCTGGAGCGCCATCGCCGACTCCAACGCCACGACCCTCCTCGCCGCGGTGATCCTGTTCTTCTTCGCCTCCGGTGCGGTTCGAGGCTTCGGCGTCACCCTGAGCGTGGGTGTGCTCGTCTCGATGTTCAGCGCCCTCGTCATCACCCGGGTGCTGGTGGACGTGGTGGTCCGGCGTGAAGCCATGGGTCGCCGCGTCGGCCTGCTCGGCCTGGAGGTAGGCGGGAAGCTGCGACGGTGGCTGGCCGAGCGCGGGCCCGACATCCTGGGCCGGGCCCGCCTGTGGTTCGCGCTGTCGGCCGTCCTCGTCGTGCTCTCCGTGGCCGGCATCGCCTTCCGGGGGCTTTCCTACGGCCTCGAGTTCTCGGGGGGTCGCCTGGTCGAGTACTCGACGCAGGTCCCCGTGGAACCGGACCGCCTCCGCGCCGAGCTGGCTCGGGTGGGCCTGCCCCGGGCGGTCGTGCAGGAGTCGGGCGACGGCAACGTCGCCATCCGCACCGCCAGGCTCTCGGCCGAGGACGAAGGGCGTGTCAGGAGCGCGGTCGAGGCGCTCGGAGGGACGGCGAGCGAGGTCCGCGACGAGTTCGTGGGCCCCACCATCGGCGACGAGCTGCGGCGCAAGGCGCTCATCGCCCTGGTCCTGGCCCTCGCTGCCCAGCTCGCCTACCTGGCGGTGCGGTTCCGCTGGACCTACGGCAGCGCCGCGGTCGCCACTATGTTCCACGACGTCGTGATCCTGCTCGGGGTCTTCGCCTGGCTGGGCAAGGAGCTCGACGGCGTGTTCCTGGCGGCGCTGCTCACCGTCATCGGGTACTCCATCAACGACTCGGTGGTGGTCTTCGACCGGATCCGGGAGCAGCGGCGGGCTCGCGCCCGAGAGCCGCTCGCGACCGTGGCCAACGACGCGTGCCTCCAGACCATCCCCCGAACGATCAACACCGGGCTCGGTGCGCTGTTCATCCTCGTCGTCCTCTACGCCCTCGGGGGGCAGACCCTGACCGACTTCGCCCTGGCCCTGCTCGTCGGCATCGTCGTGGGGACCTACTCCTCGCTGTTCACCGCCGCGCCGCTCGCCGTGTTGCTCGAGCGCCGTCGACCGGCACCGGGGACGGCGCCCTCGCCGCCGCTACAGCCGGCAGCCACCCGTGCCCCCTCCCCTGTCGCCCGAGAGCTGGAGAACCCGCTGCCCAAGCCGGCCGCACCGCGGCCGTCTGCACCGCGGCCGGCCGCGTCGGCCGGGCGCGCCGCCGGTCAGAATGGGCCCCCGAAGCCGCGCAAACGGAGGAAGAAGAAGGGAGCCCGGCGCGGTGGCGGGCGATGAGACCCGCAGACGAGAGGAGCAGGCGTGGACGTAGGCATTGGTGAGCACACCCTGATCCCGGCCGTCATTCGCAGCGACACCCCGCAGCTCGTGGAGGACGACGACCGCGGGCCGTGCCGAGCCGGCGAGCGGGTGGTCGCGGTCGCCCGGCGTGGCCGCCTCCCGGAGGTCATCCGGGAGCTCACTGGATGAGCCGTCCGGCGGCGGGCGCCTGCATCACCGGGACGGCGCCCTGGTGAGCGGACCGGAAGCGCTCATGGCGTCGGCGGCAGTGCTGGTGCTGTTCGGCGTGTTCGCCAGCAAGCTCTCGGCCCGCTCGGGGATACCGGCCCTGCTGCTGTTCCTCGCCATCGGCATGTTGGCCGGCTCCGACGGTCCCGGGGGCGTCGAGTTCTCCGACTACGGGCTCGCCCAGACGGTGGGGATTCTCGCCCTCGCGTTCATCCTCTTCGACGGCGGGCTGTCCACAGACTGGGTCAGTGTCCGTCCGGTCATGCGCGAGGGCATCATCCTGGCCACCCTGGGCGTGGCCGCGACGGCGGCGATCGTGGGCTGGGCCGCCAGTCTGGCCCTGGGCCTGCCCCTCGGTGTCGGGTTCCTCCTCGGCGCGATCGTCTCCTCGACGGACGCAGCGGCGGTGTTCTCCGTGCTGCGCTCGCGGAGCGCGAGCCTCAAGGGCGACGTCGGCGCCCTGCTCGAGCTCGAGTCAGGGAGCAACGACCCCATGGCGGTGTTCCTCACCGTCGGTCTCCTCCAGCTGCTCGGCGAGGACGGTGCGTCGGTGGCGGGGTTGCTGCCGCTGTTCGGGCTGCAGATGACCCTCGGCGCGGCGGTGGGCCTGGGCGCGGCGTGGGCCTCGGTCACCACCCTCAACCGGTTCCGACTGGAGTACGACGGCCTGTACCCCGTCGTCACGATCGCCGTCGTCCTCCTGACCTATGGCGCCGCCGCGCTCCTGGGCGGAAGCGGCTTCCTGGCGGTCTATGTGGCCGGGGTGCGGATGGGCAACAGCGACTTCGTGCACAGGCGGAGGCTCGTCGCCTTCCACGACGCCATCGCCTGGCTGTCGCAGATCGCCATGTTCCTGGCCCTCGGGCTGCTCGTGTTCCCCTCCCGACTTCCCGGCATCGCCCTGCGGGGCCTGCTCGTAGCCGCCGTGCTCGTCCTCGTGGCCCGCCCCGTTGCCGTGTTCGCCACCATGGTCGGGAGCCGTCTGGCGCGGCGCGAGAAGATCCTCGTCTCCTGGGTCGGTCTCCGCGGCGCCGTCCCGATCATCCTGGCCACGTTCCCACTCGTCGAGGGCCTCCCCGAAGGGGAGACGCTGTTCGACGTGGTCTTCTTCGCCGTCGTCGTGTCGGTCCTGGTCCAGGGCACGACGATCCCCACGGTGGCTCGCCGGCTGGGACTCTCCGCCCCCCTCGAGAACCGCCGCCCGTACCCCATCGAGCCCGTGTTCACCAGCGGCAGTGACACCGCCATGCACGAGGTCACCGTTGCGGCCGAGTCGCCCGCCGCCGGACGCACGGTCGTCGAACTGGGCCTGCCGAGGGGGGCGTTGCTCGTGCTGCTCAGCCGCAACGGCGAGTTCGTCGTCCCCCAGGGGTCGACCACGCTCCTCCCTGGTGACAGGGTCCTCGTGCTCGCCGACTCCGAGAGCCTCCGCCAGACGAGGGAGCTCGTGCAGGGCGGGGGCGGTACGCAGCCGTGAGGGCCGGTCCGGTTAGGATCGTGACCGGCGTGCCGGGAAGTCTGGTCGGCGACCCGACTAGCGCGACCAGACGAGGACCATCATGCCGCCTCCCTCCCCACGGGCCCTTGGCTTCTGATCACACCCACGCGTCCTCGTAGCTACTAGCGGTGCTGCTTCTCCTGCTCGCCCTTCACGGCGTAACTGGCGCGTTGGTCCTCGCCGGGGCGCGCCGCGTCGGCCGGTGGGGTCTGCTCATCGGTGGGCTGGCCCCCGCCTTCAGCATCGCCTGGGTCGCCTCACGGACGGGGCGCGTCCTCGACGGTGAGGCGCTGACCACGCGGGTCGACTGGGTGTCCGGTCTCGGGCTGGCCTTGGACCTCCGACTCGACTCGTTCGCCGTGCTCATGACGATCCTGGTCTCGGGGATCGGCGCGCTGGTGTTCGTCTACGGCTGGTGGTACTTCGGGCGGGCAGAGAAGGTCGGCCGCGCCGCGGGGCTCCTGACGTTGTTCGCCGGCTCGATGCTGGGCGTGGTGCTGGCCGACAACCTGCTGATGCTCTACGTGTGCTGGGAGCTGACGTCGGTGACGTCGTACCTGCTCATCGGCCTCGATGACACCGAGCCCGACGCCCGGGCGGCGGCCCTCCACGCCCTGCTCGTCACCGGCATGGGCGGCCTCGCCATGCTCGGCGGGTTCGTGGTGCTCGGCCTCGAGGCCGGCACCTTCCGCATCAGCGCCATGCTCGCCGCACCTCCTACGGGGACGTCCGTCAACATCGCGCTGCTGTTCGTGCTCCTGGGCGCCTTCACCAAGTCGGCGCAGTACCCGTTCCACAGCTGGCTGCCCAACGCGATGGTTGCGCCGACCCCCATCAGCGCGTACCTGCACTCTGCGGCGATGGTGAAGGCAGGCGTGTACCTCGTCGCCCGGCTGGCACCGGCCTTCGCCTCCGCCGGTGCGTGGCGGCCGATCGTCGTGACGGCCGGTCTGGTGACGATGATCGCCGGCGGGCTGCGGGCTCTGCGCCCGTTCGACCTGAAACAGCTCCTCGCCTTCGGCACGATCAGCCAGCTCGGGTTCATGGTGGTCCTGCTGGGCATCGGCCTCCCTGAAGCGACCGCCGCAGGCTGCGCCCTCCTGCTCGCGCACGGCTTGTTCAAGGCGGCCCTCTTCATGGTCGCCGGCATCGTCGACCATGAGACCCATACGCGAGACATCCGCACCATCCCGCTCCTGGGCGCGGGTTGGGCGCCGACACGCCTCGTCGGCGTGGTCAGTGCGGCTTCGATGGCGGCGGTGCCGCCGCTCGCCGGCTTCATCGCCAAGGAGGAGGCATACGGCGCGCTCGTGCACGGGAGCGCCGGTGACCGGGCCGTGCTGGCCGGCATCGTCGCCGGTTCGGTGCTCACGGTCGTCTACAGCCTGCGGTTCGCGTTCACACTCATGCGTCCCGATGTGGTCAGCCCCGCTGTCACCGAACGACCGACGATCTCGCACGGTCCGGCCATCGGGTTCGTACTGCCGGGTGCCGTGCTGGCGGTCGGCTCGGTACTGCTCGGGGTGGTTCCGCGGCTCTGGTCTGACCTCGTCGATCATGCCGCGTCGGCCCTCGACCCCCGTTCGGGAACGCACCTCGAGCTCTGGCACGGTCTGTCTTCGCCTCTCATGCTCTCGGGCGCCACCCTGGCCGCCGGCGTGTTGCTCTTCTCCGCCAGACGACACGTCGCCGCTGTCCAGCGCCGGCTCGCGCCAGCGGTGACGGGGGCTGACGTGTACGAGGCGACGGTCCGGGCGATGTTGCGGCTCGCGGCACGGGTGACGAGCATCGCTCAGTCCGGCTCGCTGCCTGTCTACGCCGCGGTGATCCTCACCACGGCAGCCGTCGCCCCCGCCTTGGCCATGCTGTCGGGGGGTTGGTGGCCGGGCTGGCCGGAGCTCGTCGGGCGACCGGCACACCTGCCCATCGCCGCCCTGATCGTCGCCGGCGCAGTGGCCGCCACGATCGCAACCCGCCGGTTCGCCGCCGCCCTCCTTCTCGGGGTCGTGGGCTACGGCATGGCCATCTTCTTCGTGGTCCAAGGAGCGCCGGACCTGGCCCTCACCCAGTTCGCGGTCGAGACCCTGTCGGTCGTCGTGTTCCTTCTGGTGCTGCGCCGGCTCCCGGATCGATTCGAGCGCCGCAAGCCCGCAGTCCGGGGGGTCTTCCGTGTCGCGGTGTCGGCGTCGGTCGGCGTGTTCGTCGTCGCCATGGCCATCGCCGCGTCCGGCGCCCGCTCGGTACCATCCGTCTCGAGGGCGATGTCGGAGCGCGCGCTGACCGAAGGCGACGGCAAGAACGTCGTGAACGTGATCCTCGTCGACATTCGAGGCATGGACACCATGGGCGAGATCACCGTCCTCGTCGCCGCAGGCCTGGGCATCGTGGCCCTCGGCCGCGCCGGCGAGCGGCCGCGTGCGCACCGGTCTCGTCCGCCGAAGACGCGGGCTCGTAGGTCGACGAGGTCATGACGCCACGCCGATCCTTGATCCTCGACACGACGCTGCGCCTCGTCATCGATCTTGCGCTCGTGCTCTCCGTCTACCTGCTCTTCGCCGGCCACAACCAGCCCGGCGGCGGGTTCGTCGGAGGCCTGGTGGCTGCCGCTGCGTTCGCGCTGCGCTACATCGCCGGCGGTCTGGCCGACCTCCGGGCCCTGGTGCCGGTCCGGCCGTGGACGTTCCTCTCCGTGGGGCTGATCCTCGCCGCTGGCACCGCGTTCGCTCCGGTGCTCGGGGACCTCCCTCCACTCGACCAACGGGCCTTCGAGTGGGACCTGGCCGTCCTCGGCCACGTGAAACTCACGACCGCCACCATCTTCGACACCGGCGTCTACTCCATCGTCGTCGGACTGGCGCTGATGGTGTTCGAAGGCCTCGGCGAGGACTGGCGTGACCTGGGCGGCGAGGCCGACGGTGACCGACCTTGACCGTGCTGATGATCGTCACCGCCGGGCTGCTGTGCGCCTGTGGGACGTACCTCCTCCTCGGGAGGCAGCTCAGCCGCGTGGTCATCGGGATCGCCCTGCTGGGCCACGGCGTCAACGTCCTCCTGGTGCTGTCGGGAGGGGACGGGGGGGACCCGGCGTTCGTCGGGGGCGACGCCGCCGAGTTCGCCGACCCGTTGCCGCAGGCACTCGTGCTCACGGCCATCGTGATCACCTTCGGCGTGGTCGCCTTCCTTCTCGCCCTCGCCTTCCGCAGCTGGCGGGTGACCGAGGACGACGAGGTCGAAGACGACGTGGAGGACCGCCGCATCGCACGCGAGGCACCGTTCGTCGCCGAGGAGGGAACAGACCTGTGAGCGCCCTTCTCGCCATACCCATCCTCCTGCCGCTGCTGGGCGCGGCGCTCTCCATCGGTGTAGGCCGCTCGAGGAACGCCCAACGGGTGGTCGGTACGGTGACGCTCACCGTCGTCTCGGTGGTGAGCGTCATCCTCCTCGTAGAGGTCGACAGCAACGGCATCGGGTCCACGCCCGCGGGCGGATGGGAGGCCCCCGTCGGCATCACGCTGGTGGCCGACCGTCTCGCCGCCATCATGCTGGTCATCGCCGAGCTGATGCTGCTGGCCGTCCTCGTCTACGCCATCGGCCAGCCGGGCGCCGAAGAGGACCACGTCGGCTTCCACCCGGCGTACCTCATCCTGGCCGCCGGCGTCGCCGCCGCCTTCCTCACCGGCGACCTGTTCAACCTCTTCGTCGCGTTCGAGGTCATGTTGATGGCGAGCTACGTGCTCATAACGCTGGGCGGCCGGGCCGACCAGGTGCGCAGTGGCATGACCTACGTGGTCATCAGCCTCATCGCCTCCACCCTGTTCCTGCTCACCCTGGCCTTCGTCTACGCCAGCACGGGAACCGTCAACCTGGCCGACCTGAGCGTCAAGGTCGCCGACCTCCCTGACGGTGTGCGCGCCGCTCTGGCGGTGCTGCTGATCGTCGTGTTCGGCATCAAGTCGGCGATCTTCCCCCTCTTCTTCTGGCTTCCCGACAGCTACCCGACGGCGCCCACCCCCGTCACCGCGGTGTTCGCGGGACTGCTCACCAAAGTGGGTGTGTACGCCCTGCTCCGGAGCCAGACTCTGCTCTTCCCCGGAGACACCCAGCCCGGCACCTTGCTGCTCGTCGTCGCCGGCCTGACCATGGTCGTCGGCGTGCTCGGCGCCATCACCCAGAACGACATCAAGCGCATCCTGTCGTTCCACATCGTGAGCCAGATCGGCTACATGATCATGGGGCTCGGCTTGTTCACGGTCGCCGGTCTGGCGGGAGCCGTCATCTACATCATCCACCACATCGTGGTGAAGACCACCCTGTTCCTCGTCGCCGGGCTCATCGAGCAGCGCACCGGCACGGCGGAGCTGGCGGAGCTGTCGGGGCTGAGGAGACTGGAGCCCATCCTGGCGGTGCTGTTCATCCTCCCCGCCCTCAGCCTGGCCGGCATCCCGCCCTTCTCCGGGTTCGTCGCCAAGCTGGCTCTGGTCCAAGCCGGCATCGCCACCGCCGACTACGTGATCGTGGGTGTGAGCCTGGCCGTGAGCCTGTTGACCCTGTTCTCGATGACCAAGATCTGGGCCAACACGTTCTGGGGACCGAGCGAACCCGACACGGTGGGCCGCACCCTGACCGCGCCGCGGCGGGTCCTCATGGTGGGGTCCACGGCGAGCCTGGTCGTGCTCAGCCTGGGCATCGCCGTCGCGTCGGGTCCTCTCTTCGAGCTTTCGGAGCGCGCCGCTCGCGACCTCATCGACCCCAGTGGCTACGTGGCGGAGGTGTTGCGTCGGTGACGGCCATCCGGATGCTCCTCCTGGTGCTCACCTGGGTCGCCCTCTGGGGGGACGTGTCGGCGGCCAACGTGCTGAGCGGCCTCCTCGTCGCCGCCGCCATCGTCGTGGCGTTCGACACATGGCGCGAGGGGAACGTCGTCGTGCGTCCCGTCCACGCCGCCCGGTTCGCCCTGCACTTCCTCTACAAGCTCGTCGAGGCCAGCCTTGTCGTGGCCAGGACGGTGATCACGCCTCACGAGCGGATCAACACCGGGATCGTGGCCGTGCCGCTCCACGGCTGCTCGGATGCGCTGGCGACACTGGTGGCGGGCACGATCAGCCTGACGCCGGGAACGATCACCTTCGAGGTCCGGCGGGAGCCGCTCACTCTGTTCGTGCACGCGCTCGACGTGCGAGACATGGACCAGGTGAGGGCGGACGTCCGCCGGCTGGAGGTTCTGGCCGTCAAGGCGTTCGGTTCGCCAGCCGCAATCGCCGATCTCCGAGTCGACGACACCCAAGCGTGGAGGGGACGATGATCACAGCAGCCATGATCCTGCTCATCGCGGGTGCAGCCTGCCTTCTGGTGCGGGCGGTGACGGGTCCGTCGCTCGCCGACAGGGTCGTCGCCATTGACGGCCTCGTAGTGGCGATCGTGGCCATCATCCTGGTGCAGTCGACTCGGACGGAGAGCTCGTGGTTCCTCGATGTGGCCGTCGTCGTCGCGCTCGTAGGGTTCGTCGGGACCACCGCCGGGGCCCGGTTCATCGAGCGGCGAGGGGCATGAGGTGCAACGGGCGTTCGTAGAGCTGCTCATCCTCGTCGGGGCCATGTTCGTCCTACTGGCCGGTCTCGGCGTTCTTCGCTTTCCCGACGTCTACGCCCGGATGCACGCCGCCACCAAGGCCAGCACGCTCGGGATCGCGCTGATCGGCGTCGCCGGGGCGCTCGTCCTGGAAGGGGGCCGGCCCAAGGCGCTGGCCGCCGTCGTGTTCATCTTCATCACCGCGCCCAGCGCGGCCCACTTCGTGGGCCGGACCGCCTACCTGGCCGAGGGCATCGACATCGAACTGGCGGGACCGGACGATCTGGCGACCATGATGGAGGAAGCTCGGGAGCAGCCCGAGTAGGGCCACCCGCGTTCTCTCACTGCTCGGCTCGGGCGCACAGGGCGACGACGCGGTCCCCCGACACGAGCCGGCGGATCCGCGGGTCGTCGAAGCGGAGGAGCTCCTCGCTGCGGACCACTGCAACGACCAGTTCGCCCTCCCCCGGTCGTGGTGGACCACCTACTTCGTCGGATGAGACGGGCCGCTCGATGATGTCGAGACCGGCGCCCACGTCGAGCAGGTCCTCGAGCACCCCGACGACGCGAGGGTTGCGAGTCGCGATACCGAGCAGGCGACCGGGAGACTGGGCCGAGCGGATCACGGAGTTGGCGCCACTCTGGCGCAGCAGGTGCACGTTCTCTTCTTCGCGCACCGCCGCCACGATCGTCGCGCCCGGGTTCAACTCCCGGGCGGTGAGGGTGATGAGCACCGCCGTATCGTCCTGCGCCGGCGCCACGACGACGCTTTGCGCCCGGGAGATCCCGGCCTCGTGCAGGACGCCCGTCCGGGCGGCGCTGCCCAGGACACCGACGAGGCCGGCCTGGTTGGCTTCCTCGATCCTCCGCGGATCGACGTCGACGACCACCACGTCACCCTTGTCGACCCCCTGCCCGAGGAGCGCCTCGACCGCGCTGTGGCCCTTCGACCCGTACCCGCAAACGATCACGTGGTTCCGCACCCGTCGCCTCCATCGATCGACCCTCAGCGCCGTACGGGACTGCTCGGTCAGCACCTCGACCGTCGTTCCCACGACGAGGATGAGGAACAACACTCGAGCCGGCGTGACGATCACCGTGGTGACCGCCCTCGCTCGCGAGGTGACCGGAGCGATATCGCCGTACCCCGTCGTCGTGATGCTCACCGTCGCGTAGTAGAAGGCGTCAGCCAGGCTGACGTCGCCGCCGGCTGCGTCCTCATATCCGCCCCGATCCAGGTACACGAGCCCGGCCGTCAGGGCGATGAGGCTGAGCGCCAGGAACAAGCGCCGGGTGACCGCCCTGGCCGGGCCCACGGCACGATCGGGGAGGCGCACCTGGACCACGACGCGCACGGTACCGGACGGCGTCAGGGCCCAGGCGCCCCACCGATCTTCATTTCGGTGCTGGTGCAGACGGGAGGGGCGAGGGCAGGGCACCCAGCTGCATGCCCGACGTGCGCAGCTTCGGTCGGGGCACCCAGGTGGTCTCGATGCGCGACATGACGAAGGCGCTGTCGAGCGTCGCGCTTCCGGGCGGGAAGGTCGTGGCGTCTTCGAACCAGGTGCTACTTGCGCGGTCCACGGTGACGGCCTTCATGCCCCAGCCGCACGTCCCCAGCTCGACACCGTCGAAGACGTGCTGCTTGGCGGTGGCGGAGTAGCCGACCGGCGCGCACCGGAAGAACGGGCCCATCGGCTGTGTCCCACTCGACGGGCACCCGGTGGGCTGCGTTCTCGGCCCTCAGTCCGATGGCGCCCGGGAGGCCGGCGGGCCGGATGTCGGCCAGGCGGATGAGGCAGATGCCGGCCAGCCCCACGCCGTGGACGACCGCGGGACGGAACGGATGGGGAAGGATCGCCGCGAGGACGTCCACGTCCACCCGGTAGTTGACGAGGAGCCGACGCTCGATCGTGGCTTGGAGGCTGGGAAGCTTCATGACTGCGCTTTCCTTCCCCGCCGGTTGCGCTTGCTCCGCAGGACAACCTGCTCGGGACATACGGCCGAGAGGAAGCCTCCGAGGCAGTCGGCCAAGCGGTCCTCGACCAACGAGTAAAGGATGCGGTTGGCGTCGCGGCGCTCGCTCACGAGGCCGGCACCCTTCAGGACCGACAGGTGCCGGGAGATCGACGGACCGCTGATCGAGAACCGGGAGGCGATCTCACCGGCGGCGAGCTCGCCCTCCCGGAGGTCCTGGAGGATCTGCCGGCGGGTGGGGTCTGCCAAGGCTCGGAACACTCCGGCCGTCTGATCTGCCATGTAGCTATTTAGCCATACTGCTATCCTTGATTGCAAGTCGACGAGGGGGTCCAGGGTGAAAGTCGTCATCGCAGGAGGCGCGGGGTCACTGGGACGGCGGATCTGCACGCGCCTCGCGTCGCGAGGTGACGAGGTCGTCGTCCTGACTCGCTCGCCATCGGAAGGGTCGCCGCATCGTCAGGTCGCCTGGGACGGGCGCACGGTGGGGCCATGGGCGGCGGAGCTCGCCGGCGCAGCGGTGATCAACCTCGCCGGCGCCCTCGTCGACCGCCGGCCGACGCAAGCCAACATCGAACTGCTGCGGCGTTCGAGGGTCGAGCCCACGAGAGCTCTGGTGGAGGCGGCCGCGCAGGTCGAGCCCGCTCCGACGGTCTGGCTCCAGGCCAGCACCCTGGCCATATACGGAGACGCAGGGGACCGGGTCCTCGACGAGAGCGCCGTCCCTGCCGTCGGGCCCCCGCAGATGGCTGGCGTGGCCCGACCCTGGGAGGAGTCGGCAGCCGGCGCCCGTACCGCCCGCTTCGTGGTCATGCGCACCGGCATCGTGCTCGACCGGGACACGCCGGCGCTCGACCGCCTGGCCCGGCTGGTGCGATGGGGGCTGGGGGGCAAGGTCGGTGCGGGTCGCCAGTGGGTGAGCTGGATTCACATCGCCGACTTCCTGTCCGTCGTCGAGACACTCCTCGACGACGACCGGTTCGAAGGCGTCGTGCATGTGACCAGCCCAGGCCCGGTGCGCAACGCTGAGCTCATGGCAGGGCTGCGCACGGTGCTGCACCGGCCCGCCGGGCCGCCGGCGCCGGCCCCGCTCGTCCGAGTCGGGGCGGCGCTCCTCCGTACGGACCCGGCCCTCGCCCTTACCGGTCGGCGATGCATTCCGAGCCGTCTGTCGGCCGCCGGATTCCCGTTCCGCTTCCCGGAGCTGGCCCCAGCCCTCGAGGACCTCCTCGGCGACCACGCTCGTCACACCGGCCAAGCCGAGTGAGGGGCATGTGCTCGTGGACGGGCTCCGATCACCAAGCGCCAGTTCGCCGCCGAGCTCACGTTGCCGCTTGAGGCGACGACGATCTCGTGGAGGCCGCTCGAATCGACAAATTCGACTCGGATCAGATCGAGTACGAGCGGCGCACCCGTGCCATCACGAAGGTCGTCGATCGAGTGGCAGGTCGTCCACGGTTGACGGCCCTTGAGGAATCTCGGGTTGCGGGGACCTGCATGACCTGCCGATCAACGACGACGCCGTCCATGTCTTCGGCGCCATCCTCAGAGCAGGTCCTCGTGATAGGGCACCGGATGATCGCGGCCTTGGTCGACGAAGTGGTCGTTGATGGCGGTGGCGAGAAGGTCGTACTCCATGCGGGAGAACTCGGCTCCGCCGAGGTAGGAGCGGACCGTCTCCGGACCGCCGAAGCCCCCGAGGCTGAAGTAACCGACCCAAAGGTCCTCGACGGACATGCCCGCCTGGACCATGCCCGCCCCCAGCACCTTGTGCGGAGCCGCGGTCACGTTCCGGAGCCCTTGCTCGCGGCACGGCCCTCCACCCGCAGGACGACCTCCTCGGCGATCTCCCGGAGCTTGCGGTTCGCCCTCTGAGAGGCACGCCTGAGGATGTCGAAGGCTTCGTTCCGAGTGCAGCACTGGCTCTGCATGAGGACGCCCTTGGCCGAGGCGATCACATCGCGTGTCTCCAGCGCCTGGTGGAGTTGGCCGTTGAGCCGGTTCGAGCCCGTGAGGGCGAAGGCGTAGCCCACCAGGAGGGCGGCGTTGTCGCCGATCAGCTGGGCGGTGTGAGCTTCGTCCTCGCCCACCGTGCCGCCCTCGTGCACGTAGACGTTCACCGCGCCCATCGCCTCACCGCTTCCTCCCACCATCGGCGTGGAGAGCACCTGTCCGACCTTGGCCCGTCTCGCCTCCTCGGAGAAGCCGGGACCTGAACCGTCAGCGTCCACCGTCACCTTGAGCTGTGTTTTCGATCGCATGGCGTTCAGGCAGGGACCGACGTCCTCCCGGTACTGCACCTCATCGATGGCGAGCGCCTCCGCTCCGGTGGAGTTGGTCGTCCGGTACCGGCCGTCGTCCACGACGGTGATGCTCACGGCTTGGGCGTCGTCGATGGTGTGGTTGGCGAGGAGCGCCAGCTTCTGGAGGAGCTCCCGGAGCGCGTCGTCGTCGAGGACGGCGCCTCCGAGGTCGACGGGCGCGCTCGACGACGCGCTGTTTGCGAGTTCTTGGTCCACGGCCGTCCTTCCCGTGCTACGCGGGCGAATCGACAGGTGGCTTCCGAGGATCCGTTCGCCGGACGCCGGAGATGACGACCGTCTCAAGGTGATACCCACCTCAAGCGCTTCACAAGCCGAATTGGGCGTAGTCGGCCATGAGCAGCTCGAACATCGGTCCCCACAGGTCCCGAGCATGAGCACCTACAGCGCCGCGAGGCGGGTCGTCTTTCGTGGCGTCGAGGAAGCGGTCGCCGATCCGAGGGACGATCCACGCGGATCGCCGACTCGTCTGCCGGCTCGGCCTCCTTCTTGGTCCGGAAGCCACCGCTTTTGCTTTTGCCGGCAGCTCGTGAGCGGGCAATCACCGGCGCTTCGGTACCCTGGCTCACGGCACCTGGTGACAAGCGTTGATAGGTGATCCGGGGTGGGGCCTAGCAAGGCTGACAGGGTCATCCTGTGGGTGATCGGACTCGCCGTGCTCGGCTGGGCTGCCTTTGCGTGGTGGTTCTTGGGCTACCGATTCTGACGGTCGCGGCGGACGCCGATGTTCTGTGCGGGCGCTCGCTCCCCTCAGCTGCGCTATCGGGCAGTCCGCTCGTCGACGGGTGGTCACGGCTCAAGGGCGGCCTCGATGCTGCTCAGCTTCTGAACCAGACGGAGCTCGTTGCCGGGAATCGGCTCGAAGCCAAAGCGGCGGTAGAACGATGCGGCGGTCCCGTCAACGGCGTCCACCACTACGAGCCGGGCCGCCGCCTGGCGATTTGCTGCAATGGCGCGGCTCAAGGCGTCCCAGAGCAGTTCGGCGCCGAGTCCCTGGCCCTGCAAGGAGCTGTCGAGGGCGAGGCGGGCGAGCAGGATGGCGGGGATGACGCTCGGGCTGCCGCGCCCGGCCCGCTTGGACACCGTCTGGCGGTCCACCAGGTGCGCGGCCAGCGTGACGTAGGCGACCACCACGCCGTCGCCGGCATGCCACACGAAGGTGCGGCCCGTGTTCATGGCGCTGGCGTGAAGTGCGCAATCGCTCAGCCAGGCGTCCAGGTCTGGATTGCCGGAGACGAACTGCGTGCAGTCGTGGGGCTCGCGCAGCTCCTCGGAGCGGAACGCCAAGCCAGATCAGGCCTGGACGACCCGGCGGGGCCGTCGAGCCACCCGTTGCAACGCGGGGTTGGGGACCGGCGGCTCACCCAACGCCTGGTGAAGCCGGTCGAAGTAGTCGGGCGGGACGGTGGTCGTCGCTGCGGCCTGGAGGACCTCGTCGGCGCGCTCGGCGGCGGCGTCCAGCACGAACGAGCTGACCGACTGGTTGGCCAGGCGCGCCGCCGCCCGGATTCTCTGCTCGCGCTCGGGCTCGGCCCGCAGCTCGATCCGTGCTGTCCTGCGCATGTACGGTAATTGTACGGAGCTGTGGGCGGTTCCGCAACACTCGGGAACTGCCGATATGGCGCGTCCGCTCGACGGCAGAGCCGAGCCGAACGAGCGCGCCAATCACCGCCGCGGGCATCACATCTCGATGCCGAAGGCCATCGTGGGACCGAGGTCGCGCTCGGGCGTGGGGGGCGGGCGGTCGAGGGTTCGAGATCGGTCGCGCACGGGAGGTGCGGGCGCAAGGAGCTCACGGGCACTTCGGAGGTCAGCATCAAGACCTCCTCGACCCACCTGATGAGAACCGTTCCCGCCTGCACCCCCCGCTGACCTGCTCGTTTACGGTCGGGCTGGCCGGATTTGAACCGGCGACCCCTTGACCCCCAGTCAAGTGCGCTGACCAAGCTGCGCCACAGCCCGTTTGGGCCAGTCTAGAACGATCGAGGACTGCTCTTGGCCGTTCCTGGGAAG
>JBKHXX010000045.1:0-4142 GCA_046565765.1 Acidimicrobiia bacterium | reverse complement strand
GACGACCGCGCCGACGCCGAACACGATGGCCAACACCACGAGGACAACGAGCAGGGCCATGCTCTACGCCTACCCGAAGGCTGTGCTCTTGACCCGGATCGGGGCACGGTGCCGTCCTTCTGTCAGTCGTCTAGCCGCTCGAGGATGTCGCGCATCTGAGCGATCTCCTCGCGCTGAGCCTTGACGATCTTCTCGCAGAGCTCGACGGTCTCAGGGTCGTCGAGCTGCGCCTTCTCGCAGGTCTTGATGGCGACAGAGTGGTGCGGGATCATCGACCTCGACAGCTGCTTGTCGCCCACGACCCACTGGTTCTGGATCGCCGCGAAGGCCAGGACGAACACCACCGCGCTGACGGCGTGAAGGGCGATGTTGAGGCGCTTGTTCTCGAACATGTGCCGCATCGCAACGAGCATCACCACGACCATCGGCGCAACCATGACGACCGCCATGTAGAAGCGGTTGAGGTTCACGAAGATGTGGTCCCAGGCGTAGACACCGGAGTACGTGAGCGCCCACATGATGAAGAAGTGGACGGTGATCGCCGCGGCGAGTGTCAGGTAGGGCCGGCCCTTCATCGCGACGGCTTCCTCACGCCATCGCCGCGAGGAGTTCGCGGCAGGCCTGCTCGCAACGCCGGCAACTCTCGGCGCACACGCGGCAGTGGGCCATGCGCTCGCCGTGGCTTTCGCATTCGTCACCGCAGCTCTTGCACGCGGCGACGCACGCCTCGAGCTGCGCCCGGGTGACGTTGGCGTCGTACTCGGTCTGGCGCGACACGACTCGGCTGGTCGTCGTGCACACGTCAGCACAGTCGAGGTTCAACCGGATGCACTTCACCATCGACGCGACATCCTGCTCCGACAGACACGCATCGGCGCACTGCGTGCAGGTGTTCGCACACTCGCTCAACGCCTCGATGGCCCTCGCGAGCACGTCGGCGTCGACGTTGAACGAGCGAGGGTACGTGTCGAGCATCTCCTTGGCCTTGGCCATGCGTGCCTCCGGGGGGTGAGTGGCCGGCTGGGTGCTGGCCGGACGACTTCGCGTTTATCCGCAAATCCGTACGGATAAACCGACGTCGTGGCGGATCACAGCCACCCGGTCGATCCTGAACGGGTGCAGGAGGCTCAAGCCAGGGGCCTGACGGCGTCGGAGGCCTCGGCGATGGCCGCGTTGCTCACGCTCCTCGCCGACCCCCTTCGGGCGCGGATCATCTGTGCGCTGCTCGTCACCGATGAGATGTGCGTCGGTGACCTTGCCCTTGCGCTCGACGCCACCGAAGATGCGGTCAGCTACGGCCTGCGGCTATTGCGGACGGCCGGCTTGGTGCATCGCCGCCGGGAGGGAAGGCTCGGCTACTACCGGCTGAACGACGGTGAGGCTCGCGACGCGATCCAAGCCGCGCTGGCCCAGCTCTGCACGCTCGTCGGCCTGCACCCAGAGACGACGGCGGACGACAACGAAGAGGGCTAGCCCTGTCGGCGACCCGAATCGGTCGTCGCCGACGACCTCGACACCGGCGCCGTCAGCGTCACCAGCGCCGCCGTACTCGACGACGACACAGCCCGGGCCGCGGTCGACGAAGCCGGCTACGAGTATGGCCTGCGAAAGCAGGCTGAGCAGCGCGGGCGAGGCTCCGGGCGGGCGCCGCGGAAGAGGAAGCCGGTTCCATCGCGGACCGCTAGTTGTAGTGCCCACGGACCTTGCTGACAGGGTCCACCAATGAGTGAAGCCTCCGAACGAGTGTGGATCTGTCGAAGGAACCCACTCGAACGGAGGCTCTCGTTGCACCGTAACGCTCGCCTGACCCCGCAGGGTCGACTCCTGCTCTGCCGGCGGATCGAGGCCGGCTTCCCTGTCGCCCACGTCGCCGAGGCCATGGGCATCTCCCGTGACCGCGCCTATGTCTGGTGGCGGCGCTACCAGGCCGAGGGCGTGGCGGGCCTGGAGGACCGCTGCAGCCGGCCGCGGCGATGCCCCACCCGAACGAAGGCGTCGAGAGAACGCCGGATCGTGTGGCTGCGGACCAAGCGGGGCTACGGGCCGGCCCGCATCGCCGGCATCGTCAAGATGCCCGCCTCGACGGTCCACCAGGTCCTCGTCCGCCACGGCCTGAACCGCCTGGACTGCCTGGATCGGGCCACCCGGGTACCGATCCGGCGGATGGAGATGAGCCGTCCCGGCGAACTGGTCCACGTCGATGTGAAGAAGCTGGGCCGCATCCCGAAGGGCGGTGGCTGGCGGGTCTACGGCCGAGCGGCCCGCCCCAACAGCGCCCAGGCGAAGCGGACTCGCATCGGCTACGCCTACGTGCACTCGGCTGTCGACGCCTACAGCCGGGTGGCCTACAGCGAGGTCCTCGCCGACGAGCAGGCCATAACCGCCGCCGCCTTCTGGGAGCGGGCCAGCGCCTTCTTCGCCGGCCTGGGGATCGAGGTCGAACGGGTCCTGACGGACACGGCAGCTGCTACCGCAGCCGACTGTTCGTCTCCGCCCTGGGCGACATCGTCCACTCCCGAACCCGGCCCTACCGCCCGGCCACCAACGGCAAAGTCGAGCGGTTCAACCGCACGCTGCTGGCCGAGTGGGCCTACGCCCGACCCTGGAGCTCAGACGGCCAGCGCACCCGCGCCTTGACCGCATGGCTCCACCGCTACAACCATCACCGGCACCACACCGCCATCGGGGGCCCACCCATGAGCCGTGTCAGCAACCTGGCCGGGTACTACAGCTAGTTCGCGGCCGGTTCGTCGGGCTGAGGACCCCGGCGGCGCCCTCGTCCGGGTGCGCTGACCGTGGACTTCTACCGATGCCTTCCACCGGATCGGCACCGCGCCGGCCGAAGGGAGACATCGATCATGAAGGGCTACGTCGTCCGCAAGGGCAACCAGCACTACGCCGTCATCTACGAAGGGCTCGACCCCGTCACCGGACGTGAGCGACGCCGTTGGCATCCCGCTGGGCCGGACCGCGCCGAAGCAGAGGCGCTCGCCATCGGACTCGCGAACGAGCGCATGCAGGGCCGCTCCACGCGGCGGAGCAGCCTCACCTTCGGCGTCTACCTGACCCAGCGGTGGCTCCCCGGTCGCCGGGCCGCGCTGCGGCCGAGCACGTGGGACAGCTACCGCCGGAACGTCGACCTCCACGTCATCCCGCGCCTCGGCCGAGTGCCGCTGCGCCACCTGCGTCCCGATCACATCGAGCGGCTGTACGCGTCGCTGCTCGCCGACGGGAACACCGTCCGCGAGGGAGGACTCGACTCGAAGACCGTTCTCGAGATCCACATGGTCGTCCGACGTGCCTTGGACGACGCCGTTCGGCGTGGGCTGATCGTGTCGAGCCCCGCCGCGGTGGCACACGCTGCCAAGCGCCGCCCCCTTGCCAGCGCCGCACTGCGCGCCTGGAACGCCCAGCAACTACGGGCGTTCTTCGACGCGGTCGGCCACCACCGCTACCGCTCCGCGTTGTGGGTGTCGGCCAACACCGGCATGCGCCGCGGTGAGCTGCTCGGCCTGCACTGGGGCGATATCGACCTCGACGCCGCGCAGGTCTCGGTCCGCCGGTCACTCGTGTCAGTCGGCTACGAGCTGCACGAGTCCCGCGGCAAGACACGAACGTCTCGCCGCAGCATCGACCTCGACCCGCGGACCGTGCAGGTGCTGCGCGACTGGCGACAGCACCGGAGCGAAGAAGACGCGTCCTTTGAGCGAGCGGACGACAGCGCGTACGTCTTCCCCAAGCCGGACGGCTAGCCCACGCATCCCCACCTTCTGTCCGACGCGTTCAAGAAGATCGTCGCCCGCTCCGGGCTCCCACGCATCCGGCTGCACGACCTTCGCCACACCCATGCGACGCTGCTCCTCAAGGCCGGCGTGCCCATCAAGGTCGTCTCCGAACGGCTCGGCCACTCCACGCCCGGCTTCACGATGGCGACCTACCAACACGTGCTTCCCGGCATGCAAGCCGAGGCCGCGCGCATCTTCGCGTCGCTCGTCGAGAATCCACCGGATTCCACCCGGTAGAGGTCCCGGTAGAAGCGTCCACGCACGCGAGGAAGCCCAGGTCAGTCAGCTGCCTGACCTGGGCTTCTCAGTGGCGGGGGCAGGATTTGAACCTGCGACCTTCGGGTTATGAGGCGCCTC
>JBKHXX010000044.1:0-56038 GCA_046565765.1 Acidimicrobiia bacterium | reverse complement strand
CCGCCACCGTCGGCACCGCCCCCGCCACAACGACAACCACCGACCCCTACGCCGTCCCGGCCGTGATCGACGAGGCCTACGTCAACCGCGTGCTGGCGGGACTGGATGCGGCTGTCGGCGATGTCGTCCGGCTCATCATGACGACGAAGACCTTCCCCCGTGAGGGCTTTGAGCGCCTGAAAGCCGTCTATGGCTCGGATGCACAGCTCAATCGGAGACTTGACTCGCTCGCTCGTGACATTGCCCAAGGGATGCCCTCCTATCGCGGCGACCCGGGCGATAGTCGTACGACCGTTGCTGAACTGCTAACGGCGAATGGCGCCTGCATCTTTGCGCGCATCTCCCGGGACTATTCAGCGGTCTCAACCGTGTCGCGGCCTCCGGACGAGAGGCAGTGGGTCGCCCTAATACCGTTGGACCGAAGCCGTGATCCCTCGGGATACAACCGCACCGGGTGGGCGTACGTGTACGAAGGATTCGAGGAAGGTCGTCTTCCGCCCAGGAGAGACCCATGCCTTTCGGCATAGCACTCATCCTCGTTGTCGTAATGGCGCAGGTACCCGTTGATCCCGGTGCCGTGGAGACGCCAGGAGCAACTGCCGCCGGGTGCTTGCCCTCCCTAAGCGGTGAAGATGCTGACTGTGGTGCTCGTCGTGACCCGCTCTATCCTACGTCTAACCAAACGGTGACTGTCCGTCCGGTCGGCACGGGCGCGAGTTCCCCGATTCAGTACATCCAGTATTCCGCTGTGCGCACTTCACCAGACGGTCAGCAGTGCGTCGCTACCGGCTATTACCAGCAAGGTTCTCCGCTGCCAGCCGATGCATCCCCAGGCATAGCACCGTCGCCCGATCGTATCCCTGGCGTGAATGAGTTCAACATTTCGTACCAGGACTATCCTCCTTGTCCGACGCCGGAGCCCCAGCCTGGTGCCGGTATCAGCGACACGCCGGGCGCATTTGCCGCTCGGTTCTGGGAGCGGGTCCCGATGCCGAGGCCCAACCCGCGCATCGCCCCTGGGTGGGCGATCGTTGGCAAGATGTCGTACCTCGAAACGAACGGCGTCACGACGATGACACACAACAGCGACTCACCGTTCGGGCCGTTAGTCATCGTGGCGACCGGGCGGTATTACGTCGAATGGGGAGACGGACAGTCGTCCGGTCCGCACAGCAGTGAGGGCCGGCCATGGCCGGACGGGCAGATCAAGCACGACTACCAATGGGCGGGGGCATACGACGTCGTCGTCACCCAGCGGTGGACGGCGACGTGGAGCCTCGGCGGGCAGAGCGGGATTCTGCGGGAGCTCCGCACGACGGGGAGGATCGAGGACTTTCCCGCTCGAGAGCTACAGGCGGTGGTCAGGTCGTAGTCCGGACGAACCGCGTCCGGAAATGTGTCGTGGCGACACGTTGTACGACACAGAAGTGCTCGGCCTTCGTTACGTCTTGATGGGGTTGTCCACTGGATCTCGGAGAAGCGTGCGAAATCCGTGTCGGCCGACACGATGGGCAGGCCGTGTTCGATGCACAAAGCGGCGAGCGCGCCGGCTACGCGTCCCAGAGGCAGAGCTCGCCCAGGAAGTGGGCGATGAGCTTGGGCCACTGGCGGACGTCGGCGAGATCGTGGGCGACGTGGAGCTCGCTGAACAGGAGCCGGTCGGCGAGGGCCTCGGCGGTGGCTACGGGGTGCTCGGGGTCGCCGTCCCAGGCCAGGATCAGCGTGGGCAGCACCAGGTTCGCGATCTCGTCCTGGCACGGGAGGTCGGACAGGGCGGAGCCGCGGAGGATGGCGGGGAGGGCCTTCTCGTCCATGGCCGCCAGGTGGCGGAGGGTGACGTCCCGGGCGTGGGGGACCTCCCGGTCGAGGATGCGGGGCTGGGGGCGGGTGCGCCACGACTCCAACAGTGACGGGAGCCCTCGCCGCTCCACCAACGAGGCGGCCGAGGCATAGGCCTCGGGCTGGCCGTTGCGGGAGTTCCAAGCCGCCGGCGGCGTGACCAGCACGAGGGCCTGGACCCGGCGGCGGGCCCGAAGGGCGGCGTAGAGCGCGGTGGCGGCGCCGATGCATGCCCCTCCGGCCACGAACGGGCCGTGGGAGCCCGCCGCGAACAACATGTCGTCGACGAGGGTGGACCAGCGGTAGGCCCGGTCCTCGTACGCCCGCCTGCCCTCACCGTGGCCCTTGGCGTCATAGCGCACCATGCGCGCCACGTCATGGACGGGGCTCCAGTCGAACAGCCCCAGCTCGTCCTCGTGAGCCCTGGAGCTCTGGAGCCCGTGCGCCCAGACGAAGGTGCAACGGCCCATCCCTGCCCAAAGTTTGCTGACCGACGAGGGGTCGGTGCAATAGGTGACGGGCGCACTTACGTGCGCCCGTCAGTGAGCAGAGGGGATGAGACCGATCAGCCGATGAGAGCGATGTCCCCGCACCACGCCCCGTCGAGCACCGCCGGGGGGCCGGGGGAGATCTCGACCGGGTGGGCGATCACGTCGGCGGTGCCCATGTCAGCCCCCGCAGCCTTCAGGAGGGGTCGGACGACGGCGGTGTCGACGGTGTTCAGGATGGGCCGCAGGGCAGCCGTGATCGTGTCGAGCACGGCGTTGACCAGGGCGTTTCCGGTGCTGGCCGTGAGGAGCGTGCCCAAACCGGCAGTGGTGTTGCCGACGTGCTGGCCGGGAGGCCCGTAGTCGCCGGAGTAGGTGAAGTCGAGGCCGGGGTGGCTGCCGGAGCCGGCGTTCCCGTTGAGCGCCACGTTCAGGACGTTCAGGGGGACGCCCTCCCCGAGCAAGGTGAGGAGGCGCACGGTGAGCGTGGCTCCTGCGCTGACCGTTGCCGCACCGGTGGTGGCGTCCACGGTGATCCCGGTGGGCGTGTCACAGTCCACCGCCACCAGGTTGCCCGTCGCCTTGGCTGCAGCCGTGTTGACCGGGATGGTTCCGGTGACCCGGGCGACCAGCGGGATGCTCAGGTCGATGGTGGGACTGACCGTCAGCTCGACCTGGGAGGTCTGGGCGTGGGGCTGGGGACCGTAGGTCGGCCCGATGTACATCTTCGGCAGCTCGGTGATCTTCAGCGAGACCGACACGTTGGTGACGTTGGGGATCGAGACGGTCAGCGACGGGATGCTGATGGTGTTGGTCCCGTTGGCCACCGCCGCCGAGCCCGTCACCAGGCGGAACACGTTGACCTGCGAGGCCAAGGCGGCGTTGTCCGAGCCCTGAGCGACCTCGATGAGGTCTCCCAGCTTGACCATCAAGGTGGAGTTGGCTGCCAGCGCGATCCCGTTGACGTCGGCGGCGGCGGCTGGGTTGCCGGGGCCGAGGGCTGATGCGGTGGCGGTGAGGAGCTGGCGCAGGCTCATCGACGTGTTCAGCAGCTTGTCCACGCTGCCGACGTCGAGACCGGCGTTGAGGAGCTGCTGCTGGAGGGCCTTGAGGGTGACGTTGGCCGAGGCCAGGCCGTTGTAGCTCACGACGTTGACGGGCCCGGACGCATTGATGATCCGCCGCATGTACTGGTCGAGCACGCTGTCGCTCGGGTCCAGGCTGGCAAGGGACGAGCCGATGGAGAACGAGCCCTTGTTCTCCCGGCTGGCCACCGCCACGGCCCGGATGGACCCGTCGCCCGGCCGGAAGATGTTGCTGATCGTCGACCGGACGGTGACGCAGGCGGACCCTGCACCCGGCTGGGGCACGCAGGCCCCGTCGACCTTGACGCCCTCCACGCCCGTCACGCTGAAGCCGGGGCCGCTGGGGAAGCTGTTGCGGAGGGCGCTGGCCTTGGCGACTGCGTCGACGTTGGCCAGGTCGCGGACGGCGTCCAGGGCGGCCAGGTCGGCGACCTTCTGGTCCCGGCGCCGCTCCTGGGCGTGGCGACCGAGGTCGACGGCGAGGGCGGCGGAGATGACGGCCAGGACGACGCCGACCGTGGCCATGATCAGGATGGCGCCGCGCTCGTCGCGCTGGCGCCGGAAGAGGCGGTTCACCGGGTCTCCTAGCTGGTGATCTGGACGATGGCGGTGGACCCGAAGGTGTCCGGCGTGATCAGCCCCAGCCCGGGGGCGGGCGGGACGAGGGGCCGGCTCCCGTACGGGTAGGTGATCTTGACGGTGATGCACTTCGGGCCGCTGCTCCCGTTGCAGAACCCGACGGTGGCGGTCGTGTCACTGTCCTGGTACTTGCTGCCGAGCCAGTCGAGGCGATCCCGTGCGGTGGTCTGGGCCTTGAGGATGGCGTCGGCGTCGGTGGTGATGCCCACCGCGGAGCGGGCTGCCTCCGCCGAAGCGTTCGTGACGCTCTGCTTCAGGGCCAGCATCATCCCGAAGGCGATCAGCGCGTAGAGGACGAAGACGAACAGCCCGAAGACGAGGGCGAACTCGACCAGGGCGGCGCCCGACTCGGTCCGGCGCAGCCGCGGCAAGGACGATCGGGCCCGCGAAGGCAGTACTCGGTGGCTCACGCTCAGCTCCATCGACGGTGAAGGGACTCCCGGAGGTATCGGAGCCCGGGCAATAGGTCTTTAGACCCAATTTCCGTTCAAGCCCGGGAATCGGGAGGCCGAGAACCCTTCTGCGGTCCGTCTCGCGTCGAGGGGGCCGTGCGTGCCGCAGAGCTCGCCTCGAGACCACTCCGAACTGACCGGGAGATGTGATGGCAAAACGTTCGAACCTCGTTGTGATCCTGGGGCTGGCCGTCTTCATGGTCGGCGCCGGGGCCACCTTCCTCATTGCACGTGACAACGGCGACGACACCCCGGAGGCTGGTCCGGGCCGCGTCGCCGTGCTCTACGCCGACAAGGCGATCCCTGCCGGCACCTCCGGTGGCAACGCCGTGAACCAGGGCATGGTCAAGACCAAGGTCGTGGCCGAGTCGGCCAAGCCGGCCAACGCCCTGACCGACTCGTCCCAGCTCGTGGGCCGTGTCGCCACCCTGGGCGTGGCCGAGGGCCAGCTGATCACCAGCGACCAGTTCCAGGAGTCGCAGACCCGCATCGGCACGCTGAAGATCCCCGAGGGCAAGAACGCCCTGGCGGTCCAGCTCGCCAACGTGCCGGGCGTGGCCGGGTTCGCCGGCGCCGGTGACCACATCAACATCTTCGGCCTGCAGAAGGACAGCCCCCAGGGCCCCCAGGCCAAGCTGATCATGCAGAACGTCGAGGTGCTCAACGTCAACGGCGCGACCCTGGCCACCAACCAGGGCCAGCCGGGCGGCGCCGGCCTGGTCTACCTCCTGGCCGTCGACCCGGCTGCGGCCGAGCAGCTCGTCTACCTCACCAGCTACCAGGACCTCTACTTCTCGCTGGTTGCCAAGGACCAGGCCCCCGTCGGCTCGACCCCGGGCGTCAACCAGCAGCAGGCCCTGAAGACCCTCTAGGAGCGACACCACATGCGCAATCCCAAGATCCTCGTTCTGGAGCGCGACCCGGACCTGGCCAGCCAGGTCCGGGGGGTGGCCAGCGAGCTCCGTCCCCGCCCCGAGGTCGTCCCGTGTGACCGCCCCGGGCAGGTGGGGGACCTGCTGACCGAGGACGGTCCGTTCGACGTCCTGGTCGCCGGCCCCAGCCTGGGCACCAAGTCGGGCCTCACCCGGCTCCAGGTGATCCGTGACGAGCTCCCGGCCATGAGCCTCGTCCTGGCGTTCTCGGAGCGCCCGCAGGCTCAGTTGCGCGACATCGTGAAGACGGGCGCCCTGGACCTGCTGCACCTGCCGGTGGCCGACAAGGTCATGCGGGAGACGCTGGAGCGGGCCATCAGCCTGAGCCGGCCCCAGACGGCGTCGGCCACGGCCACCGCCTCCAACCACCACTACGCCGAGAACGTCGGCACGGTGTTCACCATCGCCTCCGCCACCGGCGGGTGCGGCAAGACGTTCTTCGGGACCAACCTGGCCTACTTCCTCCAGCAGCACACCGGGAAGTCGACGTGCATCGTCGACCTCGACCTGCAGTTCGGCGAGGTGTCGACCGCCCTGCGGCTGCGTCCCCGCTACTCCATCGCGGACCTGCTGGCCCGCGAGGAGGAGGGCGGCGACCTGGTCGGCCACTTCGAGGAGTTCGTGGTGCGCCACGACAGCGGTGTGGCCGTGCTGCCGGCGCCCAAGGACCCGACCGACGCCGACCGCATCCACCCGACCGACGTCACCCGGGTCATCGAGGCCGCCCGCCACAAGTACGACTACGTGGTCGTCGACACCCCCGCCCAGCTCAGCGAGGTGGTGCTGGCCGCCTTCGACCTGTCCAACGCCCTGTACGTGATGGCGACCATGGACCTGCCGAGCGTGCGCAACATGGGCGTGTTCCTGAACACGCTCGACAAGCTGAAGATCCCGTCGGACAACGTCAACCTCATCCTCAACAAGGCCGAGCGCGACGTCGGCATCGACGTCGACCAGATCAGCAAGCTCTTCCCCCAGGGGTTCAAGGCGGTCCTGCCCTACGCCCGTGAGGTGAGCAAGTCGGTGAACGTCGGCACGCCCATCCTGGGCTTCGCGCCGACGTCCGAGATCAGCCGCAGGCTCAGCACCGGTCTGGCTCCGCTCCTCCCCGAGGACAAGCGGACGAGCCTCGTGCTGGCCCCCGAGGACACCAAGCGCCGCGGCTTCTTCGCCCGTTTCCTCAAGCCCGCCCACGCCGCCCAGTAAGGGGACATCGTGAAGCTCTCAGACAAGCTCGCCGCCATCGAAGAGGACGAGCGCATCTCGAACGAACCGCCCCGCCGGCGGCCCGCCGCCCGGCCAGGCACCAAGGAAACCGCGACCACGCCCACCCGGCGCATCTCGTCGGCCGGCTGGTCGGCCTCCAAGCGGAAGGTGCGCGACCTGGTGCTGGCCGAGGTCGCCCCCAAGGTCGGCGGCCTCTCCAGCGAGCGGGTGGCGGCCGAGGTGCGGGCCGCCCTCGACCAGATCCTCCAGCGGGAGGACGTGAAGGTGTCGCCGTCGGAGCGCCGCAAGTTCGTCCAGGAGGTCATCCAGGACACCCTTGGCTACGGCCCCCTGGACCCGATGCTGGCCGACTCGTCCATCACGGAAATCATGTGCAACGCCTACGACGACATCTGGGTGGAGCGTGACGGGCGGCTGGTGCACACCGGCGCCTCGTTCACCGACGACTCCCAGTACCGCCAGGTGATCGAGAAGATCGTGGGGGCGGTCGGCCGGCGCATCGACGAGGGGTCCCCCATGGTGGACGCCCGCCTCCCCGACGGCTCCCGTGTCAACGCCATCATCCCGCCGCTGGCCGTGCACGGCTCCGTGCTCACCGTCCGGAAGTTTGCGGCCGACCCCTACACGGCCAAGGACCTGATCAACTTCGGCACCTTCACCCTCGACCTGTCGGTGGTGCTGGAGGCGTGCGTCCGGGGCAAGCTCAACATCCTGGTCTCGGGAGGTACCGGCACCGGTAAGACGACCAACCTCAACGTGCTGTCGTCGTTCATCCCCGAGGGTGAGCGCATCATCACGATCGAGGACGCGGCCGAGCTCCAGCTCCAGCAGCCCCACGTCATCAGCCTCGAGGCCCGCCCGCCCAACGCCGAGGGGGCCGGCGAGGTCCGCATCCGCGACCTCGTCCGCAACGCCCTCCGTATGCGCCCCGACCGCATCATCGTCGGTGAGGTCCGTGGCGGCGAGGCCCTCGACATGCTCCAGGCCATGAACACCGGCCACGAGGGCTCGATGACCACCGTCCACTCCAACAGCCCCCGGGACGCCCTGAGCCGCCTCGAGACCATGGTGCTCATGGCCGGCTACGAGCTGCCCGTGCGGGCCATCCGTGAGCAGATCACGTCGGCCCTGAACATCATCATGCACCTCGACCGCATGCCCGACGGGCGCCGCGTGGTCACCGCCGTGACCGAGCTGCAGGGCATGGAGGGCGACACGATCCTCCTCCAGGACCTCTACAAGTTCCGGCCCGGGCCCAGGGGCGACGACGGGCGGATGACCGGTGAGCTGACCGCCACCGGCCTGCGCCCCAAGTTCCTCGACAAGCTGGCCGAGAACGGGGTCGAGATCCCGGCCAAGGCCTTCCGCCCCGCCCAGCCCGGCACCGCCGGCGGCAGCGGCAACGGTTCGGCCGCCCGCCTGCGCACGGCCAAGGTTCCCAAGATGTCGCAGCTCGTTCGACCGGAGAGGGCACGATGAGTTCTTCCGTGGTGTTCGCCATGCTGGCCGTAGGCATCGGCCTGTCGCTGATCGTCGCCGGCTGGCTCGTCAGGGTCCGTGACCGCGACAAGAAGCTGGCCGAGATCCTCGACCTCCCCTTCGGTGAGCGCGACGTCCGCGTCGAGGCGCTCACCGAGACCCGCAGCCCCCTCGTGCTGGGCACCGTCGGCCTCGCCGGCAGGGTGGTCACCCAGTTCGACAACAAGGGCGCCCTCAAGGCCTCGCTCGAGCGGGCCCGGATCCCGATGAAGCCGGGTGAGTTCGTGGTGATCGTCCTCTGCGCGGCGACCGCACTGGCGGCCCTGCTGCTGGCCCTGACCAACGCCTGGGTGTTCGCGGTGGCCGGCCTGGCCTCGGCCCCCCTGCTGGGGTCGGTGGCCATCAAGCGCCGGATCGCCAGGCGCAAGAAGGCGTTCGAGGAGGCGCTCCCCGACGCCCTCGGCCTCATCGCCTCGTCGCTCTCCGCCGGCCACACGTTCCTGCGGGCGATCCAGATGATGTGCGAGGAGTCGGAACCGCCCCTGTCCGAGGAGTTCGCCCGGGTCGTCAACGAGACCCGGCTGGGCGACCCGCTCGTCGACGCCCTGGGCCGCATGGCGCAGCGCCTCGACATCCGGGACCTCGACTGGGTGGTGCAGGCCATCCGCATCCAGCAGACCGTGGGTGGCCGCCTCGCCGACCTGCTCCACACCCTGGCCGACTTCATCCGGGCCCGTGACGAGGTCCGCCGGGAGGTCAAGGTGCTGACCGCTGAGGGCCGCATGTCGGCATGGATCCTCACCGCCCTGGCCCCGTTCATGCTCTTCCTCGTCCAGATGATCAGCCCCGACTACATGGAGCCCATGTACAGCGGGTGGGGTCTGATCGTCCTGGTGGGGACGGGGTTCATGGTGGCCATGGGCGCCGCAATCATCTTCCGCATGACCAAGATCGAGGTATAGCGACCATGAGCTCACTGGGCATAGCCGTCACCGTGTCGTTCGCCGCCGTGGGCGCGCTGCTGGTCTTCGCCGGCATGCGGGCCCAACGCCCGGCCCTCGACGCCGCGCAGTACCTGGAGCAGCTCGACGACGAGAGCCTTCCCGTCGACGAGTTCGAGCGCAGACTGTCCGAGCCGCTGGTCATGCGGATCATGCACCCCCTCGGCCAGGCCCTCAACGGCATCGGCAGGCTGACGCCGCGGAACTACATCGAGAACGTGCACAAGAAGTTGCTGCACGCCGGCCTGGCCAACACCATCCGGGCCGAGGAGATGGTGGTCGGCCAGGTGGCCCTCACCGGCATCCTCACCCTTGGGGCCGTCCTCTGGGTGGTCCTGGGGTCGCCCACGCCCCGGATGGCGCTGCTCACCCTCATCCTGATGCCGACGGTGGGCGCCCTGCTGCCGTCGGCCTGGCTGAGCCGCAAGGTGGAGGAGCGCAAGACGGCCATCTTCAAGGACCTGCCCGACACCCTCGACCTCCTCGCCATCTCGGTCGAGGCGGGCATGGGCTTCGAAGGCGCCCTGGAGATCGTCTGCCAGCACTTCAACTCCCCGCTGGCCGAGGAGTTCCACCGCACCCTCCGGGAGATGGAGCTGGGCCTGCCCCGCAAGGACGCCTTCCAGAACCTCAAGCGGCGGACCGAGGTGCCCGAGCTCAACAACTTCGTGCTGGCCCTCATCCAGGCCGACGCCCTGGGCATCCCCATCGGCCGGGTCCTGCGCACGCAGGCGGCCGAGATGCGGGCCAAGCGCCGCCAGTGGGCCCGGGAGAAGGCGGCCAAGCTGCCGGTCAAGATGCTCGTGCCCCTGACCCTGTTCATCTTCCCGGCCATCATGATCGTGGTCCTCGGCCCCGCCGCCGAGGGCTTCACCAGCGTCCTCGGCTAGGACGGGCAATGCTGCCGCTTCCCGCCGGCGGGGACGGCCTGGGTGGCTCGAACGCCACGTCGGTCGGCCTTGCCGGCGAGGAGCCGGCGTCGAGGTTCTCGGCCCTGCGGCGGCGGGCCGAGGAGACGGCGGCCGACCTCCGGCGCCGGCTCGAGCGATCGGAGAGCCCCTTCGGCCTGAAGCGGCCCGCGCCGTTCCAGCCCCTGATCCTGGCCGTGCGGTGGCTCGCACTCACCACCGGGATCGTGCTGGCGCCGTTGCGGGGCGCGTCGCTGCGGGTCATCGTACTGTGGGGCGCCGTCCTCACCCTCCACTCGCTCTTCCGGACGGCCCGGCCCATCCCGCTCCAGCCGGCCGGCACCCCGACGGCATTGCCGTTCCTGCTCGACATCGGGCTGGTCGGGCTGGCGCTGGTGAACACCGGCTACTGGCAGTCGCCGTTCGTCTTCTGCCTCTTCCCGGCGGTGATGGCGGGCGGGTTCGCCCGGGGCTACGCCTTCGCCACCCGCCTCGCCGTCGCCGCCACCGCGGCAGTGGCCTCCGTGCACCTGCTGAGCCCCTCCGCTCCTCTCGGGGACGAGCTGCGGACGACCGGCCAGTGGGCCGTCGAGCTGGTGCTCGTGGCGGTGCTGGCCGGCTACGCCCGCCGGCTGTTCGGCGACGCCGAGCGGCGCCACTCCCAGGCGCTCGACCGCATGACCGAGCTGGTCGAGGCCAACGACCTGCTGGTGTCCCTGCACCGGGTGGCCCAGCAGCTGCCCGCCTCCCTCAACCTGGACGCCGCCCTCGCCTCGACCGTCTCCCGCCTGAAGTCGGACATCCCCAGCGACGTCGTCGCCGTCCTCCTGCGCGACGACGCCAGCGACAGGTGGGTCGTCGCCGCCGCCGAGGGCACCCGAGTGGGCCGCTCGTTCGCCGACCGCGAGCTGCCGCCGCCGCTGGCGGCCACCGCCACCAGCAGCGTGGCGTCGCTGGTGGTCTGCGTGCAGCCGGGCGAGGGCCTGGGTCCCGAGCTGCTGTCGCACACCGGCCTGTACGCCCCCCTCCGGGCGCGCGGAGCGCTCGTCGGCCTGCTGGCGCTGGAGCACCATGCGCCCGGCTCGTACGGCCGGAGGGACCTGCAGCTGCTCGACGGGTTCGTCGAGCCGGCCGCCCTGGCCATCGACAACGCCCGCTGGTTCAGCCGCCTGCGCGCCATCGGAGCCGACGAGGAGCGGGTGCGCATCGCCCGCGACATGCACGACCGCCTGGGACAGTCGCTGGCCAGCGTGGCCTTCGGGCTCGATCGCATCCGCAAGCTCGTCGACCACGAGCCGCTGATGGACGAGATCGACGAGCTGCGCACCGAGGTTCGCGAGGCGATCGGAGAGGTCCGCGAGACCCTGGGAGACCTCCGCACCGGCGTGAGCCCGGAGCGGGGCATCGTCGCGGCCCTCACCTCGTTCCTGGAGCGGGTCGAGGACCGCTCGGGCCTCGACGTGAACTTCAGCTACGAAGAGCGGTCGCGCCTGCCGATAGTTCAAGAGCAGGAGATATGGCGTATCGCGCAGGAGGCGATCACGAACGTGGAGCGTCATGCCCAGGCCAGCCACCTCAGCGTCCGCTGGGAGTATGACGGGGGCGCCGCCCTGCTGGCCGTCGCCGACGACGGCCGGGGCTTCGTACCGGGCCGCGACGGCCGGGCCGACTCCTATGGCATCCAAGGGATGAGGGAGCGGGCCGACGCCATCGGCGCGGCACTGGAGATCGACTCCGCCCCCGGCGGCGGCACGGTCGTCCGCTGCCGGGTGGGGAGCCGGTGATGGCCGCCCTGGCGCCCACGCGCGTCCCCCGGCTCCTGCTGGCCGACGACCACCGCATGCTGCGGGACGGACTGCGCCGGTCGCTGTCGGCGAGCGGGTTCGACATCGTCGGCGAGGCCGCCAACGGCGAGGAGGCGGTGCGCATGGCCCAGGCCCTGCGCCCCGACCTCATCCTGATGGACGTGACCATGCCCGTGCTCGACGGCATCGAGGCGACCCGGCTGGTCCGGTCCAAGGCCCCTGGCATCCAGGTCCTGATGCTCACCATGCACGGCGACAGCGACCTGATGACCCGGGCCCTCCAGGCCGGCGCGGTGGGGTACCTGGTGAAGGACTGCTCGACGGAGGACGTGATCGCAGCGGTGGAGCTGGCCCTCGGCGAGGGCGGGGTGTCGGCCGAGCTGGCCTCCTCGATGCTGGCCGAGGCCCGCCGGCCCGAGCCCGACGGCAAGGAGGCGTCGCTGCTCAGCGCCCGGGAGGAGGAGGTCCTCCAGCTCGTCGCCGACGGCCTCTCGCTGCCCGAGATCGGCTCGACGCTGTTCATCAGCGTCAAGACGGTGAAGAACCACCTGGCATCCATCTACGCCAAGCTCGAGGCCCGCGACCGTACCCAGGCCGTGCTGCGGGCGGTGCGCCTCGGGATCGTCCGCCTGGACTGACGCTCCGGGCCGATTGGTCGAATGACCTATCAAGGCCGGACCCCTGCTGCCGATACCTCTAGTACCAGTAAGGCCCGGGGATGGGCCACCAGAAACAGGAGAGACAACAGAATGAACCTCGTGCCCTACTTCAAGAACGTGATCGCTCCCTACGTGCGGGCGCTGGCCGGCCGCTCCGAGCGTGGCGCCGCCCTGGTGGAGTACGCCCTCCTCGTCGCCCTGATCGCCGTCGTCTGCATCGCCGCCATCGGCTTCCTGGGCGAGAGCGCCAACGACAAGTTCAGCGAGGTCGCCTCCGAGATCGACGGCGCCGGCAGCTGAGCCTGGCCTTAGACCGCTGACCCCCCGGTCAGAGTGAGCGAGCGAGCCCTTGGGGCTCGCTCGTTCGCGTCTCCCTCAAGTCCTCGGGTGAACGTGCCGACATTGGACACATGAGCGTGACCCAGGCCGAGGAGCGCAGCGAGCACGGGGACTCGAAGGTCGTCGAGTACGCGCTCCTCGTCGTGCTGCTCGCCTTCCTGTGCCTCCTGTCGGTTGCCGTGTTCAGCGGCTCCGCCACTGACGGGGTCCCCCGGGGCTCCGCCGTCGTCGCCGCTCGCTGAGCCCGACGGTCCTCAGCGAAGGCGGCGGTAGATCACCCAGCGGTCGTCGCGGTACGCCTCCTGCCAGTCGGCCGACAGGCCGAGGATCTGAGGGAGCGGCCGGTCCACCTCCCAGAGGGCGAACGTGACCCCGTAGCGGTCGAGGATCTCCAGCACGTCCCGCCCCTGGAGCAGGTGGAGGTAGTCGGTGGACACCTCGGCGGGGTACATGTCGATCCGGTCGTCGATGAACACGGGGACGGCCCGGCCGTACCTGAGCTCGAGGTAGTTGCCCACGAAGTCCTGGTGCGCGAGGCGGTTCGGTTCCCCCAGCAGGCCGTTGACCTCCATCCACGTGGCCGCCTCCTCGGGATAGCGCGCCGTGTTCAGCGGGTCGCCGGTGACCACGGTGACGCCGAAGATCACGAACATCAGCCCGATGAGCAGGGCCATCACGCGGTTGAGCCGCAGCTGGCGCTCCGTCGGGCGAGGGCGGGAGTCGGCGTAGTCGGGCCGCTTGAGGATGCGGGCCAGCACCGGCGCCAGCACGATGGCGAGAAGCGGGATGTTCCGCACCGCGTAGAGGCTCATGATCAGGAACGCGGTCGACGGCACCGCGTCCCGCCACGTGAGGCGGGCCCGCAGGAGCAGCACGATGATGACCGCCAGCAGCACCAGCGCGAGGCGGTTGACCGGGGCGTGGAAGTTGGGCGACTGCCACTCCCGGACCGTGTCGAACACCGTCCGCTTCTCCCCGAGGGTCAGCGGGAACAGCAGGAGCCGGGCCCCGAGAGGGTTGAGGACGGCGACGCCGAGGCCGGCCAGGAAGCCCCAGATGTACCGCGCCGTCTCCCTCGGCCGGTCCTTCCAGTCGAGCCACTCGCCCGCGGCCCGGGCGCCCAGCCACACCAGCCCCAAGGGGAACGAGCCGTGGCTGTTGACCCACAGCCACACGATCGGCACGAGGAGCCAGGGCGTGCGTCGGCGCTCGACCACGGTGACCGTGAGCGCCATGCAGATGAGCCCGAACAACAGGGGCCGGGGCGACCAGTAGGCGGCGCCCAAGGCCACCGCCAGGGAGGCCGAAGCCGCCGTACGCACCGGCGTGTTGGCTTTGGCCAGCCGGCAGACGAGCCAGGCCAGCAAGGCGAAGAGGATGGCCTGCTGGAAGACGACCAGGCGCATGTCGGCGAGGCGGTACAGCCAGCCGTAGGTCCACTCCGGGAGCCAGCTCTGCACCACCCACTCGGTGCCCCCAGCCGTGTAGCTGTAAGGGTCGGAGCGGGGAATGCCCTCGCCGGCGGCGATGTCGATGCCCGTCCGCAGGTGGGTGAACATCGAGTTGTCGGCGATTGCGAGCACGCCCAGGCGGAACCCGAGGAGCACGAGGACGGCGACGAACAGCGATTCCAGGCTGGGCGCCTTGAGGCGCCTCACCAGCGACACGGCTGGGGTGGGCCGGCCGGGGGCGGCCGGTGCGGTTGCGGGCCGGCGCTAGCCGGCGGCCTCGGCGTCGGCCTCGGCGTCCACGCCCGGGTCGGCCTGGCGCTGCTGCGCAGCCTCGGCGGCCTGGGCGGCGGCGTACTCGGCGGCCCAGGCCGCCTGGCCCTCGGACTCGGGGGTGAACTCGGCCGCCTGGTAGTCGCCGATGTAGTTGCCGTGCTCGTCGTAGGCGTGCTCGCCGAAGGCCTCCTGGTACTCGGGGGCGACCACGCCACCCTCGGCCGCCTGTTTGATCGAGAGGCTGATGCGGCGGCGCTGGAGGTCGAGATCGATGATCTTGACCCACAGCTCCTCGCCCGGCGTGACCACCTGCTCCGGCAGCTCGACATGGTGCGTTGCCATCTCCGAGATGTGGACGAGGCCCTCGATCCCGTCGCCGACCTGCACGAAGGAGCCGAAGGGCACGAGCTTGGTGACCCGGCCGTAGACGAGCTCGCCGACCCGGTGGTTGTTGGCGAACTCCTGCCAGGGGTCCTGCTGGGTGGCCTTGAGCGACAGGCTGATGCGCTCCCGCTCCAGGTCGACCTCCAGGACCTCCACCTCGACCTCGTCGCCGACCTGCACCACCGACGACGGGTGGTCGACGTGCTTCCACGACAGCTCGGACACGTGGACGAGGCCGTCCATGCCGCCGAGGTCGACGAAGGCGCCGAAGTTGACCACCGACGAGACCGTGCCCTTGCGCCGCTCGCCCGGCTTGAGGTTGTCGAGGAACTCCTCCCGCTGCTCCTTCTGCGTCTCCTCCAGCCACGCCCGCCGGGAGAGGACGACGTTGTTGCGGTGCTTGTCGAGCTCGATGATCTTGGCTTCGAGCGACCGGCCCACGTAGGGCTGGAGGTCGCGCACCCGCCGCAGCTCCACGAGGGACGCGGGGAGGAAGCCACGCAGGCCGATGTCGAGGATCAGGCCGCCCTTGACCACCTCGATCACCGGGCCGGAGACGACGCCGTTCTGCTCCTTGATCCGCTCGATCGTGCCCCAGGCCCGCTCGTACTGGGCCCGCTTCTTGGACAGGATGAGCCGGCCCTCCTTGTCCTCCTTCTGCAGGACCAGGGCCTCGATCTCCTCGCCCACGGACACGATCTCGCCCGGGTCGACGTCGTGGCGGATCGAGAGCTCCCGGGCCGGGATCACACCCTCGGACTTGAACCCGATGTCGAGGAGGACCTCGTCCTTGTCGACCTTGACGATCGTGCCCTTGACGATGTCGCCGTCGTCGAACTCGACGATGGTGCCGGCGATGGCATCTTCGAGGGACATGCCGCCGAGGTCGTTGGAGGTGACCTGGCGGGGGACGTAGGCCCCGTCGTCGGCCGGGCCCGAGTCGTCTGGAGTGCCGGAGCCGCCGCCTGCGCCCGAATCGGATGCGCCTGAGCCGGATGCGACGCCGGTCGCGCCCACTTCCTGCTCGCTCACCTCTTGCTGCGGGCTCGCTCCTGCTGCACTGCGGTCTTCACTCGTGGCCTGGTCGGACATGGTGGTCGGTAGCCTTCTTTCCCATCGGACATGCTCCCGTCAGGGCGGGAGAAAGGCGCCGAGCCCCCCTCGGCACCAAATTACGAGTCTACCGCGCCATGACGGCGGCGCTCAGGGGCCGAACAGAACCCGCCACAAGGGCGTGTACAGCACCAGGGTGGCGAAGAGCAGCACGTACGTCCGGCGCGGGAGCACGTCGTCACCGGCCAGGGCCAGCCCGAGGACGGCCAGCAGGCACCCGAACCCCCCGATGGGCACCACCAGGTAGGTCGTGAGGCAGAAGGCGAGCACCCCGGCGTGGCGGAGCCATCGCCACCTGCCGGGGAGGGGGGCGAGCATGCTGGCGGCCACGAGCGCCTCCACGGCCAGGCCCCATCCCGTCATCACCGCCGCCAGCGTGCGGATGCGGCCGGTCTCCACGAGCGTCACGGCGCCGCCCGCCTCCGCCGCCCGCAAGGACTGGACCCGTCCGTAGTTGGCGTCGTACGCCGCCTCCGGCATGCCGCCCACGCCCGTCGCCAGCCAGGAGAAGCGGTCGTCGAGCAGGAGCGTGTAGCGGAAGAACCGGCCGTCGACGAACGAGGGCGAGAAGAGCTTCCAGAACACCGCGAAGGCGAACACCAGCCCGATGAGCACCCGCCCGTTGGTGCGCAGGGCGGCGAGCGGGTCGGGGGCGAGCAGCGACAGGCCCAGGGCGAACAGCCAGTAGGTCGTCACGATCACGTGGTTGTCGACGCCCTCCCAGGCCCACAGCTGGCGGACGCCGATCACCAAGCCCAGGCCGAGCCACAACCAGGGGCTGAGGTGGATCCGGGGGGAGGGGAACGCGACCGCGCAGGCGACGACGGCGAGGACGAACAGCGGCCGGTCCTCATTGGTGTTCAGCACCGCCAGCAGCAGGCTCAACCGGGCCACGAGGGACAGGAGGTCGGCGCGGTCGATGGCGGCCGTGAGGGTGGCGGTCATGGGCCGGCGACGGTCGAACGGAGCAGTTCAGCCTCCAGCCTGGGGCCGTCGCCGTCGAGGTCCACCCGCCAGAGCTCGCAGGGCGGCCTGGCTCGCTCCGGGGATGGCGACGCGCCAGCGCCGGGCCAGCGCGTGGAGCCTGTCGGCGGTGGGTAGGACGCGCACGGCCAGGGCCTCCTCGGCCAGCGACCGGGGCAGGCCGACGAGCCGCTCGCCGGCGGCCTCGAGGACGTAGCCGCGCAGGAAGCGGCTGTCCTCGTTGTCGATGGTCGCGAACATGCCGAACCCGGCCCCTGACCACGACGACTGGTCGTTGACGGTGGCCTGGCGCACCTGGAACAGGGCGACTGCGACCAGGATCAGCGGCACGACCAGGCCGGCCACACGCTGGGGGATGGTGACGCCGGGCCGGTCAGCCCTTGGCATCGGCCCAGCTGTCGCCCCACGACAGGTTGACCTCGAGGGGGACGGACAGCTCGCACACGTCCCGCATGGCCTGGAGGGTGACTGCGGTGACGGCCTCGGCCTCGTCGGGGGGGACCTCGAGGATGACCTCGTCGTGGACCTGGAGGACCAGGCGGCTGCGGTGACGCCCGCTCTCCAGAGCCCGGTCGAGGCGGACCAGGGCCATCTTGAAGATGTCGGCGGCCAACCCCTGGATGCCGGCGTTCATGGCCTGGCGTTCGCCCGCCTGGCGCAGCCGGTAGTTGGGCGAGGACAGCTCGGGGATGTGGCGGCGGCGGCCGAACAGCGTCTCCGTGTAGCCCCGGTCGCGGGCCTCGGCCACCGTGCGGTCCATGTAGGAGCGCACGGCGGGGAAGGCCTCGAAGTAGGCAGCCAGGATGCCGGCCGCCTCGTCGGTGCCGATGCCGAGGCGGGACGCCAGGCCGTAGGCCTCCATCCCGTAGGCCAGGCCGTAGGAGACCATCTTGGCCTTCGAGCGCTGGCCGATGGTCACCTCCGACGGCTCGACCCCGAAGATGCGGGCGGCGGTGGCCTGGTGGATGTCGCGCCCGTCGGTGAAGGCCTCGATGAGGCCCGGGTCCTGGGCCAGGTGGGCGATGACCCGCAGCTCGATCTGGTTGTAGTCGGCCACCAGGAACCGGCAGCCCTCGGCGGGGATGAACGCCCGGCGGATGCGGCGGCCCTCCTCGGTGCGGATCGGGATGTTGTGGAGGTTGGGGCGGTCGGAGCTGAGCCGGCCGGTGCGGGCCACGGTCTGGTTGAACGTGGCGTGGATGCGGGCGTCGGGGCCCACCTCGGCGACCAGCGTCTCGCCGTAGGTCGACCGCAGCTTCTCCACCTCCCGGTAGCGCAGGAGGGGCTCGATGATGGGGTGCTGGCCCCGGAGCTTCTCAAGCGAGGCGGCGTCGGTGGAGAAGCCGGTCTTGGTCTTCTTCTGGGGCTGGAGCCCGAGCTTGTCGAACAGCACGTGCCGGAGCTGGAGGGTGGAGTTGACGAGGAACGGCTCGCCGGCCAGCTCCTGGATCTCCTGTTCGAGACGCCGGCCCTCCTCTACCAGGCCGGCGTTCAGGGCTCGCAGGGCGTCGACGTCGACCCGCACGCCGGCCTCCTCCATGCGGGCCAGCACGCGGACGAGCGGGCGCTCCACGTCGTCGTACAGGCGGCGGAGGCCGCGGGCGCCCATGGCGTTGTCGAGGGCCTCGGCCAGGCGCCGGGTGGCCTCCGCCCGCCGTCCGGTGTCCTCAGCCGGGTCGGAGGCGGTGCCGGACAGGTCGAGCTGGCCGGCGGGCGGGGCGTCGGGCACGCTCAGGTCCAGGCCGAGGTAGCGGGCGGCCACCGTCTCCAGGGCGTACGTGCCCTCGGCCGGGTCGATGAGGTAGGCGGCGATGGCGGTGTCGACGTCGAGGGCGTGGAGGTCGACGCCCAGGCGGGCCAGGCCGTGCATCAGCTCCTTGGCCCGGTGCGCCTCGACAGGCGGTCCGCCGTGGCCGAACAGCCGCCCCAGGGCCGAGCTGACCGCCGGCTGGGCGAGCGTTGCGGCTTCGATCCAGGCGGCCCCGCCGGCCCCGGTGGCGAAGGCCAGGCCCGTGAGCGGTGAGCGTCCCTCCTCTCCTTCCCACGCCGCCGCGACCGGCACCGGCCCGGGTCCGAGGCGGCCGAGCAGGTCGACGGCCGAGGCTCCGTCGGTCACCCGGTCGACGTCCACTTCGAGGGCCTCCGCCGGCGGCGGGGCCGCGGCCTGGGCGCCCACCGCCTCCTGGAGGCGCGGGTACAGGGTGTTGAACTCGAGGAAGCGGAACAGGGTGCGGACCGCCTCGGGGTCCCACGGGCCCATGCGGAGGTCGTCGAGGTCGACGTCGAGGGGGACGTCGCGGACGAGGGGCGTGGCCGAGGCGTTGGCCCGCACCTGCCCTTCGGCGGCCCGCAGGTTCTCCCGCAGCTTCGGGGTGTTGGCGTCCACGTTGGCGAACACGGCGTCGAGGTCGCCCCACTGGTTCAGCAGCCTGGCCGCCGTCTTCTCGCCCACGCCGGGGACCCCCGGAAGGTTGTCGGAGGGGTCGCCGCGCAGGGCCGCGTACTGCGGGTAGAGGGCGGGTGTCACGCCCGTGCGCTCGGCGATGCCGGCCTCGTCGTAGAGGACGTAGTCGCTCACCCCCCGGCGGTTGTAGAGCACCTTGACGTAGGGGTCCTCGACCAACTGGTAGGTGTCGCGGTCGCCGGTGACGATGATGACCTCGTCACCCCGGTCGCGTACCTGGGTGGCCAAGGTGGCCAGCACGTCGTCGGCCTCGAAGCCGGGGTGGTCGACCATGGGGATCTTGAGGGTCTCGACCACCTGGCGGACGAGGCCCATCTGCTGGCGGAGGATGTCGGGCGCCTCGGCCCGGCCCTCCTTGTAGGCGGGTACGAGGTCGTGGCGGAACGTGCGCTCCGGGCGGTCGAAGGCGATCGCCATGTGCGTGGGCTTGTGGTCCTTGAGCAGGTTGATCAGCATCGACGTGAAGCCGAACACGGCGTTGGTGACCTGCCCCGAGGCGGTGGCCATGTCGGTGGGCAGGGCAAAGAAGGCCCGGTAGGCCAGCGAGTTGCCGTCGAGCAGCAGGAAGCGGGCCATCGGACCGATAGTACGGCGGCCCGGCCCGATCGACGGGGGGATCCGGGCTGGCCGGGCCGGTACCATCGATCCGATGGCAGACGGCTTTCACCCCCCGGTCGAGGAGTACCTCGAGGCGATCTGGGAGCTCGAGGAAGAGGGCACCCAGGTGATCCAGGCCCGCCTGGCCGAGCACCTGGGCCACTCCGCCCCGACCGTTTCGGAGACGGTGCGGCGGCTGAAGAGCGATGGCTACGTCGAGGCGGACGGCCGGATCCTGAAGCTCACGGAGCCGGGGCGGGTGCGGGCCGAGAGCGTGGTGCGCAAGCACCGGCTGGCCGAGCGGTTCCTCCTGGACGTCATCGGCATCCCCTGGAGCCAGACCCACATCGAGGCGTGCCGGTGGGAGCACGTGATGTCCGACGCGGTGGAGGAGCGGCTGATCGCCATCCTCGACCACCCCGCCACGTGCGCCCACGGCAACCCCATCCCGGGGATGAACGGGCCGGTGCGGGACCTCCAAGCCCTGGCGGATACGGAGCCGGGAGATCGGGTACGGCTGGAGCGGGTCACCGAGCAGGTCGAGGTCGACCAGGAGGCACTCGTGTATCTCGACAGCCATGGGTTCATCCCCGGCGTCGCCGCCCAGGTGCGCGACCGCGCCCCCGATGGCACGGTCACGCTCGACCTCGACCGAGGGTCGATCGCCCTCGGCCCGGCGCTGGCCGGGCAGCTGTACGTGGAGCGGGTATGACCGCCGCGGTGCGGTCGCTGGCGGCGGCGGTCGCGCTGGTGCTCCTGGCGGCGTGCTCGGGCAGCGGTGGGGACGACGCCGCCGACGTGGTGCGGGCCGCACCGGAGAAGACGATCGACGCAGGGACGGCCCGGGTGGCGATCAACATCACCTTCGCCTCGACCGGGGCCACCGCGACGGTCGGGGGCGAAGGCGCCTTCGACCTCCAGGACGGACGCGGCGCCCTGAGCCTCGACCTCGGCGCGCTCGCCGCCACCTTCGGCGCCAGCACCCTGGACGCCGTGCTCGACGGCAGCACCATCTACGTGAAGACCCCGGCCCAGATGGCGGCGGCGGCCACCAAGCCGTGGATCCGCATCGACCTCGGCACCCTCGGCCAGCAGGCGGGCGTCGACATCGGCTCGCTGGGCCAGCTCCGATCGGTCGACCCGAGCCAGGCCCTGCGCTTTCTGGAGGGTGCGGTCGACGACATGGAGGAGGTCGGCGAAGAGCCTGTGAGGGGCGAGGCGACCACCCACTACCGGGGGACGGTCGACCTGCGCAAGGCCCGCGACGAGGTCGACGCCGACGCCCGCCCCGCCGTCGACCAGGCCATCGAGTCGCTCGGAACGTCGACCTTCCCGGCCGACGTCTGGGTGGACGACGAAGGACGCCTACGCAAGCTGGCCTTCGAGATCGCCCGCACCGACAGCGGCCCCTCCAGCGCGGGACGGGTGGAGCTGGAGCTGTACGACTTCGGCACCACCGTCGACGTCCAGATCCCGGCCGCCGACCAGACCACCGACTTCACCAGCCTGTTCGCCGGCACCCCGGGCCGCCGCTGAAGCGGTCGCCGCCTCAGTCTGTTGAGTCCGTGCTGGAGCCCCCTGCCCGAGGCTTGATCACTTCATACGCTGCGCCGCCTGGCCTCATCGTGAGAGGACTGGCGAGCTCCGCATACAGAGCCCGCGCGAACTCAGCCCTCTCGGCAAACTTCATCCGCGAAAGTGAATCGCTGGATGAGCCGGGCGGAGACTCGCGAACAGCGGTCATCAGAGCGATGATGTTGACGTCTAGCTCAGCAACCTCGGCAGCAATTGTACATCGGGAGATTGCTTCATTGGTTATGCGTGTACAGGAACAAGCTGCGACGAGTGCGTGAAACGCAATGTCGAGCGAAAAAAAATCCGGCAGTTTCCGGTCCGGCTGTACTAATCCTGCCTTTTCTTGAGCGCGCAGCGCACGAGCTATCTCCTCGGCGACGTGTCCGAAGTTCTTAGCGTCATCTGGATCCAGCATGCATGCTAATATGTAGGCCTCGAGAGCGTCCACGTATCGGCTGCGATTATGGAGTTCGTTCCCTAGCCACTCGGCCGTTGTATCGTCGACGTCCGAAGACCAGAGCGCTTGCCGATAGCCCTCTAGAGCCTCCTCCGTTTGGCCGACAGACTCCAGCGCGCGAGCGTGGTTGCGAGCGATCGTCGTTGAGTCCGGAAGTTGGGCGACCAAGGCGCTTGTCACCTTTAGTGCTTCGTGATCTAGCCCGTTACGGTGGTAGGCGTCGAGCATAATGCCTATAAGTGCATAGCCCTCTCTAGATAGCGACTCAGGGACGATCACGTCCGAGTCAGTCACTTCAATCCCGATCAAATTTGCAATCTCCAATCGGGCGCGGTCCCGATCTGCGGGCTCGTCAGAATGTGCCAAGCTTGCCAATTCGGCGGTATGCAACTCTCGATCCTTGGGGTGCGCCGTTCGTGCAACCTGGAAGATTGCACGGGCGACGTCCCCCAGACCGAGCGAAGAGGCATCCCTCGTGAGAGTCAGGAACTCTCTAGCGGAGAGGCGAACGGAACTCTGAACGATACGATTGACGACCGAGAGAAACGCCGTTCGATCCTGCTTGACAGTCGCGGAATGTGCGTCAGCAACGAGGTCTGACGCCAGTGTGCCTTGAGAAGCTTGCTGCAAGGCCGTGAGGATGACTCCAGACGCGCTTTGTGTGCTTGTCGACTCGCGCTCAACCAGTCCGTAGGCCTGCTCGTAGTTCCGAAGTTTACGCTCGAGCCCGGCTATCTGGATCCGGAGTTCCTCCGCCTCGGAGCCCGTTGAAGCGGCGGAAGCGTTGATAGGAAGGGTAGGAATCCAGTCGTGGACCGGGTTATCACGCCGCGGTGTACCTGCATCCTCGGCCAAGGCCTTGGCGAAGTTGGCCAAGTCCCGCCTCAACTTTCCTATGCCCAGGAGGTCGCTCCGGAACATAATCACTCGATACGCCGTCAAGTCGAAGGGAACGGCCTCGGTCCGGCCTTCATCGAGCAACATAACTGTACCTGAACCTCGCAAGGCGTGACGTACGCCGAGCTCGTAGAACACGTTGGGGTTGAGGTCGGTTAAGTCCGCGACGACAAGATCAGCATGTGCTAGGCGAAGAATAACGTCTTTGGTGATAGCTCCGGCTGCCTGAACATCGTCTCCACGGACAACGCTGTATCCAGCCTCGACAAGCACGGGACGGATCCAATCATCGTAGATTGTGCGGAAGTGTAAGTAGTCCTCGCTCCCCTCGCTCCTAATAGGCATGATTACAAAGCACGTTCGTCCGCCCGCCATTTCCATCTCCTGCCGTAGATTTGGCGCGAACCTACGGGGCTCGACGCGGAGACGTCAAGAACCAGTATCCGGCGGCGGGGGCTCCAGCTCGCCGGCCAGGATCCGCTCGGCGATCACCCGCATCTTGACCCGGTGGCGCATGGCGGTGCGCTGGATGAAGTTGAAAGCCTCGTCCTCCGACATGCCGTGCTTGTCCTGGAGGACGCCCTGGGCCCGGTGGACGAGCCGGCGGGTCACGAGCTGCTCCTTGAGCTCCTCGGACTCCTGCTCGAGCGCCCGCACGTCGGCAAAGCGGCCGAGGGCGACCTCGATGGCGGGGATGAGGGCGCTCTTCTGGAACGGCTTGACCAGGTAGTGCATGACGCCGGCCTCGGTCGCCTTCTGTACCAGGTCGCGCTGGCTGAAGGCGGTGAGGATGAGGACGGCGGCCTTGCGGTGCTGGGCGATCTCACGGGCGGCGGCGATGCCGTCCATGTCCCCGGGCATCTTGATGTCGAGGATGGCCAGGTCGGGCTCGAGCTGGCGCACGAGGGTGACCGCCTCGTCGCCACGGCCGGTCTCGCCCACGACCTCGTAGCCCTCCTCCTCGAGGGTCTCCTTCAGGTCGAGGCGGATGATGGCCTCGTCCTCGGCGATGACGACGCGCACGGTCATGGCGTGGTCCCCGTCTCCCCTAGGACGCTTCGCTCGCCAGGCGGTCGAGCAGCTCGTCCTGGGTGCGCTCCAGCTCCTGGATCGACGCCACGATCTCCGCCCGACGCCGGCTCATGGCGTCGGCGTGCTTCTGGGCGTCGCGGTGCTCCCGGTCGGCCAGGGGCGTCTCGGAGACGAGGGCCCGCAACCGCGCCTCGTCGGCCGTCCCGGACAGGAACAGGAGTTGCTCGTCGACCACGCCCAACTCGGCGCGCAGCTGCTTGAGCCGCTCCGCCGACTGGGACAGCCGCTTCTCGACGAGCCACCGGGACATGGGACGGGAAGTCTACCGACCGAGGTCCGTTCCGGATCGAAACGTTCCCGCAGCGGGAACCGGCGAGGGACCGGCCGCCGTCCAACTCCCGTTCGCAGAGGAGACGGAGGTCGCAGATGCGCCGGACGGGGTTGGTGGTGGCAGGCCTGGTGGCGGTGCTGGTCGTCGCCGGCGCGGTGGTCTCGTCCACCGACGACGGAGGCGAGCGGGCCGTCGTGGAGTCCGACGTGGCCACGTCCGCCGCGGCCGAGCCCGCAACGGGCGGACGGGCCCTGGCCGGGGACAGCGGGGTGGGGTCGGCGCCCGCCCCGGGGCTGCCCCAGACCGTCGCACCCACCGGGCCTCGGGTGGTGCGGACGGCCGACCTGGCGGTGGAGGTGGAGGAGGGCCGCTTCGGCGCCGCCTTCGACCGGGCGGCGGCCGTCGCCGCCTCCCACGGCGGGTACGTGACCTCGTCCAGCACCGGTGGTGCCGGGCTTCGGGCGGAGCGTGACGGCCCCCGGCCCCGATCGGGCCAGCTCACCCTGCGGGTGCCGGCCGACCGCTTCGACGATGCCCGCCGGGCCCTCGGCCAGCTGGGCGAGGTGGAGCAGGAGGGGATCCGGGGCGAGGACGTCAGCGGCCAGCTGGTCGACTACGAGGCCCGGCTGCGCAGCCTGCGGGCCCAGGAGGAGTCGCTCCAGGCCCTGCTCGGGAAGGCCGCCAACGTGGGGGAGGTCCTGCAGGTGCAGACCGCCCTGTTCAACGTCCGCCAGCAGATCGAGCAGCTCGACGGCCAGCGGGCCCAACTCGAGCAGGCGGCCGCCCTCGCCACCATCTCGGTCTCGCTGTACGAGCCCGGGGCTGCCCTGCCCTTCGATCCCGAGCCGGAGCCCGCGTCGAGCCTGGCCCGGAGCTTCGAGCGGGCCGTGGAGGGGGCGCTGGCCGTGGTAGGCGGGATGATCGTGGTGCTGGGGTGGGTCACGCCGCTGGCCGTGCTGGGGCTGCTCGGCTGGGGGGCGGCGCGGTTGCGCCGCCGCCCCGCCGCCCCGGCTTCCGTCCCTCCTGCCCCCGTTGCCTCCTGACTGATTCTCGGGGGCGCGGGGGTACGTTCCCGGGATGCGAGCCGACGCCTGGGGCGTGGCCGAGGGGTACAGCCGGGCCGACGGTCGCTGGGTGGACGCGCCGGCCGACACGGTCGAAGGGGTGCTCGCCGCCATGGGCGCGTCCGAGGGCTCGGCCCCCAGCGGCGCGGCCGACGCCCCGCTGGTCGTGCGCCGGGGCGGCGAGCCGTCCGCCATCGAGGGGAGGTGGCGGCTGGTCACCGAGGACGGTGGGGAGGTCGACGTGGACGGCGCCCTCCCGCCCGACGTGCCCCTCGGCTACCACACCCTCGTCTCCGCCGAGGACGGTGCCCGGCGGGCGCTGATCGTGAGCCCCGGGCGCTGCGTGCTGCCCGCCGAGCCGGCGTGGGGCTGGGCCCTGCAGCTCTACGCGGCCCGGTCGGCCGAGAGCTGGGGGATGGGCGACCTCGCCGACCTGCGCCGGCTGGGCGAGTGGTCGGCCGGCAGGCTGGGCGCGGGGCTGGTGCTGGTCAACCCCCTCCACGCCGCCCTGCCCGGCGTTCCCCAGACCGCCAGCCCCTACTTCCCCAGCAGCCGCCGCTTCCGCAACCCCCTCTACCTGCGGGTGGAGGAGGTGCCGGGTGCAGCCGCCGTGGCCGACCTCGACGACCTCGCCGCCGCCGGCCGGGCCCTGACCGCGGGAGACCGGCGCATCGACCGCGACCAGGTCCACCGCCTGAAGATGTCGGCCCTGGAAGCCATCTGGGAGCGGTGGCCCGGCGACCCCCGATTCGACGCCTACCGCCGCTCCCAGGGCGAGGAGCTGGAGGACTACGGGGCCTTCTGCGCCCTGACCGAGGAGTTCGGCCGCTCCTGGGAGCAGTGGCCGCCGGAGTACCGGCACCCGGGCAGCGCCCAGGTGACCGAGTACCGCCGGCGCAACGCCTCCCGGGCCGGGCTGCACGTGTGGCTCCAGTGGCTGGTGGACGAGCAGCTGGCCCGGGCCGCGGCGGCCGTCCCGCTCGTGCAGGACCTGGCCATCGGGGTCGACCCGGCCGGGGCGGACGCGTGGCTGTGGCAGGACGTGGTGGTGGGCGAGATGTCGGTAGGGGCGCCGGCCGACGAGTTCAACACGAAGGGCCAGGACTGGGGACTTCCCCCCTTCGACCCCTGGAAGCTGCGGGCGGCAGGCTACGGGCCGTTCATCCGGACCATGCGGGCCGCCCTGCGCCATGCCGGCGGCATGCGCCTGGACCATGTCATGGGGCTGTTCCGCCTGTTCTGGATCCCCCGCGGGGCGAGCCCGACCGAAGGCACCTACGTGCGCTACCCGGCGTCGGACCTGCTCGACATCGTCGCCCTGGAGAGCCACCGCAACCGCGCCTACGTGGTCGGCGAGGACCTGGGCACGGTGGAGCCCGAGGTCCGCGAGGAGCTGGCGGCGCGCCAGGTCCTGTCCTACCGGCTGCTGTGGTTCGAGCGGGAGGCGCCGGAACGGTGGCCGACCCAGGCTCTAGCCGCGGTGACCACCCACGACCTCCCCACCGTGGCCGGGTTGTGGACGGGCAGCGACCTCGAGGCCCAGCGGCAGCTCGACCTAGAGCCCAACGAGGAGGGCACCGCCGCCACCCGTGACCACCTCGGCGGGGTGGCGGGGGCGTCGGACGAGACGTCGGCGGAGGACCTCGCCCTCGCCGCCTACGGGGCCCTGGCCCGGACGCCCTGCCTGCTGCTGACCGCCACCCTCGACGACGCGGTGGGGGTGGAGGAGCGCCCCAACATGCCGGGCACCACCGACGAGTGGCCCAACTGGTCGATCGCCCTGCCCTGCACCCTCGAGGAGCTGGAACGGGACAGCCGCCCGCCCCGGCTGGCGGCCTTGCTGCGGCGGGACGGCTCGGCGACAGGGGACCGCTAGGTTCGGTCGCGATGTTGATCGAGGCCCTGCGGCTGTGGGTGGCGGGCACCAACGCCTGGATCGTCGCCCCCGACGGTCCCGGCGGCGAGTGCGTCGTGATCGACGCCCCACCCGAGCCGGGTCGGATCCTCGACCACCTGAGCGAGCGGGAGCTGAAGCTCGTCGCCCTGTTCGCGACCCACGGCCACGTCGACCACATCGGCGGCGTGTCCGAGGTGGTGGGCGCCCAGACCACGCAGGTGCCGGTGCGCATCCACGACGGCGACCGCCACATGCTGCTCGACCCATTGGGCACCAGCGGCACGCTGGGCGAGATCCTGGCCTACTCCGACCTCGACCTCACGCCCCCCGAGCTGATCGCGGGGCTGGACGACGGCGAGCGGGTGTCGGGGGCGGGCATGACGTTCACCGCCCTCCACACGCCCGGCCACACCCCCGGCTCCACCTGCTTCCTGCTGGAGGTCGAGGGGCAGGCCCCCGTGCTGTTCAGCGGGGACCACCTCTTCGCCGGCTCGATCGGCCGCACCGACCAGCCCGGCGGCTCGCTCGAGCAGCTCCTCGACTCGATGGTGGAGAAGATCCTGCCCCTACCCGACGAGGTCCAGGTCCTGCCCGGCCACGGCGACGTGACCTCGGTCGGCAAGGAACGGGCCACCAACCGCTTCATCCTCGAACTGCTGAAGTACTCTGGCTAGCCGTTTCCGGGCGTCGAGACCACATGGGACGTGGTCCGGCCGCCCCAAAACGAGGGGGTCAGCACAGGATCCAGCGGTTGTCCTTGTACCAGTCGGCGTCGGCGGCGAACTCGGTACGGGGGTCGGTGTGGCAGAGCTCGAAGCCGGTGGAGCGCAGGTTGTCGAGGCTCAGGCGGTTGTTGCGGTTGGCCTTGCGCATGAACCGGAACCGCTCCTTGGTGAGGATGATCTCGTCCTCCATTCCCCGCTCCAGGAGGTCTGACCAGCCCTTTTGCCGCTCCTCGTAGGTGGGACCGCAGTCGGGGTCGTCGTCCAGGTCGACCGTCATCCCGAAGTAACCGGCCAGGATCCCGGCCACCTCGTGGCTCGACGGGTAGACCCCGGACGCCACGTTGAACGCCCGCCCCGGGGCGTCGGGGTGGTGGGCGAGGTGGAGGCACGCCCGCACCAGGTCGTCGATGTGGACCAGGCGCTGCTCGATGGGCGTCGAGTGGACCACCACCCGGTCGAGGCCGAGAAAGCTCTCGACGGCCACGTCGAGGATGGCGCTGGCCAGCAGCTTGATGGCGCCCGGCCCGTGGACCGACACCGGGCGGAGCACGACGACGGGCAGGCCCTCCTCGCCGTGGCGCCACACCACCTGCTCGGCCTCCCACTTGGCCTTGCCGTATCCCCGGCTGGGCCGGGGCTCGACGTCTTCGGGCACCGGCGAGGGCAGCTGCACCGTCTCCCCGTAGACCGATGTGGAGCTCATGTGCAGGGCCCGCTCGACGGTGGCGCAGGCTCGCACGGCGTCGAAGAGGCGGGCGGTGGCCTCGCCGTTGTCGCGCCGCATCTGCTCGTCAGAGGAGCGGGAGCTCGACGCACCGGCCAGGTGGAAGACGTGGGTGACGCCGTCGAGCAGGCCGTCGAGGTCGCCCTCGACGAGGTCGACGCTGCGGTACTCGGCCTCCTCGGCCAGCTGGGCGGGGCGGGGGCGGCGGCCGCAGGCCCGCACCTTCCAGCCGTCGGCGACGAGAGCGGGCACGAGATGGGAGGCGATGAAGCCGGTGGCCCCCGTGACGAGGGCGGATCGTTCGCTCACGACCGTAGAGTTGCAGCCGTGGACGTCTCGGTCTATTTCAACCCTGCCTGCAGCAACTGCCGCACCGCGGAAGGGATCCTGCGGGAGCGGGGGGTCGACGCGAACTACGTGCGCTACCTGGAGTCGGCCCCGACCCGGGACCAGCTGGAGGACGTCCTGCGCAAGCTCGGGACCGACGACCCCAAGACCATCGTCCGCACCAAGGAGCGGGAGTACGAGGAGCTGGGCCTGGCCTCGGCCGGCCGCGACGCGCTGCTCGACGCCATGGTCGCCCACCCCATCCTGATCCAGCGCCCGATCGTCGTCCGGGGCGAGCGGGCCATCGTCGCCCGGCCCCCGGACAAGCTCCACGCCTTTCTCGACGAGACCACGGAGTGAGCCCCGCCGGGGCGGGGTAGGAAGGGCATCAGTGCAGGTCACACCGCCGAAACCAGTCGTCTCCACGGGGACCGTGATCGCCGGCCGCTACCGAGTCGGCGACCTGCTGGGGCGCGGCGGCATGGCCGACGTCTACGACGGGCTGGACCTTCGCCTCGAACGAGCCGTCGCCGTCAAGCTGCTCCGTCCGGAGATGGCGGCGCGCGACGACGTACGTACTCGCTTCGAGGCAGAGGCCCGGGCCGCCGCCGGGCTGTCGCACCCGAACGCGGTCGCCGTCTTCGACACCGGCGAGCACGAGGGCGTGCCCTACCTGGTGATGGAGCGGCTGCCGGGCACGACCCTGGCCGAGCGCATCGCCGACGGCCCCGTCGACCAGGCCTGGCTGTGCCAGGCCGCCACCGGGGTGCTGGGCGCGCTGGCGGTGGCGCACCAGGCGGGCATCGTCCATCGGGACGTCAAGCCGGGGAACATCCTCCTGGCCGCCGACGGCACCGCCAAGATCGCGGACTTCGGGATCGCCAAGAGCGTCTCCCCCTCCGAGGGGTCCACCGACGGCCGCCGTGACCTGACGGCCACCGGCCAGCTCCTGGGGACTCCCGCCTACCTGGCTCCGGAGAGGATCGAGGGCCACCCCGCCACCCCCCGCTCCGACCTCTGGGCCCTGGGCGTGGTGCTGTACGAGGCCCTGGCCGGCGAGAAGCCGTTCACCGGCCGGACGCCGCTCGACGTGGCGTCGTCGGTGGTGGCGGGCAAGCACGTGCCCCTGCGGGACCGGTGTCCCGGCGTGGACCCGATGCTGGCCGCGACCGTCGAGAAGGCCATGGACCCCGACCCAGACCGCCGCTTCGCCACCGCCGGCGAGATGGCCGACGCCCTGCGTAACGGCTCCGACGCCACCGTGCTGGACCGGAACGGCACCATGATCCTCCCCGCCGGGGCCGTGGCCGCCGCCCGCCGCCGCCCGGGCCGCTCGCCGCTGTGGGCCCGCTATCCGTGGCTCGGCTGGGGGGTCCTCGGCCTGCTCGTGCTGGCGCTCATCCTGGCCCTCGCTCGCTCCGACGGTTCCCCGGAGAGGACGGCGGCGGAGGCCGGAGCGGGCGAGTCCACCGAGTCCACCGAGTCCACCACGGCCACCACGGCCGCCTCACCCGGCGCCACGCTGGCCAAGTCGCTGCGTGACGTGGCCGCCGCCGTGTCGCCCGACCGGGACGGCGCCCGCGCCGGCGACCTCGCCGACGGCCTGCGGCGGGTGGCCGACGCGGTCGAGTCGGGCTCGCCCGGCGCCGGCACCCACGCCACCGGCCTGATCATCAGCGCCGCCACCTGGCACCAGACCGGACAGTTGAGCCAGGCCGCCACCGTCGCCGCCGTGCAGGTCCTCCAGCAGGTACCCGGCGTCCAGATCGCGTCGGCGCCCGCCCCCGTGACGCCGTCCGCCCCGGCCGCCGTCTCCAGCGGCGGCTCGGCCACCGACCGCAGCGAGTCGAACGCCAACGCCGGCGACGGCAACGCCGACAGGGGCAAGGACAAGGACAGGGGCAGGGACCGGGACGACGACGACTGAGTAGCCCGCCGGGCGGCGGCGGTCGGCTACTTCTCCTTGCGGACCAGCCAGCGGAGGCGCTTGGCGCCCTCGAAGGCGGCCTCGGCGGCGAGCTGGCCGATGCTGGTGGAGAGGGTCGGGTAGACGTGGATGAGGCTGGCCACCTCGGCCAGCTTCATGCCCTCGTTGATGGCCAGGGCCAGCTCGTGGATCATCTCGCCCGCCGACGGGGCCAGGATGTGGGACCCGACCAGCCGTCCCTTGTTGGTGACCAGCACGATGGCGCCGTCGGCGGCGTTGTCGGCCCGGGCCCGGTCGGAGTGGGACAGGTCGAGGCGGTAGACCTCCACGTCGTCGCCGTGCTTCTGCTCGGCCTCGGCCACGGTCAGCCCGGCGTGGGCCAGCTCCGGGTCGGTGAACGTGCACCACGGCACGAAGTCGGTGACCTTGCCCTTGCCCGGGAAGAAGGCGTCCCGCACCGCCCGCACCGCCTCGTAGCCGGCGGAGTGGGTGAAGAGGTAGCGGCCGGCCACGTCGCCCGAGGCGTAGATCGAAGGCACCGACGTGCGCATCCGCTCGTCGATCTCCACCCCCCGCTTGCCCACCTTGACCCCGACCTCGTCGAGGCCCAGGCCCTCCACGTTGGGGCGGCGACCGACGGCCACCAGCAGCTCCTCGGCCTCCCACCGGGCCGGCTCGCCGTTCTCGCTGCCGTGGACGATCTTCCGCCCGCCCGAGACCGACACCCGCTCGGTGGTCACGTTCAGGCGCAGGTCGACCCCCTCGTCCCGCAGCCTGCGGGTGAGGACCTCCACCAGCGAGGGCTCGTCACGGGGCAGGATCCCCGGGCCCTTCTGGAGCACGGTGGTGCGGATCCCCAGCCGGACGAAGGCCTGGGCCATCTCGATGGCGATGGGGCCGCCCCCGATCATGACGATGCTGCGGGGGGCCCGCTCGATCTCGAACAGGGTCTCGCTGGTGAGGAAGCCGGCCTCCCGCAGCCCGTCGATGGGAGGGACGGCCGGGCGGCTCCCCGTGCACAGCAGCACCACCCGTGTCTCCAGCTCCCGCTCGGTGCCGCCGCCGTTGCCGGTGCAGTTGGAGACCAGGACGGTGTTGGGTCCGGTCACCCGGGCCGTGCCGATCAGCACCTCGACGCCCATGGCCTCGAACCGCTCGGGGTTGTCGTCGGTGGCGGCGATCTCCTGCTGGATCGCCCGGATGCGCTTCCACACCAGTGACGTGTCGATCTCGGGCTGGACGGACGGCAACCCGTAGTGGTCGGCCACCCGCATGGTGTGGGCCGCCTTGGCCGAGGCCAGGAGGGCCTTGCTCGGGACGCAGCCGGTCCACAGGCAGTCCCCTCCCACGCGTGACCGCTCCACCACCGCCACCCGGAGGCCGATGGTGGCCGCGAACTCCGCGCCGATCATCCCGCCCGAGCCCATGCCCACGATCACGAGGTCGTAGCGCGCCATGAATCCTCCCTCGCCCCCGGGGCCGTCGCCTCGGCCGCGGCGCCCATCCCCGACTCTACGACCCCCTCTACCATCCGGGCATGCCGTTCGACCCGACGTCGGGAGCCATGGACGTCATCCTCGGCATCGCCGCCCTGGCCACCCTGATCGGCTTCGTCCGGGCCCGGCGCTCCTTCTGGGACGACCAGTTCACCGTCGAGGACAGGCGGCTGGCCACCCAGGTGGCGGTGTTCCTGGTGCCGCCGGTGGTCGTCCTCCTCCACGAGCTGGGTCACTTCTTCACGGCCAAGGCGCTCGGCGTGCGGGTCACCGGCTTCGAGTACGGCCTGTTCCACGGTTCGGTGACGGTGGCCGGTCCCCGCACCGTCGAGGACATGTGGCTCATCGCCCTGTCCGGCAACGTGGTCGGCGCGGCCGTGGGACTGGTGATGGTGGTGGCGGGAATGGCCGGCACCGGGCTGCGGCGGCCGCTGCGCTACCTCCTGGTCGCAGGCGGGATGCTGGAGCTGCTGTTCTCCCTGGTCGTGTACCCGGTGCTGTCGCTGAGCGCCAACTTCGGCGACTGGGTGATGCTCTACAGCCGCCGCACCCAGACGTGGAGCGTGATGCTCGGGGTGGTCCACGCCGCCTCCCTGCTGGCCCTGTTCATGTGGTGGCGCAGCCGCGGCAAGGCGGCCCTGTTCGCCATCGGCTCCTCGGCTGAGAAGGAGATCGGCGAGCTGCGGGCGGCGGTCGACTCCGTCCCCACCGACCCGTCCCGGTGGCTGGCCCTGGCCGACTTCTACGCCCGCCGGGGCGAGCTGTCGCTGGCCCGCTCGACGGTGGAGGAGGGCATATCGGCCTGCGGGGACGTCCCCCGGCTGCTGCTGGGCCTCACCCGGCTCAGTATGTTCCAGGGCCGCTGGAACGACGCCGTGCTGGCCGCCCGGCGGGGGCTGGAGGCCGATGCCCCCGACGAGGTCCGCCAGCCGTTGTGGGCCAACCTGGCCCTCGCCCTGACCCAGATGGAGCGGCCCGAACACGCCCTGCCCGCCTACGGCAACCTCAAGCCACCCGTGCTCGACGACGTGCGGGTCCGCTACGGCCGGGGGCTGGTGCGGATGGAGTCGGGCGACGAAGGGGGCCGGGAGGACCTCGAGGCGGTCGTCCGCACCCTGCCCGAGGGGAACCTCCTGCGCCGCTGGGCCGAGGCCCGCCTGGAGGGCCACCCGCTGCGGGACTGGGTGGACACGCGCGTGCCTGCCTACCAGCGCAGCAGCACGCCCCCTCCGGCGCCGCTGGCCGGGGTGTGAGGTGGGCGAGGGACCTCGTGTCGTGGGCCTCAGGCGGCGGGGCCCAGAACGGGCAGCTGCTGGAGGAGGGGCTCCAGCTCCTCCTGGGTGGCGACGTTGTCGAAGCGGGCCTTGATGATCCCGTCGCCGCCGATGAGGAACACCCACGGCTCGTTGTAGTTGTCGTCCAGCCACTCGGCGGCGTGGCGGTTGATGACCCGGCCCTGGAAGTCCCGCCACAGCTCGATGTGCACGAAGCTGGCCCGGTCGGCGTAGCGGGCGGCCAGGTCCTCGACCATGTCCGTGACGGGGCCGCAGAACTGGCTCTGGCAGTAGACGGGGGTCGAGATCACCAGCACCGCGGGCCGGCCCGCGGCCATGGCCGCGGCCACCGTCGTCTGGTGCAGGGTGGGGTCGGGAATGCGCCCGTCGGTGGCCCGGGAGTCGATGGCGGCGGGGGGCGCCTCGGACGGGGGCGTGTCGACGGTGAAGTTCTCGGTGGGCAGGGCCCGGTCGCCCACCGCGGGCACGGCGTGGCGGTCGTTGACGGCCATGGCCGCGGTCGCGACCCGGTCCTCGCCTTCCACCTTGGCCGTGACCTCGACCTGGTAGTAGCCGGCGCGGGGGAAGGCGACCAGGGCGGCGTAGACGCCCCGCGCCTCCGAGCCCGACACCAGCACCGGTTCGGCTGGGACCGGGGTGGGCGGCACGGTTCCCGGCAGGGGCAGGAAACGGGCGGGAACGGGCGCCGCGAACTCCCCCGGTGCGGCGTCCTGCTCGGTGCCCAGGTAGGCCACCCGGAACTGGACCGTGCCGAAGGCCACGAACCGCCGGTCGACGGTCTGGACGCCCACGATCACCCTGGTCGGGGGGCCGACGGCCAGGTCGTAGCTCGCCACCGAGGCCACCAGGTCGTCGGCCGAGGCCTCGCCCCCGTCCTCGTCCGAGCCGCCGCAGGCCGCGGCCAGCAGGGCCAGGGCGGCGACCACCGCCGCCTGTGCCAGGCGGGACCTCACGCGCACGGCGGCACGTCCACCGAGAGCCGGGCCAGGCCGGCGCGGGTCACGTCGGCCAGCTCCTGCAGGTCGGCGACCAGGCCGGCAGGCGGCGGATCGGCGTCGAGAGCGCTCTCCACCCGCTGCTTGGCTTCCAGGAGGCGGCCGGACGCGGCCCGGTCGACGGGATCGAGGTCCCGGGAGATGTCGTGGAGCGCATCGTGGGATCGATCGTAGAAGGTGGCCCGAGCCTTGTTCAGGTCGGCCCGGGCCTGGTCGCGGGCCGTGCACAGGGCGGCGGCGGCCTCCCGGTAGCCCCCGGCCGGCTGGTCGCTCCCGCCGTCGCCGTCGCCGTCCCCGTCCCCACATCCGGCCAGCAAGGCCAAGGCCACGCCCACGGCCGCGACGGCCGCCGGTCTCCTCACCGCGCCACCCGCCGCAGGACCCGCAAGGAGCCCTCGGCCGAAGCCTCGACGAAGCCGCCGGCCAGGGCGCGCCGATAGATCTCGTAGGGAGCGCGGCCGCCGTCGGCCGGGTCGGGGAAGACGTCGTGGATGGCGAGCAGCCCGCCCGGGGCCACGTGGGCGGCCCAGGCGTCGTAGTCGGCGTGGGCGGCGGCCGGGCCGTGGCCCCCGTCGACGAACAGCAGGCCGAGGGGCGTGCCCCACAGCCGCCCGACCGTGGGCGAGTCGCCCACCACCGCCACGACCACGTCCTCCAGGCCCGCCTCCTCGATCGTCCGGCGGAAGTGGGGGAGGGTGTCGATCCGGCCCGTGACCGGGTCGACGACCGTCGGGTCATGGTGCTCCCAGCCGGGCTGCAGCTCCTCCGAGCCCCGGTGGTGGTCGACCGTGAACAGCACGGTGCCGGCCTGGGCCGCCGCCGTACCGAGGTAGACGGCCGACCTGCCGCAGTAGGTGCCGATCTCGAGGAGGGGACCGGCGGCCGCCCCCGCCATCCCTGCCCGGTGCAGGGCCATCCCTTCCGCCTCGGGAAGGAACCCCCGGGCCCGGCGGGCGACCGCCAGGGCGTCGACGACCGTGGCTACGTCGGTATCCCGCTGCGGCCGTCGAGGGCGGCGGGCAGGTCCTCGGGGTGGTGGACGAACATCAGCTTGTTGAGCACCACGAACTTGGCCACCCACAGCACCCCGAAGGCGCCCACCGAAGCGGCGTTGATGATGGCGGTGGTCAGGAAGCGGCTGTCGGTCCAGTCGCTGGCATGGCCCTCGGCGAAGCTCACCGCCCACGTCGAGAGCAGCAGGCCGAGCAGGGCCATGCCCCAGAAGGGCAGCACCTCCTTGAACAGGTGCGAGCGGCTGCGCTTGCCCCAGGCCCACGCCCGGTTCAGGTAGTACGACGGGATGGCGGACAGGCAGACGGCCCAGATGTTGGCGCCCCGGGCCGACCAGTGGAGGATCCCGAAGAAGAAGGCGAGCAGCACCTGGCTCACGATCACCGAGATGACCGACACCATGCTGTAGCGAACCAGCTTCCGGCCCTGATCGGACCGGGACCAGGTCATCACGGTGCCGAGGCGACGTCGCATCCCGGGGATCGTATCGGCGCATCGGACCCGTACATGAAGTCGTGGCGAGCCAGTAGCTTCCGGATATGAGCCAGGCGACGGCCGTCGAGGCGCTGGGTATCGCGGTCGCGGCCCGGGTCCCGGCCCTGCTGTGGGGGGCGCCGGGCACGGGCAAGACGTCGGCCATCCGGGCCATGGCCGAGGCCATGGGGTGGCCGTGCGAGACGGTGATCGCCGCCATCCGGGAACCGTCCGACTTTGCCGGCCTCCCGGTCGTGACGGCCGGGGACGTGCGCATGGCCCCGCCCCGGTGGGCCCAGCGGCTGGCCGCCGCCGGCCGTGGCCTGCTGTTCCTCGACGAGATCTCCACCGCCCCGCCCGCGGTCCAGGCCGCCCTGCTGCGGGTCGTGCTGGAGCGGGTCGTGGGCGACCTCGACCTGCCGCCCGACGTGGTGGTGGTGGCCGCCGCCAACCCACCCGAGCAGGCGGCCGACGGGTGGGACCTGTCGGCGCCGCTGGCCAACCGGTTCTGCCACCTGGACTGGTCGGTCGAGCCGGCCAAGTTCGCCCAGGGCCTGGCCGGGGGGTTCGAGGCCCCGGTCGTGCCTCTCCTGCCCGAGGGCTGGGAGGCCGGCATCCCCCACACGAGGGGCCTGGTCTCCGCCTTCATCACCGTCCGCCCCGGGCTGGCGGTGGAGGTCCCCACCGACGCGGCCCGGGCCGGCCGGGGCTGGCCCAGCCCCCGCACGTGGGACATGGCCGCCCGGCTCTGGGCCGCCGCCCTGTCGGTCGAGGCGTCCACCGAGGCCACCACCGCCCTGATCACCGGCGCGGTAGGCGAGGGCGCGGGCGTCGAGCTGCTCATGTGGGAGATGGAGATGGACCTCCCCGACCCCGAGAAGGTCCTGGCCGATCCCGACTCCTTCGAGGTCCCCGAGCGGGGTGACCGGGCCTACGCGGTGCTGTCCTCGGTGGCGTCGGTGGTGGCCGCCAACCCCACCGTCGAGCGGTGGCTGGCGGGCTGGCGGGTGCTCGGCAAGGCGGGGGAGAAGACGCCCGACGTGGCCGCGGTGGCGGCCCGGGTGCTGGCCCAGTGCCGGCCCCCCAAGGCCCCCGCCCCCCCGGAGGTGAAGCTGTTCGCTCCCCTCCTCAAGGACACCCGCTGGCAGCAGGCCTAGCGGGCCGGGAAGGCGACGCACGTGCCGGCCGGGCAGCTCGACACCCAGAAGCTCACCATCGCCCGGCTGTGGGCGGTCAAGCGGCACCCCTACATGGCCAGCGCCCTCTGGGCGTCGCCCGTGATCGCCGCCCCCGGCATCGGCACCATCGCCACCGATTCCGGTTGGCGGCTGTACGTCGACCCCGAGCTGGTGGACGAGTACAGCATCGAGGTCCTGGGCAGCCTGCTGGTGCACCACGCCGGCCACCTCGTCCGTGACCACTCGGGGCGGGCCCGGAACATGGGGGTCAACGCCGACCTGGCCCGCTACTGGTCGGTGGCGGCCGACGCCGAGATCAACGACGACCTGGTGGCGGCCGGACTGCGCCTGCCCGAGGGGCACGTCGTCCCCCACCAGAAGGGCTGGGCCACCAACCGGATGGCCGAGGAGTACTTCCACATCTCGCGCCACGACCATCACGACGACGAGGACGAGCACCCCGACTGCGGAAGCGGGGCCGACGGCCAGGAGCGGGACTGGGAGCTGACCCGTGACCAGACGGGCGCCATCCCCCCCGGCGAACAGCGCCTGATCCGGGCCCAGGTGGCCAGCCACGTGCTGCGGTTCATGCGGGAGGGGGTGGGCCGCCTGTCGGGGGGCTGGCAGCGGTGGGCCGAGGATCAGCTCGACCCCAAGGTCGACTGGCGCCGCGTGCTGGCGGCCGAGATCCGCAAGGGGATCACCCTCGTCTCCGGGCGGGTCGACTACACGTACCGGCGGCCGTCCCGGCGGGCCAACGCCGTGGCCGACGTCGTGCTGCCCGCCATGGAGCGGCCCGTGCCCGAGGTGGTCGTGCTGGTCGATACGTCCGGCAGCATGGACGACCTGCTGCTGGCCAAGGTGCTGGCCGAGGTGGACGGGCTGCTGCGGGGGGTGGGCCTGGCCCGCACCCGCCTGCGGGTCCTGTCGGTGGACGCCACCGTCAACACCGTCCAGCGGGTGGCCAGCGTGCGCAACCTGGAGCTGATCGGGGGCGGGGGCACGGACATGGGGGTCGGGATCGAGGCCGCGGCCAAGCTGCGGCCGCGGCCGTCGGTGGTGGTCGTCCTCACCGACGGGCTCACGCCCTGGCCCGCCTCGCCGCCCAAGGGCATGCAGGTCGTGGTCGGGCTGATCGAGGGCGCCACCGTGCGGCGCGGCAAGGCGTGGGCCGCCCCGGCGTGGGCCCGGGTCGTCCACATCGACGCCCCCGGCGACTATGCCGCCTAACGGGCCGCCTGAGATGGCGAGCTCCGTCCGGTGGTACGAGAACCTCCCTCCGGCCTCGGCCGTCGTGCCCTGCGACGGCGAGGAGCACCGCGTCACGTGGCGGTGGGGGAAGTTCAAGCTGGAGGACCACGACCTGGGGGCGGAGCGGGCGATGCTCATGCTGGGCGGGGCGCCTTCCCCGTGCCTCCAGGCCCTTCAGCTGTGGGGTGAGCAGTTCGGGCTGCGTCCCGAGCAGCTGGAGATGCTGCGGCGCACGCTGGGCCCCCGGGCGCTCCACCTCCTCCCCGAGGAGATGGAGGTGGCCCGGGAAGCCAGCCAGGCCCTGAGCCTGGAGCGGGCGTGGCGGCGGTCGCGCTACTTCGACCAGCAGGGCCGGTTGCTGGAGCAACAGCTGAGGGCCCGGGCCCTCCCCGCCCTCCGCGCCCACCTGACCGAGGCCCGCCAGGCGATGAACTGCCGCACGATCCGCGGCGTCCACCTGCGCCACGTCGCCGCCGGCCAGCCCACCCGCATCGAGGGGCTCATGGACACCGTCTCGGTCTCGGCCACCGCCAGCCTGTCCAGCCGGTGGATCGTCGACGTGTGGGCCTCGGGCCTCTCCACCCTCCCCGGGGCGTTCGTTCTGGAGGTCGTGGGCCGAGGCGCCGCGCCCGGCTCGCTGGCGGTACGGGCCGTGAGGTGGGTGCGGCAGCCGTCCGGGTCGGCCGAACCGGTGGCTTCGATCGTCGAGGTCGTCCGCACCGACGAGGGCTGGCGCCTGACCGACGGCGGTCCGGCCCAGTAGGATTGTCGTCCCCCCGCGGCGGGAACGTTGCCGCCGTACTCGCACGAGAAGGACCCGGAGCAGCTGACGACGCACCCTGAACTGGCGGCCGAGCAGGCCGTCATAGACCGGGCCTACGCACGGCTGGACGACATGCGCAACCAGGCCCGGGCGGTCGCGGCCGACGTCCTCGACCTCGGCCAGGGCGGCACCCACTCGGCCCGCTTCGAGCGCGACGTGCGCGTCGAGGTCACCGAGCGCCGCCTGGCCGCCCTGCGGGAGGCCGACGCCGGGCTGGTCTTCGGCCGCATCGACCGCACCGACGGCGAGCGGCTGTACGTGGGCCGGGTGGCGATCTCCGACGAGAACAACGAGCCGCTGATCGTCGACTGGCGGGCCCCGGCGGCCGAGGCCTTCTACCGGGCCACGCCCGGCCAGCCGCTGGGCCTGACCCGCCGCCGCCACTTCATGCTCCGGGGCCGCCGCCTGGTCAACGTGGAGGACGACCTGCTGTCGGCCGAGGGCGAGGGCGGCCGCGACCTGGTGCTGGTGGGCGAGGCCGCCCTCCTCCACTCCCTCCGCCGGGCCCGCACCGGCCGCATGGGCGACATCGTCGCCACCATCCAACGCGAGCAGGACGAGATCATCCGGGCCCCCCTGCCGGGCGTGCTGGTGGTGCAGGGCGGGCCGGGCACGGGCAAGACGGCGGTGGCCCTCCACCGGGCCGCCTACCTCCTCTACACCTACCGGTTCCCCCTCGAACGGGCCGGCGTGCTCCTCATCGGCCCCAACCGGGTGTTCCTGCGCTACATCGAGGCCGTCCTGCCGTCCCTCGGCGAGCACACCGTCACCTTCGGGACGCCGGCGACCCTCGTCCCCGCCGTCACCGTGACCGGCACCGACACGCCCGAGGCGGCCCGGGTCAAGGGCGACCTGCGCATGGCCACCGTGCTGGCCAGGGCCGTGCGCCAGCGCCAGCGGGCCCTCCCCCGTCCCGCCACCATCCCTCTGGGCGCCCACCTGCTCACCCTCAGCCCCGAGCACACCCGCCAGGTCGTGCGCCGGGTCAAGCGCCGCAACGGCACCCACAACGAGAGGCGGGCCGCCTTCGAGCGCCAGGTCACCCGCATCCTCACCGACGAGTGGCGCCGCCGCGAGGGCCTGGCCCCCGAGGACGCCCTTCCCGAGGACCTCGAGCGCCAGCTCCACAGGGAGCGGGCCTACGTGGAGGCGGTGGAGCGGACGTGGCCGATCCTCACCCCCGCCGCCCTCCTCCACGACCTGTTCGGCGTGCCCGCGCTGCTCAAGCTGGCCGCCCACGACGTGCTCGAGGAGCACGAGTGGCAGGCCCTGGTGCGGCCCCGCCGGCGTCGCCTGTCCGACGTGGCCTGGACCGAGGCGGACATCGCCCTCCTCGACGAGGCCGCCCGCCACCTCGGCCGGGTGCCGTCACGGGCCCGTCCCCTCGACGTCGACGGCGAGGCCGAGCGGTCGATCTTCGAGCGGGCCCTGGAGGACGCCGGGAACGTCGACGACAAGATGCGGGCCGACCTGCTCGACCACCTCGCCCGCTGGACCCGCGAGCCGGCCGGTCAGCAGGAGCCCGACCTGGCCACCCGCACATTCGGCCACGTGATCGTCGACGAGGCCCAGGACCTCTCCGCCATGCAGGCCCGCATGATCGGCCGGCGGGTGCCGAGCGGGTCGATGACCATCGTGGGCGACCTCGGCCAGGCCAGCGGGGAGAGCGCCGCCCGCCAGTGGAGCGACGTCACCGCCCACGTCCCCGGCCGCCAGAGCGCCCGGGTGGTCGAGCTGTCGGTCAACTACCGCACCCCGTCGGAGGTGATGGAGCTGGCCGGCCGGGTGCTGCAGGCGGCCACCCCCGGCCTCAAGCCTCCCCGCTCCGTCCGCTCCACGGGCGAGCAGCCCGCCGTCACCACCGCCGGGGCCGACGACCTGGTCACCACCGCCGTCTCCGCGGCGCGCGCCGAGATGGAGCTCGTCGGCACCGGCCGGGTGGCGTTGATCGCCCCGGAGGCGCTCGTGGGCCCCCTCCGGGCGGCCCTGGGCATTCCCGACGACCCCGCCCTCACCAACGGCAGCAGGGCCGCAGCCGTGCTGGAGCAGCCCATCGCCGTCTACCCGGTCGAGGGGGCGAAGGGGCTGGAGTTCGACGCGGTGGTGGTGGTGGAGCCGGCGGCCATCGCGACCGAGCGCCGCAACGGCCTGCGGGCCCTCTACGTGGCCCTCACCCGCACCACCCGGCGGTTGCATCTCGTCCATCACCAGGCCCTTCCCGCCCCTCTCAGGGCTGGATCGGGCGCTCCGAACGGGATGCCATGATGGGGTCGTGCCCACGTATGAAGCCGGCTCCGGCGTGCCCTCGTGGAGGATCTCGCCGGTAGGCCCCCTGCGGGGCGACGTGCAGATCAGCGGGTCCAAGAACTCCGTCACCAAGCTGATGGTGGCGTCGGTGCTCAGCGGCGAGCCGAGCACGATCACCAACGCACCCCACCTCGGCGACGTCGACATCACCGCATCCATGCTCGGGGCGGTGGGCGCCCAGGTCCACCTCGACGAGGCCACCAGCACCGTCTCGGTCGACGCCTCGTCGATCACCGACTGCCGCATCCCCGAGTCGCGGCTGAACCGCATCCCGATCCTGCTCACCGGGCCGCTCCTGCACCGCATCGGCGAGGCGTTCATCCCGCTGCGCCAGGCCGGCGACCAGATCGGCACCCGCCCGGTCGACTACCACGTCGCCGCCCTGCGCCAGATGGGGGCGGAGGTCGAGTACACCGACGAGGGCATCCACGCCAAGGCCCTCGAGCTGCACGGGGCGCACATCCGCCTCCCGTTCCCCAGCGTGGGCGCCACCGAGAGCGTCCTGCTCACCGCCGCCCGGGCCGAAGGGCGGACGATCCTCGAGAACGCGGCGGTCGAGCCGGAGATCGTGGAGCTGGCCCTGTTCCTCCAGCGCATGGGCACCCGCATCGAGCTCCAGCCCGACCGGACGTTCGTGGTCGAGGGCGGCGCCCACCTCTCGGGGACGAGCCAGCGGCTGGGCGGCGACCGCATCGAGGCCTTCTCCTACCTGGTCGCCGGCCTGGTCACGGGCGGCCGGGTGCGCATCCTGGGTTGCGCCCAGGATCGCCTGGTCACCGCCATATCGACCCTGCAGCGCATGGGCGCGGAGTTCGCCATCGACGACGACGGGATCGTGGCCTCCGTCGGCCCCGCGGGGTTGCGTCCCGCCGCCGTACGCACCGACCCGCACCCGGGCTTCATGACCGACTGGCAGCCCGGCCTGGTCGTGCTGTGCACCCAGGCCCGGGGGCTGTCGGTGGTCCACGAGACGGTCTTCGAGGACCGCCTGGGCTACGTCGAGGCCCTCCGGGCCATGAACGCCGAGGTGGAGCTGTTCGACCAGTGCCTGGTCGGCAGGCCGTGCCGGTTCGAGGAGAGCGGCAACCTCCACGCCGCCCTCGTCCGAGGGCGCAGCCAGCTCCGCGGGGCCGAGATCGAGATGCCCGACATCCGGGCCGCCTTCGCCCACCTCATCGCCGCCGCCACCGCCGACGGGCCGTCCGTCCTGCACGGTGTCCACCACCTGGAGCGGGGCTACGAGCACGCCCTCGACAAGTTCTCCGCCCTCGGGCTGGACATCACCCCGGTCGGGGCCCCTACGCCCTGATCTCCACCGGCACTCCGGCTACGGGCAGCATCTCGACCAGCCGGGTGATGTTGGGGTTCGAGAGGCGGATGCAGCCGTTGCTCACCGCCCGGCCGATGCTCGACGGGTCGTTGGTTCCGTGGATGCCCATCTGCCCGTCGCCCCCGGCGAAGTCGTACAACACCTCCGAGTAGGCCGACAGACCCCACGCGTACGGCCCGTACTGGGGCTGGCCCACGGGGATGATCAGCTCGGTCGTGTAGAAGAGGCCCAGGGTGGACGGGGTCGCGCTGTCGCCAACCGCGATCGGTTCGTCGAACACGACGTCCTTCTTGTCGTAGACCTGGAGCCGGCGGGCCCCCAGCTCGATGACCATCCTGAAGGTGTGGGAGTCGAGGCTCACGTCCGATTTCCGGATCCAACCCGTGCTGCCATTCGGCCGGGCGGGGAGGTAGACGTTCAGCCAGTCGCCCCGGTTCTCCTTGACCAGGAACACCCGGATGGTGCCCCCGCCATAGAGGGGATTTGGGCTGGCGAACGTGCGGACGGGCTCAGGCGATCCCGGGCTCTCATACACCGCCACCCGGGGAACTTCGGCGGTCGCCGTCTCGTACACCTCGTACCCGAGGGTGGTGGTCGTGGGCTCGGGAACGGTGGTCGCCGCCTCGGTGGTGACCGTCGTGGCCGATTGGGCGCGGGGGGCAGTGTCGCCCCCGCCGCCACCGCCGCCACAGCCGGCGAGCGCGACCAGTAGCGCGACGGTCAGCCGGCGACCCACGGGCGCGAGGGTACCGAGCGCGACGAAGGGCGCCCGTTCACCGGGCGCCCTTCGTGCTTGCTGCGGTGCGATGTGCTAGTTGACCTCGCCTCGCCAGGCACCGGTCTCGACGCCGCGGCTCTCGATGAACTGCTTGAACCGCTTGAGGTCGCCCTCGACCCGCTTGTGCACGAACCCGAGCTTCTCGCCTGCCTGCTCGACGATGCCCTCGGGGTCGAAGTCGAGCTTCAGCGTGACCTCGGTGGCGTCCGCCCCGACGGGCCGGAAGCTCACGACGCCTGCGTTGTCGGCGCCGGTGATCGCCCGCCACGCGACCCGCTGATCGGGCTGCTGCTCGACGATCTCGGCGTCCCACTCGCGGCGGGCGCCGGCGATCTCGGCGACCCAGTGCAGGTGCGTGTCGTCGAGCTGCTCGACCCGCTCGACACCCTCCATGAACTGGGGAAATTCCTCGAACTGCGTCCACTGGTTGTAAACCGTTCGCACCGGCTGACGTACTTCGATTCTCTCTTCAACCGTCGGCATGAATCCGCTCACTCCTCGTATCGAATCGCGGTAGGTGCTCGCTTCTGTACCTACCCTGCGGCGACCGAGGTATGCGTCCCCCGCACGTTTGTTGCGGCCTCCGCCGGGGAACCAGTTGGCCACACCACCCCTTCAGGAGGAAGCATGTACATCGGCATCGGAACCCTGATCCTGATCATCATCCTCATTCTTCTGCTCACCTAGTTCCGATCCCGCCCGGCGGGGTCGAAGCTCGACGTAGACGACCTTGGCGGCTGCCACCACCGGCACCGCCAACAGGGCGCCGACCACCCCTCCGGCCGACACGCCGATGAGCGCCGCCGTCATCGTCGCCAGAGGCGAGAGCTTGACCGCCCGGCCGACGATGAGCGGGCTCAGGATGTTGTTCTCGAACTGCAGGTAGAGCACGAAGAACACGGCGCAGATGGCTGCGGTCCCCGCTCCCCGGGTAAGCCCCAGGAGCACGAACGGGATGCCACCCATGGCCCCGCCGATCTGCGGCACGAGGTCGAAGAGGGCCACCCACACGGCCACGAGCGGGGCCAGCGGGACACGCAGGATCAGGCCCGCCACGAGTACCGCCGTTCCCGCCACACACGCCACCACCAGCGACCCGGCCACGTAGCGCCCCACCGTCTCGTAGGCGAGGCGACCGACGCGCTCGGCCCGGTCGCGGCGGTGGTCGGGCAGGAGGCGGCTCACCCGGCGGATGAGGCGGGGCCCGTCGAGCAGGAGGGCGATGACGATCAATGCCGTGAAGCTGGCTACCAGCAGGCCGTCGGCCAGGCGCAGCAGGTAGGCCCCCAGCGGCGTGTCGTCGCCCGACAGCCGTCCCGGCAGGGCCTCGATCCACCGCTCGACGGCCCGGGCCGTGCCCGCCCGCTCCAGGTCGTCGCCGATGACCGGCAGCTGGTTGATCTGGCGGACGACGCGGTCGATGTCGCCGCCGAGCTGGCGCCCCTGGTCGATGGCGCGGGGAGCGAGCAGGGCGACGATGAGCCCGGCCGCCACCAGGAGCCCGCTCATGACCACCGTCACGGCCAATGCCCGCCGGCCTCCGAGCCGGCGCTCGACCCTGGTCACGAGGGGATCGAGGCCGAGGGCCAGCAGGGTGCCCACCGCCAGCACCGTGAGAGCCCGGGGTGCGGCCCGCACCAGGCCGGTGGCCGCGACCAAGGCCACGAACGCGGCCATGCCCCACGCCACCGAACGCCAGTCGAGGTCGACGTAGCGGACCGGTGGGCGCCCCGTCGCCCCCGGTGAGACCGGCGGGGCAGTGGCCCCGGGGGCCACATCCCGGGGGTCGATCACGCCTCGGTACTCTACCGGCCAGCATGGCGGCGCCCGAGCCCCGAGGGATGCGCCCGGAACGCCTCCGGCTGACGCCCCGGTCGGTCCTCGTGGCGGTCGGGATGTTCGGGGTCACGGTGAGCCTGCTGGGCCTGGTGGCCGCGGCCCGAAGGGTGATCGGGTGGATCCTGGTCGCCGCGGTCGTGGCCGGGCTGCTGCACCCCATCGTCACCCACCTCCAACGTCACCTGCGGCGGGGCCTGGCCGTGCTGGTCGTCATGGTGGGACTCCTGGCTTCGGCCGCCACCGTCGTCTACACGCTGGTCGACGAGGTGGCGGAGGAGACCACCCGCCTCCGTGAAGCCGCCCCGGAGCGCGCCCGCCAGCTGGAGCGGTCGGAGCGGTTCGGGGAGCTGGCCACCGACCTGCGCCTGGAGGAGCGCACCCGCCGCTTCCTGGAGGACATCCCCGACCGCCTCCGGGGTGGCACCCCCGCCGAGGCCCTGCGGGCCGCCGGCAGCCGGGGCGTGGCCTTCCTGGCGACCACGGTCCTGACCGTCTTCTTCCTCCTCCACGGGCCCCGCCTGAGCGCCGCCGCCGCCGGCCAGGTCGCCGACGCCGCCCGCCGGGCCCGCTACCGGGCCGTGTTCATCGCCGTCTACCGGCGGGCCTTCGGCTACGCCGGCGCCAGCCTGGCCATGGCCGTGGCGGCCGGGCTGTTCGCCTACGTCGTGGCGCGCCTGGCCGACGTGCCCGGCCCCGCCGCGCTCGGGTTCTGGGTCGGCCTGTGGGACCTGGTGCCTCTCGCCGGCACCGTCGTCGGCGCCCTGCCCATCGTGGTGATGGCGGGCGTCGTGTCGGGCGGGAAGGCCGCCGCGGTGGCCGTCGCCTTCGTCGCCTACCAGGCCGTGGAGAACGTGCTCGTCGAGCGGCCGGTCGAGGAGGCCACCGTCCGCCTGGGCCCCTTCCTCACCCTCGCCGCCGGGATGGTCGGGCTCGAGCTCAGCGGGGTGGCGGGAGCGCTGCTGTGCGTGCTGGGCGCGGCCGGCGCGGTGGCCGCCGCCGACGCGCTGGGCCGGCCGTAGCCTCTGTGCCCATGAGCCGCCGCACCGGGGCCGCCGTCGCCGCCCTCCTCGCCCTCCTCGCCGCCTGCGGCGGTGGGGGCGGCGCGGGAGGTGGCGGCGACGCGACCGACATCCGAGGCGAGTGGCGTCCCATGGCGGCCGCTCCCATCGAGGGGCGGACGTCGGCCGCGTCGGTGTGGACCGGACGCGAGCTCGTCGTCTGGGGCGGAGGCGCCTGCACCGGCAACCCGTGCCAGGGCGTCAACGTCCGCCCGCTGGACGACGGGGCCGCCTACGACCCCGCCACCGACCGCTGGCGCACCATCGCCGCCTCGCCCCTGTCGGCCCGCAGCGGCAGCGCCAGCGCGTGGACGGGCCGGGAGCTGCTGGTATGGGGCGGGACGGCCGTCGAGACGCCCCTGGCCGACGGCGCGGCCTACGACCCCGCCGCCGACCGCTGGCGGGTCATCGCCCCGGCCCCCCTCGCCGCCCGCCGCACCAGCTCGACCTGGACCGGGCGGGAGTGGGTGTTCTGGGGCGGCTACAGCCCCGAGACGGGCGAGCTGTTCGCCGACGGCGCCGCCTACGACCCCGCCGCCGATGCCTGGCGGCTGCTCCCGCCGGTCCCCCTCGAACCTCGCGAGCGGGTCGCCGCGGTCTGGACGAACCGGGAGGTGGTGGTGTGGGGCGGCGGCACCCGGGACGCGGCGTTCGCCGACGGCGCCGCCTACGACCCCGCCGCCGACCGCTGGCGGCCCGTCGCCGAGTCCCCCCTCGCTCCCCGGTTCTCCCGTGGCGTCTGGGTCGACCAGGAGATCGTCTTCTGGGGCGGAGAGGACTGGCGCCAGGTCTTCGCCGACGGGGCCGCCTACAACCCCACCAGCGACTCCTGGCGGCCGGTGTCCACCAGCCCGCTGAGCGGCCGGGTCGGCACCGCCGGCGTCTGGACCGGCACCGAGCTGCTCATCTGGGGCGGCACACCAGGCACGTTCAACAACTTCTTCGCCGACGGGGCCGCCTACAACCCCGCCCTCGACCGCTGGCGCCGGCTCCCGCCCTCCTCCGGCCGCTTCGCGTCGGGCGCGGTCTGGACAGGTCGCGAGATGCTGGTCTGGGGCGGGATCGTCCCGTTGCCCGGCGGCGGGAGCCAGACCCGCATCGAGAGCCCGGCCGACGGCCAGCGCCTCACGCCCGCGTAGCGCCGCTCAGCAGCCGCCGCCGCCCGGGTTGGGCTTGTCGGGGATGCTCGGGTCCACGATCTCGATGTGGACGTGGGGCCACGCCGGGTCGGCCGTCCGGAACTCGTCGACCTGCGACGCGAACGGCAGCCTGGTGGCCTTGGGCGCCAGCACCGTCTCCCCCGCCGTCACCCGGTCCCCGGGCCGGACCTGGAGGCCGTCGATGTGGAGGATCTTGAGCTCCCAGCCCTTTCGCTCGTCCGGCTCGATCACCACGTAGTCGTCGGCGATGCGGCAGTAGAGGATGTAGCCGCCGCCCCGCAGGACGCGCCCGGTCACCGGCGAGCGGATCTCCGCCTCCGGGTCGACGACCACGTCGGCCGCCGTGTGCGAGCCGGTGGCCCGCTGGCGGTCCTCGAGGACGACGGGCGCGGCCGTCGTGCTCACGGTCTCCATCTGCCGGGCCCCGTCGTGGTTGGCCTGGTGGAAGCCCACCCGCTCGACGCGGGCCGCCGGGTGGACCAGCGTCACCCCGCCCACGGTGGCGAAGGGCGTGTAGGCCTGCTCGTGCACGACCCGGGGCGGCGGCGGGGGAGGCGTGGTGGGTGGGGCGGGCCCCGTGAGCGTCGCCTCCCCACCCGCAGCGGTGCCGCATGCCGTCGCGGCGACCAGCCAGGCGGCGGCCAGCACCACCTTTCGCCCGGCTCCGACCCCTCCCATCCCGCCCTCGAAGGTACCGAACCATCGCCGGTCAACGGGCGCGCCTACCCTCTCGGCGAGTGGCCGAGGTCGTGGTCATGACGTTCAACATCCGCACGGATCGGGGCCTCGACGGGCGGAACTCGTGGTGGCTCCGGCGGGCAGCGACGGTCGACGCCGTCCGCTCGGTCGCGCCGGACGTGGCCGGGCTCCAGGAGGTCCGCCGCCTCCAGCTCGGCCACCTCAAGGGCGAGCTGCCCGAGTACGGCTTCCTCAGCGCGGGGCGGGGCAACGGCCGCCAGCGCGGTGAGCACTGCCCCATCCTCTACCGCCACGACCGCTTCGAGGTGACCTCGTGGGACGTCCGCTGGTTCTCCCAGGACCGTTCGGGCCGCATCGCCACCGTCGCCCGCCTGTCCGACCGCCGCGACGGCACCGCCTTCAGCGTGGTGAGCACCCACCTCGACCACCGCTCGGCCGAGGCCCGGGTCAACAGCGCCGCCGCCCTCGCCTTGTGGGTGCGCACCGGCACGGGGCCGTGGATCGTGATGGGGGACTTCAACGCCACCGCCGTCGACCCCAGCGTCGGCAGCCTCCTGGCCACCGGCCTCCAGGACGCCCTCGCCCACCTCCCCACGCGGGGGACGGGCGCCGCCACCGCCCACCGCTTCAAGGGCGGGGCCGACGGCGACCGCATCGACCACGTGCTCGTCTCGCCGGGCTGGACGGTCCTGCACGCCGCCATCGTCCACGAGACCCCGGGCGGCCGCCTCCCGTCCGACCACTGGCCGGTGGTGGCCCGCCTGCGGCTCAGCGGCCCGCAGCGCTACGGCTGAGCGACGGCGAACGTGTCGCAGCCCGCCAGCGTGCCGGTGCGGTACCCGATGAGGAACCACTTCTGGCGCTGGTCGGACGATCCGTGGGTCCACTTGTGCGGCTCGACCTGGCCCTGCACCTGTTCCTGGATGCGGTCGTCCCCGATGGCGGCGGCGGCGTCGAGACCGTCACGGATGTCGGCCTCGGTCAGCTCCTCGATGTAGCCGGTCTCGACCGCGCCCTTGGCCCACATGCCGGCCAGGCAGTCGGCCTGGAGCTCCACCCGAACGGCCTCGCTGGCCGGGCCGGTGGCGCCGCTGCGGGCCCGCTGGAGCACGCCCCGGATGTTCTCCACGTGGTGCCCGTACTCGTGGGCGATCACGTAGGCCTCCGCGAACGGGCCGCCGTTGGCGCCGAAGCGGGTGCGCAGGTCCTGGTAGAAGCCGAGGTCGATGTACACCTGCTCGTCGGCCGGGCAGTAGAAGGGTCCCACCGAGCTGCTGGCCACGCCGCAGGCGGTGCTCACCTGCCCGTCGAAGAACACCGTCTTGGCCGACCGGTAGGTGCTCAGGTTGTCCCGCCAGAAGGCCTGCACGCTGTTGATCACGCCCACGATCCGGCAGTCGTCGCGCTGGTTGGCGTCCTCACCCGTCTGGCACTCGGCCGACAGGTCGGTCTCGGGCTGGTTCAGCGAGATCCCGCCGCCCCCGCCTCCCCCGGTGAACAGCTGGAAGAGCAGGACCACCACGCCGATGAGGCCGCCGCCTCCCACCGCCAACCCGCCCATGCCCCGCCGGTCGGAGACCTGGCCGGTGTCGAGCTCTACACCGCGGTTGAAACGCACCGGCCGGAGCGTACCCACCGCCCTCGGCCCGCGAAACGGTGCACAGCGGCCCCGGCTGCGCGACGCTTGGGGACCGGGAGGTACGGCGTGGGCGGCATCTTCGTCAGCTACCGCAGGGACGACGCCCGAGGGCAGGCCCGCGCACTGAGCGACGCCCTCATGGCCCGCTTCGGCCCCGAGCGGGTGTTCAGGGACGTCGAGGCTTTGGCCCCGGGCGTCGACTTCCCCGAGGCCATCGCCTCGGCCATCGACCGCTCCGACGTCTTCCTGGCCGTGATCGGCGACAAGTGGCTGACCGCCGAGAAGGACGGCCGCCGCCGCCTGGACGACGCCGACGACCACGTCCGGCGTGAGATCGCCACCGCCCTCGCCCGGGACGTGCGGGTGATCCCCGTCCTGCTGGAGTCCGCCGTCATGCCGTCGCGCCACCAGCTGCCGGCCGAGCTGGGCGAGCTGGCCGACCGCAACGCCATCCGGCTCACCGACGAGACGTGGGACGACGGGATCAACCGCCTGGTGCGGGCCATCGAACCGGGACGGGCCAAGCGGCATGGGGCCCGCCCCGGCTGGGTCCCGGTGGGGATCGGCGTGGGCGTCATCGCGGTCGGACTGGTCGCCTTCACCCTGCTGGGAGGGTCGGGGGGTGACGGTGGTGGTCGGCCCGACGTGGCCGACGTGACGCTCCCGTCGCTCCAGCGTGCAGAGGTCAACCTCGAGCTGGCGCCCGCCGCCGGCCGGCCCGGGACGCGGGTCACCGCCCAGGGTTCCGGCTTCCAACCCGACGAGCGGGTGGAGATCCGGTTCTTCACCGACATCGTCGCCCGGGTACGGGCCGACGACCGGGGCGCCTTCTCGGGCGCCACCTTCACCGTGCCCGACACGCCCTTCCGGCGGCCCACTCCGGTCACGGCCACGGGCGAGCAGAGCATTCGCACCGCGGAGGCCACCTTCACGGTCCAGTAGGGGGACGGTGCTCCAGCCAGCGCCGTAGCCCGGCCGCGTTGGAGTGGATGCCGTTGAGGATCTCCACCCGCTCGTGGCTCGCCCCGTAGCGGGCGGCCAGGGCCGCCTCCACGTCCCCGCCCGCCCGCCAGGCCCGCTCGGCCACGTCGGCCCACTCCCGCAGGGCGTCGGCCGCCTCGGCCAGGGCGTCGGACGGAGCATCGGGCACCACCCCGTAGTGGGCCAGGGCCAGGGCCGAGGGACGCCGCTCGTCGAACCGCCGCAGCGAGGACAGGGCCTGGTCGAGGTCGAAGTCGGGTGGGGGCGTGGCCGGCCGCAACACCCCCACGTCGGGCAGCCTGACGCCCACCGCGTCCCCCACGAACAGCAGGCCGCTGCCTTCGTCGTGCAGCGCGAGGTGGTGCTTGGCGTGCCCGGGCGAGTGCACGGCGGTGAGCGTGCCCACGCCGTCCCCGTCGTCGAGGGCGACGATGCGCTCCGCCGCGGTGGGCGTCAGCCGGCCGTAGAGCGAGTCGAGTAGCTCGCCGTAGACCCGCCCCGCCGAGTCGACCAGCCGGGTCGGGTCGGCCAGGTGGCGCGCGCCCAACGGGTGGACGTACACCGTGGCCTCGGGGAAGGCAGCGGCCACGTCGCCCACCCCGCCGGCGTGATCGAGGTGGATGTGGGTGACGACCACGCCGGCCAGGCCGTCGGGCCCCACGCCGTGCTCCCGTAGCGCGGCGAGGAGGGCGGGCACCGAGGACTGGCTCCCCGTCTCCACGAGGATGGGCGGCGGGCCCTCGACCAGGTACCCCGCCGTCACCCGCTCCCAGCCGCCCAGCAAGGTGTCGATCTGGAAGACGCCGGGGGCGATCCGGGCCAGGCTCATCCTTGCAACTCGGGAAGGACCCGCTCGGCGAACTCCTCGATGCGGGGCCGGCCCTCCGAGGGCCAGCTCGCCACCAGGATCTCGAAGCCGGCCCGGTGCTTGGCCTCGACGTCGCGCCGCACCTGGTCCCACGGCTCGGAGAGCGACAGGCTGGTCGAGCGCCGGATCGCCTTGGGGTCGCGCCCCGCCTCCTCGGCCAGCCGGTCGACCAGCTTCGACTTGCGGGCCAGCTCGCCCACCGACCCGAACCCGTGCCACACGTCGGCCTTGCGGGCCGCCAGCGGGAGGGTCCGCCGCTCGCCGCCACCTCCGATCCACAGCGGCGGGTAGGGGCGCTGCACCGGCAGGGGGCGGTAGGTGGCGTTCCTCAGCTGGTAGTGCCGGCCGGTGTAGGTCACGCCTCGCCCGGTCATCAGGGCGGTGACGACGTCGACCGCCTCCTCCAGCTTCGAGAGGCGCACGCCGGGCCGGGGGAAGTCGATCCCCAGCTCCTCGTGCTCCCACTGGTGCCACGCCGCGCCCAGTCCCAGCTCCAGCCGCCCGCCGGAGATGTGGTCGACGGTCACCGCCTCGGCCGCCAGCACCGACGGGTGGCGGTAGGTCACCCCGGTCACGAGGGCGCCGAGGCGGACGCGGGTGGTGACCGCGCTCAGGCCGGCCAGCAGCGTCCACGCCTCGAAGCACGGCCCGTCGGGCGGCCCGTACAGGACCTTGAAGTGGTCGAAGACCCATGCCGCGGCGAAGCCGGCGTCCTCCGCGAACCGCACCCGCCCCCGCAGCTCGTCCCAGGTCTGCTGGTGCTGCGACACGTCCACGTCGATGCGGGGCATCGCCGGCCGAGGCTAACGGCGGCGCGCCGCTGGGTAGGACAGCGCCGTGGCGCCCTCCGTCCAGACCGCCGCACCGCTCGTTCCCCAGCCGCCCACGCTGCCCGCCTTGCGGGAGGCGGCCGCCGGGTGCCGGGCCTGCCACCTGTGGGAGCGGGGCACCCAGACCGTCTTCGGCGAAGGAGCGGCCGGGTCCCGGATCCTGTTCGTCGGCGAGCAACCGGGCGACCGGGAGGACCTCGAAGGCAGGCCGTTCGTCGGCCCTGCCGGCCGGCTTTTCGACGAGGCCCTGGTGGCGGCCGGCATCGACCGCGGCGACGTCTACGTCACCAACGCGGTGAAGCACTTCAAGTGGGAGGCACGCGGGAAGCGCCGCATCCACCAGCGCCCGGCGGCGCCCGAGATCACCGCCTGCCGGCCGTGGCTGGAGGCCGAGATCGAGGCCGTCCAGCCCGAGATCGTCGTCTGCCTGGGCGCCACCGCTGCCCACTCACTGCTCGGCTCGTCCTTCCGGGTCACCAAGCAGCGGGGCCAGTTCGTCGAGGGGCTGCTGGGCCCGGTCGTCACCGCCACCATCCACCCCTCGTCGATCCTGCGGGCGCCCGACGAGGCGGCGCGGAAGGAGGCCATGGACGGCTTCGTGGCCGACCTTCGGGCGGTTGCCGAGCGGCTCGGTGGCTGACTCCTCGGCTCGGCTCAGGTGCGGGTCCAGATGCGGCCGTAGTTGCTGGGGACGGTCACCCACCGCTCCTGGCCGGCGGCCACGTCGCCCAGGTCGTGGCCGTGCAGCTCCTCGCGGTACTTGCCGGCCACGTCGAACGTGAAGGGCACCGTCTGGTCGGCGTCGCCGAAGTTCAGCGCCACGACGGTCAGGTCGTTCCCCAGCCGGCGCGTGAAGAGCAGGACCTGTCGGTCCTGGTATCGCGACCGGTCGTTGAAGAAGAAGTGGTCGCCCGCCCGCAGTTGGGGGAGCTGGCGGCGCAGGGCGACGAGCCGGCGCACCAGCCAGATGGCCGAGCGGCCGATGGAGTCGTAGAAGTAGTCCCAGCGCACGGGCCGGAACAGGGCGACCCGCCCGAAGCCGCTCTCGGGGACGAAGTAGTTCTCGCCCAGCTCCTGTCCCTGCCACAGCATGGGGATGCCCCGGCCCGTCAGCAGGGCGATCAGGTAGGGCTGGACCTTGGGCGAACGGTCCCGGAAGCCCTCCCGCAGCAGGTCGTTGTCGGCGGCGGTGGTGCCGAAGTTGCACACGAACCGTGAGTGGTCGTGGTTCTCGACGTACTGGAGGGCGGTCTTGGGGATCGTGTCGCCCTCGACCGTCCGCTGCGAGGGGTACCCGGAGAGCCCGAGCCGGAAGCCCAAATCGGTCAGGGCGTCGGCCGAGCCGCCCGCCGTGCCCCGAGCGGCGACGAGGGTTTCGTTCTGCCAGGTGCAGTTGCTGTAGGTCTGCTCCAGGACCTCGACCGGCCCCTCGAGCTGCTCGGCGCACTGGATGAGGTTCACGCCGCCCGCGTCGTCGAAGAAGCGGGCCCAATGGCCGGTGGCGCCGGCCTTCGCCTTGACGAACCGGTACGTCGACCAGGTCAGGTTGGCGTAGCCCTGGCCCACCGCTCCGTCCCAGTAGTTGGGCACGCAGTCGTAGCGGAAGCCGTCGGCGTGGTAGGTCGCCAACCAGTGATGGTTGACGGTGAAGAAGTAGTCGCGGGTGAGCTGGCGGCGGAAGTCGGTGCTCTCGCCGAAGTAGTCCTTGGCGAACGTGCCCATGAACGGGTTCTCGCGGTAGTTCAGCCGGCGGTACAACGAGGAGTAGGCGAAGTCGCTGCTGGTGTGGCCGTAGACGACGTCGAGGATCACCGCCATGCCCAGCTCGTGGGCGGCCTCGATCAGCCGCTGGAGGTGCTTGCGGTTGCCGAGCCGCTCGTCCACGCCGAAGTACCCGATGGGCAGGAAGCCCCAGTCGATCGTGTTCGACACGTTCGACACGGGCATGACCTCCAGGCAGTTCACGCCCAGGTCGGCGAGGTACGGCAGCCGGTCGATGGTGCCGTCGACGCTCCCGCCGAACTCGTTGATCATGATCTCGTACATGACGAGGTCGTCGAGGGCGGGCACCCGCCAGGCCGCTTCCGCCGCACTCCACTGGTGCGGTTCGTACCCGACCGTGACGGCCGACAGCTTGCCGACCCCGAACTCCCGGGCGTAGGGGTCGATCACCCAGTCGATCTCTCCGGGGACGTCAGGCCGCTCCACCGCGTAGCGGTACACGTACCGGCCCGGTTGGCCCCAATGCGAGCCCGGGCCCGGACCGCCACCCGCCCCCAGGTCGACGTGCCCGCTCCAGTAGTCGAGGTAGGTGGGGTCGACCGAGTGCTGGAGCTCGATGCGGGTGGGCGGAACGTCCTGGAGGAACTGGTCCTTCTCGTGGATGATCTTGAGCCACACCCGGTTGCCGTCCGCGGCTGACACCCACGGGAGGAGCACGCCGAAGTCGAGCTGGCCGTCGGCCACCTCCCGGGCGCCGAGCCGGTCGAGGGGCAAGAGATCCATGTCGCCGCCCCCAGTCTGCCACCCGCTCGTGCCGGGGGCGGAGGGTTTATCGGAGGGAGCCGGAGATCGGAAGGGGCTGCCGATCCGATTGCAAGTAGCGAACCACCGTGGAGGGAGCCTTCGCCGTCATTGACAAGCGCCGTCCTACCGACACGTACGCGGCCGGGCGACGCCCGGCTCACGTTTTGGGACGCCCGTTCGGGGACACCCGGCACTCGTACGCGAGTCCGGGTGCTACACCGGCCGATCGTCACCGTCGGCCGAGCAGACGTCCGCTCTCGAGCCGGCCCGACCCACCTCGCGCCAGCGGGTGTCGCTCTTAGCGGCGCCAGAAGAGGAGGTGGGTGACGCCGCTGGGGCTGGGGACGCGGTCGCAGTGATACCGGTCGAGGAGCTCGTCGGGCGAGTTCCAGAGGCGTTCGCCGCGGCCGAGCTCGAGGGGCGCC
>JBKHXX010000043.1:0-11110 GCA_046565765.1 Acidimicrobiia bacterium | reverse complement strand
AGGCTGTGCGGTGCGAGCTCGGCGTCGCTGTCGAGGAAGCAGAGCAGGTCGGCGGATCCCAACGCTGCACCCTGGTTGCGCCCTCGGGCCACCCCGGCGTTCTCCTCGTTCCGGACCACCACGACGTCGGGCGAAGCCGCCACCGTGGCCGGAGGGTCAGAGCCGTTGTCCACCACGACGACCTTGGTTCGGACGCCCTCGCTCCGAACCGCAGACCTGACCGCCTTGTCCAGGAGGTCGCCGTCGTTCCAGGTGAGGATCACCACGTCGATCTCAGGCTCCAGCGCGTCGGTCACCGGCCGGCGCCCTGGCTCCCCAGCACCGACCGCAACGTCCGGCCGATGATGCGCAGATCGGTGCCCAGACCCTGGTGGCGCAGATACCAGAGGTCGTACTGCAGCTTCTCCCGTGCATCGCTCTCGCTCCCGGCGTACCCGTACTTCACCTGGGCCCATCCGGTGAGACCGGGACGCACGAGGTGCCGAAGCGCGTAGAAGGGCAGCTTGTCGGTGAGGTGCTCGACGTAGTGCGGCTGCTCCGGACGGGGACCGACGACGGACAGGTCTCCCCGGAGGATGTTCACCACCTGGGGCAACTCGTCGAGGTGGGAACGCCGCAGGAGCTGCCCGAAGCGGGTGACGCGTGGGTCCTGCTCCGCCGTCCACTGGTCGACCGGGGCGCTGGCGAGGGCCGGCGTCATGGTCCGGAACTTCAGGATCGTGAACTCCGCCCCGGCCTTGCCCACGCGCTGCTGGCGGTAGAACACGGGGCCACGGTTCCCGATCAGGTTCCCGACCAGCACGAGGGGCATCACGATCGCGAGCACCAGGCAGCCGAGCAGGGCGATCGGCAGGTCGAGGAGGCGCTTCGCTCGCCCGTAGCCCGCTCGGTGCACCTCGCCGATGTCGAAGAGGAGCGAGGCGCGCTCCAGGTCCGTCACGGGGAGCTTGCCCAGCCACTCCTCGTAGAACAGCGACAGCGACCGGACCCGAACCCCCCGCTCGTGGAGCAACGCCACTTGGGCGACGACGTCGGGCTCGTCCTGGGCCTCCCGGTCGAGCACCACGACCGTCGGGTCGGCGGACCCGGTGAGGGTGAGGAGCGCCGGCTGACCGTCTCGGGTCACCGCCTCGTCCGGAGCCAGCTGGGCGACGATCGAGGCCGGCCGCTCGGGAGCGTCGAGCAGCTCTAGCTCGAGCATCCGGACGTCCTGCGGCCGGGCGACCACGACCACCCGGTCGCGCGCCTCGGCTCGCAGACGCCCCCCTGCGGCCATCCCGACGCAGATCCGGTACCAGTCGGGCAGGAGCAGCGCCGAGCCGAACACCACGAAGCGGGGCAGCAGGGCGTCGCCCACGAACAGCTGGACGAGCGAGATCGCCACGGCACCGGCGAAGGCGGCTCCCACGGACGCCCCGAGGGCCGCCCGGCGCGAGCGGTGAGCGTCGGGAAGCCCGAACCCGTACGCGAAGACGCAGAGGAGACCGGCGTAGGCGACCGTCCAACCGAAGCGGCCCGACCCCGTGAACGAGTAGTGGCCGATCCAACGGGCGTGCACGAGCGCGAGGCCGAACACGACGCCGAGGACTCCTCCGTAGAGCAGGGGTCGCGCGGCGCGCCTCATCGGTGGCCTCGGCCGGTCATCACCAAAGCATCGGCCCCGGAGGGGTGGGACTCAAGCACCCCCGGCCAGGAGCGGCTTCAGGAACTTGCCCGTCCAGCTGCCGGCCACCTCGGCCACGTCCTCTGGGGTCCCCTCGCAGACCAGCATCCCTCCCCCGCTGCCGCCTTCAGGGCCGAGGTCGATGAGCCAGTCGGCGGTCTTGATGACGTCGAGGTTGTGCTCGATGACCAGGACGGTGTTGCCCTGATCCACGAGGCGGCTGAGGACGGTGAGCAGCTTGCGGATGTCCTCGAAGTGCAAGCCGGTGGTGGGCTCGTCGAGGATGTAGATGGTGTGGCCGGTCGAGCGTTTCGACAGCTCGCTGGCCAGCTTGACCCGCTGGGCCTCGCCGCCCGAAAGGGTGGGCGCGGGCTGGCCCAGGCGCACGTAGCCCAGGCCCACGTCGACCAGCGTCTGCATGTGGCGGGCGATGTTGGGCTGGTTGGCGAAGAACTCGACCGCCTCCTCGCACGACAGGTCGAGCACCTCGGCGATGTTCTTGCCCTTGAAGGTGATGTCCAGCGTGTCCCGGTTGTACCTCGCCCCCTTGCACACCTCGCAGGGGACGTACACGTCGGGCAGGAAGTGCATCTCGATCTTGATCGTGCCGTCGCCCGCGCACGCCTCGCAGCGGCCCCCTTTGACGTTGAACGAGAACCGGCCCGGCTGGTAGCCCCGGACCCGGGCCTCCTGCGTCTGGGTGAACAGCTTGCGGATGTGGTCGAACACGCCGGTGTAGGTGGCGGGGTTGGACCGGGGGGTGCGGCCGATGGGCGACTGGTCGATGCCGATGACCTTGTCGAGCAGCTCCTCGCCCTCGATCCGGCGGTGGCGGCCGGGCACCAGCTTCGACTTGTAGATCCGCTGCATGAGGGAGCGGTGGAGGATGTCGTTGACCAGGGTGGACTTCCCCGATCCCGACACGCCGGTCACACACACCAGGCAGCCGAGGGGGAACTCGACGTCGATGTCCTTGAGGTTGTGCTCGCGGGCGCCGCGCACCGCCAGCCACCCCTCCTTCGGCTCCCGCCGCATGGCCGGGACGGGGATGGTGCGGGTGCGGGCCAGGTACTGGCCGGTGATGGAGCGGGGCGAGGCGACGAGATCGTCGACCGTCCCCGAAACGACGACCTCGCCGCCGTGCTCGCCCGCTCCCGGACCGATGTCCACGACATGGTCCGCGACCCGGATCGTGTCCTCGTCGTGCTCGACGACGATCACCGTGTTGCCCAGCTCCCGCAGCCTGATCAGCGTGTCGATCAGCTTGCGGTTGTCCCGCTGGTGCAGGCCGATCGACGGCTCGTCGAGCACGTAGAGGACGCCCACCAGCCCGCTGCCGATCTGCGAGGCGAGGCGGATGCGCTGCGCCTCACCACCGGCCAGCGTGCCCGCCGAGCGGTTGAGGCACAGGTAGTCGAGCCCCACGTCGAGCAGGAACCGCATGCGGGCGTTGACCTCCTTCACCACCCGCTCGGCGATCATCCGGTCGCGCTCCGACAGCTCCAGGTCGAGGAGCGCCTGCGCCGCCCGGGCGATCGAGAGGTCGCAGAGCTGGTGGATGTTCAGCCCGCCCACGGTCACCCCGAGGGACTCGGGCTTCAACCGGGCCCCGCCGCACGCCGGGCACGGCACCTCCCGCATGTAGCCCTCGATCTGCTCCCGGGCGTAGTCGGACTCGGCCTCGCCGTGGCGCCGCTGGAGGTAGGGGACGACGCCCTCGTAGTGCGTGTTGTAGGACCGCGTGCGGCCGTAGCGGTTCCGGTATTGGACGTGCACCTGCCGCGGCCCCGCCCCGTACAGCAGGATCTTCTGCTCGCTCTTCTTCAGCTTCCGCCACGGCGTCGACATCTTGAAGCCGTGGGCCTCGGACAGGGCGACCAGGACCCGGGTGAAGTACTCGGCCCGGGGCGCAGCCCAGGGGGCGATGGCGCCCTCGTTCAGGCTCAGGTCGGGGTCGGGGACGACCAGCTCGGGGTCGACCTCGTAGCGGGTGCCGAGCCCGTCGCATTTCGGGCACGCGCCGTAGGGCGAGTTGAAGGAGAAGTTGCGGGGCGCCAGCTCGTCGAACGACGTGCCGTCGTTGGGGCAGGCCAGGTGCTGGCTGAAGGTGAGGATCTCCGGGTCCCCGTGGCCCTCACGGGGGACCAGCTCGACCTCCGCCACCCCGTCGGCCAGCCGCAGGGCCGTCTCCAGCGAGTCGGTCAGCCGCCGCTCGATGCCCTCGCGTCGCACCAGCCGGTCGACCACCACTTCGATGGTGTGCGCCTCGTAGCGGGCCAGCCGGATCTCCTCCAGCGCCGACAGCTCGTGCAGCTCCCCGTCGATGCGCACCCGGGCGTAACCCTCGCCGGCCAGCTCCTTGAGCAGGCCCTCGTACTCTCCCTTGCGACCCCGCACCACCGGCGCCAGCACCTGGAACCGGGTGCCTCCGGGCAGCTGGAGCACCCGGTCGACGATCTGCTGGGGCGTCTGGCGGGACACCACCGCCCCGCACTTGGGGCAGTGGGGGACGCCGATGCGGGCGTAGAGCAGCCGCAGGTAGTCGTACACCTCGGTGATCGTGCCGACCGTCGACCGCGGGTTGCGGGACGCCGACTTCTGATCGATCGAGATGGCCGGCGACAGGCCCTCGATGAAGTCGACGTCGGGCTTGTCCATCTGCCCCAGGAACTGGCGGGCGTAGGCCGACAACGACTCCACGTACCGTCGCTGTCCTTCGGCGTAGATCGTGTCGAAGGCGAGCGAGGACTTGCCTGAGCCGGACAAGCCGGTGAACACGACGAGCTTTTCGCGCGGCAGCTCGAGGTTGACGTTGCGGAGGTTGTGCTCCCGAGCCCCTCGAATCACAAGCTTGTCGGACACCCGCCGCCGAGGATACCGGCGTGCCGGAGCGAACGCACGTTTGGTTCAGGCGGTCCGTTCGAACGTGGTGATGCGGAGGTCGACGCCCGAGAAGTACCGGAGCGTGTCCGAGCCGACCACGGACCACCCCGGCACAGGCGGCACGGGATCGCCATCTGCGATCTCCACCAGGGCGAAGGTGTCGAAGCCGGCGGAGCTGACGACATGCGCGGCCCGGGCCTGCTCGGGGGTCGAGAGGGCCGTGAGCCAGCGGTGGTCGGCGGCGAACCAACCCCCCTCCCGGGCGAGGTGGGCCACCTTGGACACCAGCACCGGCTCCGGGCGGTCGGTCAGGGCTTGGACCGTCCGGGCCACGTCGTGGGACCGGACCGACAGCCAGGCCAGCCCGAAGCAGGTCACGGCGGCGGCCGTTCCCACCAGTGCCAGCCGAGCCCAGCGGGCGAGCAGACGGAGGCGGGCGATGCCGACCACCCCCAACAGGAGGCCCGAGGGGAGGATGTACCGGCCGGCCCACTGGGGACCGGCTCCGCCGGTGAACTGGAAGGCCCAGACCAGGGGAAGGGCGAGGAGGGCCACCGCCAGCACCGGCCGGGCGTCGTAGGCAGATGGCGATCTCTCCGTGCCGGCGCCGTGCCGGCGCCAGCCCAGGGCCAGCCCCACAGCGGCCAGCGGCGTGGCCGCCATCAGTCCCGGCACGAAGCCCAACCCGGCCGTGGCCCGGACGAGATAGAGGGCGGCGGCGCCGGCCGCCGCGACCCGAGCGGCCCGGGCCCCGGCCTGCCCCCGGGAGGCCTGCAGGGCGAACAGGACGAGGAGTGCGAGGAGGGCCGCTCCGACGGCGTACGACGAGGGCTGGAGGGTCGCATGCAGCGCGGTTGCGGTCAGCATGGCCTCGTTGACCCTGGTCCCGTCGGTCGTGGGCGCGTCCGTCACCGTGGCCGTCGCCCGATCGGCGCGCAGGCCCGAACCGAGGACCGCTCCCTCCAAGGCGTGGTTCCCGACCAACGGGAGTGCGAGCCCGGCCACCACGGCGACACCGGCGAGGGCGGGACGGGTCAGGTCTCGGGTGCGGGCGGCCAGGAGCAGGCAGGTCACGCCGGTGGCCACCGCCGCGTAGACGAGCGCCTCGGTGCGCATGGTGGCGGCCGATCCGAGGAGGAGCCCGGCTCCGGCGGCGGCCGTCAGTCCACGACGGGAGTGGAGCAGGTCGAGCAGGAGCACGACGGCCCACGCCACCATGGCCAGGCCGACGGCGTGCTCCCAGAAGTCCAGCGCGTAGATCGTCACCGGGGACGCCAGGCCCACCAGCCAGAAGGCCAGCCATCCCGCCCGCTCGTCGGGCCCGGTCAGCCGCCGGACGAGCGCTCGGGCGGCGAGGGCGGTGAACGCGGCCCCCAGCATGGGCACGAGCAGGGCGCCCTGGTAACCGGCCAACCGGAACAGGGGGTAGCCCAGGTAGAGAGCGGGCAGCGTCGTCACGTTCACCCACCGGTCGCCGATGTGGTTCGTGTAGTGGAGCGGGTGGAGGGCGCCTTCGGGGTCCCACCGCTCGGCCCAGTAGCCGACATCCGGGACGAGCGTGCCGGCCCGCTCCATCGCCCTGAGGGTGGCCACCTTGCCCCCCGTGTCGGTGCCGAGGTAGCCGCGGTGGTCGTTCAGGAACGACAGGGCCAGGTAGGCGACCACGAGGGCGGCGACGGCCAGGAAGGCGCGCCCGGGCCGGCGGGACGGGGCGACGTCGCCGGGGGCCGCGGTCCGCTCGGCGATGTCCACAGGGCCCACGCAGTAGGTATCGGCTGCCCGCCAGCCGGTCCTGAGCCGGATCCGGTCAGACGACCTGGCGCATCTCCCGGCGGAGGTCGGAGATCTCGTCGCGGAGGCGGGCGGCGTACTCGAAGCGCAGGTCGGCGGCCGCCTCCCGCATCTCCTCCTCGAGGGTGCTGATCAGCCGGGCCAGCTCGTCGGGAGGCAGCTCGGCGAAGTCGCTCTTGATCCGGTCGCGGCGGCGGCTGCGCTTGTCTTTCCCGGGCACCGGGGCCGTGCCGTCGCCCTCGGGCCGGAGCATGGCCAGGATGTCGGTGACCGCCTTGCGGATCGTCTGGGGGTCGATCCCGTGCTCGGCGTTGTACTCCTGCTGTACCCGACGCCGGCGGCCCGTCTCGTCGATGGCCCGCTGCATCGAGTCGGTCATCTTGTCGGCGTACATGACCACCTGGCCGCCGACGTTGCGGGCCGCCCGGCCGATGGTCTGGATCAGGGACGTCTCGCTGCGGAGGAACCCCTCCTTGTCGGCGTCGAGGATCGCCACCAGGGACACCTCGGGCAGGTCGAGCCCCTCCCGCAGGAGGTTGATGCCGACCAGCACGTCGAACTCGCCCAGCCGCAGGTCACGCAGGATCTCGATGCGCTGGATGGTGTCGACCTCGCTGTGGAGGTAGCGCACCCGCACCCCCAGCTCCAGCAGGTAGTCGGTGAGGTCCTCGGCCATCTTCTTGGTGAGGGTCGTGACCAGCACCCGGTCGCCCTGCTCCACCCGGTGGTTGATCTGCACCATCAGGTCGTCGATCTGACCCTTGGTGGGCTTCACGATGACCTCGGGGTCGACCAGGCCGGTGGGCCGCACGATCTGTTCCACCACCTGGGTCGATATGCCGACCTCGTAGTCGGCCGGCGTGGCCGACAGGAAGATGCACTGGTTGACCCGCTCGTACCACTCGTCGAAGCGAAGGGGGCGGTTGTCGGCCGCCGACGGCAGCCGGAACCCGTGGTCGATCAGGGTCTCCTTGCGGCTGCGGTCACCCTCGTACTGGCCGTGGAGCTGGGGGATGGTGACGTGCGACTCGTCGATGACGATCAGATAGTCCTTGGGGAAGAAGTCGAGCAGGGTGTGGGGGGGCTGGCCCGGGAGCCGGCCGTCGATGTGGCGGCTGTAGTTCTCGATGCCGTTGCAGTAGCCCACCTCCTGCATCATCTCCAGGTCGTACTGCGTGCGCATGCGCAACCGCTGGGCCTCCAGCAGCTTGCTGTTGCGCTCGAACCACTGGAGGCGCTCCCGCAGCTCGTCCTCGATGGTCACGATGGCCCGCCGCATCCGCTCCTCGCCGGCCACGTAGTGGGTGGCCGGGAACACGGCCAGCTCCTCGATGGTGCCCAGGATCTCGCCGGTGAGGGGGTCGACCCGGCTGATGCGCTCCACCTCGTCGCCGAACAGCTCGATGCGGACGCCCGTCTCCTCGTACGCGGGGTGGACCTCGATGGTGTCGCCTCGCACCCTGAACTTCCCCCGGGCGAAGTTCATGTCGTTCCGCTCGTACTGCATGTCGACCAGCTTGCGGAGGATGGCCCGCTGGTCCATCTCCTCGCCCGGCCGGAGCATGAGGATCTGCTTGGAGTACTCCTCCGGGGAACCCAGGCCGTAGATGCAGGAGACGCTGGCGACCACGATCACGTCCCGCCGGCCCAGGAGGGCGGCGGTGGCGGAGTGCCGGAGCCGGTCGATCTCGTCGTTGATCGTGGCGTCCTTCTCGATGTACGTGTCGCTCGAGGGGATGTAGGCCTCGGGCTGGTAGTAGTCGTAGTAGGACACGAAGTACTCGACGCGGTTCTCGGGGAAGAACTCCCGGAACTCGTTGGCCAGCTGGGCGGCCAGCGACTTGTTGGGGGCGATGACCAGCGTGGGCCGCTGCACCGCCTCGATCGTCCAGGCGATGGTGGCGCTCTTGCCACTGCCGGTGATCCCCAGCAGGGTCTGGAACCGGTCGCCGCGCTCCACGCCCTGGGCCAGGGCGGCGACGGCCTTGGGCTGGTCCCCGGCCGGGCTGAACTCGCTGACGACCTTGAACGGCGGCACGCCGCCCAGGCTACGGCGAGGGTGTGACTTCGGGGTGGGGATCCGGGGGGCGGAGCGAGTCCCAGGCCTGGGCGACACGTGTGCGCAGGTCTTCGACGGTGCCGTCGTTGGGGATCACCATGTCGGCCGCCGCCAGACGGTCCTCCCGGTTCGCCTGGGCGGCGATCCTCCGCCGGGCATCGCCCTCGTCCATGCCTCGGAGGTCCACGAGCCGGCGGACGGCGACTTCCTCCGGGCAGTCCACCACCACGATGCGGTCGACGAGACGGTGCCAACCCGCCTCCACCAGGAGTGGCACCTGGAGGACCACCACGCGCCCCGGCCGGTCGAGCTCCCGGAGCCGCTGTTCCACCACCGACTCCACCGCCGGGTGGACGACGGCGTTGAGGTCGGCGCGGGCCCGGTCGTCAGCGAAGGCGGCCTCGGCCAGCCGGCTGCGGTCGATGCGGCCGTGTTCGTCGAGAACCTCCCGGCCGAACCGCCGTACCACCTGGTCGTAGGCCAGGCCGCCGGGTTCGACCACGTCACGAGCGACCTCGTCCGTGTCGATCACGACGGCGCCGCGCTCGGCGAGCATGGCCGCCACGGTCGACTTGCCGGCGCCGATCCCCCCGGTCAGGCCCAGCACAAGGATGCAGCGACCGTATCATCGGCCTCATAAAGGTCGACCCGCAGCTCTTCTCTGCCCGGCCGGACGAACGGCTGCGAGCCGCCCAGTCCGCCGCCGGCAACAAACGCACCCGCCGGGCTCTGGCCGAGCGGGCGGGAGAGTGGCCGCCCTACTCCCCCGGCTCCATCAACGCGTGGCTGCTCATGGTCACCACCAAGCCGCCCAACTGGCGGGACACGCTGGTCGTGTGGCCGGAGGGCCCGCCGACGCTCGGCGAGGCGCACGAGGGCTTCTTCTACCCTGACCCTCTCGGGTTCTGGGCCGAGGTGCGGAAGTGGGTGCGGGCGATGTTCCGGCCGGTGGAGCCGTCGTGGGGCAGCCCCGAGGCCCTCGCCCTGTCGATGCTGCTGCACGTGGGGGACGACCCCGAGCGGTTCTCCCGGGCCCGGAAGCTGTGCGAGCCGCGGATGATCCTGTTCCTCGACGAGCCTTCATGGGACCGCTCGGGCGTGTCCACCGTGCGCAGGGAGCCGCACTTCATCACCGACCCCCACCGGAAGAACCAGGTGTACGAGGGCTTCTGGGGCACCGACGGGGAGAGCGTGGTCATCGGGAAGGCGCCCCAGCACCCGGCTACGCACAACCTCTACCGGGAGTCCGACATGCTCGGGTTCCTCGAGTCGGCTCCTGTGCCCGGAGGGGTGTGAGGGGGGTCGGCCCGGGTACCACTCCGCCATGACCCTCAACCGAATTCTTGTGCTCGTCGCCGTCGTCTGCTTCGCCCTGGCCGCGCTGTCGGCCTTCAGCGACGACATCAACATGAACGAGACGGGATGGATCGCCCTCGGCCTCGCCGCCTGGGCCGGCTCCGCCCTGACCGTCGGTATCGACCTCGCCGCCGGGAGACGCCGCCGCGTTCTCCGCTGACCCGTTGCCAGGGGCGAAATCACATGATATGCATGTAAGCCGTGCGGAGGCGGGCGGTCCGGCAGGTGGCGTGGGCGCTGGTCCTGTCGGTTCTCGCCGCATGCTCATCGGCTGAGCCAACCCGGTCTGCACAGCCGTCCGCCACCGTCGGCACCGCCCCCGCCACAACGACAACCACCGACCCCTACGCCGTCCCGGCCGTGATCGACGAGGCCTACGTCAACCGCGTGCTGGCGGGACTGGATGCCATTGTCGGTGACGTGGTCCGTATGGTGGTACAGACCAAGACGATCCCTCGGGAGGCGGTCGATCGGCTAAAGGCCGTCTATGCGACCGACAGCCTTTTGGATCGGATACTCGATTCCTTATCACGGGATGTCGCCTTCCGATTGCCCACTTACCGGTCCGAGCCCGGCAACAAGAAGTCTGGTGTGGTGGAGCTTCTGTCGGGATCGGCGTCGTGTCTGTTCGCGAAGGTATCCCGTGATTATTCTGAGGTAGCGGCGAACCCAACTCCTGGTGAGCGTACCGAGTGGGTCGCACTTCGGCCGTTGGACCCGTCACGAGATCCCGCTGCTTACAATACACCGGCCTGGGCCTATATCTATGAGGGATTTCAGGAGGGTGGACATCCGCCCGTGCGGGATCCATGCGCTCCTTAGGATGGCGGCTTGGCCTCCTTCTCTGGACGGCTATCGGGACAGGCATCGCTGAGCCCGTGGCCGCTCAGCAACTCGGTCCCGACGCCCCGAGAGAGCTCTGTGGACACTCTCAGAGCGGTGAGGATGTCGACTGTCACGCCACAGCGCAAGGATCTCGCAGCGATGGTCAGGGGATGCCTGCTCCTGGCCGGCAACCGACAACTGTGTACTTACCATACGCAAGACTTACGATGGGCACGGACGGCCAGCAATGCGTATCAACGGGTTATCACCAGCAGGGGAGTCCGCGGCCTGCCGATGCATCCCCGGGAGTTGCACCGTCAGCAGACCGAATCCCTGGCGTCGAGGAATACAACCTCCTGTACCAGGACTATCCTCCGTGCCCAACGCCCGAACCCGCGGCCGGGACGGCCGACACGCCGGGCGCATTTGCCGCTCGGTTCTGGGAGCGGGTCCCGATGCCGAGGCCCAACCCGCGCATCGCCCCTGGGTGGGCGATCGTTGGCAAGATGTCGTACCTCGAAACGAACGGCGTC
>JBKHXX010000042.1:0-23681 GCA_046565765.1 Acidimicrobiia bacterium | reverse complement strand
CGCGTCTACCTGAGCCCCAAGACCGTGCGGAACCACGTGTCGAACATCATCAGCAAGCTCCAGGTGGCCGACCGGGCCCAGGCCATCGCCCGCGCCCGCGACGTCGGCATCGGCGCCCCGCCGGCCCGCGATCGGGGCTGAGGTCGTAGACCCCGCGCTCGCAGCCTACGACCGGGCCGCGAATGCTGGAGGGGGCGGGAACCGACGCCTGGACGATCGTCGACGCCCAAGGCAACCTCCTGCTCGACGGCATCGACTTGCCGAGCGTGCTCCCGACGGCCGTCTCCAGGAAGATCGTCATGTTCTTCGGCGCGAGGTGGGCGTAATTGCTGGGAGCCGAATATACTCAAATCGTTTGACAGGTATATCACCGTATCGTACACTTGTTCGTATGGAGGACAAGGCCAGTCAACCGTTTCGGAGCAGGCGGCGGCGATGGCCGACCGTCGAATTGCGGAATTGATGGGTGTCATCAATGCGGCGACCGCCCAGCTTGTTTCCGTCATTCGGGACGTTCTCGAGACAGACGCCTGGTGCGGAGCGGGGCTGCGTTCGCCCGCCCAGTGGGTGGCGTGGCGGGCCGGGGTGTCGCCGACCCGGGCGGCTGCGCTGGTGCAGATGGCCCGGCGGGTCGAGGAGCTGCCCACGGTGGCGGCCGCCTTCGCCGAGGGCCGGTTGAGCGAAGACTCGGTGAAGCTGGTCGCGACCAGGGTGCCCGCGGAGCGCGACGCCGAGGTGGCCGAGCTGGCCCAGGTTATGACCGTGCCGCAGCTCACCCGGGTGCTGCGGTCGCTGCCTCAGCAGCAGCCCGAGCAGTCCGTTGTGGAGGCGGAGGCGCAGGTGGCCTTCGGCCACGACGACGACGGCAGCTGGTCGCTGCGGGCGAGCGGGCTGGCAGCCGAGCGAGGGGCGCTGGTGGCCAAGGCTCTCCACGCCGCCCGTGACGCGGTGTTTCGCGAGCGACCGTCCCGGGTCAGTTGGGCCGACGCCCTGGAGCGCATGGCGCTGGCCGCCCTCGAAGCCCTGGACCCGGCCAGCGGTGGCGGGCGTGCCGCGTCCGAGCGCTACCAGGTGGTTGTCCACGTGGGCGCCGGAGAGGATCCTGCTTCCCACCTGCACCTCGGCCCGGCCCTCAGTGCGTCGGCCCGGCGGCGCATCACCTGCGACGCAACCCTGCGCTGGGTGCTGGAGCACCAGGGCCGCACGGTGGCCTGGGGCCGCAAGCGGCGCACCGTGCCCACCCCCCTGCGGGTCGCCATCGAGGACCGCGACCGGGGCTGCCGGGTACCGGGGTGCACGCAGGCCAGGTGGCTGGAGGTCCACCACCTGAAACACGTCGAAGACGGCGGGGAGACCGTCCCCGAGAACCTCCTGTGCCTGTGCGGCCGTCACCACGACGACCATCACCAGGGCCGCCTGGGCATCACCGGTGATCCCACGCGACCAGACGGCCTGGTCTTCACCGACCCCTGGGGCCGCGAAGTCGACCGACCGCGGTCGAAGCGGCCCGACGACCCGATCCCGGTCACCGGCTCGTGGACAGCGCCCTCAGGCGAGTCCTTCGACGGCCGGTGGTTCGCGTGGAACTGACGGCCGGAGCTCCCCAGCATCGCTCCCGGCACCTGGCCACCCGAACTCTTGCGCCGGCGCGCTACCGCCCGGCCTACGAGCTCGGCGGGCCGTCGCCCCGTGAAGGTTGGCGGCCCGGTGGTGGGGAGAGGGGGCCGGCGGGGGGTGGCGGCGGGACGGGGAGGAGGTGGGGCGTGTCGGTGGCGAGCAAGACGGGCTCGCCGTGGTGGTGGATGAGCAGCGGCTCCCCGGCGGCCATCTCGTAGCGGGCGTGCTGGTTGGACAGCTCCACGCACAGCCGCCGGCCCTGGTAGAGCAGGCGGAACCGGAGGCGGGTCAACGGCTCGGGCAGGCGAGGGGCGAAGGCGAGCGTCTCCCCCGTGTCGCGCATGCCGCCGAAGCCGGCCACCGCCACCAGCCACGTGCCCGACAGCGAGGCCAGGTGCAGGCCGTCGTCGGTGTTGCCGGCGGTGTCACGCAGGTCGACCAGGGCGGTCTCCCGGAAGTACTCGTAGGCCAGGCCGAGGTGGCCCACCTCGGCCGCCACCACCGCCTGGATGGCCGCCGAGAGCGACGAGTCCCGCACGGTGATGGCCTCGTAGTAGTCGAAGTCACGCCGCTTCTGCTCGGGCTCGAAGAACTCGCCGCAGGCGTAGAGGGCGAACACGAGATCGGCCTGCTTGACGACCTGGCTGGAGTAGAGCAGGTAGTAGGGGAAGTGGAGCAGGAGCGGGTACTGCTCGGGCGCGGTGCCCTCGAAGTCCCACCGCCGGTAGCGGGTGAAGCCGGCCGACTGGGCGGTGACGCCCAGCTCGGTGTCGAAGGGGACCACCATGGCCTCGGCCGCCCGCTGCCACGAGGCGACCTCCTCCGGGCCCACTCCGAGGTCCGCCGCCACGCCACCGTGGCGCCCCACCGCCGCCACCGCCTCCAGCAGGTTCCGGGCGGCCATGAGGTTGGTGAACGTGTTGTTGTCGACGCAGGCGGTGTACTCGTCGGGCCCGGTGACGCCGTCGATGCGGAACCGTCCCTCCGCGTCGTGGTGGCCCAGCGAGCACCACAGCCGGGCGGTCTCGACCAGCAGCTCCACGCCGAAACGGCCCTCGAAGTCGGCGTCGCCGGTGGCGGCCACGTAGCGGCGGACGGCGTCGGCCACGTCGGCGTTGATGTGGAAGGCGGCGGTGCCGGCCGGCCAGTAGCCCGAACACTCCTCGCCGCGGATCGTCCGCCAGGGGAACGTCGCCCCCTTCAGCCGCAGCTGGGCGGCCCGCGCCCGGGCCTGGGGCAGCGTCGAGTGCCGCCACATGAGGGCGTCGCGCACCGCTTCGGGCACCGAGTAGGTGAGGACGGGGAGGGTGTACGTCTCCATGTCCCAGAACGTGTGCCCGTCGTAGCCCCGGCCGGTGAGGCCCTTGGCCGGGATGGCGCGCCGCTCGGCCCGGGCCGCCGCCTGCACCGCCTGGAACAGGGCGAAGCGGACGGCCTGCTGGAGCTCGGGGTCGCCGTCGACCTCCACGTCGGCCCGGTCCCAGACGTCCTTCAGGTACCTCTGCTGGCCCGAGACCAGCCCGTTCCAGCCGGAGTGCTTGGCCGCGGCCAGGGCGGCGTGGACGTGGTCGCGCAGGGCCGGCATCGACCGTTGGGCCGACCAGGCGTAGCCGACCAGCTTGACCAGCCGGAGGGACTGGCCCGGCTCCAGCTCGGTGCTGACGGTGATGCGGGCGAAGTCGGGCTCGCTCTCGTCCTCCACGTCGATGCGGGCCATGGCCTGGACCAGGTGGTCCATGGCGGCGGCCATGCGCAGGCCGCTGCTGCGGGTGCGGTGGGCGAGGGTCGCCTCCATGCCGTGGGACGTGTGGTACTCGCCGACCAGCGGGGCCCGCAGGGCGGCCGCCGCCCGCGGGTCGCCGCGCCGCTCGGGGACGGGCTCGTTGGCCACCAGCCCCGACTGGACGACGATGCGGGCGGGGTCGTTCACCGGCTCCACCTCGTAGGAGATGGCCGCGATCGACCGCTGCACGAACGAGACCAGCCGGGTGGACCGCACCCTCACCGCCTGGCCGGCGGGGGACACCCACTCCACCTCCCGCTGGAGCAGGCCGGTGCGGAGGTCGAGGCTGCGCCGGTGGCGGGTCAGCTCGCCGTAGCGGACGTCGAACGGCTCGTCGTCCACCAGCAGGCGCAGGAGCTTGCCGTTGGTGACGTCGATGAGGGACTGGCCCTCCTCGGGGTAGCCGTACCCGGCCTCGGCGTAAGGCAGGGGGACGGTCTCGAAGAAGCCGTTGAGGTACGTGCCGGGGCTGCTGTGGGGCTCGCCCTCGTCGAGGTTGCCGCGCAGGCCGATGTGGCCGTTGGACAGGGCGAAGATGGACTCGGTCTCGGCCAGCAGGTCGAGGCGCAGCTCCTGCTCGACGATCGACCAGGGCTCGGCGCCGAAGTAGCCGGCGTCGATCACCGCTCCTCCAGGAGCTCACCCAGGTCCGACACGACCACGTCGGCGCCCGCGGCCCGCAGCCCCTCGGCGTTGCCGCCCCGGTCGACCCCCACCACCCAGCCGAAGTTGCCCGCCCGGCCGGCGGCCACGCCCGACACCGCGTCTTCGACCACGGCGGCCTGGTCGGGCGTGACACCCAGGGCCTCGGCCCCGGCCAGGAACATGTCGGGGGCGGGCTTGCCCCGCAGGCCCTGCTCCTCGGCCACCGTGCCGTCCACCCGGGCCTCGAACAGCTCCTCGATGCCGGCCGCCACCAGCACCTCCCGGCAGTTCTTGCTGGCCGACACGACGGCCCGGCGCAGGCCCGCCTCCCGGACCGCGCAGAGCAACTCCACCGAGGTCTGGTACACGTCCACGCCCTCGGTGCGGATGAGCTCGACGACCAGGTCGTTCTTGCGGCTCCCGAGCCCGTTGACCGTCTCGGCGGTGGGCGGGTCGTCGCCCGAGCCCTCGTCGAGGGTGATGCCCCGGGCGGCCAGGAACGAGCGCACGCCGTCGGTGCGGAGCTTGCCGTCGATGTAGGCCAGGTACTCCTCCGGCAGCTCGAGGGGGCGGAACGGCTCACCGGTACGGCGCGACCGCTCCTCGAGGTAGGCGTCGAACATGCGCTTCCACGCCGCCGCATGCACCTTGGCCGTCTGCGTCAGCACGCCGTCGAGGTCGAAGAGGAAGGCGCCGATGCCCTGGGGCACGGACGCCACGTGTCGCGGGCCCATCGGGCGACGCTAACCGCCGCGGCGAGGGGTACCGTCGCCGGCATGGGGTTTCTCGATCGAGCCAAGAAGCTGGCGGAACAGGCGCTGGAGAAGGCCGAGCAGGCCATCGACGAGGCCAAGTCCCGGACGTCGTCGCCGGGGGGTGGTGGCGGTGGCGGTGTCCCGGCCGGGGATCCCCGCATGGGGACGCCCTACGTGGAGGGGATGCTGGGGCGGCCGGGGTGGCGGGAGCAGGGGCTGGTCGACCCGGCCGCGGTGCTGCCCATCGACGAGCGGGACCGGGCCGGCGTGCCCCGCGCCACGAAGAGCCAGATCGTCGAGGAGCCGTACGGGATGGGCCGGCGGTGGTCGAGCGGCGGGCGGTCGCTCGGGCTCTTCTACCAGCTGTACCCCGAGCACGAGGCGTGGTCGCCACCGGTGGGGGTCACCCCGCTGAGCGGTGTGCCCGGTGCCATGGCGGGCGACCTCCCCGACGGGCGGTCGGTGGTGCTGGTGGAGGGCGGCGGCCTCCGGGCGGTGCTCGAGGCCTACGGGATCGACGAGGGCTGGCGGGCCGCCCTGGCCCGCACCGTCAGCGGGAACCTGGCGTCGGCCTGAGGCCGGTGCGGCGGGTGACCAGCGCCTCGTAGGCGGCCACCCCCTCCTGCACGGCCCAGTAGGCGGGCACGAGCGGGAGGTGCCCGGCCTCGACCAGGGCGGGGTAGGGCAGGTCGCGGCGGGTGCGGGCGGTGCGGCGGCCGGTGGCCGCGTAGCGGACCTCGCGCTGCACGTGGGCGTCCAGGGGGTGCAGACCGGCGGGACCGTCGAGCATGGGCAGGAACCACGTCGCCCACGAGAAGTCCGACCGCTCGGCGGGCAGGCCGTAGAGGCGCGCGTTGGTGCGGCGCAGGAAGGCCCGGGCGGTGCGGTCGGGCGTGGCCCCCGCCTGCTCGCGCCAGCGGTGGAGGGCGCGGGCCAGGCGGGTGCAGCGGGCCTTGAACTTGCGCTCGGTGTGGGGGGCGATGCCGACGCCGCCGGCCGCGTGGCGGAAGCCGAGGAAGTCCCACGGCTGGCCCGGGGCGGTGACCGACGACTTGGACTCGTTGACGGCCAGCCCCCGCTCGGCCAGCCGGCCCCGGACGAGGGTCTCGAGGGCGGGCAGCTCGCCGGGCGGGGCGAGGACCACGATGTCGTCGCTGTAGCGGGCGTAGGTGGCGGCGGCCGCCACCTCGGTATCGAGGTCGCCCAGGTAGAGGGTGGCGAGGAGCGGGGCGAGAGGCGTGCCGGCCATGACCCCCTTGCGGGTGTCGCGGGCGGGGGTGCCGTCCGACCGGACGACGCGGTCGTCGAGCAGGGCCGCCTCCAGCAGGGCCCGCGTCGCTCCGGTGGCGAAGGGGTCGGGGAGGCGGGCGAGGAGGTCGGCGACGTCGATGGAGTTGAAGTAGTTGCGGACGTCGAGGCGGAGGGCGGCCTTGGCGGTTACGCCGGGGTCGGCCAGGAGCGAGCGGAAGGCGGTGCGGGCGCCGCCACCGGGGAGGAACGAGCGGCACCAGGGCGAGGCGACCCGGGTCGCGGCCGGCTGGAGGAGGGCGTTGACGGCCCGGAACAGCAGCTCGTCGGGCGCGGGATAGGAGAAGACCCGCTTCTTGCGGCCGTCGGCCTTGTTCAGCCACCGCTCGATGGGTGGCGCAGGGCGGTGGCGCCCGGCCAGGACGTCGGCGCCCATGCGGAGGTGGGCCCCGTCCGCCACCAGCCGCTCGTAGTCGGCGATGCGATCGCGGCGGCGGGGGTGGCGGGTGCGGAAGTGCTCGACCGCCGCCACCCAGGGGCCGTCGGTGGCCAGGGCGTCGAGCGGGGAGCGGGAGGGAGGTCGCTTTGAAGCGGCGATGCCGCACTCGGAGGTACGCAGGGCATCCGCCCCCAGGGATCGATCAACCGTCATCGTGCGTCCTGCGCTGCTCCGCTCGGAGGCGCCCGAAGGCATCCCTCCCGCTGGCCCGGGGGGAGGCTACTTCGCCCATCGTGTAGCCTCGTCCCTTCGTGGCCAACATCAAGAGCCAGATCAAGCGCAACCGCCAGAACGAGCGCCGGCGCCTGCGCAACAAGGCCGCCCGTTCGGAGATCAAGACGCGGGTGAAGACGGCGGTCAAGGCCGCCGAGCAGGGGGCGGGCGAGAGCGCCGAGGCCCTGCGGCTGGCCGTCAAGCGCATCGACTCGGCCGCCGCCAAGGGCATCATCCACAAGAACCAGGCGGCCAACCGGAAGTCACGCCTGATGAAGCGGCTGGCCCGGGTCGGGGCGGGGCAGGGCTCGTAGGTTCCGACGTGGCGTCCGGCGAGCCCCGGCGCGCCGGTCCGGTCGATGGCGGCGAAGGCGACAGCGGCGAGGTGGGCCGCGGCGGTGGCGACGTACCCGACGCCCTCCGCACGGTGGCGGGCTGGAGCTGGCGGCTGCTGCTCATCCTTGCCGCGGTGGCGGTGCTGGGGTACTTCCTCCTCCAGCTGTACGTGGTCGTGGTGCCGGTGGTGCTGGCCCTGTTCCTGGCCGCCCTCCTCGAACCGCTGGTCTCCGTCCTGTCCCGCCGGCGGTGGCCCCGGGGCCTTGCCGCGGCGACGGTCTTCGTGGGTGGGTTGGCGGTGCTCGGCCTGGCCTTCGCCTGGATCGGCTCCAACGTGGCCGAGGAGTTCGAGGAGGTCGGGAACCAGCTCAACGAGGCGGTGGTCGACGCCAAGGACTGGCTCCAGGGCGAGCCCTTCAACCTCACGCCCGAGCGGGTGGAAGAGCTCGAGCGCAACATCCGCGACGCGGCCCGTAGCGCCGGCAGCGGCCTGTCGGAGCGGGCGGCCCAGGGGGCGCGGGTGGCGGGGGAGGCCCTCGGCGGCCTCGTCCTGCTGCTGTTCACCCTGTTCTTCCTGCTGAAGGACGGGGCCCGGATGGCCGACTGGTTCAGCTCCCGGCTGCCCCCCGACCGCAGGGACGACATGGTCGCCGTCACCCGCCGGTCGCGGGACATCATGCGCCAGTACCTGATCGCCACCGGGCTCACCGGTCTCATCGACGGCGCCCTCATCGGCATCGCCCTGCTCTTGCTGGGCGTTCCCCTGGTGCTGCCGCTGGCGGTGCTGACGTTCATGGGGGGCTTCATCCCCATCGTGGGGGCCACCGTGGCCGGGCTCGTGGCGGCGGCGGTGGCGCTGGTGGACGGGGGCATCGTGGTCGCCCTGCTGGTCGTGGCCGCCACCGTGGTCGTCCAGCAGGTCGAGGGCAACCTCCTCCAGCCGCTGATCCTGGAGCGGGCCGTGCGCCTGCACCCGCTGGTCACGGTGTGGGCGGTGGGCGCCGGCCTCATCGTGGGCGGGCTGCTGGGAGCGTTCCTCTCCGTGCCCATCGTGGCCATGGTGGTGGCCGCCTTCAGCCACTTCCGCCAGCGGGCCGGGTCGGCCACGGAGGACGTGTCCTGGGAGGAGTCGAAACGGCGGCGCAGGAGGAAGCGGCCGCAGGAGCAGGAGGCCGAGCCGGTGGCGGCAACGGTCGGCGCGGCGGCGGCCGAGCCGGTCGAGCCCGCCGGCGAGGAGCCGCCGCCGACCTCGCCGGCTTCGCCCTCCTAGCCGGTCAACCGCTCGATCAGGGTGACCGCCGCCGACGGCGGCGGCAGGGCTCCCATCTCGGCCGCCACCCGGGCGGCGGCCTCGGCGAAGGCCCGCTCGTGGACGACCCGCAGGACGGCCTCGCCCAGCCCGGCCGCTGCCGCCGGACCGCCCCGGAGGGCGATGCCGGCGCCGATCGCCTCGACCCGGTCGGCGTTGTGGGGCTGGTCGGCGAAGAGGGGCAGGACCACCATCGGCCGTCCCGCCGCCAGGCCGGCCATCGTGGTGCCGAACCCGCCGTGGCCCACCATGGCCGCGGCGTGGGCCATGACCTGCTTCTGCGGCCACCAGGGCTCGACGTGGACGTTGGGCGGGAGCGGCCCGATCGCCGCCGGGTCGCTTTGGGCGCCGATGGTGACGAGGGCCCGGACGGAGAGGCCGGCCAGGGCGTCGACGGCGGCCCGGTAGAGGGCGGGATAGAGGCCCAGGCCGGGAGCGACGGTCCCGAAGGACACGTAGACCAGCGGGTCCGACGAGCTGGCGGGCGTCGCGTCGGCCGCCCACCAGTCGGGCAGCGGCTCGGCCCCGGCGACGGTCATGGCCGGGTCCCGGTAGCGGAGGATCGGGCCGTGCCGGCGCACCAGGCGATCGTCGACGGACTCGGGCGCGATCGTGAGGCGGGGCGCGTCCCAGAGTCCCTCCAGGTCGCCGGCACCGAGGATCTGCAGGGCGGGGACCACCTCGGGAAGGAAGTCGTTGTCGAACCCTGCCAGCCCGACGGCGACCTGGGCGTAGGGGATCCCGTTGGCCTCCGCCACCAGGTACGAGGAGAGCTCGGCGGTCTCCCGGACGACCACGTCGGGGCGCCAGCGCGCCACGATGGCCGACATCCCGGGCAGGGCACTGCGGGTGTTGATCCGGCCGAAGACCTCGCGGGCCACGGTGCGGTTGCCGTCTTCGTACATCGCCCGACGGAGGGTGGCGAACACGGCGCCCAGCTCGTCGGGGGGCGAGTCGTCGAAGGGCAGATGGGTGAACCCGGCCCGGGCCAGCGTGGGCGCGAAGGACTGCGGGGCGGCCACCGCCACCGTGTGCCCGGCGGCCGCACACGCGGCGGCGACCGGCTCCATCGGGCCGAAGTGGCCGGCGCCGCTGGTGGTGGCGAAGAGGATGCGCCGCAGTTGCGTCACCGTTTGCGGGCGGCGGCGGGGCGGCGGGAGGCGGCGGCCAGCCGGGCGACGAGGACCTCCAGCACCAGCTCCGGAGGCCAGTCGACGGTGCCCTTGAGGGCGAGGTCGGCGTCGGCCAGGAGGAGGACGGCCCGGGCGATGCCCGCCGAGCCGAGCCGCCGGGACTGGAGCAGGGCCTTCTTGGCCGGGAAGGTGGAGCCGGTCAGCCCGAGGGCGGCGGCCGCCGACTGCTCGTCGGTCACGTCGGGGGCGCCGTCGAGGCGCAGCATGCGGGCGTAGTGGTTGTGGAGGCTGGCGGTGACGACCAGGGGGTGGCGGCCCCCGCCCGCCAGCAGCCGGCGCAGGTGGCCGAGGGCGGCCGCCGGATCCCCCCGGTCGATGGCGTCGGTCAGCTCCCACGGTGCCACCGACCCGGCCTGGCCCAGGAAGGGGGTCACGTCGTCGACCGACAGGCGGGCGCCCGGGCCGTAGGCGGCGGCCAAGGTCTCGAGCAGGCCGGGGAGGCGGCTGAGGTCCTCTCCCAGGTGCTCGCCCACGGCCGCGGCCGCCGCCGCCTCGAGGCGGACGGGCCCGTCCTTGAGACGGGCCGCCAGCCACGTCGAGCGGCCGCGCCCCCCGGGGACGTCGGCGTCGATCACGTGGCCCACCTTGCGGACGGCGTCGACCAACGGGCGCGCCAGCTGGCCGCCACCGCCGACGAGGACGAGGGCGGTGGTGGGGAGGGGGTCGTGGAGGTAGGCGACGATGGGCGCCACGTCGACCGTCGAGAACCGCCCGACGTTGCGGGCCACGACCACCCGCCGGTCGGTCAGGAACGGCGGTGTCTGGGCCGCCTCGACCACCGCCCGGGGTTCGTAGTCTGCGCCGGCCAGCTCCTCCACGACCAGGCCCGCGTCGTTGGCGCCGACCAGCTCGGCCACCAGCCGGCGCAGCGTGTCGCCCACCGCCACCTCGTCGCCGCCCCGGACGAGGTAGGCGGGGAGCTCGGGGGCCGTCATGGGCCGGCCTCCAGGACGGCGGCGAGGACGTCGCACACCCGCCGCGCGGACCGGACGGCGGAGGTGCGGACGATCCGGCATCCACCGGTGACGGCGGTGGCCAGGGCGGCGGGCGTGGGGTCGGTGCCGGTCGAGTAGACCAGCGGGTAGCCGAGGGTGGCCAGCCGCCGCACGGTGGCCAGCATGTCGGGGCGGGCGGGCAGGACGGGGGCGAGCAGGATGCGACCGGGCGGCATCCCCGACGCCTCCGCGACGCGGGCCCGCTCGACGAGGGCGGCCGCGTCGAGGTCGCGGTCGAGGATGCCGACGAGGGCCATACCGGCCGCGGCGGTGGCCTCCACCGTGGCCGCGTCGGTCAGGCCCGAGAGGTCGGCGACGGCGACCGCTCCACCTTCGTGGGCCGCGCCCACGTCGTCCGCACCGGTGACGGTCGCGACCACGGGGACGGCGTGGGCCCGCGCCGCCGCAGGCACGGCGGCGGCCTCCACCTCGACCAGGTCGGCCCCGGGGGCGGGCGTGGTGGCCAGCACGAGGGGGCGCACGGTGAGGTCGTAGGCGCGGTCGCCCAACCGGAGGAGCACGGGACGGGACGGTACCCGGAGGCCCGCGGGCCGCGGCTGATGCGGAGCGATGGACGGTGACGGCCAGGCGGTCGCCGGCGTGCTGGACGTCGAGGGTGAGGGCGCCGAGCTCGAGGCGGGTGCCGGCCGGAGGGACGGTGGCGCCCAGTAGCCGGGAGGAGGGAGGGGCGAGGACGAGGCGGGCCGGGTACCGGCGTTGCACGGTCTCGGCGCTGCGGGCCTCGTTGCTGCCGGGGCGGCTGGCGACGAGGACGTCGAGGTCGCGCACGCCGGCCAGGTGGAGCTGGGACATGAGGCGGCCGGGATCGCCTCGGGCGCCGTCGAGCACGACGACGGTGGCGGCGCCCGCCCGCCACAGCGTGGCCCCCCGGGCCACGGCCTTCCCGTGCACGGCCGAGGGGCGGACCACCGCCACGGCGGGGAGGACCAGCCCGGCGGTGGCCGCCACGCCGAGGGCGACGAGCGCCGGCCGCCGGCGGCCACGATTGGCCAGCAGGGCAGCGGCGGACAGGCCGGCGGCCAGCCCGAGGACGTGGACCGCTCCCAGCTGGCCGAGGGGCAGGGCGGCGGTGACCTTGGCCACGCCCGCCACCCAGGCCACGAGAGCGGCGGTGGGGAGGTGGGCGACGGTGGCGAAGATGCCGCCCACCAGGCCCGCGGGCAGGCCGCCCACGAGGCCCCACATCATGAGGGGGCCGGCGGCCGGCAGGGCGAGCAGGTTGGCGATCAGGGCGGCCACGGGCAGGCCGCCGAACAGCGGCACCATGACCGGCGCCACCCCGGCCTGAGCGGCGACGGTGACGCCCAGCGCCTCGGCCACCGGACGTGGACCGGGGATGCGGCGCGTGAGCGCGGGCCCGAACAGGGCGATGCCGGTGCACGCCCCGACCGACAGGCGGAAGCCGATGGAGTGCACGAGCAGGGGGTCGACGAGGAGGAGCCCGGCCACGGCCAGCGCCAGCACCCGCACCGTCGACGCAGGCCGGCCCAGGGTGGTGGCCAGCAGGGTCACGGCGGCCATGGCCACGGCTCGGATCACCGACGGCTCCCACCGGGTGAGGGTGCCGAACACGAGCAGGAGGGCGACGCCCGCCGCCAGCCGGCCGCGCAGCCCCAGGCGGCGGACGAGGGGGGCGGCGAGGGCGAGCACGAAGGCCACGTTCTGGCCGGAGACCACGAGCAGGTGGGCCAGGCCCGAGGCGCGGAAGTCGTAGGCCACCTCGGGTGGCTGGCCCCGGTCGTCGCCCACGACGAAACCGGCGAAGAGGGCGCGGGCGCCGTCGTCGAGCGAGGACGCGCCCGCCAGCAGGGTGCGCCGCAGCCCGTTGGCCACGCGGGCCAGCGGCGTGCCCGGCGACGCCTCGCCCACCGAGGTCACCGTCAGGCGGCCGGAGAGGTGGCGGGGGGCCAGCCGCTCCCGCTCGGTGGCGGGGACGGGTCGGAGGTGGCCGGTGACCCGCACCCGCTCGCCCGCCAGCCGACGGCCGAGGGGCCCCGCGGCCCGGCCGCGGGCGAAGGCCTCCACCCGCCGGCCCCCGAGGCGGGCCTCGACCCGGACGCCCCCGAAGTCGTCGGTGGGATCGCTCACCAGGGTGACGGTGGCGTCGATCAGTGCGGGCTCGGGCGGGGCCAGGCCCGCCCACGACCGTGCCGCCAGGGCCGACGCGGCGACGGCCACGCCCGCGGCCAGCAGCAGGGGCCGGCGCAGGGCGAAGGCGGCGGCCACCGCCGCCGCGCCGAGCCACAGGGGCAGCGGGCGCGCCGCCAGGGCGCCGGCCGCCGCGGCCAGGGCGACGACGACGGCGCCGGTGTCCGTCACACCGTCACACCTTCACCAGCGGGCGGACCGCCTCGAGCTTGGCGGGGCCGATGCCCGGCACCTCGAGGAGCTCCGTCACCGAGCGGAAGCGACCCTGGCGGGTGCGGTAGGTGACGATGGCCTGGGCGGTGGCCGGCCCGATGCCGGGCAGGGTGTCGAGCTGCTCCAGGGTTGCGGTGTTGAGGTCGATGGGGGCGGCGGGCGCGCCGCTCCCGGCAGCCGGCGACCCGCCGCCGCCCGCGCCTGCGGTGGCGCCGGCGCCCGAGCCGGCCATGGGCGCCGCCTCGGGCGACTCCCCCTCCCGCGGCACGTAGATGCGGTCGCCGTCGGCGACCTTGCTGGCCAGGTTGAGCCGGTCGACGTCGGCCTCGGGGAGCACCCCGCCGGCGGCGGTGAGGACGTCGGCCACCCGGGCCGAGCCCGCCACCGCGTAGACGCCCGGGGAGGCGACCGCCCCGGCGGCGTGGACGGTGAGGGTGGCTGCCGAAGTGGCCGGCGACGGACCGCCGGCGGCGGCGGGCCCAGGGGCCGCGGCGCCCGCCGCGGCCCCTGGCCCGGTCGCCGCCCCCGCCTGGGGCAGCGTCAGTCGCGGCGCGGGACCGGCGGGAGCCCGCAGCAGGCTGAAGGCGACGAGACCGGCGACCGCCACGGCGGCCACCGCCGCCACCGGCGCGAGGGGGCGCTGGGCCCAGTCGGGCAGGCGGGCCCGCAGATCGGGCATGGGAGCGTCCAACCGCGTTCCTCCTGGCGCGAGAAGGCGTCAGGGGGAAGCGACAACTACGAAAGGCAGCCTATCCCGGGGGTGTGACAGCCGCCAGGCGTGCCGCCTCTTCGGCCTCCGCCTCCAGGGGGATCAGCCGGTAGGCGGCCTGGTGACCGAAGCCCAGCCGTCGGAAGCGCAGGTAGGAGCCCAGGTAGGTGCGCAGGAAGCGCAGCGGCCCCAGCTCGCGCCACTGGCGCACGTGTTCCTGCTCGTGGCGGAGCAGGCGGGCATCGGCGGCCGACCGGCGGCGCACGGAGACGACCGACCACACGGTGATGGCGTCCGACCCGGGCGGCACCGGTCCGCCGACCCAGAGCCAGTGGTCGCCCCGGCGCTCGAAGGCCACGCCCGCCCCGTCCGCTCAGTACAGGCGGCTGGCCAGGGCCCGGCGGTACTGCGGGGTGCGGGGGTCGTCGGGGCCGAGCAGCTCCAGCAGGTCGACGTACTCCTGGCGGGCCGTCTCGTCCTCCTTGACCCGGTCGAGCAGCGCCGTCAGCCGGCCCTCCACGTCGTCGCCGGCGCCGGCCGAGGCGGCCTGGGGACCGACCCGGGCCAGGGCCGCCACCCGGCGCCACTCGGCCGACTCGGGGATGCGGGCCAGGAGGTTGAGCGCCTCGTCGCCCTCGTCGCGACCGGCGAGGACCTCGGCGAGGCGGAGCACGGCCGCCTCGTGGGCGGGGTCGAGGTCGAGGGCCTGGCGCAGCGAGGCCTCGTCGCCCTTGGCCGCCAGCCGGTCGGCTTCGGTCTCGGTGGGGGCGAGGCGGGACACGAACTCGCGCACCTGGTGCTCGGGCAGGGCGCCGATGAACGAGTCCACCACCTTGCCGTCCTTCAGGGCGTACACGGCGGGGATGGACCGCACCTGGAACGTCGCCGCCACCCGTGGGCTGCGGTCGACGTCGACCTTCACCAGGGCCACCTTGCCGTGCGTCTCGTCGACGACCCGTTCGAGGATGGGGCCCAACGTGCGGCACGGCCCGCACCACTCGGCCCACAGGTCGACGACCACCGGCACGGTGGCCGACCGGTCGATCACGTCGACTTCGAAGGTGGCGTCGGTGACGTCGATGCTCATTGCCCAGTGCAACCCTTCCCGGCGGGCACGGATTCCAGTCCGTGCTGTTCTAGCTTGAGGGTATGCCCGAGCCCCTGTACCGGCTGGTAGCCGATCGGCCTCCTCTCGACCAGCCCGTGCTGGTGATGGCGCCCGAGGGCTGGATCGACGCCGGCCTGGGTGGAGGCGGGGCGCTGGCCACGCTCGTCTCCACCATGCCCACCGAGCTGGTCGCCACCTTCGACACCGACGCCCTGCTCGACCACCGGGCGCGCCGGCCGGTGGCACGCATCGCCGACGGCGTCTACCAGGACGTGCTCTGGCCCGAGATCGAGCTGCGGGCGGGCAAGGACGGGGAGGGCCGGGACGTGCTCGTCCTGGTCGGCCCCGAGCCCGACCACCTGTGGCGGGGGTTTGCCGGCGCAGTGGGGGAGCTGGCCCAGCTCCTGGGGGTCCGCCTGCTGGTCGGGATGGGCGCCTTCCCCGCGCCCGTCCCCCACACCCGGCCCGGGTCGGTCGTGGCCACGGCCACCTCGGCCGAGCTGGCCGAGCGGGTCGGCGTCGTCCGGGGCAACCTCGACGTGCCCGCCGGCATCGTGGTGGCCGTGCAGCGCCGGTTCGCCGAGCTGGAGATCCCCGCTCTGGCGCTGTGGGCCCGCGTCCCGCACTACGCGGCGGCCATGCCCTACCCCGAGGCCAGCATGCTGCTGCTCGAGCAGCTGGCGGCGGTGGCGGAACTGTCGATCGACGTCGAGCCGCTGCGGGAGGCGGCCGAGGCCACCCGCGAGCGGTTGGACGAGCTCACCTCCAACAGCATGGAGCACCGTGCCCTCGTCAACCAGCTGGAAGCTCAGGTCGACGCCGAGGGTTCGGGGGACGAGGATGCGGCCGGCGGCTGGTCCAGCCTCCCGTCGGCCGACGAGCTTGGAGCTGAGGTGGAGCGTTTCCTCCGGGACCAGGGCCAGTAAACCGCCACCAACCGTGGCACCGCGCCCACCGAGCGGTTTAGGGTCGCGGCCACCATGCGACCAATACCGAGGCTGGCGGCCGTGGCGTCCTTCACGGCCCTTCTGATCGCACCGGCGTTGGCCATCGCCGCCAACGCCCACGGCTACGACGTCTCCTGGCCGCAGTGCGGGGAGTCGCTCCCCGTGGACGGCGAGGTCCGCATCGTGGGCGTGAACGGGGGCAAGCCCTACGAGGACAACCCGTGCCTGGCCGAGCAGTACCGCTGGGCGTCCGGGGCGCCGACCACCGCCTTCTACATGAACACGTCCAACCCGGGGACGGCCAGCCGGGTGGTCGACTGGTACAACCAGAAGTCCCCCAACGCCCTGTGCAGCCGCAACGACGAGGCGGCGTGCGCCTACAACTACGGCTACAACGCGGCCAAGCACGCCTTCGCCACCGCCCAGCGGGAGACGGGCAACGCCGGCCGGCACATGTGGTGGCTGGACGTGGAGACGGAGAACTCGTGGTCGTCCGACACGAGCCTCAACGCCGCCGACATCCTGGGCTCGATCGCCTACCTGCGCTCCCAGGGCGTGCCCGTGGGCGTGTACTCGACCGGGTACCAGTGGGGGAAGATCGCCGGCGGCGCGTCGCTCCCCGAGGTCCCCAACTGGGTCGCCGGCGCCCGCAACCGGGCCCAGGCCGAGACGTGGTGCGGCCCAGACCGGTCCTTCACGGGCGGGCCCGTGCTCCTCGTGCAGTGGGTCGAGCACGACCTCGACCACGACCACGTGTGCGCCCCGCTCCCCGCCGTGTCGTCCCGGCCGCTCCCCGGGCCGTCCGGGCCGGCCGGCCTGGACGTCATCCTCGAGGACCTCCTGAGCCTCAACCTGCCCAAGCTGCTGCAGGACCTGGGCCTCGCCCCCCGGTAGCCGGTCCCCGCACGCGGAACTGCGCCCCGGAGGGCGCAGGGTTCCAACACACGGGGCGCAGCTCGGCTGGTCAGACGAAGCCGGCGAAGCGGTTGGCTTCGGCGTCGCCCAGGATGGCGTCGTTATTGGCCGTCGAGGCCTGCGTCGTCGGGCCGGTGGGGCCCGTGCCGCCCGAGCCGCCCGTCGTCGCGCCCGGGTTGGAGGTCGCGCCCGACGTGGCGTTGCCGGTGGCGCCGGTGTTGGTGGCGCTCGCACCGCTGTCGGCGGCCCCCGAGGAGCCGCTCGTCGAAGAGGGGGTGGCGGTGAGGCCGGCGTTGCCGCCGGCACCGCCGTCAGATTCGCCGACGCCCAAGCTGCTGCCGCCGGTGGCGGTGGCGTTGCCGGCACCCAGGAGGACGTTGCCGGCCGCACCCCCGCCCGACGCCGCCCCCACGGCCACGCCGCCCGCCCCGCCCCCGCCCCCCACGCTGGCCGCGTCGACCGAGTTGGAGGCGTTGCCGGTGGTGCCCGACACGGCGTTGGCGACGGCGTCGGCGCCGGAGTTGGCGGAGCTGGCGGCGTTGCCCACCGCAGCGGCGTTCCCGGTGTTGCCCGAGTCGCCCGACGATCCCGACCGGGCCGGGCCGCCTACCGCCACGGCCGATCCGAGGATGGCGGTGTTGGTGGCGTCGACGTTGGACGTGGCCGCACCGGTCGAGCCGGTGTTGCCGGAGCTCCCGGACACCGCGACGGGGTTGGACACGGCGGACGACGTGGCGTCGCCCGTGTTGCCGGTGTTGGTGGCGCTGGCCTGGGCGGTGGCGCTGCCCGAGGAGCCGGAGGTGGCGACCGGGTTCACGACCACGGTCGAGCTGCCCCCGCTGCCGCCGTTGGCCGACCCGACGCCCACGCTGGAGCCGCCGGTGGCCGTACCTGACCCGCCGCCGGAGACGTTGCCGGCCGCACCGCCCGTCCCGGCCGTGGTCAGGACCGCCCCGCCGTCGCCGCCGCTCCCGCCCGCGCCGAGGGCGCCGGCCGTGTTGGAGGCGCCGCCACTCGTTCCCGAGCCGGCGCCGGCCCCGGCGCCGCCGCCGCTGGAGGCGCCGCTCGACGCCCCGCCGGTGGCTGCTGCGCCGCCCGTGTTGCCGGAGTCGCCGCTACCGCCGGAGGTCGCCTGGGCGCCCGCCGCCCCGGCCGTGAACAGCAAGAAGAGGGCCACGACGAACCCGGCGGCCGAAGCAGCCAGGAGCAACCGCAGTCGGGGCGCAGCGGTCGTCGTTCCCACCAGTGCGAACCCTAGCCACAGGGGCAACGCCCTGTCACCCGCCCCGGGAGGCGTTTGCGCAGGTCAGGGCAGTTGTGAAGGTCAGGTTGAGGGTGACGTCGAGACGCGGTCGAGCACGAACCGCAGCTCGGCCGCCATCTGCCGCACCCGCTCGTCGATGACCATGGACCCGTGGCCGGCGTCGAAGCGGTACAGCTCGACTTCGCCGCCCCGAGCCCGCAGCGCGTCCACGTAGTTGAGCACCTGCTGGATCGGGCACCGGGAGTCGTTGTCCCCCGCCAGGATCAGGACGGGCGCCCGCACCCGGTCGGCGTAGGTCAGCGGCGACCGCTCCCGGTACAGGTCGGGCAGGTCGTCGGGGCTGCCCCCGAACAGCGAGCGGTCGAAGGCCTGGAGGCCGGTGGACTCGTCCCGGTAGGCGGTCGGGTAGTCGGCCACCGGGACGGCCGCCACGCCCGCCGCCCAGCGGTCGGGCTCGCGGCCCAGGCCGAGCAAGGTGACGTACCCGCCCCACGACCCGCCCGAGAGCACCGCCCGGGCCGGATCGGCCACGCCGGTGGCGACCAGGTCGTCCAGGCCCGCCACCACGTCCTCGACCTCAGGGAACCCGGGGTTGCCGATCAACGCGTCGCGCCACGCCACCCCGTAGCCGGTCGAGCCCCGGTAGTTGACCATCCCCACCGCGAAGCCGGAGTCGACCCAGGCCTGCACGTCGGGCATGAACGTGTCGCTGTAGGCCCACGTCGGGCCCCCGTGGACGAGCATCACCACCGGATGGGGGCCCGCCGAGGGCGGCGCGGCCACGAAGCCGTGCACGGACTGCCCCTGGGGGTTCGTGAACCGCCACGACGTGTAGGGCTGCCCCGGCGGCGCCGCCACCGCCCCGGGCCCGGCGGGCGGGGCCAGCACGACCCGGTTGTCCCGGGCGCCGCGCACGGTGGCGGCCTGGGCCCCGCTCGACACCCGGTACCAGACCTCGCCGTTCGGCCGCACCCCCGCTCCCGAGATCGTGCCCACCGGGTGGGTCAGCGGCAGGAGGGCCTCCGTCTCCAGGTGCAGCCGGTACAGCCGGTCCCGGCCCTCGAACTCGTGGACGACGAGCAGGGCGGCGCCGTTCGGCCACCACCCGGCCACGCTGACGTCGCCGGGCAGGTCGACGGGCAGGTCCCGCCGCTCGCCGGTGGCGACGTTCCACACCGCGGGCCGGTCGACGCCCTCCCGCTCGTGCACCAGCGCAACCCGCTGGTCACCGGGCACCCGTGACCATCCCGCCACCGACAGGCCCAACCCGTCGCCGTCCCACTGCTCGCCCACCACGTCGCCCGTCCGGGGGTCGAGCACCCGCACGGCCAGGTGGATGTTGTCGCCGTGCTCGGCGTGGTGGATGGCCAGCAGCCGCCCGTCGCGGGACAGGCCGGCCACGTCGACCGTCTCCGGGTGCGAGTGCAGCACCCGGGCCGGCCCGCCGCCCTCGGCCACCCGCACCGCGAACCCGCTGTCGTCGGCCGTGCCCACCACCACGATGCCGTCGCCCAGGGCCAGCCCCGCGCTCCACGCGTCCGCAATGCCCTCCACCAGCGGCCGCCGCTTCGACGCGTCCCCGGAGAACGGCTCGACCACCCACCGCCCGACCTCGTCGCCGGTGGTGTCCTCGAACCACAGCACGTGCTCGCCATCGGGGGTCATGGCCCCGCCCGGCACGCCGATGGGGTCGTCGGTCACCTGGCGACGGGTGCCGGCCACCCGGTCCCACGCGTAGACCTGCCACGCCCCGCTCGAGTTGGACGCCACCGCCAGCCGGTCGGGGGCGTCGCGGGCCCACTGGGGGAACCCGATGGCGGGGGCCCGGAAGCGCTGCTCCCAGACCGGCATCTCCGCGGCGGGCTCGGCGGCCGGCTCGGCCCCGGCAGCAGCAGCTTCAGTCGGGCGATCGGGCACGGCGGGCGACGCTATTCGGGGCCGCCCCGGCTGGCCACCGCCACCGGCTCGTCGGGGTCGTCGCTGCGGACGACTTGGCCGGCGGCCACCTCGAAGCCGGTGTCGACGATCGCCTGCTCCACCCGGGCCCCGGCCCGCACCACCGCCCCGTGCAGCAGGACCGACCGCTCCACCACCGCCCCCTCCTCGACCACCACGCCGGGGGACAGCACGCTTCCCACCACCCGTCCCTCCACCCGGCAGGCGGGGGACAGCAGGGAGTCGACGACCGAGGCCGAGCCGGCCACCCACGCGGGCGGGCGGTGGCCTGCGGTGGTGCGAACCGGCCACGACCGGTCGTCGAGGTCGAACCCGGGCGTCCGCCCCGCCAGCACGTCTTGGTGGGCCTCCCAGTAGCTCTGGGGGGTGCCCACGTCCCGCCAGTAGGCGTCGAGGCGGTACTCCCACGCCTTCCCGCCGTCCACCAGCCGCGGCAGCAGCTGGTCCCCGAAGTCCTCCAGCCCGCCGTCGTCTCCGGCCAGCTCGTCCAACGTGGACAGCAGCACGCCGGGCCGGTAGGCGAAGACCTCGGTCGTCACCAGGTCCGAGGACGGCGAGTCGGGCTTGTAGGCGAAGCCCACCACGCGGCCGCCCCCCTCCTCGTCGACCTCCACCACGCCGAAGCGGCCGGCGTCCTCGGAGACGCGGGTGGTGACCATGGTCACGTCCGCGCCCACCTCCAGGTGCCGGTCCACCACCAGCCGGTAGTCGAGGCTGTAGACGGCGTCGGCGCTGAGGACGACCACCACGTCGGCGCCGAACTCCTCGATCAGGCGGCGGTGGCGCCACAGGGCGTCGGCGTTGCCCTGGTGGAACCCACCCTCCTCCCCGCCGCTGAAGGGGTGGAGGGTGAGGAGGCCGCCCCGGGTGCGGTCGAGGTCCCAGGGCCGGCCGTTGGCCAGGTGGTCCTCCAGCGAGTGGGGGAGGAACTGCTCGATGACCCACACGTCGGCGATGCCGCTGTTCGTGCAGTTGCTGAGCACGAAGTCGATGAGGCGGTGGTGGCCGGCGAAGGGCAGGGCCGGCTTGGCCCGGCGTTCGGTGAGCGCGCCCATGCGGGACCCGGCGCCGCCGGCAAGGACGATGGCGAGGATGCGGGGACGGTCGCTCCGGCGGTCGATCCGCCCTTCTTACCAGCCGCCACGCCGGGCAGCGGTTCCCCGGCAGGGTTAGGTTCGGGGGGATGAGCGAGCCCGGGTCCGGCGTGAGTGCCGGAGCGCCCACCCTCACCTGCCCCCGTCACAAGGTCGAGACGCCGCTCACGTGCGTCACCTGCGGCACCCCCATCTGCCCCAAGTGCTACGTCCGCACCGCCGTGGGCCTGCGCTGCCCCAAATGCGCCGAGGGTGTCAGCGTCAAGATCGGCGGGCCCCGCTGGCCGGTGATCGTCCCCGTCGCCCTCGTCGGGCTGCTCCTGGCCTTCCTCGCCGTCCGGGCCGTCTCCGGCGGCAGCGACGAGGAGAGCGGCCCGGTCGACGACGCCGAGATCGAGCAGCCCGCCGACGGCGCCACCCCCGGGTACCGGCTCGTCAACAAGCCCGAGCAGGGCTACTCCATCGAGGTCCCCGTCGACTGGCAGGCGGCGGCCGACAACACCGACACCACCCTCTCCTACGCCAAGCAGCGCGCCACCGAGGGGTCGCTGCGCGTCTCGGTCGGCACCGCCGACGGCACGGTGGCGGAGCGGGTGGAGCGGCTCATCGGGCAGCTCACGGCCGAGGGCGGGGTGGACTTCGCCCAGACGCCGACCACCGTCGGCGGCCAGCCCGGCATCCGCCTGACCTACCGCTTCCCGTCCAGCCCGACTCCGGGCTCGACCCTCGCCAGCCGGTCCTCGTACCTCGTCGCCCACGACGGCCGCGCCTACTCGGTCCAGCTTTCGACCACCGACCCCGGGGCCAACGAGTCGGTGTTCGCCTACATCGCCTCCAGTTTCAAGCTCCTGTAACCAACCCGCGCCCTAGGCTCTGGGCGCCATGACCGAAGTCGCCCAGCCGCGCCTCGAAGAGGCGGACCTGCCGCCCGAGGCCGCCTCCATCCGCGGCGCGGCGCTGGCGCGCGACATCCGCTTCCTCGGTGGGCTCCTGGGGGACAGCCTCCGCCGCCACGAGGGCCAGGACGTGTTCGACCTGGTGGAGCAGGTCCGCAGGCTCAGCCGGGCCACCCGCGACGACACCTCGCCGACCACCGCCGACGACCTCGACCGCCTGCTCTCGAGTGTCGACCTGGCCACCGCCACCCTGTTGGTGAGGGCCTTCTCCGCCTTCTTCCACCTGGCCAACATCGCCGAGCAGACCCACCGGGCGGACGAGCCCCTGGAGGCGGTGGAGGCCATGGGGGAGGACGGGCCGTTCGGCGGCGTGGTCGACCAGATCGCCGGCGCCGGCTTCCCCCGAGCCGAGCTGGAGCGGGTCCTGTCCCACCTCGAGCTGCGCCCCGTGCTCACCGCCCACCCCACCGAGGCGGTGCGCCAGTCGCTGCTGACCAAGCGCCGCCGCATCGCCGAGCTGCTCGACGTCCGCACCCACCCCCGGTCCAGCAGCGACGACCGCCGCCGGGCCGAGCGGGAGATGGCCGAGGTCGTCGACCTCATCTGGCAGACCGACGAGCTCCGCCGCAACCGTCCCACGCCGGCCGAGGAGGCCCGGTCCGTCATCTTCTACCTGGAGGAGCTGTACGGCGACGTCCTCCCCGACCTGCTCGACGATCTGGCCGACCACGTGTCCCGCCTGGGCGTCAGCCTCCCGCCCCGGGCCCGGCCGGTGCGGTTCGGCACGTGGGTGGGCGGGGACCGCGACGGCAACCCCAACGTCACCCCCGAGGTGACCATGGACGTGCTACGCAGCCTGCGGGAGGCGGCGCTGCGCATCCTCACCGCCGGGGTCCAGCGGCTGGTCACGGCCCTGAGCACGTCCACCCAGGTCGTGGGCATCTCCCCGGCCCTGCGGGCCAGCCTGGTCCACGACCGGGCCGTGCTGCCCGACGTCTACGCCCGGTGGGGGGCGCTCAACGCCGAGGAGCCCTACCGCCTCAAGTGCTCCTACATGATCCAGCGCCTGGCCAACACCCGCCGGCGCGTGCGGGAGGGGGCGGCTCCCCGCCCCGGCACCGAGTACGCCACCGTCGACGAGCTGCTCGACGACCTGGAGCTCATGCGCTCGTCGCTGCTCGAGAACCAGGGCGGGCTCGTCGCCGAGGGCACCGTCGACCGGCTCATGCGGGTGGCGGCGGCGTCGGGCATGGCCCTGGCCACCATGGACATCCGCGAGCACGCCGAGCGGCTGCACCGGGCCCTCGCCGTGCTGTTCGACCGGGTGGAGGCCTGGGACACGACCTACGAGAGCCTGTCCCGGCCCGAGCGGCGCGCCCTCCTCTCCGCCGAGCTGGGCACGCCCCGCCCGCTCACCTCGCCGGCCACCCGCCTCAGCGGCGACGCGGCCGACATGCTGGAGCTGTTCCGCACCATCCGTTCCGCCCTGGACGTCTACGGCGACGACACCATCGAGAGCTACGTCATCTCCATGTGCAAGGGCGTGGACGACGTGCTGGGCGCGGCCGTGCTGGCCCGCGAGGCGGGGCTCGTCGACCTCACCACCGACGTCGCCCGCATCGGCTTCGTCCCCCTGCTGGAGACCGTCGACGAGCTGCGGGCGGCAGGCGCCATCGTCGACGACCTGCTGTCCGACCCCGGCTACCGCCGCATCGTCACCCTGCGGGGCAACGTGCAGGAGGTGATGCTCGGCTACTCCGACTCCAACAAGGACACGGGCATCACCACGTCGCTGTGGGAGATCCACCGGGCCATGC
>JBKHXX010000041.1:0-58857 GCA_046565765.1 Acidimicrobiia bacterium | reverse complement strand
GGCGGTCGAGCCACTCCAGCGACGTGATCTGGCGGCCCGTCTGGGGGTCCTCACCGAGGCCCATCCAGTAGCCCTCGCCGGCGATGGACTCGTCCATGACGGAGCCCTCCCAGCAGATCACGTAGGGGGCGTCGAGCTCGCCCCGCTCGGCCATGAACAGGTTCTGGGTCCACTCCGCTCCGCACTCGACGGCGACGACGGTGTGGATCAGCTCCACCCGGGGCAGGCCCGGGACGATGCCGGCCAGCAGGTGCTCCACCCGGGGGTGGGTGGCGCCGGTGGCGGCGACGGAGCAGCCGTCACACGAGGCCCCGACCATCCAGATCAGGTAGATCTTCTCCAGCGGGCCGAGACGGATCTTCGACGTGTCGGGCTCGACCGCCCGGGAGCGCACGCCGATGGGAGCCATCGGGTCCAGCGGGTTCTGGCGCCAGTCGAGATACTGGCCGCCGGCCGGCATCACGCTGGTGCTGCCGCCACTCGAGGGGTTGTTGGCGGGCACCGGGCTGGCCTGCCGCGTCGTCGAACGTCCTCTTCCAGAGCTTCCGGTAGCCATTGGGTTGGCTCCACCTCGCGTTGCGCTAAAGGGTCGGGTAGGTGTTTCGAACACTTAGATGAAAGCGTTCTAGGTGTCAGGTTACACCTAGCTGCGAACGATCTCAGGTGAAAGTTCGGAGCTTCTTCGCCGAGCCGGGGTTCGCAAGGCGGAGAGGGAGGCCGGGAGAAGGCCCGTCCCGGTACTTCTTCCCTCGGTGAGAGAATACCAGTGTTCGACACACCTACGTGGAGGGAGCCCCCATGCCGTCTCCCCATGGCACCTCGCCCGCGGCGGTCCCCCCCGTCCTCCGATGAGCACCGTCACGTCCGCCGAGGTCCCCGCCGGCTCCGCGGAGCTGGGCGGCGTGGCCGACGACCTGGCCCGGGCCGCCTTCGCCATGGCCCGCCGCTACAACGTCCACGGCGCCACGCTGTGGTGCGCGTCGCCGTGCTGGCCGTTCCACGCCCACCACGTGGCGGTGGAGTTCGTGCACCCCGTGATCATGGGCAAGCGGGCCCTGGCCGCCCTGACCGTGCCCGCCGGCGCCGACCTGGTCGCCACCCTGCGCGCCTCCGTGCGTCCCGGCGACATGGTGCTGGCCCTGGCCCCGGCCGACGACCGGGAGGTGGCCGACGCCATGCGCCGGGGCCAGGCCTGGGGAGTCGAGACCATCTGGATCGGGCACGGGCCGCGTCCTCGCGCCGGAGCCGCCGACCACGTGGTCTGGCTCGACACCGACGACGGGCTTGCCGCATCCGAGCAGTTCGTGCGGCTCTACCACATGCTCTGGGAGCTCACCCACGTCTGCTTCGAGCACCCCGGCCTCCTCAAGCAGCAGGACACGGCCGAGTGCAACGAAGAGGTGTGCATCACCTGCTCCGACGAGGGGCGGCTGGCCGAAGTGGTGCTGGTGGAGGGCGACGAGGCCGTCGTCCGCACCGCCGAGGGCCAGGAGCGCATCGACCTCTCGCTGGTCGACACGCCGTCCCCCGGCGACCTGGTGCTCGTGCACGCCGGGTTCGCCATCCAGGCCGGCGAGGCGCTGCTATGAGCGGGTCCGACTTCCTCTACCCCTTCATCGAAGGGGACGAGACCGACTCGGGCTCGCTGCTCACCGACCTCGCCACGTCGGCCCGCAACAAGTGGACGGAGAGCACCGCCCTGCGCCTGCGCACGCTCGAGCAGTCCGACCCGATGATCCGCGACGTGGCGGCGGCCATGGCCGAGCGGTTCGCGGCCGGGGGCCGGCTGTTCGCCTTCGGGAACGGCGGCAGCGCCACCGACGCCGACGGGGTGGCCCAGCTCTACACCGCCCCGCCCTGGGGCACGCCCCTTCCGGCCCGCTCGCTGGTCGAGGACCACGCCGTGCTCACCGCCCTGTCCAACGACGTGGGGTTCGACGTGGTGTTCTCCCGCCAGCTCATCGCGCACGGGCGCTCCGGTGACATCGCCATCGGCTTCTCCACCAGCGGCAACTCCGAGAACCTCCTGATGGCCTTCGGCGAGGCCCGCAAGCAGGGGATGCTCACCGTGGGCCTCTCCGGCTACGACGGCGGGCGCATGGCCGCCGACCCCTCGGTGCAGTACTGCCTGGTGGCCCGCTCCCAAAGCGTCCACCGCATCCAGGAGGCGCAGGCCTCGCTCGTCCACGCCCTGTGGGAGGCCGTCCAGCAGGCGCTGGCGGCCGCCACCACCACCGTCTTCTAGCTCGTCGCCGGCGGGCGCTTGGAGCCGATGGTCAGGGGCCGCTGGCAGGTGCAGAGCGCCTCCTCGCAGCGGTGGACGCCCTCGTTGCGGGCGAGCCGCTCCAGCACGTCCTCCAGCGTCTGGCGGAGGGTGGCGAGCTCGGTGATCCGCCGCTCGGTCTCTGCCAGCTTGCGCTCGACGAGGCCGGCCAGCTGGGGGTGGTTGTCGCCGCAGCAACCCTCGGCGACGTGGAGGAACTCCTTGGTCTCGGCCAGCGTCAACCCCAGCACCTTGGCCCGGTTGATCAGCTCGATCCGCCGCAACGCCTCCTGGTCGTAGAGGCGGTAGCCGGCGTCGGTGCGCTCGACCGGCTCGACCAGCCCCATGCTCTCGTAGAGGCGGAGGGCCTTGCGGGTGAGGCCGGTCCGCCGCCCCACATCGGCCACCTGGAACAACTCGGGCTCGGCCACGCCTCAAGGGTACGCGGGCGCGGGGGCAACGACGCCGGCTCGTCTGGGATCAGGCGGGACGCAGGATGTCAGGCAGCGCTGCCATAGGGCTGCCCGGCGGCGTCGTAGCACTCGGGGTGGTAGTGCTCGACCCGGTCCCAGACGGAGTCGACGTAGACGTTGGCGATGACCTGCTGCAACCGCGCCTTGGCCGAGAACTTCACGGGTCGGCCGCACGCCGCGCAGACCGCGGAGTTGCCGGCTTCGATGAGCCGGACGACCGCCCGGCTCGTCATGGGTCGCTGCGCAATCGTCATGGAAGAGGTATCGGCACAGCCCGTCCGGCCCCTGAGTCCCGGGCCGGAAAATCTTGCGGAAAGTGGCCTCTGAACTTGACGGGCGACCACTCCGCGTGTGATCGTTCGTGTCGCCGGGGCTCGGGGTGCGTCCGCCGTGCACCCCCGCCCCGGCCTTTCCGCGTCCTTCCTCCTGCGCCACCGCGGAGCGCGCGAACTCCGTTCTTCCGGCCGGTCCCGTCGCGCCGGCGGCCGACCCTGCTGCCAAGGGGTTAGCGAGCGCTTGCCATCGACAACAAGTTGTGGATGGCTCTTCGCCAGCGCCTAGCCGGGAGGGCGGACGGAGCTGAGGAAGCGGTGGAAGACCGGGAGCATCGACTCCCACGTGGCGGCGGGCGCCCGGAACGTGAGCATCAGGGCCGTGTCGTCGCTGTGGAAGTTGAGCTCGACGGCGTGGAGGGCGGTGGGCCCCTCGGCGTAGGTGTACTCCCACAGGGCGGCCGCCCGGTCGAGGAAGTTGGCCGGGCTCAGCTGGAGGCGCCTGTAGTTCTGGCCGTGGCGGGCGGCGAAGTCGCGCTCCTGGTCGAGCAGCGCGTCGTGGGGGTCCTCGTCGGGGGACCGTTCGTAGTGGATGCGCAGCTCGGCCGTGGACGCGGGGTCTCGCAGCACCACCGCGTCGCCCTCTTCGGCCACGACCCACGAGGGGGGGTAGGAGATGCCCATGTCGGCGCGGGCGTGCCGGTAGGTGACCCAGTCCCGCGGCACCGACGCCGGGTCGGTGGCCAGGACCGGCCGCTGGGCCACGGGAACCGTCGTGCCCGACCCCTCACCGCCTCCGATCCGGCCGTTGGTGACCAGCAGCGCCACCAGCACGACCATGACGAGGAAGCACAGGCCCACCACGAGGGGCCCCTTGCGGGAGTCGGCTGGCGGCCACGACGGGCTGGAGCGGTACCGCCGGGGCTCCTCCTCGACCTGGACCTCGACGGGCGCGGCCGGATCGGGATCGGGCTCCTCGGCCACCGGTACGGCGTCCACGTTGGGCGGCGGCACGAGCACGAGGGCGGGCCCGTCACCGGCTGCCTCGTCACCCTCGGGCGGGCCCCAGGTGGCGGCCTCGTCGGCGGGGGATCGGAACCGCGGCCCGCTCGCCACCGGGGCGACGGGCCGGGTGGGCTCGTCGAGGTCGGTGCCGGGCAGCCAAACGTCGGAGGCGACGGGGCCCTCGCCCGGGGACCAGTCCTGCCACGCCGGCTCCTGCTCGGCCTCCCGGGCCACGACCGCGCCCCAGTCGTGGGCACGGTCCTCGGCGGGGCCGCCGTCGGTGGGGAGCGGCTCGGGGGCTGCTCCCCGTCGGCGGTCCCGGCGGCTGCGCCGGCCTTCAGGCTCCTCGGTGCCGCCGGGCGGGACGCCGGCGATGGCAGCCAGGTCGGCCCGCAGGTCCTCGGGGGACGGCCGGTCGGCGGGCTGTTTCACCAGCAACCGCTCCAGGACGGGCCACAGGGCGCCGGCGCGTGACGGCGGCCGGGGCGGTTCTGTGCCGACCGCTTCCGCCGACGGGAAGGCGTGCGCCCCCTCGACCGCGTAGTAGAGGGTCGCTCCGAAGGCCCACATGTCGGCCGCCGGGCTGGTGCCTTCCAGCCGTACCTGCTCAGGGGCCAGGCACGACGGTGTGCCCGCCTCCCGCGCCCAGTCCAGGCTGGCGTCGTCCCGGAACGAGGGGGCGAGCCCCAACTCGGTGAGCCGGGCGCGGCCCCGTTCGGGCACCACCACGCCCGTGGGAGCCAGGGTGCCGTGGGCCAGGCCCATCCGGTGGAGGGCCTCGAGCGGCGCCAGCAGGTCGAGGCCGATGGCGGCCACCCGCTTGACCGGCTGCGCCCCCTTCCGCTCGACCATCGACGCCAGGCTGCGGCCGGTGACCAGCTCGGTGACGACCACCAGGTGGTCGCCGACGACGAAGGCGTCGTAGACGTGGACCGCGCCGGGGTGGTCGAGTCGGATGGCAATGCGCGCCGCGGTCAGCGCCTCCTGCAGCCGGGCAGGCTCCGCCTGGAACAACCCGCCCGGGAAGTGGACGTCGCGCACGACCACCTGACGTTCGAGGCCGCGGTCGTAGGCGCGCCACACCGTGCCCAGCGAGTCCTCCCCGAGGGGCTCATCGAGGGCGTAGCGCTCGTCGACCAGCTGGCCGGCGGCAAGGCTCCCCGGCATGGGCGAAGACGGTAGCGGAAGGCGAGGCCACCGGGGTCGGCAGGCAAGCGGGAGCGCCTCGGTACAGTTGGTGGAGATGACGGATCAGCCGTCGATCGGCACCGCGTTCGGTCCGAACGCGTGGCTGGTCGACGAGATGTACGAGCGCTACCGGGCCGACCCTGGCTCGGTGTCGGCCAGCTGGCGGGATTTCTTCGAGGGCTACCGCCCCGACAACGGCCGTGGCCCCGCGTCGGTCGCCGCCCGCCCCACGCCTCCCGCGGCCCCGGCCAGCCCGCCGCCGGCCGAGGCGGCACCGGCGGGGGTCGCGGCGGGAGCGCCGCCGGCCGACGGGCAGGTGCTGCGGGGGGCGGCCGCCCGCCTGGCCGTCAACATGGAGGCGAGCCTCGCCATCCCCACCGCCACCAGCACCCGGGTCGTGCCGGCCCGCCTGCTGGAGGTCAACCGCAAGGTCCTCAACGGCTACCTGGGCCGCACGGGGGGCGGCAAGGTCAGCTTCACCCACCTCATCGGCTACGCGGTGGTGCGGGCGGTGGCGGCCGTGCCGGCCATGAACGCGTCGTTCGCCAAGTCGGCCGACGAGGCGCGGGTGGTGCGCCACCCCCACGTCGGGCTGGGCCTGGCCGTCGACGTCCCCAAGCCCGACGGCAGCCGCACGCTGCTCGTCCCCTGCATCCGAGACGCCGACACCCTCGATTTCCGCGCCTTCCACGCCGCCTACGAGGAGATCATCCGCCGGGTCCGCACCAACAAGATCGGCCCCGCCGACTTCTCGGGCGTGACGATGACCCTCACCAACCCCGGGACCCTGGGGACGGTCCACTCCGTGCCCCGCCTGATGCCGGGCCAGGGCGTGATCGTGGGGGTGGGGGCGCTGGAGTACCCGGCCGAGTTCCAGGGCGCCGACCCCAACGTGCTGGCCGAGCTGGGCGTGTCCAAGGTGCTGACCCTCACGTCCACCTACGACCACCGCATCATCCAGGGCGCCGAGTCGGGCCTGTTCCTCAAGCGGATGCACGAGCTGCTGCTGGGCGCCGACGACTTCTACGGCGACGTGTTCCGGTCGGTGAACGTCCCCTACGAGCCGGTCAAGTGGCGGCCCGACCGCAACCCCCGGCCCCACGACGAGGCGGCCCGGGCCAAGCAGGTCCACGTCCAGACGCTGATCAACATGTACCGGGTTCGGGGCCACCTGATCGCCGACCTCGACCCGCTCGGCCTGAAGGAGCCGCGCACCCATCCCGAGCTCGACCCCGCCACCTACGGCCTCACCATCTGGGACCTCGAGCGGGAGTTCTTCGTCGACGGGGTGGGGGGCGAGGACTGGATGCGCCTGGGCGACGTGCTGGGGGTGCTGCGCGACGCCTACTGCCGGCGGATCGGCGTGGAGTACATGCACATCCAGGAGCCCGACCAGAAGCGGTGGATCCAGCAGCAGGTCGAGGGCGTCCACCCCAGCCTGGCGCCCGAGGAGCAGCGCCACGTCCTCGACCGGCTGAACGCGGCCGAGGCGTTCGAGCGGTTCCTGCACACGAAGTACACGGGCCACAAGCGCTTCGGCCTGGAAGGCGCCGAGAGCGCGATCTGCCTGGTCGACGAGCTGCTCGACTGCGCGGCCCGGGCGGGCGTGCAGGAGGCCGTGCTGGGCATGGCCCACCGCGGCCGGCTGAACGTGCTGTCCAACATCGTCGGCAAGTCGGTTCGGAAGATCTTCCGGGAGTTCGAGGGCGACCTCGACCCGGCCACCACGCAGGGCTCGGGCGACGTGAAGTACCACCTCGGGGCCTCGGGCAAGTTCGTGGGCCGTGCCGGCATCCCCCTGCCCGTCACCCTGGCCTCCAACCCGTCCCACCTGGAGGCCGTCGACCCCGTCGTCGAGGGGATGGTGCGTGCCAAGCAAGACCTCATCGACAACCCCGAGGCCTTCTCCGTGCTGCCCGTGGTGCTCCACGGCGACGCCGCCTTCGCCGGCCAGGGGGTGGTGGCCGAGACCCTCAACCTGTCCGCCCTGCGCGGGTACCGGGTGGGCGGCACGATCCACGTGGTCGTCAACAACCAGCTGGGGTTCACCACCGCCCCGGCCGAGGCCCGGTCGTCGGTGTACCCGACCGACGTGGCCAAGATGGTCCAGGCGCCGATCTTCCACGTGAACGGCGACGACCCCGAGGCGTGCGTGCGGGTCGCCCGGCTGGCGTTCGGCTTCCGCCAGGCGTTCCACAAGGACGTCGTGATCGACATGGTCTGCTACCGGCGGCACGGCCACAACGAGGGCGACGACCCGTCGTACACCCAGCCCCAGATGTACAAGCGGATCGAGGCCCGCCGGTCGGTGCGCAAGCTGTACACCGAGACCCTCGTACGCCGCGGCGACCTCACCATGGAGGAGGCGGAGCGGGCCCTCGAGGACTTCCTGGCCAAGATGCAGCAGGCCTTCGAGGAGACCCGGGCCTCGGAGCCGCCCCACCCGCCCGAGGTGCGCACCGCGCCGCTGGCCGACGAGGGCGGCGGCGACGCCAACGGGAACGGGGCGGTGCCCGCGCCGGCCGGGACGGGCGTCGACCAGGCCACCCTCGACGGCATCGTCGACGTGCTGCACGAGACCCCCGAGGGCTTCACCATCCATCCCAAGCTGGCCAGGCAGCTGGCCGCCCGCCTCCACGTCTACGCCGGCGGCGAGGTGGACTGGGCCCTGGCCGAGGCCCTGGCCTTCGGGTCGCTGCTGCTGGAGGGCACCGACGTCCGCCTGACCGGCCAGGACACCCGCCGGGGCACGTTCTCGCAGCGCCATTCCGTGCTGGTCGACTACGAGACGGGCCAGGAGTGGGCGCCGCTGGCCCACCTGGGCAAGGAGCAGGGCAAGTTCTGGGTCTACGACTCCCTGCTGTCGGAGTACGCGGCGCTGGGCTTCGAGTACGGCTACTCGGTCGTGCACCGCGACGCGCTGGTGGCCTGGGAGGCCCAGTTCGGCGACTTCGCCAACGGCGCCCAGGTGGTGATCGACCAGTTCGTCACCGCCGCCGAGGACAAGTGGGGGCAGGCGTCGGGGCTCGTGATGCTGCTCCCGCACGGGTACGAGGGCCAGGGCCCGGAGCACTCCTCGGCCCGCATCGAGCGGTTCCTCACCCTCTGTGCCCAGGACAACATCCAGGCCGCCAACCCCACCACCGCCGCGCAGTACTTCCATCTGCTGCGGCGCCAGGTGCGGCGGGCCCGCCCCAAGCCGCTGATCGTGTTCACCCCGAAGTCGCTGCTGCGGGCCCATCACGCCCGCTCGCCGGTGGGCGACCTCACCGGGGGCGTCTTCCGGGAGGTGCTCGACGACGCCGCTGCGGGGCGCGACCCCGCCTCGGTGCGGCGCGTCGTCCTCGCCTCCGGCAAGGTGGCCTACGACGCCATGGCCGAGCGGGACCGGTCGGGAGCCCCTGTTGCGGTGGTCCGCGTCGAGCAGCTGTACCCGTGGCCGGAGGCGGCGCTGCTGGAGACCCTGGAGCGGTACCCGTCGGCCACCGAGGCGGTCTGGCTCCAGGAGGAGCCGGAGAACATGGGGCCGTGGCGGTTCGTCCACGAGCGGTTGCACCGCCTGCTACGGGACCGCCTTCAGCTCCGCCACGTCAGCCGGGCCGCCGCCCCCAGCCCCGCCACCGGCAGCCAGACCGTCCACGCCACCGAGCAGCGGGTCCTGGTCGAACGGGCGGTGCGGCCGGCCTGACCCCGTCCCCCGCGGGGGTGGGTCAGAAGGTGGCGAAGCCCAGGGCGGCCACCGAGATGAGGTTGAAGGCGCCATGGGCCACCACCGACGTGCCCACGCGCCAGCGGCGAGCGGTGATGCCGAAGACCACACCGGCCGTCCCGATGACCGCCATCACCGACACGTTCTTCAGGCCGAGGGTAGGGCTGAAGTGGGCGAGGGCGAAGAGGGCGGCCTGGAGGAGCAAGGCCGGGATCGGGCCGAACCTGGTCGTCAGCGACCGCAGGAGGAGGCCCCGGAAGAACAGCTCTTCCACCAGCGGAGCGCCCAACGTCACGACGACGGCGAAGATGGCGAAGGTGAGGGCGCTGTAGCCGACGTCGCCGAACACCTCGGAGTTGTCGCCTGCCAGCCGTTCGTCGACGGCCACGAATGGCAGGATCACGATCCCGGCCGCCAGCCGGGCGGCGATCGACATCCCCAGGCCCCGCCCCAGGTCGTGCCCCTGGATGCGGAGGCCGTAGTCCCGGCGGAGGCTGCCGGTGCCGTAACGGCGGCTGGCCATCCAGCAGGCGCCCAGGAGGCCCGACCACAGCCCGCCCAGGTTCAGCAGCAGGACCGCGATCTCGGGGAAGTCGAGGAGAATGCCGGCCACCGACAAGCCCAGGGCCAGGGCCATGCCGAGGACGAAGCCGCCCAGCCCGTACAGCGAGGCCCGGCCCGGGAGGTGGGCCCGCTCGTCGGGAGGCTCGGTGGCGTCGGTCACCGGCGGCCACGGCATGGCCCGCTCGGTCACCTCGCCCGCCACCACCACGTTGCGGGTCCACTCCCCGCCGTCCCAGTAGCGGAGATCGGCTGCCCCGGACGGGTCGGGGTACCAGTTCGGGAGGGGACTGCTCACGACAACCAGTATCGGCGCAGTTCCCGCCTTCGGCCATGCAGGCGATCGGTCCCTCCGGAGCCACCCATACGCGCCGCGGGCGACGCGGAGTGGTTGACTGAGCACCGTCATGCCTGACCGCTACGTCGTCGTGGACGGGTCCAACATCGCCACCGAAGGGCGCTCGATGCCGAGCCTGGCCCAGCTGGACGAGGCGGTGCGGGCCTTCATGCTCGAACGGCCGGCCGAGCAGGTCATCGTGGTCGTGGACGCCTCGTTCGGCTACCGGATCGACGAGCCGGAGCGGTCGGAGTACGAGCAGGCGGAGGCGGCCGGGGAGATCGTCTCGCCGCCTGCGGGCGCCATCGGCCGGGGCGACAAGTTCCTCCTCCAGATCGCCGACCGCACCGATGCGGTGGTGCTGTCCAACGACTCGTTCCAGGAGTTCCACGCCGAGTACCCGTGGCTCTTCGACGAGGGCCGGCTCATCGGCGGCAAGCCGGTCCCCGGCGTGGGCTGGATCTTCACCCCCCGGGCGCCCGTGCGGGGGCCCCGCAGCCGTGAGGCGATCCGCCAGGCCCGCAAGGCCCAGAAGGCGTCGCTCAAGCGGGCCACCGTGGCCGAGGGACCGGTGGCGGTGGCCATCGCCGAGGCCACGGCCGAGGCCATCCACCCCGACGACGACGCGACGGCAGCCGAGGGCGACGCCGAGGCGAGGGCGGGCAAGCGGGCCCGCCGGCGGCGCAGCAAGCCGGTGGGGTCGGTCAACGACCCGCTTCCCTTCATCCAGTTCATCGCCGACCACCCCCTGGGCACCGAGGTGGAGGGCGAGGTGGACAGCTTCACGTCCCACGGGGCGTTCGTCATGGTGGGCGACGCCCGCTGCTACGTGCCGCTGGTCGCCCTGGGCACGCCCGCCCCCCGCACGGCCAAGGCGGTCCTGACCAAGGGCGAGGTGCGCACGTTCGTCGTCCAGGCCCTCGACCCGCCCCGCCGGGGCATCGAGCTGGGCATGCCGGGCGTGGCCCGGGTGGCCGGTGTGCCCACCGAGGAGACGGTCGAGGCCGACATCGGGGCGGGCCGGCGCTCCCGCCGGGCCGAGCCCGCGGCACGGGCCGAAGCCGACGAGGCGGCCGTCGCCGACGCCGAACCGGCCCCGGCCAAGCGGCGCGGCCGGAAGAAGGCGGCGGCCAAGGTGGTCCCGGTGCCCGCACCGGAGGCGGTCGGGGCGGCCCCGGCCGAGCCGGAGCCGGAGCCGCAGCCGCAGCCGGTCAAGGCGGCCCGCCGGTCACGCAAGGCGCCCGCCCCCGTGCAGTCGCCGGCTCCCGCCCAGCCGCGAGGGCGCAAGCGCAAGGCGGCGGCCGTCGCCCCCGAGCCCGAGTTGGACGCCGTCCCCGCGGCCGAGGCCCCGCCCGCTCCCGCCCGGCGGTCGCGCAAGCGGGCGGTGGCTGTCGAGGAGCCGGCCCCACCGCCGGCGGAGGCGGCGCCTGCCCCGACCAAGCCGCGCCGCAGCCGCAAGGCTGCCGCGGCGGTGGACGAGCAGCTGGCGACGCCCGCGCCCGCACCCCCGCCTCCCGTCCCCGAAGAAACCCCGCCGCCGGCACCACCGCCCTCCCGGGCCCGCCGGTCCCCCAAGGCGGCAGCGCCGGCGGCGGAGCCCCGGCCCGAGCCGGTCAAGCCCGAGCCGGTCAAGCCGGAGCCGGTCAAGAAGGCGACCCGTAAGCGGGCCGCGGCCAAGAAGGCGCCGGAGCCCCCCGTCGAGGCGGCCGTCGAGGCGGCCGTCGAGGCGGCGACTCCTCCGGCGGAGCCGGTCAAGAAGGCCCGCCGGTCCCGCAAGGCGGCGGCCGCGCCGGAGCCGCAGCCCGAGTCCTCCTAAGAGGACAGGCGCTCCACCACCGAGCGGAATACGTCCCGGTGGACGGCGCCCGGGATGAGCACCCGTCCGCCCACGATCCACGTGGGCGTGGCGTTGATGCCGAGGGACGAGGCGGTGGCTGCGGCCGCCGTCATGGCGTCGGCCATCTCGCCCGCCTCGACCGCCCGGCGGGCCTCGGCGGCGTCGGCCCCGGCCCCGGCCACAAGGTCGTCGACCACGTCGGGGTCGTCCAGAGGCCGCTGGTCGACGAACTGGGCCTCGAACATGGCCCGCTCCAGGGGCACGGCCGCGTCAGGGGCGTGGCGGCGCGCCCACTCCGCCGTCTCGAGGGCGCGACGGGTGTTGGGAACCCGGGCGGGCCGGGCGAATGGCAGTCCCGCCTCCTCGCACTGCGCCTCGATCCGGCGGTACATCTCCATGGCTTCGCCGTAGCGGGCGCCCCACCGGTCCGACAGCGAGACCCCGCCCACGGGGATCTCGGGATGGATCTCCAGCGGCAGGCTGACGACCGTCACACCCAGCTGGCGCAGCAGTGCGGACCGGTCCAGGCCCACGTAGCACCACGGTCAGAGGAAGTCGCTCCAGACGACGGCTTCGATGGCGGTCGAGCCTAGGCTCGGCCGCGGTGCGGATCGCCACGTGGAACGTCAACAGCCTCAAGGCCCGGCTGCCTCGGGTAGAGGAGTGGCTTCGCTACGCCGGGCCCGACGTGCTGTGCATGCAGGAGACCAAGTTCGCCGACGCCGCCTTCCCGGCGATGGCGTTCTCGGCCCTCGGGTACGAGGCCGTCCACTGCGGCCAGGGCCAGTGGAACGGGGTAGCCATCCTCAGCCGGGTGGGGATCGACGACGTGGTGGCGGGGTTCTCCGACCAGGCCGAGGACGAGGTGGTGGAGGCCCGCCTGCTGTGGGCGACGTGCGGCGGCGTGCGGGTGGGCAGCGTGTACGTGCCCAACGGGCGCCAGGTGGGGTCGGAGCACTACGAGTCCAAGCTCCAGTGGCTGGACCGCCTGCGACGCCACGTGGAAACGTCCTGCGACGCCTCCGCGCCCCTGGCCATCTGCGGTGACTTCAACGTGGCCCCCGAGGACCGCGACGTGTGGGACATGACCAAGCTCCACGGCGGCACCCACATCAGCCCGCCCGAGCGGGAGGCCGTCCGGGCCCTGCTCGGCTGGGGGCTGGTCGACGTCTTCCGCGCCTGCCGGCCCGAGCCGGGCATCTACTCCTGGTGGGACTACCGGGCGGGCGACTTCCACCAGGGCCGGGGCCTGCGCATCGACCTCGTGCTGGCCACCAGGACGCTGGCCGACCGGGCCCGGTTCGCCCTCATCGACCGGTTCGCGCGCAAGGGCAAGCTGCCGTCCGACCACGCCCCCCTGCTGGTTGACTTCGAGGACTGACACCACGCGGGAAGCGTGGGTGGGGCTAGGTCGACAGGGTGGTGCGCAGCTTGGCCAGCCCGCCGGCCAGGGCCTCACGGACCTCGGCCCGGCTCAGGCCGAGGTCGTTGTGCAGCTCCTTCATCGATCGGGGAGCCGCGCCGTTGAGCCCGTAGTGGGCGGTGATGACCTGGCGCTCGAGCGGCTCCAGGGTGTCGAAGAGGTGGGCGGGGGTCATCCTGAGCAGGAGTGCGTCGTCGTCGACCCCGGCCGAGAGGTCGGGGACCTCGGCCTCGGCGTCGGGGTAGGGCCAACCGTCCTCGCTCGGCCACAGGTAGGAGCTCATGACCTGTTCTCGCGCCGTCGGCCCTCGGCGTCAACCGCCCGCCGCCGCCACCAGGGAGATCAGCTCGTCGCCGTAGCGGTCGACCTTGACCGGCCCGACGCCCGGGAGGGCCAGCAGCGACGCCCGGTCGCGGGGCCGGGCCTCGGCCAGCGCCGCCAGCGTGGTGTCGTGAAAGACCACGTAGGCGGGCACGCCCGACGCCCGGGCGGTGGCCGCCCGCCAGCTCTTCAACGCCTCCAGCACGTGGGGATCGGCGTTGCGGCCGACCTCGACGCAGCCGTTGCCGCCCGCCGCCCGCACCCGGGCCCGGCTCTGGGCCAGGTGCTCCCGCCAGTCGGCGACGGGCGTGCCTTCCACGAGGGCCGTGATCGCCGACTCGACGGCGTCGAGGTAGGGCGAGGGGGAGCGTGACGCGCCGCGCTCGCCGAACGTGCGCTTCTCGGCCCACGAGCAGTGCAGCTCCCGGCGGGCGCGGGTGAGGCCCACGTACAAGAGGCGCCGCTCCTCGGCCCGGGCCTCGGGCGTGTCGGCGTGGCCGATGGGCACCAGCCCCTGCTCCAGCCCGGCGATGAACACGATCGGCCACTCCAAACCCTTGGCCGCGTGGAGGGTGGCCAGGTCGACGGCGTCGGCCCACCCGTCTGCGCCGGGCTCGTCGTCGCGCAGGGTGGCGGACAGCCAGCCGAGGAACCCGGCCACCACCGACCCCGGCTCGGCGGCCACGTGCTCACGCGCCAGCCGCACCAGGTTCTGGAGGTTGGCCGCCCGTTCCGCCCCCTCGCCGACCTCGCCGCCGGCCCCCGCCTCCTGGCTCAGGACGACCAGATCGGCCACCGCCTCCTCCATGGGGGTGGCCGGAGGGAGGCGGCGGAGGGAATCGAGGGCGGCCCGGATCTCGGGTGAGCTCAAGAAGCGGGCCGAGCCCCGGATGCGGAAGGGGATGCCGGCGGCCCGGAAGGCCTCCTCGAACAGCACCAGCTGGGCGTGGGTGCGGGTGAGCACCGCCATGCCCGCCCACGGCTCGCCCGCCCCGTGGCGCCGGCGGGCGGCGCGAGCGGTGCCCACCGCCTCCTCCCGGTCGGTGGGATAGGAGGTGACGGTGGGGAGGGCTCCGTCGGGTTGGTGGGCCCGAAGCCGGGACCGGCCGGCCAGGACGGCGTTGGCCACCGCCAACACCTGGGGCGACGACCGGTAGTTGTCGTCGAGGCGGACGACCGTGGCCCCGGGGAAGTGGTCGGGGAAGCCGGCGAGGTAGGACGGGTCGGCCCCGTTCCAGGCGTAGATGGCCTGGTTGGGGTCACCGACCACGAACATGTCGGCCCGGGCCCCGAGCCAGCCTCGGAGGAGCCGGAACTGGGCGGGGTTGACGTCCTGGAACTCGTCGACGAAGAGGTGGCGGAACCGCCAGCGCTGGGAGGCGGCGAACTCGGCGTCGGTCTCGAGGGCGACCGCGCAGGCCAGCAGGAGGTCGTCGAAGTCGACCAACGCCCGGCGGTGCTTCTCCTCTTCGTAGCGCCGGTACAGGGCCGCCACCGCCGCCGGGGGCAGGGCGGGCCGGCGACCGGCGGCCGCCACCTCTCGCTCATAGCGGGCAGGGGGCACCATGCGGGCTTTCGCCCACTCGATCTCGGCGGCCACGTCGGCAGGCGAGACGCCGGACCCGTCGCGGCGGGGGAGCAGGGGGCCGAGGATGCGGGCCTTGCGCTCCAGCAGGGCGGGCGGGCGCTCGCCCCGATCGCCCCATCGCCTGCGCAACTGGGCGTAGGCGAGGCCGTGGAACGTGCCCGCGGCGACCCGGTCGCGCACGCCCAGCGCCGCGAGCCGGGAGCCCAGCTCGGCCGCGGCGCGGCGGGTGAAGGTGAGGGCCAGCACGTGGCGCGGGTCGGCCGAGCCCGCGGCCACCCGCCACGCGATCCGGCGGGTGAGCACCCGCGTCTTGCCCGAACCGGCCCCCGCCAGCACGCACAGCGGGGCCGCATCGGTGGTGACCGCCTCCCGCTGGGAGGGGTTGAGGCCGGCCAACAGGTCGGTGTCGCCCATGACCCGTTGGACCGTACCGACGGGGTGTGACAGAACGGTGGATGGTCGAGTGACCGGGCGGGCGCGGAACGGCCCCGAGTAGCCATCGAGCCGAAGCTCTCCGACTTCTCGGGGCCGACCTGTGGCCAGCAGCGCGTGAACTCCCTGGCCCGCCGGGCGGTGACCTGTGGTCCCCTGACCCGTGAGCCTGGAGCTTTCGCGCTCCCGACGGACCTGATGATGCGCCTCGCCACCCTCGCCGTCAAGGGACTTTCCCCGCCGGCCGGTTCCGGCCCTGTCACACCTCGTCGGTATCCTGCCCCTCGTGCTGATCGGCCTCGATCTCGACGGCGTGGTGTGCGACCTCGGCCCCGTCGTGGCGGCGCGCATCTCCGAGCGGTTCGGCGTGGCGAGCCATCCCGACACGTGGCGCACCTACGACCTGCGCCTCCTGCGCATCGGCGTCCCGGAGTTGCCGTTCCAGACGTTCCTCGACGAGCTGTTCGGCGATCCCACCCTCTACGACAGCGCCCCGGTGGCCGAGGGGGCGGCGTGGGGCGTCGAGCGCCTGCAGCAGACGGGCTGGCGCACCGTGGGCATCACCGCCCGCCCGCCGCACCTGGCGCAGATCACCCGCCGGTGGCTGGCGCGCCAGGGCATCCGGCTCGACGAGGTCCACCACACCTCCGTGGGCGCCAAGTCACAGGTGGCCGCCCGCCTGGGCGTGGTGGTCACCATCGAAGACAACCCCCACGAGGCCGACCAGCTGGCCGAGGTGTGCGAGTCCTGGCTGATCGACCGGCCCTACAACCGCGACTACGCCCTGGCCCGGGCCCGCCGGCTGCGATCGTGGGACGACGCCGTCGGCCGGCTCTGCCAGCTGCGGCTGTTCGCCTAGGCCGGGCGCGCCGCAGCTCGCATGGCCCACGTCGTCGTCATCGCGGTGGGGGCGGACCGGCCCGGCATCGTGGCCGCCGTCACCGGCGTGCTCGTCGGGCACGGCTGCAACCTGGAGGACACGTCGATGACCATCCTCCGGGGCCACTTCACGATGATGCTGGTGGTGGAGACGCCTCCGGGCGGCGACCCCGCCGCCCTCCGGGGCGCGCTCGACGCCGCCGCCGCCGCGGTCGACGTGGCCCTCACCGTGCTTCCCATCGACGAGGGGGTGGCGGGCCCGCCTGCGGGCGACCCGTGGACGGTCTCGGTCTACGGCGCCGACCGTCCCGGCATCGTGCACGGGGTGGCGTCCCTGCTGGCCGGCCTGGGGGTCAACATCGGCGACCTCACCACCCGGGTGGCAGGGCCCCCCGAGCATCCCGTGTACGCCATGGTCCTCGAGGTCACCGTGCCGCCCGCCGTCGACCCCGCCGACCTGGAGCGGCGGCTCGGGGAGCTGGCGGGCGAGCTGGGCGTCGAGTGCAGCCTCCACCCGTCCGACGCCGACATCCTCTGAGGCGAGGTGGCGGTCCGCTCCGTCGTCGTGTTGCCCGACCATCGCCTCAAGGTGCCGTCGCGGCCGGTCGGCCGGGTCGACGACGACGCCCGGGCCCTCGCCGTCGACCTGGTCGACACCATGCGGGCCCGCACCGCGTGCGTGGGGCTGGCCGCCCCCCAGATCGGCGTGCCGCTGCGGGCCTTCGTGGTCGACGTGACCGGCCACCGCAAGGCGGTCACCTGCCACGGGGAGGTCGTGCTGTTCGACCCCCAGATCGTCGAGGCGGCCGAGCCCGTGCTGGCCCGGGAGGGTTGCCTGAGCGTCCCCGACCTCACCGGCGACGTGGCCCGGGCCGGCCGGGTGGTGGTGCGCGGCCTAGGGCTCGACGGCGAGGTCCGCACCTTCCGGACCGACGCCTTCGAGGCCCGTGCCGTCCTCCACGAGATCGACCACCTCGACGGGCTGCTGTTCCTCGACCGCGTCGACTCCCACGACGCCGTCTTCCGCCGCAAGGTCTACCGGTAGAGGGCTTCGCCTCGGACAAGCTTCCTCGGCGACCGGAGTGGCCGCCTCTGGCGGCGTGAGGCGGCCGCCGGCATAGACCCCCGATCTGCCACCTGGCCGGTACCCTGCGGTCGTGGCGTTCCCCCGGAAGTTCCTCAACGAGCACGAGGAGATCGTCCTCGACATGCGGCCGCACTGGTCGTTCCTCGGGGGACCGGTGGCCGCCCTGGCCGCCTCGCTGGTGCTGGCCGTGCTGGCCCGCAACATGCCCGACTGGCTCCAGCTCACCGTCCTCGGGCTGGCGGCCATCTCGCTGATCTGGGTCTTCGCCCGCTGGGCCCGGTGGTACACGACCAACTTCGTCGTCACCACCGACCGCCTGATCTACCGCCACGGGGTCTTCACCAAGCGGGGCCAGGAGATCCCGCTGGAGCGGCTCAACGACGTGAGCTTCCACCGCAACCTCATCCATCGCATGCTGGGCGCGGGCGACCTGCTCATCGAGTCGGCGGGGGAGCGGGGCCAGCAGCCCTTCGACCACATCGCCCACCCGGAGCGGGTCCAGAACATCATCCACCGCGAGATCGAGGCGGCCCAGGCCCGCGACGCCGACCGCATCGCCGGTCGCCGCGCCGACCAGCAGCTCTCTCCGCTCGAGCAGCTGGAGAAGCTGGAGGAGCTGCGCCAGCGGGGCGTGATCTCCCAGGCCGAGTTCGAGGCCAAGAAGGCCCAGCTCCTCGACCGGCTGTAGCCAGCCCGGTTTCGAGGCGTCCGAGCCACGCCTGACGTGGTTGGGACGCCCCAAAACCGTCGGGGTCAGGCCATCTCCCCCGCCAGCCGCCGGTAGGTGCCGGCGGCGTCGCCGCCGAAGGCGTCGGTGCGGTGCCAGGTGGGCGGGGCATCGCCGTTCTGGTCGACGCGGTAGAGGCCGAAGCGGTGCTCGTAGGAGCCCCACTCGTAGTTGTCGCCCAGCGTCCAGTGGAAGTAGCGGGTCACGGGCAGGCCGTCGTCGACCATGCGCCCGACGGCGGCGAGGTTGGCCCGCAGGTAGCGAACCCGGTCCCAGCCGTCGAGACGGGGCAGCGCCCGGCCGTCCTTGACCCGGTTGCACAGGCCGTTCTCCGCCACCCACAGGTCGAGCCCGGGCTCGGCGTTGAGCCGGCAGTACGCGGGGAGGCGCTCGGGGCGGACCTCGTCGTCCCAGATCTGGCGGAACGGCGACCACGTGCGGCCGCCGACGGTGTGCCGGCCCGGCCATTGCAGGCGGTGACCGGTCACGGGGTCGTAGTAGTTGACCTGGACCACGTCGAGCGGCCTCTCGTACGGCCCGGCGTAGACCTCGCTGGCCGCCCGGGGCAGGGCCTTGTCGAGGGGGAGGATGCTGGCCGCCACCGTCTTGATCGCCCGCTCCACCCGGCCGGCGGCCGGGACGGAGGCGTGGTAGGCCCGCCGCCGCTCGGCCAGCCACTCGCCCAACTCGGCCCGGGTGACGCCCCGGCCGCGGGCGACCAGCACGTCGAGCAGCAGCCGGTCGAGCTCGTACACCGACAGGGCGTGGTTGTTGGTCGACACCACCGCCTCGGGCTGGCGGCGGTGCACCTCGGTGTAGGCCAGGACATGGGCGGTGAGCAGGTTGCCCAGGGCCCGCACCACGTCGCCCGTGCGCCCCAGCCTCCCGGGCGGCAGGGCGGCGGTGAACCACGTCTGGAACGGGACGGCGTTGATCTCGTTGATCGTCAGCCAGTGCCGGCACGAGCCGCCCAACCGGTCCACGGCGGCCGCCGCCCACGCCGCGAAGCGGTCGGGGGAACGGATGTCCAGCCAGAACTCGGGGCCGAGCCAGCCGGGGTGGGAGAAGTGGTGGAGGGCGACGACCGGCTCGAGGTCGCGGGCCTGGCAGGCGTCGAGGATGGCCCGGTAGCGGGCGAAGGCGTCCTCGTCGAGGCACCCGGCGGACGGCTCGCAGCGGGCCCACTCGACCGACATGCGGAAGGCCCGGCAGCCGGCGGCGACGGCCCGGTCGAGCACGTCCTCGTAGCGGTTCCAGAAGTCGAGGGCCCGGCCGGCGGGGGGCACCCGGCCCTGCTGCTCCCAGTCCAGCCAGTTGTTGGACGGGAGGCCGGGCCGGTTGTAGCCGCCCTCGATCTGGAAGCCGGAGGTGGCCACGCCGAAGCGGAAACCGTCCGGAAGGGCCACGGCCGAAGGGTAGGCCGTCCGCCCGCTAGGGTCCGCGGGCATGGAGCGGCGCACGCTCGTGTTCTTCCACGCCCATCCCGACGACGAGGCGATCGCCACCGGTGGGACGATGATCAAGGCGGCCGACGCCGGGCACCGGGTGGTGCTGGCGGTGGCCACCAAGGGGGAGAACGGCGAGGTGGCCGACGACTACCTCGACCCGGGCGAGCAGCTCTGGGAGCGGCGGGTCCGGGAGACGCACGCCGCCGCCGAGGTGCTCGGCGTGCAGCGGGTGGAGTTCCTCGGCTACGTCGACTCGGGGATGATGGGCACGCCCGAGAACGAGCACCCCGGCTGCTTCTGGCGGGCCGACGTGGAGGAGGCGGCCCGGCGCCTGGCCGACATCCTGGTCGAGGAGCAGGCCGACGTCCTCACCGTCTACGACGAGAACGGCGTCTACGGCCACCCCGACCACATCCAGATCCACCGGGTGGGCATGCGGGCGGCAGAGCTGGCGGGTACGCCCCGGGTGTTCATGAGCACGGTCGACAAGGACCGCATGCTGCGGCTGATCAAGGAGGCCCAGGCGGCGGGCGAGATGGACATGCCCGGCGACCTCGACCCCGACGACTTCCAGCTGGGCGTGCCGGCGGAGCGCATCACCACCACCGTCGACGTCACTCGGGTGGTCGACCGCAAACGGCTCGCCATGGCCGCCCACGCCAGCCAGATCAGCGAGACGTCGTTCTTCCTGGCCATGGCCCCCGAGCAGTTCCGCGCCGCGTTCGGCCTGGAGGACTACATCCTCTGCGTCCCGCCCGGGCCCGCCCCGGCGGACGACCTGCTCGAAGGCCTTTGACCGCCGCCACCCCCGTGCTGGGGGTCCACGAGTGGTGGGCCTGGGTGGTCATCGTGGGAAACGGCCTGGCCGGGGTGTGGGCGCTGGCTGCGGCACGGTGGCCGGCGCTGCGCCACGCCGCGCTGTGGTGGTTCACCGTGGCGGTGGAGCTGGCCGTCTTTGCCCAGGTGGGCCTGGGAGTGTGGCTCGTGGCCAGGGAGAAGATCCCCGCTCCCGACTTCCACATGTTCTACGGGTTCCTCGGCATCGTCGCCGTCGGCATCCTCTACTCCTACCGCCAGCAGATGCGGCACCGCCTCTACCAGCTCTACGGCCTGGGCGGCCTGTTCATCATGGGCCTGGGGCTGAGGGCGCTGGTCGTGCGCACGTGACCGACCCGGGAGGTGGCCGGCGCATCCGCCTGGTCGTCCTGTTCGGCGGGCGGTCGGCCGAGCACGAGGTGTCGTGTGTCACCGCCGTGTCGGTGCTGAAGGCCCTCGATCCCCGCCGCTACGACGTCGTGCCCGTCGGCATCACCCACGACGGCGGGTGGGTCCTGGCCGACGAGGCCCAGCGCCTGCTCCAAGCCGGCGGGGTGGACGCCCTGCCGCCCGCCCTGGAGGCCCGGGGGACGGGCCTCGAGCCGTTCGAGACCATCGCCACCGATCCTGCCGCCCCCGTCGTGGTCCTGCCCCTCCTCCACGGCCCCTTCGGCGAGGACGGCACCGTGCAGGGCCTCTGCGAGCTGGCCGGGGTGCCGTACGTCGGCTCGGGCGTGCTCGGATCGGCGGTGGCCATGGACAAGCTGGTGGCCAAGCAGCTCATGGAGCGGGCCGGGCTGGCCGTGCCCCGCTACCTGGGCGTGCGCGACGACCAGGTGACCGCCGGCCTGCCCGCCCGGGTGGAGGCGGAGCTGGGGTGGCCCGTGTTCGTGAAGCCGGCCAACCTCGGCTCGTCGGTGGGAGTGTCGAAGGCGACCGATGCCGCCGGGCTGCGGAAGGCCGTGGCCGAGGCCGCCGACTACGACGAGTGGGTGATCGTCGAGGAGGCGATCCGGGGACGGGAGATCGAGTGCGGCGTGCTCGGCGACCTCGACCCGCAGGCGTCGGTCCCGGGCGAGGTCGTGCCCAGCCGTGACTTCTACGACTACGAGGACAAGTACGTCGACGGTGCGGCCGAGCTGCTCGTTCCCGCCCCGCTCCTCCCCGGCGTGACCGCCGAGGTGCAGCGGCTGGCGGTGGCGACGTTCCGGGCGGTTCGGGCCGAGGGCATGGCCCGGGTCGACTTCTTCTACGAGGAGGATGGCCGGGGCCTGCTCGTCAACGAGGTCAACACCATCCCCGGGTTCACGCCCATCTCCATGTACCCCCGGATGTGGGAGGCGTCGGGCGTGCCCTACCCCGAGCTCCTCGACCGGCTCGTGCAGCTCGCCCTCGACCGCCAGGCCCGCCGCACGGGCCGCGTCGGCCGCGGGCGGGGCTGAACCCGCTCCCGAGCCGGAACTACAGGTGGACGACGGGGCAGGTGAGGGTGCGGGTGATGCCGTCGATGAGTTGCACCCGGCTCACCACCAGCCGCCCAAGGTCGTCCATCGTCTCGGCCTCGGCCCGCACGATCACGTCGTAGGGACCGGTCACGTCCTCGGCCGACACCACGCCGTCGATCCCCGAGACCTCCTCGGCGACCTGTGCGGCCTTGCCGACCTCGGTCTGGATGAGCACGTAGGCGCTGACGGCCATGCAGGCTTCCTCCTGGTACGACGGACGGCCAGCCAGCGTAGTCGGGCCCCACGGCGCGCCGTAGTGTCTGGCGGAGGACGAGGAGGTCGGCGAATGGTGCAGGAAGTCCGAGCGGTGGTCTCCCGGGAAAAGGGCAAGCCGGTCGGCATCGAGACGATCAGGGTGCCCGACCCCGGGCCGGGAGAGGCGCTCGTGCGCGTCCAGGCGTGCGGCGTGTGCCACACCGACCTGCACTACCGGGAAGGTGCCATCAACGACGACTACCCCTTCCTGCTGGGCCACGAGGCGGCCGGCATCGTCGAAGCGGTGGGGCCGGGCGTCACGATGCCCGAGGTGGGGGACTTCGTGATCCTCAACTGGCGGGCGGTGTGCGGGCAGTGCCGGTCGTGCCTGCGGGGCCGTCCCTGGTACTGCTTCTCCACCTTCAACGCCACCCAGAAGATGACCCTGGCCGACGGCACGCCCCTGACCCCCGCCCTCGGCATCGGCGCCTTCGCCGACAAGACGCTGGTGGCCGCCGGCCAGTGCACGCCCGTCGATCCCGCCGCGCCGCCCGAGGTGGCGGGGCCGCTGGGCTGCGGGGTCATGGCCGGGATCGGCGCCGCCCTCTACACCGGCGAGGTGTCGCGGGGAGACACCGTCGCCGTGTTCGGCTGCGGGGGCGTCGGCGACGCCGCCATCGCCGGCGCCCGGCTGGCCGGAGCGGCCAGGATCATCGCCGTGGACCTCGACGCCCGGAAGCTGGAGTGGGCCCGCGAGTTCGGGGCCACCCACACCGTCGACGCCTCCGAGCGTGACCCGGTGGAGACCATCCGCACGCTGACCGGCGGCTTCGGCGCCGACGTGTGCATCGAGGCGGTCGGCCACCCCAAGGTCCTGGAGCAGGCCTTCCTCGCCCGCGATCTGGCGGGCACCCTCGTGCAGGTGGGCGTGCCCAGCCCCGACGTGCGCATCGACCTTCCCATGATCGAGTTCTTCGGCCGGGGCGGCCGTCTGAAGCCCTCGTGGTACGGCGACTGCCTGCCGTCGCGGGACTTCCCCATGCTCATCGACCTCTACCTCCAGGGCCGCCTCCCCCTCCACCGCTTCGTGACCGAGACGATCCCCCTGGACGGCGTGGAAGAGGCGTTCCACCGCATGGAGCGGGGCGAGGTGCTGCGGTCGGTGGTCGTGTTCGACGAGGCGGCCGCGTGACGGTCGAGCACGTCGTCACCTCGGGGATCTTCGCCCTCGACGGCCAGGAGTGGGAGGTGGACAACAACATCTGGCTGGTGGGGGACGGCGAGGAGGTGGCGGTCATCGACGCCGCCCACGACGCCGGGCCCATCGTCGAGGCGGTGGGCGGGCGCCGGGTGGCGGCCGTCCTGCTCACCCACGGCCACAACGACCACGTCAACGCCGCTCTCGACCTGGCCGCCGCCAGCGGCGACCCGCCCGTCTACCTCCACGCCGACGACCTCATGCTCTGGCACCAGGTGCATCCCGGCGTGAACCCGACCCGCTGGCTCGACGACGGCCTCGAGATCAAGGCCGGCGGCGTGACGCTCACCGTCCTCCACACTCCCGGCCACAGCCCCGGCGGCTGCTGCTTCTACGACGGTGCGGGCACGCTGTTCAGCGGCGACACCCTGTTCCAGGGCGGCCCCGGCAACACGAGCCGCAGCTTCAGCGACTTCCCCACGATCCTGGCCAGCATCCGCGACCGGCTGCTGGTCCTGCCGGAGGACACCGCCGTCCGCACCGGCCACGGCGAGTCCACCACCATCGGCGCCGAGGCTCCCCACTTCGACGAGTGGGTCGCCCGCGGCTACTGACCGGCGAGGCCCCTCTCCCCATGAACCCCGACCGACTTCTCCGCCTGGACGACGGCCGCCTGCTGGCCGTCGACCACCGCGGCCCCCCGGGGGCGCGCGCCGTGCTGTTCCTGCACGCCGCCCCCGGCTCGCGGGTGCTCGATCCCGACCCGTGGGCCACCGCCACCGCCGGCGTGCGGCTCGTGCTGTACGACCGCGCGGGCTACGGCGGGTCGACGCCGCTGCCGGCCGGCGCGGTGTCCACCGTCGCCGGTGCGGCCGAGGACGCGGCCCGGGTGCTCGACGAGCTCAGGGTCCCGCAGGTGGCGGTGGTGGGCTGGTCGGCGGGCGGGCTGGTGGCCCTGGCCCTGGCCGCGCACCGCCCCGACCTGGTGGAGTCGGTGACGATGGCCTGCACCCCCGCCCACGAGAGCGACGTGGCCCACCTGCCCGACGAGCACATCGCCCTCATCGAGTCCCTGCGGCCCGACCTGCCGTCGGCCGCAGGCGTGGTGGCCCAGGCCCTGGCGCCCATCGCCCACTCGCCGGGGGCCATGCTCGACCTGCTGGGAGCGGGGCCCGCCGACGACGCCGTTCGCCGCAGCCAGGCCCACGGCCCCCGCCTGCTGTCGATGGCCCAGGAGGCGGTCAAGCAGGGCGTGGCCGGGGTGGCCGCCGACATCGTGGCGTCGAGCATCGCCCCCTGGGGGTTCGAGCCGGCCGACGTCACCGCCCCCGTCCACCTCTGGTACGGCGCCGATGACGAGCTGGTCGAGCCCGACCACGGCGCCTACTGGTCGGGGGCGCTGCCCCAGGCCGAGCTCACCGTCGTGCCCGGCGCCGGCCACCTCCTGCCCCTGACCCACTGGGGCAAGATCCTCGCCGCCACCGCCAAGGGGTCGGGCGGGCGATACTGACGCCCATGCGGATCGGCGTGCTCGGCACCGGGATCGTGGGGCAGACGTTGGGGCGGCGGCTCGTCGAGCTGGGCCACGAGGTGAGGATGGGCTCGCGGTCGGCGGGCAACGAGAAGGCGGCGGCCTGGGTGGCCGAGGTGGGGGAGGGGGCCAGCGAGGGCACGTTCACCGAGGCCGCCGCCTTCGGCGACCTGCTCGTCAACGCCACCAACGGCAACGCCTCGCTTGAGGCCCTGGAGGCGGCCGGCGCCGCCAACCTGGCCGGCAAGGTGCTGGTCGACGTGTCCAACGCCCTCGACACCTCGCAAGGGATGCCGCCGGCGGTGGGCGTGGGCAACGCCGACAGCCTGGGCGAGCGGATCCAGCGGGCGTTCCCCGAGGCTCGGGTGGTCAAGACACTCAACACCATGAACTGCTCGGTAATGGTCGACCCCACGCTGGTGCCCGGGTCGCACACGGTGTTCGTCTGCGGCGACGACGAGCCGGCCAAGGGCGACGTCCGGCGGCTGCTGGCCGAGTTCGGTTGGCCCCCCGGCGACGTGCTCGACCTGGGCGGCATCGCGTCCGCTCGGGGCGTGGAGATGTACGTCGCCCTGTGGGTCCAGCTCTGGATGACCACCGGGACCGGCCAGCTCAACGTCAAGGTGGTGGTCGGCGCCTAGCTCGTCAGGCGCTTCTCCAGGGCCACCAGCTCGTCACGGAGATCGTCGGGGAGGCGCTCGCCGAGGAAGGCGAAGTGCTCCTCGATGGAGGGGATCTCCTGCCGCCACTCCGCCTCGTCGACCCCCAGCAGCTCGGCCAGGTCGTCGGCGGCGATGTCGAGCCCGCTGGTGTCCAGCGCGCCGGCGGTCGGGAGGATCCCGATGGGCGTGGTGGTGCCCTCCGCGCTGCCCTTTCCCCGCTCGAAGATCCACTTGAGCACCCGGCTGTTCTCCCCGAAGCCGGGCCACAGCCACCGGCCGTCGGCCCCCTTGCGGAACCAGTTGACGTAGTAGAGCCGGGGTAGCTGCGCGGCGTCCCCTACCCGGCCCATCTCCAGCCAGTGGCCCAGGTAGTCGGCCATGTCGTAGCCGCAGAACGGAAGCATGGCGAAGGGGTCGCGGCGCAGCTTGCCCACCGCCCCCGTCGCCGCGGCGGTGGTCTCCGACGCCATGATCGAGCCCAGGAACACGCCGTGCTGCCAGGAGAACGCCTCGTGCACCAGCGGGACGGTGGTGGACCGGCGCCCGCCGAGGAGGATGGCGGAGATGGGCACCCCCCGGGGGTCCTGCCACTCCGGCGCCATGGCCGGGCACTGGGCGGCGGGGGCGGTGAACCGGGCGTTGGGGTGGGCCGCGGGCGTGCCCGACTCGGGCGTCCAGTCGCGCCGCTGCCAGTCGGTGAGGTGGGCGGGTGGCTCGACCGTCATGCCCTCCCACCACACGTCGCCGTCGTCGGTCAGGGCGGTGTTGGTGAACAGGCAGTTGCGGGTGAGGGTGTCCATGGCGTTGGGATTGGTGCGGTAGGACGTGCCCGGCGCCACCCCGAAGAAGCCGGCCTCGGGGTTGATGGCGTAGAGGCGCCCGTCCTCGCCGAACTTCATCCAGGCGATGTCGTCGCCCACCGTCTCCACCTTCCAGCCGGGGATGGTGGGGACGAGCATGGCCAGGTTGGTCTTGCCGCAGGCCGAGGGGAAGGCGCCCGCCATGTACTGCACCTCACCCTCGGGCGAGGTGACCTTGACGATCAGCATGTGCTCGGCTAGCCAGCCGTCGTCGCGGGCCATGGTGGAGGCGATGCGGAGGGCGAAGCACTTCTTCCCGAGCAGGGCGTTGCCGCCGTAGCCCGACCCGTAGGACCAGATCGTGCGCTCCTCGGGGAAGTGGACGATGTACTTGTTGTCGGCGTCGCACGGCCATGGGACGTCCTGCCGGCCGGGCAAGAGCGGAGCGCCCACCGAGTGCAGGCAGGGGACGAAGTCGCCGTCGCCCAGCACGTCGAGCACGGCCGAGCCCATGCGGGTCATGATCCGCATGCTGGCGGCCACGTAGGGCGAGTCGGTGAGCTGCACGCCGATGTGGGCGATGGGCGACCCCAGCGGGCCCATGGAGAAGGGGACCACGTACATCGTGCGGCCCCGCATGCAGCCCCGGTAGAGGTCGGTCATGGCGGCCTTCATCTCGTCGGGGTCGCGCCAGTTGTTGGTGGGCCCGGCATCACCCTCGTGCCGCGAGCAGATGAACGTTCGGTCCTCTACCCGGGCCACGTCGGCGGGGTCGGAGGTGGCCCAGTAGCTGCCGGGTCGCTTGGCGCCGTCCAGCGGCGTGAGCGTGCCCTGGCCGACCATCAGCCGGCAGAGGCGGTCGAACTCCTCCTGCGAGCCGTCGCACCACTCGACGCGGTCGGGAGCGCAGAGGGCCCGCACTTCCTCCACCCAGGCATGAAGCCGCTGGTTGGTTCCGGTCACTCCCACGTCCTTCCGGCCGACGTTACCGCCCGGTGGGACCTACATCGGCGGGAGGAGGGGGCGAGCTAAGGCTGGCCTGGTGCGTCGGCGAAGCCGGGCGTGCCCATGTCGACCTCGGAGCCCAGGCTCAGCTTGGTGGCCCGGCCCTCGCCGTCCAGCTCGAAGACCACGCGCTGGCCCTGGCGGAGCATGCGGAAGATCGAACCGGCCAGCGCACCGGGCGCCAGGACGTACTCGGACCGATCGGTGTCGCGAAGGACCGTACCCTCTCCCGTACCCGGGTCGTAGGACTTGACGACACCCTGCACCGGCCGAACAGTAACCGGAGGACGTGGTGGTTCGCGAATTCACCCTGATCGAGCGGTTGCGGGCCCGGTTGCCGGCCATCGGCGACGACTGCGCCGTCGTGGAGGGCCCGGACGGGGGCGTGCTCCTGCTGTGCGCCGATGCGGCGGTGGCCGGGGTCCACGCCGACCTCGCCCTCGTGGGGGTGGACGACATGGGCTGGAAGGCGATGGCCTCCGCCCTGAGCGACATCGCCGCCATGGGGGGACGTCCCGCCCACGCCCTCGTCACGGTCTCGGGGCCGCTGGGCGACGTGGACGTCGACCTGCTCTACGACGGGCTCCTCGCCGCCGCCGACGCCTACGGGTGCGAGGTGGTAGGCGGCGATCTCACCGCCGGGCCGGTGCTGGTCGTCAGCGTGGCCGTGACCGGGACGGTGGACGGACCTCCCGTGATGCGCTCGGGAGCCCGCCCGGGCGACACGCTGCTGGTGACGGGCCCGCTGGGGTCGGCTGCGGCCGGCCTCCAGCTGCTCAAGGCCGGCCGCGCCGGCGAGGCCCCCGACCTGGAGCTGGCCCACCGCCGGCCCCGCCCCCGGGTCGCCGAAGGCGAGGTCGCCCGCCGGGCGGGCGCCACCGCCATGATCGACATCTCCGACGGGCTGGCCTCGGACCTGCTCCACCTGGCCGACGCGTCGGGGGTGGGGGTGGTCGTCGAGCACGTGCCCGTGGCCGTGGGGGTGGCCCGCTACGGCGACGACCCGCAGTCCGCCGCCCTGGGCGGTGGGGAGGACTACGAGCTGCTGTTCTCCGCCCCCGACCCGGCCGTCGTGGAGGAGGCCTTCGCCGCCGCCGCCCTGATCGTCCCCCTGCCGGTGGGAAGGGTCACCGCCGACCCCACCGAACGGCGCCTGGGCGACGAGCCGCTGCCCGTCCTCGGTTGGGAGCATGCGTGGTGAGGCCGGTCGCGTTGACGATCGCCGGCACCGACTCGGGCGGGGGAGCGGGCGTGACCGCCGACCTCAAGACCTTCGAGGCCCACGGTGTGTGGGGCACGGCCGCCGTCACCGCCGTGACCGCCCAGAACACCCTCGGGGTGCAGGCCTTCGACGCCGTCAGCCCCGAGCTGGTGCGGGCCCAGATCGAGTCGGTGGTCACCGACATCGGTGTGGACGCGGCCAAGACCGGCATGCTCGCCTCGCCCGCCCTGGTCGAGGCGGTGGCCCGGGCGGTGCGGGACTTCGGCGTGCGGCCCCTGGTGGTCGACCCCGTCATGGTCTCCAAGCACGGGAGCCGGCTCCTGGAGGAAGGGGCCGACGACATGCTGTGGTCGGAGCTGCTGCCGCTGGCCACGGTGGTCACCCCCAACCTCGACGAGGCGTCGGTGCTGGCCGGCTTCCCCGTCGTCGACCGCAAGTCGATGGAGGAGGCGGGGCGGCGGCTGGCCGAGGCGGGACCGGAGGTGGTCCTCATCACCGGCGGCCACGTCCCCGAGGAGGACAGCTCACCCGACCTGCTGGTGGTGGACCGGGAGCTGCGGTGGCTGGAGGGGCACCGCATCGACAACCGCCACACCCACGGCACCGGCTGCACCCTGTCCGCCGCCATCTGCGCCGAGCTCGCCCGCGGCATGGAGCCGGCCGACGCCTGCGTGGCGGCCAAGCACTTCGTGGAGCGGGCCATCGCCGCCGGCGCCGACATCGGCGGCGGAGTGGGCCCGGTCGACCCCGGCTGGGCGCGAGACTGGTGACATGGGCCTGTTCGACAAGATGAAGGACCTCGCCGGTGAGCACGCCGACAAGCTCGACGGGGTGGTGGACAAGGTGGCCGAGGTGGTCGACGACCGCACGGGGGGCGAGCACACCGACAAGATCGAGTCGGCGGCCGAGAAGGCCAAGGGCTTCCTGGAGGACACGGGTGGCGAGGGCGGCGGCGGCGGCGAGCCCCCCAGCCGGCTCAGCCCCTGAGCTTGCGGTACTCCTCCAGGGCCCGGCGGTGGCCGTGGGCCCCTGATCCGATCACGCCGCCGGTGCGGACCTCCTTGACCACGTCCTCGAGGTCGCCCAGCAGGCCGTAGAGATCGTCCTCGGCACCGGCCGTCTCGACCCGGTTCAGGGCGTCGTGGATCTTGTGGAGCTTGCGCCGCACCTGGCCGAACTCGTCGTCCAGCCGCTTGCGGGCGTGCGAGAGGTCAGCCAACCGCTTTGGTGATCTTGCCGGCCTTGAGGCAGCCGGTGCAGACGTTCACCCGGCGGGGCGAGCCGTTGACCAGCGCCCGGACGCGCTGGATGTTGGGGTTCCACCGCCGGCGCGTGCGCCGGTGGGAGTGGCTGATGCTCATGCCGAACGACGGCTGCTTGCCGCACACTTCGCAGACGGATGCCATGACTGTGATCTCTTTCCTTCGGCAGGCGCGCGCTGCGGACTCGGCGCCGTCGAGGTAGCGAGCCTACCAGTACGCTTCGCCCCCATGACCGGCCCGCTGGAGCACCTCGGCCTGGCCGACGTGTGCTCGGCCGTCACCGGCTACCGCGACGCCCTGCGGGGCCACCAGGAGCGGCTGAACCGGCTCAACGTCTACCCCGTCCCCGACGGCGACACCGGCACCAACATGGCCCTCACCCTGGAGTCGGTGGTGGCCGAGATGCGGGCCGCCGACGAGACGTTGGCCGCCGTCTGCAAGGCCATCAGCCACGGGTCGCTCATGGGCGCCCGGGGCAACTCCGGGGTCATCCTCTCCCAGATCCTGCGAGGCGTGGCCGACCGGCTGAAGACGGCCGACCCCATCGACGGCCGGGTGGTGGCCGAGGCCCTGAGCGCGGCGTCGGCGGCGGCGTACACGGCCGTCATGAAGCCGGTCGAGGGCACCATCCTCACCGTCGTGCGGGAGGCGGCCGAGGCGGCCCAGGCCGCGGCCGAGGAGCCGGACGCCTCCCTGGAGCGGGTGCTCGACGCCGCTGCCCTCAGGGGCGCAGAGGCCCTGGAGCGCACGCCGACCCTGCTCCCGGTGCTGGCCGAGGCCGGAGTGGTCGATGCCGGAGGGGCCGGCTTCCTGCTGCTGCTCGACGTGCTCCTGAACGTGGTGGCCGGGCGACCCGTCCCGGCCGCCGAGGTGGCGGTGGGTGCCGCGCCGGCCCCCATGTCCCGTGCCGGGGGAGAGGGGGACGTGGGCGACCTGCGCTACGAGGTCATGTTCCTGCTCGAATCGGCGGACGACGCGGCGGTGGGGCGGTTCAAGCAGGCGTGGGCGGCGGTGGGCGACTCGATCGTGGTGGTCGGCGGGGAGGGGATCTGGAACTGCCACATCCACACCGACGACATCGGCGCCGCCATCGAGGCCGGCATCGACGCCGGCCGGCCCCGCGGCATCCGCGTCACCGACCTGGCCGACCAGGTGGAGGAGGAGCGCTGGGTGCGGGAGGGCACGGCCGCGGCGCCGCCCGGCACCGACGACGGGCCGCACCGGACGACCGCCGTGGTGGCCGTGGGGGCGGGGGACGGTGCGGTCGCGATCCTCCGTTCGCTCGGGGCGTCCGGCATCGTCGCCGGCGGGCAGTCGATGAACCCGTCGACGGCCGAGCTGCTGGCCGCCATCGACGCCGCCCGCTCCGACGAGGTCGTGGTCCTCCCCAACAACAAGAACGTGATCGGGGTGGCCGAGCGAGCCGCCGAGATGGCCTCCAAACCGGTCCGGGTCGTCCCCACGACCAGCCTGGCCGAGGGGTTCGCCGCCCTCATGGGCTACGACCCCGACGAGGCGGCCGAGCCCAACGTCAAGGCCATGGCCGAGGCCGCCCACGACGTTGCCTGGGGCGAGGTGACCTGGTCGGTGCGGGACTCGGCCACCGCCGCCGGGCCGGTCAAGGAAGGCGACCACCTGGGCCTGCTGGGACACGACATCGTCGCCGCCGACCCCGACCTGGCGGGCTGCGCCTGCGCCCTGCTCGACCGCCTGGTCACCGCCGACCACGAGCTGGTCACGGTGTGCGAGGGGGAGGCGGCCCGCCCCGAGGCCACCGAGCGCATCAAGGAGTGGCTCGCCGGGCACCGCCCCGACGTGGCCGTCGAGGTCCATCGGGGCGACCAGCCGCTGTCCGCCTACCTGTTCAGCGCGGAGTAGGCCCTGGCCCGGCGGCTCGCGCAGCTCGCCGGACTTCCGGTCGGCACGCTGAAGGGGGTCGGGCCCAAGAAGGTCGAGGGCCTGGCGGCCATGGAGATCGCCACCGTCCTCGACCTGCTCACCCACTATCCCCGCCGCTACGTCGACCGCACCCGCCAGGCCGCCATCCGTGACCTCAAGGTGGGGGAGGAGGCGCTCGTGCTGGCCAGCGTCAAGCGGGTGAAGGCCCGGCCCACCCGCCAGCGGCGGACGATCGTCGAGGTCGACGTGTTCGACGGCTCGAGCTACCTGCACTGCGTCTTCTTCAACCAGCCGTGGCGGGCGAAGCAGCTGGCGGTGGGTGTCGAGGCGGTCTTCTTCGGCAAGGTGGAGCTGTTCCGGGGCCGCCGGCAGATGACCAACCCGGTCGTCGACCTGGTCGGGAACCGCACCGGGCGGATCATCCCCGTCTACCCCCAGTCGGAGAAGGCCGGCCTCTCCACCTGGGAGATCGGCGAGTGGATCGAGGAGGCGCTGGAGCGGGCGGGAGAGTTCGCCGACCCCTTGCCAGTCGACTGGCGCGACCGCCTCGACGTGGTCGACCGCACGTGGGCGTTCCGCCAGATCCACAACCCCGAGTCGATGGGCGCGGCGCAGGCCGCCCGCCGCCGGCTGGTGGTCGACGAGCTGCTGCGCATGCAGCTGGCCCTCGTCATGCGCAAGCGGGCCATCGAGCGGGAGTCCAAGGGGCTGCGCCACATCACCGACGGGGAGCTGGTCCGCCGCTTCCACGCCCAGCTCCCGTTCGTGTTGACGGGGGCCCAGCAGCGGGCCATCGCCGAGATCGCCGCCGACCTGGCCGGCCCCCATCCCATGCACCGCCTGCTCCAGGGCGACGTGGGGTCGGGCAAGACGCTGGTTGCGGTGACAGCGCTGCTCATGGGGGTGCAGGGCGGCTACCAGGGGGCGTTCATGGCCCCCACCGAGGTGCTGGCCGAGCAGCACGGCCTGGCCGTCCAAGCCCTGCTCGGGGAGCTGTCCGTCCCCGACCCGTCGACGCTCATGGGCGACCGGCCGCTGCGGATCGCCCTGCTCACCAACCGCACGGGGGCGGGGGAGCGGGCCCGCATCGCCGCCGGGCTGGCCGACGGGTCGGTCGACCTGCTTCTCGGCACCCACGCCCTGCTGGAGGAGAAGGTGGCGTTCCGGGCCCTCGGCGTGGTCGTGATCGACGAGCAGCACCGCTTCGGGGTGGAGCAGCGGGCCGCCCTTCGGGGCAAGGGCGACGACCCCGACGTGCTCGTCATGACGGCTACGCCCATCCCCCGCACCGCAGCCATGACCGTCTATGGCGACCTCGACGTCACCGTCTTGGACGAGCTCCCCCCGGGCCGCCGGCCGGTCGTCACCCGCTGGCTGCGGAGCGAGCTCGAGCAGTCGGAGGCGTACGGGCGGGTGGCCGACGAGGTGGCGGCCGGCCGCCAGGCCTACGTGGTGTGCCCGTTGGTGGAGGAGTCGGAGAAGGTCCAGGCCCGCTCGGCGGTGGCCGAGCACGAGCGGCTGTCCACCGAGGTGTGGCCCGACCTGCGGGTCGGCCTGCTGCACGGCCAGATGCCGTCCCGGGACAAGGAAGCGGTGATGACCGCCTTCCGGGCTCGGGAGCTCGACGTGCTGGTGGCCACCACCGTGATCGAGGTCGGGGTGGACGTCCCCAACGCCACCGTGATGATCATCCAGGACGCCGACCGCTTCGGGATCGCCCAGCTCCACCAGCTGCGGGGCCGGGTGGGACGGGGCGCGGCCGAGTCCTACTGCTACCTGCTGGGCGAGGTGTCCACCCCCGACTCTGCGGAGCGGCTGGCGGCGCTGGAGCGCACGTCCGACGGCTTCGAGCTGGCCGAGGTCGACCTCGAGATCCGGGGCGAGGGCACCGTCCTCGGCACCCGCCAGAAGGGCCACTCCGACCTGAAGCTGGCCTCCCTGCGGCGCGATCGGGAGGAGGTGGCCCGGGCCCGCGAGGTCGCCTTCGCCCTGGTCGACGCCGACCCCACCCTGGCCGGCCACGCCCTCCTCCGGGAGGAGATCGGCCTCCTCATCGACCCCGAAGAGGCCGAGTTCCTGTTCAAGAGCTGAGTTTCAGGCAACCACCCGGCGGAATCCGCGGGTACTTTGCCTAAAACCGTGCCCGGAGCGGGACTCGAACCCGCACGTCCTCTCGGACAATGCATTTTGAGTGCATCGCGTATGCCATTTCGCCATCCGGGCGCTCCCCCAGACTACCCAGGGCGCTTGACGGCCTTGGCCTGCCAGAAGAAGCCGATGGCGTTGGCAAGGGGGGTGCGTTCCAGCCAGAAGTCGGCGCGGTGGCCGGAGCGGGCCATGAAGTCGAGGAACCGGTCGCCGGCGCGGCCGAGGTGGAGCCGGCGCAGGCCCTCGGCCAGGGAGCGGGCGGGGATGTTGCGGATGCCGACGAGCTCCTCGACGTCGAAGAACTCCTCGAGCTCCCGGCGGATCTCCGGCCTGGTGAAGCGGAAGTAGTAGTAGTCGCCGCCCAGCATGTGCAGTCCCTCGCGGGCGCCGGCGTTCCCCTTGAAGGCCCACGAGCGGAACAGGGCGTTGAAGTTGAAGGCGGACAGCGAGAGCGGCGCGCCCGGCCTGAGCACCCGGGCCAGGCCCTCGAGGATCGTGCGGCGGTCGTCCGGGCGGAACTGGGAGTACGTCTCGATGCACGTGGCCGCGACCATGGCGCCCGAGCGGACGGGCAGGGCCCGGAGGTCCGACTGCACGGCCAGCACGGGCGCGGGCGCGGCCTGCGTCTTGGCCAGCATGCGGCGGAGGCAGGCGTCGCTGTAGTCGACGGCGATGATGGGCTGGCCCAGGCGTAGCAGGGCCTCGGTGATGCGGCCCGTGCCGCACCCGGCGTCGAGGATCGGACCGTCAGGGCGGCCGATCCGCCGGACCGCGGTCGGGACCTCGACCGCGTTGGTGTAGCCCTCGAACATCGGGTCGTACCAGGAGCTCTCCTCGTCCCGCATCTCCCGCTCGCGGTGGTCCTGTTCGCTGAGGTCCTGGGCCGGCAGGAAGGAGACCACGCCGTCCCGCACCGGGAACCGGGTCTGGCACACGGGGCAGGAGAGCGCCTCCTCGGCCACCCGGAGGGGCCCGGCATGGTCCTTCGGGCAGCAGAGCAGGTCGAGGAGGGGGAGCTGCGAAGGCGCGCCGAGGAGCGCAACCCCGCTGCTCCCGTCTCGCCCCCCCTGCCCTGCCACTGCTGCCCTCCGGCGATCCCACCCTCGCCCGGACGCTCGCCGCGACCTTCCATCCGCAGCTTATGTCCGAAGTCAGGACAGAATCAGGTGGAAACTCAGTCGTCCCGCTTGCGGGCCTTGGCCTGCCAGAAGAAGCCGACGTTGTCGGCGACGAGGGGCACGTTCTCCAGCCAGAAGTCGGCCCGGTGGCCGGTGCGGACCATGTAGTCGAGGAGCCGATCGCCGGCCGTGGGCAGGCCCAGGCGGCGCAGGCCCTGGGCCAGGGATCGAGCGGGGATGTTGCGGATCCCGGTCAGCTCCTCCACGTCGAACACCGCCTCCAGCTCCCGGCGGTACTCGTCCTTGGTCATGCGGATGTAGTAGTAGTCGCCGCCCAGCATGTGGAAGCCCTCCCGGGCGCCCTCGTTGCCCCGCAGCTTCCAGGCCTTGAAGACCAGGTTGTAGTTGTAGGCGGACATGGAGAGCACCGCCCCGGGGGCCATCACCCGGTCGAACTCGACCAGCAGCTTGCGACGGTCGTCGGCCCGCAGCTGGGCGTACACCTCGATGCAGGTCACGGCGGCCATGACGCCCGGGCGCAGAGGCAGGGCCCGCAGGTCGGACTGCACGGCCAGGACGGGCACGCCCGCCTCCTTCACCCGCCGCTGCATGAGCCGAAGGGTCCCCTCGCTGTAGTCGACCGCGACTACCGGCTGGCCGAGGGCCAGGAGCGCCTCGGTGATGCGCCCGGTGCCGCAGCCGGCGTCGAGGACGGGCCCGGTCGGCCGCCCGATGCGGCGCACCCCGGCCGGCACCTCCACCGCGTTGGTGTAGCCCTCGAACATGGCGTCGTACCACGACGCCTCGCTGTCACGGTGCGACCGCTCCTTGTGGTCCTGCTCGCTGAGCTGCTGGGCCGACAGGAAGGAGACCAGCCCGTCGCTCACCGGGAAGCGCAGCTCGCAGGTGGGGCAGACCAGGGCGTCGGCGTCCTGGCGCAGCGGCGTACCGCCGTCGTGGGGGCAGGCGAGGAGGTCGAGCAGGGGCAGACCGGAGGTCACGGTGCGGGTACGTCTACGGCCGGGGACGCCCCGCTGGCGAACACGGTGGGCCCCACGCCCGCCCCGGCGGCGGCCAGGCGGGCCGACAGGTCGTCGAACGCGGCCCGTAGCGGGGCCTGCTGGCGCTCGGTGACCGCCTCGCCCAGGAACAGGCCGACGTCGGTGTCGGGCGTGAGGCAGGTGTCCCGGGAGTCCCGGCAGTTGAAGGCCCAGCAGACGATCAGCGGCCCGCTGGCGTACACCGCCACCTGCGGAGTCAGCGGCATCTCGTCGTCCCGGGCCCCGAGCGGGTGGAACACGTCTTCTTCCGGCCGGGCCAGGCGCAGGACCACGTCGGGCACCGGCAATGCGCTCACGTCATAGGCCCCGAGCGGGGCCACGTGGCGGGTGGCGACGTCGCAGTAGAGGTCGACGAGCGGCAGCGGCGTGTGCAGCGGCCCGCTCTTGAGCATCCGGCGGACCAGTTGCTCGGGGCTGGACTTGAACGTCGAGGGCTTGAGCCCGCAGGCGGCGATGGCGGCCCGCCAGTCGGCGACCACCGGCTCCGACGCGATCGTCTCGATGGAGAGCCCCCGGTCGACCAGCTCCTGGCGGGTGTCGGCCGGCGGCGGCTGGTCGGCGGCCACGGCCGCAGCGGCCTGCAGTCCCGTGGCCAGCACCCCGCCGACGAGCACCTCGGGGTGGCGCTCGGCCACCTCCGGGGCGATGGAGAGGGAGACGCTCAGCGGGCCGAGAGACCCTGGCGAGGCGTCTCCAGGACCTTCGCCCGCCAGAAGATGCCGGCCGCGTAGGTGTCGGTGTCGATGCCGGCCAGGACCTCGTGCATGCCGCGGATCTGGTGGTGGGGGACCGACGACCACAGGTGGTGCAGGGTGTGGAAGCCGTCCCCGTGGGGATGGACGATCCAGCGGTGCGCCCACCCGATGTTGGAGATGGTGGCGTTGAAGACGGTGTCGCCCTTGAGGTAGCGGTGCTCGCCCGCCTCGCCGATCATGCGGATGGTGGGGAGGACCAGGGCGTAGCCGGCGAGCCAGTGGGCCCAGGCCACCAGGGCGAAGCCGGGGCTGGAGACGAGGGCCACGAGGGCGAAGACGGCCAGGTACCAGCCGCCCGTCAACAGGATCGTGACGGGGCTGGTGCCGATGGTGGTGTACCAGCCCCAGTTGTAGCGGGGGAGGCGGCGGGCGACGCCCTTGACCAGCTCCCAGCGGCTCACGCCGGTCAGCTCCTCGAGCTTGAACTCCTCGTAGCGCTGGATGTCGGGGTCCTCGGGGCTGCCCAGGTGGGCGTGGTGGATGACGTGCTGGCGGCGGTAGGCCCCGACCTGACTGGCGGTCGGGAAGCCCGAGATCAGGTTGGCCAGCAGGTCGTTGAGGCGGCCGTTGCGCTGCCAGTTGCGGTGGGAGGCCTCGTGCACCATGCACTCCTGGGCCCGCCCGAACCGTCCGATGACCAGCACGGCCACGACGGTCACGGTCCAGGCCGCCGCCGTGGGCAGCACGGCATGGGCGGCGGCGCCACCGACCGAGAGTGCCAGCAGGGCGCCCAGGTCGCCGGCGGCGGTGAGCGTGGTGCGGGCCAGGCTGGTGCGGGAGGCCTCCTTGAGCACCGGCCGGGCCGCGTCCGGCAGCTGGTAGCCACGGGCCCAGCCCTTGCGGTTGCGGCCCAGCTCGAGGCGGGTGCGCCCGATGGTGACCGGCGCCGGGACGTCCTCGATCGGGTCGTCGGGCGACAGCAGGACCAGCTCGGACTCGGGCACGGCGGCTCCTTCTCGGCGGAGGTGCGGGGGAAGTATCCGTGCCGGCCGGGGCCCGCTCAAGAGAGCGAACCTGTAGCGAACCTTGAACGTCTCAGAAGACGGTGGTGAGAACCTCTTTGAGCAGCTGGGCGGTGGTGTCGTTGGACGCCCCGCTCCACTCCCGGCTCCCCGCCTCGTGGTGGCGCGACTCGTACTGGTCGAGCCCGATCGACCAGCACCGGCTGGCCTCGGCGATGTCCCGCTGGAGCGACATGTAGGTCTGGGGCATGGGGATCAGCGAGTACTCGACCGTCGTCGAGTGGCGGGACGTCTGGCGGATGACCACGCTCAGCGTGTCGGCGAAGTCGGTGGGGATGGAGTTGTGGCGGGAGATGATCTCCAGCTCGTCCGGCCGCCGCGGGTAGTCGACCAGCAGCATCTGGAACAGCGGCGCCTCGTAGAGCATGGCGATCATGCTGTCGACCAGCTCGACCGCTCGCGAGGGGGACTTGCGGGAGAGGAAGGCGGCGAACGTCTGCTTGTTGAGCGCCACCTGGTAGCGCTTGCGCCCCCGCAGGGCCAGGTCACGGAAGTGGGCCTGGTACTCGCCGAACAGGCTGCGGAACGTGGCCGAGTCGGCCTCGTCCAGCCCCATCCCGGCGATCCAGCGGTCGAGGTCTTCGTCGTCGACGAACAGGAAGGGCGGTTCGTCGCCCACCAGCATCTCCAGGCCCGCGTACTCCCGCTCCAGGGCGAAGAGGTAGGCGAACGCCTCCTGGTTCTTGAGGTGGGCCACGCCGGGCACCCGGAGGAGGTCGTCGGCGGAGGTGGGCAGGAGGTCGACGAAGGCGGCCAGGCTGCCGGCCTTGGGCGGGGACGGGTCGCTCGTCCCCAGGTGGCTGAAGCAGGACCGCCGCAGCTCGTCGGGCGAGAAGCACTCCAGCAGCTCCTGCAGCGGGACGTTGAGGGCCCGGGCCACGGCCACGATGGCCAGGCCCCGGGTGCTCATGCGGGTGGGGAGCCGGTACGGCTTGGAGCGGCTCTCCATGAGGGCGATCATGGCGACGGACACCGGGCGTTGCGGGTCGAGCTCCGCCGTGCGCACGCTCAGCCCCTCCCGCGTGAGGTGCTCCCTCGCCCGGAGCCGCCGCAGCCGATCGGCCAGATGCTCGGATGCGGCCATGCGGGGCGCAGGCTACCAGCGAAGACGTCGCGGATCGCGGAACTCTTTCGGACCGCAGACGCGAAAGTGGAGCCCCAAGGAAATTTCCTCCGTCCGGCCCGAAGGCCGGTCTTCGGTCGTCACCTCGGGACTCCGGGGCTCATGATACGCATGGGCCCATGGAGCGTCAAGAGGTTCGAGGAGTGATGGTGGCGGTGCTGGTGTTGGCCCTGGCCGCCGCGGCGTGCGGGGCCGAGGAGGCCGAGCCGTCGGCCCCTACGTCCTCCGTACCGGTCGACCAGACGGTGGAGATCAGCATGGTGGACATCGATTTCCGGCCCGAGGAGGTGACGGTGCGGTCGGGCACCACCGTGCGGTTCGTCTTCACCAACAACGGCCGGATCGTGCACGACGCCACCTTCGGCGACGAGGCCCACCAGCGGGACGTGGAGTCGCGGCGGGCCAAGCGCGACGGGGTGATCCTCGACCCCAACAAGACCGGGGACTACGTCCGCACCTTCACCACGCCCGGCACGCTCATCATCGGCTGCCACCAGGCCGGCCACTACGAGGCGGGGATGCGCATCCGCCTGACCGTCCAATAGGAGGGCGGTGCCGGAGCGGGCCGGTCAGACGCCCCAGGCCGGGCCCCGCTCCAGCAGGAAGCGGCTGACGGCCAGGCAGCGGTCGAGCACCTCGCAGAGCTGCTCCTCGCCGGCCAGCACCTGGGCCAGCGACACCTGCTGGCGGGCCACCACGGTGAGGCTGCGCTCGGGGGCGTCGGTCACCGACCCGTAGGAGTCGATGGCCGAGACCTCGAGGGCCAGGTCGGGCCCGCTCACCCCGGCCAGGTCGGTGGCCAGCACGAGCAGGTCGGGGCCGCTGGGCAAGGGCGGGAGGGCCCAGGTGAAGATCAGGGGGAAGTGGTACTCGTCGGCCGGCTCCTCCTCCTCGGGGAGGTCGGCCACCACGTCTTCGAAGGCCAGGAGCACGCGGGGCTCGACCTCCAGGGCGAGGTGGAGGTCGACCGGCCCGCCGCAGCCCTCCTCGGGGTGCAGGTCCACCTCCCACACCTGGCGCAGGGAGTAGGTCTCGACGAAGTGGCGCTCGTCGTGCACGTGAAACCCGTGGTCGACGGCGTGGTCCTTCAACTCGGCGACGAACCCGGCGACGTCGATGGCGGCCACGGCAGCGAGCGTAGGCGAGCCCACGCGGGACGACCGCCGCCCGGCACTAGCGTCTTCCTGGATGACCGACGAGGACCTGCTCGACCTGCTGCGGGACGCCGCGGCGGCCGTCGGGCGGGCCCTGGCCACCGTCGAGGACTGGGGGCCGTCGGGCCGCAAGCTGGGCCAGTACTCCCTCGACCTGGTGGCCGACGCCGCCGCCCTGGAGGTGCTGGGGCGGGCCGAGGTCGGCGTGCTCAGCGAGGAGAGCGGGTTCCACCATCCCGAGCGGGAGCTGTGGGTCGCGCTCGACCCGGTCGACGGCTCCACCAACGCCGCCCGGCGGCTGCCGTGGTTCGCCTCGAGCCTGTGCCTGCTCGACGGCGACGGTCCCCGCGTCGGGCTGGTGGTCAACCTGGCCACGGGCGACCGGTTCGAGGCCGTCCGGGGGGAGGGGGCCTGGAAGAACGGCGAACCGATCGGGCCCACGGCGTGCCCGTCACTCGACCAGGCCGTCCTCGGCATCACCTCCTGCCCCCCCACGCCGGTGGGGGCGCGCCAGGTCCGCGCCCTCGGCGCCGCCGCCCTCGACCTGTGCGCGGTCGCCGCCGGGTCGCTCGACGCCTACGCCGACTTCAGCCGCGGCTCCCACGGGCCCTGGGACTACCTGGCCGGGGTGCTCGTGTGCACGGAGGCCGGCGCCCGTGTGGTCGACGCCCAGGGGCGGGAGCTGGTGGCGCGAGGGGTCGACGACCGGCGCACCCCGGTGGCGGCCGCCACCGACACGCTGCTGGCCGAGGTCGTCGCCGCCCGGGCCGGGTCGCGATGACCGAGGCGGCGGGGGCGCGTGGGTCCCCGCTGCAACGCTTCGCCTACCGGGTCTGGGGGTGGTTGCCCATGCCGCTGCGGCTGTTCGCCGTCCGCCGGATGACCCCTTCCTTCTACGTCGGTGCCATCTGTGTCATCGAGCGGGCCGACGGGGCGTTGCTGCTCATCCGCCACAGCTACAAGCCGGCGTGGGGCTTCCCCGGCGGCTTCCTCCAGCGGGGCGAGTCGCCCCACGACGCGGCCCGGCGGGAGACCCGTGAGGAGGTCGGCGTGGACGTCGTGCTCCACGAGCCGCCGACGGTCGTCGTCGACGCCGACGTGCGGCGGGTCGACGTGATCTTCACCGGTCACTCGACGGACACCGTCGACAAGCCGCCCGCGCCGCGCTCGCCCGAGATCCTGGAGGCCCGCTGGTTCCTGCCCACCGAGCTGCCCGAGCTGCAGGAGGAGGCGGTGAGCGCGCTGGTCGAGCTGGGGCGGTCGAACCGCCCGTCCCCCTCCCCCTAGCGGGTGGGCAGCTGGCCGACCGCCACGGGGGTGGACGGGTGGCGCAGCTTGGAGAGCGCCTTGGCCTCGATCTGGCGGATGCGCTCGCGGGTGACGGAGAACTCCCGGCCCACCTCGTCGAGGGTGCGGGGGCGCTGACCGCTCAGGCCGAAGCGCAGCTCCAGCACCCGCTGCTCGCGGGCGTTGAGCGTGGTCAGCACCTCGCGGAGCTCCCGCAGCTCGACCGCCGCCACCGCCGCCTCGGCCGGCGCCTCCACGGTGGGGTCGACGAGGAAGTCGACCAGCTCGGCGTCGTCGTCGCCCACGTGGGCGAACAGGGACACCGGGTCGGGCGCCACCCGCTGGGCCTCGATCACCCGGCTGCGGGGCAGGCCCGTGTCGTGGGCGATCTCCTCCACGGTCGGTTCCCGGCCCAACGAGCGGAACAGGTGGGCGGTCGATCGCTGCACCTGGCTGACCGTCTCCACCATGTGGACGGGCACTCGGATCGTGCGCCCCTTGTCGGCGATGGCCCGGGTGACGGCCTGGCGGATCCACCACGTGGCGTAGGTCGAGAACTTGAACCCCTTGCGGTGGTCGAACTTCTCCACCGCCCGCATCAGGCCGAGGTTGCCCTCCTGCACCAGGTCGATGAGGGGGATGCCACACGCCTGGTACCGCTTGGCGATGGACACCACCAGCCGCAGGTTCGACTGGATGAACCGCTGCCTCGCCTCCCGGCCGGCCGTGATGCGCTGGGTGGCTTGTGCGTCGGCCGTGCCATCAGCCACCGCCACCTCTGCCGCCCGCCCGTCGAGGATGGCCTGGGCCAGCTCCGCCTCTTCACGGGCCGTCAACAGGTCGTGCCCGCCGATCTCCTGGAGATAGCGCCGCAACAGCTGGTCGACCGTCTCCCCCCGGCTGGGCGCCATCGCCGCCCGAGGCTACCGACGGGTGTCGTCCGAGCCGTGGATGGTCCGCCGCCGGGCCGAGGCCAGGCTCGAAGCGAGCGGCGAGCTCCCTTCCGAATGGCTGTGCCGATATGGTGATCAGTGATCGCAGGAGGCCAGATGGCGGACTTGGAACCAGGCGTACCGACCACCCCTGTCGTCGTCGAGGTAGCGGACGAGAAGCCGATCATCGCAGCCCCGAAGACGGCGCCTAGATCAGCCCCGAAGTGGGAGACTGACGCCCGCGACCGGGTGAGGGTGGCAATCAGACGATTTTCCAAGCCCCTAGCCGACCTCGTGGCCCGGGACGCCAATGAGGGGGACACCCGACTGTTGGTCACGGACCTCCTGTGCGACGCACTCGGCTACGACAAGTACGAAGACCTGACGACGGAGTACCAGGTGAAGGGCGAGTTCGCCGACTACGGGATCCGGCTCGACAAGCAACTTGTCGCTTTCATCGAGTGCAAGCGGTCGGCCACCAAGCTCGGCGCCAAGCACCTGCGGCAGGTCCAGCAGTACGCGGTGAACGAGGGCGTTGAGTGGGTGTGGCTGACCAACGGCGCCGTCTGGCAGGTGTACCACATCGAGGGCGTCCTACCGCTGGTGGTCGACCTGGCTCTTCAAGTCGACCTGCTAAACGATCCGCCCGCCCAGGCGGCGCAGGGACTGTTCTACATCTCCAAGGTGGCGCTTCGTCGAAAGCTTATTGACAACCTTTGGCAAGAGAAGCGGGCGAAGAGCCCGAAGTCGCTCGCTCGTGCGCTCCTCTCGGAGCCAGTAGCGGAGGCGATCCGCAAGGAGCTGCGACGTTCGACGTCACAGAACATTGCCCCGTCCGAGATCAGTCGACTCTTGCGGGAGACGGTGGTTCGACCGGACTGCCTGAGTTGAATCAGCTAACTCATCGGTCGCTGACGTGCCTCGAGCGAACGCTCCAACTGGTCGATACGGCGTAGGAGCTCGTCCAGGCGAGCAGTCACGGCGTCATCTCGCGCCTCCTCTGCCGGGCCGGCACGGTCCGCGAACAGAGTGGTCAGGTTGGCGGTCAACAGACCGAACAGGGCGATACCGGTGACCATGAGGAAAGCGGCCACGCCCCGGCCAGCCGCCGTGACGGGGAACTTGTCGCCGTACCCGACGGTAGTCACGGTCGTAACGGCCCACCACAGGGCATCCCCGAACGTCTCGATCGAGCCACCGCCACCTTCCTCAACCGCGAGGGTTAGGGAGGCCGAGCCCAGAATGACCATGAGGATCACCAGGAGGGCGTAGTGAAGCTGATGGCGTACAAGCAGCCGCCGGGCCAGCTTGAACACCTCGCCCAGCACCGATCCCAGCCGGGCCAGTCGTAGAAGCCGTAGCGCTCGAGCGGACCGCACGATCCGGAGCGGGCGCAGGAACGGCAGGACCACGATCAGGAGGTCCGCCCACTCTCGGCGCACGAAGGCCCAGCGCCTGGTCGTCAAGACGAGACGGACGATGTACTCCACGGCGAAGGCGACCCAGATGAACCAGTCGGCGGCCACGAATGCGGCTTCGACGCCGTGGGGGAGGTCCACCAACAGCGGCACCACCAGGAGCGGGACCATGGTGAGCGCCAGAACGAGAAGCGGCAGCTCCACTGCCCGCTCGAAGCGTTCGAGGGTTTGCTGTCGGCGTTCCTCGGGCTGTTCCATGCGCACCAGCATGCCGACCGGATTGGAACCAATCCGGATCGTGCAAGCCGGCGCTCGGGGCGTGGTCCGCCGCCGGGCCGAGGCCGGTACCCTCGATGGTCCCTACGGGGCGTTTAGCTCAGCTGGTAGAGCACCTCCCTTACAAGGAGGCGGTCGGGGGTTCGAGTCCCTCAGCGCCCACGCTCTGGCCTCCCGTGCTGCAACGGCGTGGAACCGCAGCCGCCTCAGGCGGCGGGCGGGCCGGGTTGCCCCCGGAGGCGGGTGGCCATCGCTTCGCACGTGCGCACGACGACGCGTGCTGCGTCGACCGTCGCGGCCGGGGCGAGGGGGTTCTCCGCCCGCCGCTGCCAGCGGGCCAGCGCCGCCGACACTGCGTCGGCGATGGCGGAGGCCCCGGCATCGGCTTCCAGCCCGAGGCGGTGGTGGGCGTCGGCGCCGTCGCCGCCCAGCAGCCGCTCGGCGTCCAGCCGGTCGGCGTCTCGCATGGGGACGGCGCCGGTGCGGAGGGCGTTCAGCAGGCGCACCTCGGCCAGCTCGTGAGCGCTCGACTCGATGCGCTCGATCGCCACGTCGAGCGCCCCGCTCCCGGGCACGGGGCAGCGCTGCACGTGCGCGCCCAGGGCGAGCAGCACCGCCCGGCCCTTGAGGAGGTCCCGCCGGGCGGTGAACTGGGTGGCCAGCAGGTCGCGCAGGTCGCCGATCCGGCTCGCCTCCAGCAGCGCGGCCGACAGCTGGCGGGCGGTGGTCGCCCGGCCCGTCCCCACCAGTGAGCACGCCAGCCGCACACCGAACAGGCCGAGGCGGCGGAGCAGCTCGGCCCGTTGCTCTGCGGGCACGGTCGAAGGCGTGGCGCTGAACCGGTCGACGGAGAGGAGGAGGTCGTCAAGCCCGGCCGCGGGGAGCGCCGCCAGCTGGCCGACCAGCCGGAACTCCTCCTCCCGCAGCGTCCCGGCCGCCTGGGCCAGCAATCCAGCGACAGGCACGACGGCCTGGCACAGCCGGCGCAGCTTGCGGTCCTCCCGGTAGCGGGCCGCGACCCGCTCGGCCGACTCCATGGCGTCGGGCCGGGCCACGCCCAGCTCGTCGGCCCGCGACAGCACGGCGATGGTGTTCAAGGGGTTGGGGCGGGCGTACTCGTCGTCGTGGAACGCCTCCAGGAAGCGCACGTCGGCCGGGTGGACGTGGCGCATCAGGTACAGCACGGCGTCGGCGGGCGTGGTCCGTCCGTCCTCGGGGGCGAGGAAGTCACGGGCGGCCGCGGCCAGCTCCGGCGTGGCGGACGCGATGCCGGGGGTGTCGATCAGGGTCATGGTCCGTAGCGCCGCGCTGGGCCACTCCACGTCCAGGTGGTCGATGTCGCCCGGGGCCACGCCGCCGAGGTCGACCTCGATGGCGCCCGACTGGCGCGTGAAGCGCACCGGCACGGGATCGCCCCGGCGAGGGTGCAGCACGGCCCGGTAGGTGATCCCGTCGTGGAACCACCACACGAAGCGGGTGCACTCGCCGGCGTCGGTGGGGGCCAGCTCGTCGCCGACGAGGGCGTTGAGCAGGGTCGACTTGCCGGCTTTCACCTTGCCGGCGATGGCGACGCGCAGCGGCTCGTCCAGCCTGGCGCGCAGCTCCCGCACGGTCGCCTCCCCGGGCGTGCCCCGGTAGACGTCCGAGGCGAGGTCGAGAGCGGCGCGGACGTCGTCGAGGAAGCTGCCGGGGCTCAGGCGCCGCCCCCATGCCGGGCCACCAGCGTGGCCGCCAGCTCCTGGGCGCGGCCGTCGATGGCCCGCAGGCGGCCCAGGGCGGTGGCCACCTCCGCCGCTCGTGCCTCCAGGGCGGGGCGGTCGGCGTCGAGGGTGCGCTGGGCCGCGGCGAGGGAGTCGCGAGCCGACCGGTAGAGGCCGCCGGCCCGCCGCCGGTAGAAGGCGAGCAGCTCCCTGCGGATGCGGCGGAGGGCAGACTGGCGGTGGCGAGCGACCTCCCGCCGGGCCTCCTCGAGGTAGCGGTCGACAGCCTGCATGGCCTGCTGGCGCCGCTCCTGGAGCTCCCGCTGGCGGGCCTGGCGCACGGTCCTCCCTCCCATGAGCACGCCGATCACGACCGCGAACGGGTTGAACACGCTGATCGACAGCATGCCGGCGATGGCGCTCATCGCCTCGGCCCCACCCCACCCCGCTTCGAACAGCTCACCCCGCCACAGCGGCCCGCCGTCGCACTCGTACTCCAGAGCGGCGGGAAGACCGAGGTCGGCGCCCGCCACGGGGAGGGCCGGGGCGATCACGGCCTCGTGCTCGGCGAAGTGCTCGGCGATGCGCCGGCCGAGCTCGCCAGCGGCCTCGGTGAAGGCCTGGGCGGCGGCCGCCACCTCGGCCGCGGCGCGGCGGGTGAGGGCGGCCTCGATCTCGTCCCACGCCGACGAGGGATCCGTCGCGGTCACCGTCCGCTCGGCCTCCCGCCGGACGTCGAGCAGGCGTCGGGACACCTCGTGGTCCATGTCCTCGGCCAGGTCGCTGATCCCGTCCTCCAGAAGGACGAGCCAGTCGGCGGTGTCGCCGGCCAGCTGGCGGGCATCATCCTCGGCGGCCACCAGGCCGGCCAGGGCGGAGGACGGGTCGGCGAGCGCGCCTTGCTCGGCCCGCAGGGGAGCGGCCAGCTGGCTCGTCACGGCATGGACCTCGGTCGCCGCAGCAGCCGCCATACGGGCGCGTCCCCGCTCGCGGACCTGGCCCAGGCGCTCAACCAGCACGGGCAGCCCCGACTCCACCTCCAGGTCGGGCCGCGTCGCTCGCCGGGCCCGGTGGGACAGCTCGGTGGATATGGGCACCAGGTCGGGGTTGACGTCGGCGCTCGCCAGCCACGCCTCGTTGTTGGCCCGTACCGCGTCCCAGTCGGGGAAGACGTCGACCTTGGTGAGCACGGGCATCACGTCGGGGCAGGCCTGGCGGGCGGCGTCGAGGAAGTCCAGCTCGAGGGAGGTGTACTCCTGGGTGGCGTCGGAGACGAACAGCACGGCGTGGGCCATGGCCAGCGACCCCAGCGTGGCGGCCGCGAAGTCGGAGCCGAGGCCGCCCACGCCGGGCGTATCGACCAGCACCAGCCCGTCGCGCAGGAGCGGTGACGGCACGCCGACCTCCACGGCGGTGATGCCTCGAGAGTTGGCCGGGTTGCCGGCTTCGGAGACATAGGTCCCGAGCGCGTCCGTCGCCACCGGACGGGCGTCGCCGCCCTCCCCGACCTGGCGGACGAGGACGGCAGGCTCGGCGGCGTACCGGATGAGGGTGGGCACGACGGTGGCCACGTCGTCGTCCACCGGGCACAGGTCGGTGCCGACCAGCGCATTGACCAGGCTGCTCTTGCCCGCCTTGTAGTCACCGGCGACGACCACGTAGACGGACGGCGCGCCCAGCGCCCGGCGGCGCGCCGCCAGCCGCTCGGCCAGGTCGGCCCGGTCCGCCCCCCGGCAGAGCTCGCCCAGCTCGTCGAGCAGGGCCAGCAGGGCGGCGGTGTCCGGGCAGGTCGCGTCCGGCTCGGTGGTGTCCACGTGGATGGCGCTGTCGGTCGGCTGCAGCCGGCGTCCCCTCCTTGCCGGTCAGCGGCGGATTGTACGATCCCGCCGGGATGGGGGGGTACTGCCTGGGCGTCGACGTCGGGACGACGTACTCGGCGGTCGCCTCGGCGCGCGACGGCCGGGCCGAGGTCGTGGGCCTCGGCCATCACACCGCCGCCCTCCCTTCCCTCGTCTTCCTGCGGGAGGACGGCTCCTGGCTCGTCGGCGAGCCGGCCGGGCGGAGGGGCCTGATCGAACCGGGCCGCCTGGCCCGGGAGTTCAAGCGCCGTTTCGGCGACACCACCCCGATCATCCTCGGTGGGACGCCATGGTCGGCCGACGCCCTCACCGCCCAGCTCCTGCGCCACCTGGTCGATGCCGCCGTCTCCCAGCTCGGCTCCCCGCCCGAGCGGGTGGCGGTCACCCACCCGGCCAACTGGGGCCCCTACAAGACCGACCTCCTCCGCCAGGCGGTGCGGTCGGTGGGACTGCCGGGCGCCGAGCCGCTGCTGATCACCGAGCCCGAGGCGGCCGCCCTGCACTACGCCGCCAGCCAGCGGGTCGACGTGGGCGACGTGGTGGCCGTCTACGACCTGGGCGGCGGCACGTTCGACGCCGCCGTCGTGGCCCGTACCGAGGGCGGGTTCGCGCTCGTCGGCGAGGCGGAGGGCATCGAGCGCCTGGGAGGCATCGACTTCGACCAGGCCGTCCTGGCCCACGTCTCGGGCTTCCTGGGAAGCGCCCTGGCCGACCTCGACTTCGACGACCCGGCCGCCCTCGCCGCCATGGCCCGGCTGCGATCGGACTGCACGGCTGCCAAGGAGGCCCTGTCGGCCGACACGGAGGCGTCGATCCCCGTCCTCCTCCCGTCGCTCCAGACCGAGATCCGAATCACCCGGGCCGAGTTCGAGGCCATGATCCGCCCGCCGCTGGCCGACACGATCACGGTGCTGGAGCGGTCGATCCGATCCGCCGGCGTGGAGCCTCAGGACGTGCGGGCGGTGCTGCTGGTGGGCGGGTCCTCACGGATCCCGCTGGTCGGCCAGCTGGTGTCCGCCGCCGTGGGACGGCCGGTGGCGATCGACGTGCACCCCAAGCACGCGGTCGCCCTGGGGGCCGCCCTCGCCGCCGGTGGGGTCACAGGCGCTGCGGCCGCCCCACCACCGCCCCGCCGGGTGGAGCCCGCGGTCGCTTCCGTGGTGCCCGAACCGGAGCCGGTGGCGGCCGCCCCGGCGCGGTCCCGACCCGAGCCGGGCACCGCCGAGGGACCGCCGGCCCCCCCGCCCGTCCGACGTCGGCCCTGGGCCGGGCGCCGGGCCGCCATCGCCGGGGTGGCCGCCGCCGTCGTCTCAGTGGTCGCGCTGTTGGCCGTGCTGGCGGGCGGCGGGGACGACGGGGGTGGCGGGGACGACGCGGCGGCGGAGCGGCAGCCGGAGGTACCCACCTTCGACATCGGCATCTACGCCGTCTCCGTGGCGCCGGCGGGGGGGGTCGGTGTGGCTCGGCGCCGACAACACCACCGTGGCCCGCTTCGACGTCGACACGGAGCGGGTGGCGGGCACGATCCGGGTCGGCGCCGGCAGCGGGTATGTCGCCGTGGCGGCCGGCGCCGGCGCCTTGTGGGCCGTCGACCTCGACGCCGGCACGCTGTCGCGCATCGACCCGGCCACCAACACCGTGACCTCGACGACGCCTGTGGGGCGGTCCCCCCGGGCCGTCATCGTGGCCGACGACGCGGTGTGGGTCGCGATCGAGGGGGAAGGCGTCGTGCTGCGCGTCGATCCGGCGACCGGCGCGCGGACCCCGGTGCGGGTACGGGGCACACCCACGTGGCTCGCCTACGCGGCCGGGGTGCTCTGGGTGAGCGATCCCGCCAACGCCAGCCTGGCCCGCGTCGACACGAGCAGCAACACGATCATCGGCGACGGCGAGTCCGGGGGCTGCCCGGGGCGGGTGGTGGCCGGCGAGAGCTGGGTGTGGGTGCAGGACGAGTGCATGGAGGACACGCTGTTCCGGCTCGACCCGTCCACCGGGAAGGTCGCCGGCTCGGCCAAGGTGAGCAGCGGCACCGAGGGCTTCGCCCTGGCCGGCGGCTCGTTGTGGGTCGCCGACGGCAGCGACGACAACGTCGCCCAGCTGGACGCGAACACCGGCCGGCTGCAGCGGACCATCCGGGTGGGCTCGTCGCCGTCCGACGTGGTCGCCGACGCCGGCTCGCTATGGGTGGTGAACACGGGCGACTCGACCCTGTCGCGCATCCCCCTGTAGTGCCGCCCGGACCGGCGGCCCCACCTGGGAGCCGTCAGACGGCCACGGTTCCACCTCGTGCCGCGGCTCAGCCGCCCGGTGATCCTTCCCCCTCCTGGTCGAGACCGGTTCGCGCCGTCCGCCGGCCCTTGAGTAGGTAGACGGTGGTGGGGCCCTTGCCCTTCACCTCGATCACGCCGCGCTTCTCGAGGGCGAAGGCCTGGGCCAGGCGCCGGTAGGTCCGTTCCGTGACCTGGATGCTGCCGGGGATGCCGTGTGCTTCCATCCGGCTGGCGGTGTTCACGGTGTCACCCCAGAGGTCGTAGATGAACTTGCGCCGACCGATGACGCCGGCGATGACCGGCCCCGTGTCGATCCCGATACGGAGCCGCAGCTCTTGGGCGTCCCCCGAGCGCCGCTCGACCTCCGCCACCATCGAGAGGGCCATGTCGGCGACGGACTCGGCGTGGTCGGGGCGCGGCTCCGGTATGCCGCCCGCCACCATGTAGGCGTCCCCGATGGTCTTGATCTTCTCGAGCCCGTAGCGGTCGGCCAGGCCGTCGAACACGGAGAACAGCTCATTGAGGACGCGGACCACTTCCTCGGGCGGGGTGCGCTGGGCGTAGGGCGTGAACCCCACGATGTCGGCGAAGAGGACTGACGCCTCCGGGAACGAGTCGGCGATCACCTCCTCGGACGCCTTGAGCCGGTCGGCGATCGCCCTCGGCAGCACATTGAGCAACAGGCGCTCCGACTTCTCCCGCTCCGCCTGGAGGAGCCGGTGCTCACGGTCGAGGGCGGCCTTCGCCTTCGCCTCCTCCTCGGCCGCCCTCTGGAACCGGTGCGACTCCCGTTCGAGCGCCGACTGCAGGTTTCCGGCGAAGAACGCCACGAGCACGACGAGGACGATTCGGGCCCCGACGCCGCTCCCCGAAGCGTCGTACCCGGAGATGGTCGACCCGAGGTACAGCTCCCGTACCACTTCACCCACCGCCACCAACCCGGCGACGGTCAGCGACCCCCGCAGGAGGTACTTCAGCCCCGCCTCGAGGGGCAGCAGGACGAGGACGCCCCAGGTCTGGCCCAGTGGCCGCCCCACCAGGAACAGGGTGGCCTCGAGCACGATCACGTCGGAGATCAGTGCCGCCGCCCGGACCCCCTGCAGCCTGGCCGGGGACCGCGACCGCAGGATGAACATGAATCCCCCGTTGACCAGGGCCGCCGCACCGGTCACCGCCTGGGCGGCGGCGACCGCGCCGGTCGACGGCTCCGGGTAGATCGACGTCGTCGACGTGTGGGTATTGGCGTAGGCCAGGACGGCCAGCCCGACCCAGCGGATCCACACGAGCAGCCACTCCAGCTTGAACTGGCGGTCGAGCCGCTCTCCGGCGAGGTCGGGCACTAGTCCCGCCTGTACTGCCGCGGCCGGGTGAGGAGGCCGGCCATGCCGGTGCGCTGCAGCTCGGCCATCGCGTACTCGTAGCCGGCCTCGAAGAGGGCGTTGGCCGCCGGCGTGTTGAAGTCCATCAGCCCGTAGCGGCCGGTGGGCGGCCGCAGGCGGAGGTCCACGATGCCTGCCGCCGACCTCCGGTCCTCCAGCGCCGTGCCGAGCTCGGCCGCCCGCAGGAGCAACGCCCCTATGGACGGAGGCCGGGCCCCTCCCCGCGAGCCCGTCACGAGCCGCTCCTTCAGCACGTGCCAACCGGACAGGGATGGTCCGAAGTCCTCCGCCACGTGGAGCTCCACGTCCTTGCGGAGGTCCACGGCCACGATGCGGCCCTCGCCGACCCGTTCCCGGATGGGCTGCACGGGCATGTGGCTGAGGACGCCGCCGTCGACCAGAAGGTCGCCGCCGTCGCAGATCGGCGAGAAGACTCCGGGTATCGAGCTGCTGGCGCGCGCTGCCCGCCAGACCGGCCCCACCGTGTGCAGGACGACCTCGCCTCTCGAAAGGTTGGTCGAGACGCAGAGGAAGGGGATGGGCATGTCCTCGATGCGGGTCTCGCCGAAGGCCGTCTGCAGGGTGTTGTTCAAGCCCCGGCCGCGAAGAAGCGACACCAGGGGAAGGGTCGCCTCCCGCACCCACCCCGCGCCGTACCCGTCGCGGATGACCTGCGTACGCAGGGCGTGATCCCAGCCCATGGCGTAGGTGGCGCCCATGATCGCCCCGATGCTGCTGCCCCCGACCACGTCGACGGGTACGCCGCTCTGGTCGAGGGCGTGCAGCACACCGAGGTGGACGGCCCCGCGGGCCCCACCGCCGCTCAGTACCACCCCGATGGCCTCGCCGGCCAGGGAGCGGGCGAGGCGCTGGCAGTCGCCACGGTGGCCGGTACGCAAATGGTGGTGGGCCCGCACCGACCGGCGCTCGAGCCAGCCCAGCGTCCCTCGCGGGACCGCATGGGACGTCCGCAGCAGGACGAGCTCACACGAGGCCCGCCCTGCCGGGGCGTCGGAGGCCAGCAGCGTGGCTTCGATGGGCCCCGGTCTGGGGTCGGTGCCGGCCCGGCCGACCAGGAGGACGCGGTCGGCCTGGCGCAGGCAGCGCTGTGTCCAGGCCGACGGGGTGTCATGCGCCTCGTACACGACGAAGGCGTGCTGCTCCTCAATCTCGTGCAGCCAACGCACGAGATCGTTGTTGCCCGGGTCCCCCAGTTGGGTGCCAGAGGCATGGTCCAGGACGGAGTCGACTACGTCGCTGTCGACACGGAGCGTCGGACCGAACGCGGCAAGGCTCTCCGTGAGCTCCCGAGCCAGGTCGTCCAGGCGGGGGGCGGCGACTCCGGCGGGGACGAGGGCGACGGTCCGCACCCGTCTGGTGGGTGGCCGGCCTTCGTTGGCCCGAGCGACGCGCGTGATGAGCCGGTCGGCGAGCGAGAGCAGGGCATCGGGGTGGGTGTGGACGTAGCTCCGGAAGTGCGAGCCCGACAGGCGCAGCAGGACGGAGTCGCGGACGCAGTGTGCGGAAGCCGACCGAACGCCCTGAGTGAGGAGGGCGGCCTCGCCGATCAGTTCGCCGGGGCCGATCTCGGCGAGCAGGCGATGGCCACCGTCGCCAGTGACGACGATCTCCAGTCGCCCTACTGCGACGAGGTACAGGGCGTCGGCGGGGTCGCCCTGGCGGACCACCGTCTCGCCGGCGCCGACGTGCATCACCTCCACGTACGGGACGAGGTCGGCGATGTCCGAGCGGGACAGCGAGCCGAACACCTCGCTGGCCCCAAGCAGTTCCAGGATCCTGGAGGGAAGCGGCTCAGGCGGGACTTCCGTCGAACCGTCGCCATCGGAGAGCCGGCTCATCGCGGCGAGGCTGCCTCACCGGGAACGGGCCCGGCCAGTCCCTTCGGGCTTCCGTGCGCGGATGGCGCCGTGGTTAGGGCGTGAACGTCTGCGCCGGAGAGCCGGGCCCGCTGGCGACCCGGTACTCGATGGCGTCGCGGATGGCGTCCCAGGCCGGCTGGTTGGCAGCCTGCCACGACCAGAACGAGATGGCGGGCGCGCCATGCTGGTGGGCGGCGAACATGAACCGGTTCAGCTCGTCGGGCGGGGGAACGCCCCGCCGGCCGCCCTCGGGAGCACCGTCGTAGGCCTGGCCCACCGGGTAGACCGGCTTGCCGAACTTGGCCAGGTCCTTCATGGCGCCGATCACGTCGGAGTCGGGCTGGCGGTTGAGCCAGTAGACCATCGGGGCGATGGCGTCGTAGTCGGCCACGACTTCGGCGTAGGGGAAGCTGGCCCGTTCCTTGGACGGCCGGGGCACGGTCGCGATCAGCGGGTAGTCGGCGCCGACGCCGGCCCGGAGGGCGGCGCCATAGCTGCGGGCCGCCTCAGGGCTGATGCGGGTGCCCTCGGCCCGGGTCTCGATGTCGGCCGAGAAGGCGTCGATCCGGTGACCGCCCGGCGTGGTGTGGCGGATCATGGTGAGGGCACGGGCCACGTCCGCGTCCCACGGCTCGAGCTTGGGGAAGTCCCACCCGATGATCTTGATGCCGGCGGCGTGGGCGGCCGGGATGAGCCGGTCGACGAAGGGGATCACGTTGAAGCCGTCCCAGGCCGAGCCCATCCGCACCCAGAGGTGGGTCAGTCCGGTGGCCTTGGCCTTGGCCACGATGGCGTCGACGTTGCCCTTCTCGGTCTTGTCGGGGACGTAGATCCACATCCCCTTGCCGCTGGGCAGCCACTTGGTGGACGACGCGGGTGCCGGAGCCGCCGCCGGGGCGGCACCAGCCGTCGTGGCCACAGGCGGGGCAACGGCCTCCGTCGCAGGGGCCTGACCGGGCGTCGGCGCGGCGAAGGCCGGTCCCTGCCCGAGGACCCAGCGCCCGAAGGCGTCGTCCACGGCGGCGGATGCCGGCTCGGGCACGGCATTGACCCGGTCGACGGTCGAGCTCCCGCTGACGGCCGCGGCCATGAGCAGGACCAACAGGACGGGGAGGACGCGGGCGCGTTCGCCGCTGGAGCGGACGAGTGTCGGTCGTTCGAGGGTGGTGATGGCCATGGCAGTCGGGTCGCGCGCGCCGGCACCCCTAACCGCGAGCCCCAGCCCACAAAAAAATTCCCTCCCCGGAGTTTAGGAAGCGCCGGAGGGGGGAACAACGTGTTGTTCGAGTATAGAGCGTCTCGCGGGGGAAGTGGTACCACCCCGGGTGGCTTCTGCCCGTCCCCGGTCATCGAGTCGGGGACGACTCGGCCGTGGCCTTGATCGTTCGGTTGCGGACGGACAGGAGCCGCCGCAGGTAGGCGTGCACGACCAGGTCGACCACGAAGCCCCAGCGGGTTCGGAAGGTCACCACGTCGGTCATCCGGGTCACCCCGTCCGCCGTCTCGAAGGTGTGCTCGTGGCGGAACCGGGCGAAGGGCCGGCCCTCGTCCATCTCGTCGACGAACCAGCGGGGCGGCTCGTACTCGGTGATCCGGGACGTGACCCGCCACAGGATCCCGAAGTGGCGGGCCTCCCACGTGACCTCCTGACCGGCCTGGATGAGGCCCGAGGTGACGCCGCCGACCGCCCGCTCACGGGAGGCGGCCATCGACTCGAGGTGGAGGTCGATGCTGCGGGAGAGGTCGAAGCAGACCTGGGCGGGGGCGGCGATGTCGGTCACCAGCCGCAGCACCCGCACCCGCCCATGATGGCCCACGGGGGGAGGAACCGGCCCGGCGGGGAAGGAAGGGCTGATGATCATCACCGAGCGCACCAAGCGCGCCATCCCGTTCAAGCCGCAGGACGCCAAGAGGGTGGGGGAGGGCTGCTACTACCTCGACCAGATCGTCTGGCTCAACGGCGACCACATCGAGCTGGACGACGGCGTGGGGTTCAACTTCGGGTGCTACGTGAACGGGTTCGGCGGCCTGGTCGTCGGCGAGGGGACGATCTTCGGCCCGTACACGATGATCCACACCGCCAACCACCGCACCGACGACGTCGACCGTCCCATCCCCGAGCAGGGCTGGGAGGACACGGGCCCGGTGCGCATCGGGCGCCAGTGCTGGGTCGGGATGGGCGTCTGTATCCTTCCCGGCGTGCAGATCGGAGAGGGCTGCATCCTGGGAGCGGGGAGCGTGGTGACCAGCGATCTGGAGCCGTTCTCGGTGGCGGTGGGCAACCCGGCCAAGGTGATCAAGAGCCGGCGTTGACGCGGGTCCTGTGCCTCCAGCAGCAGCCCTGCATCCGCACCCTCAAGTACGCCGTGGGACTCCGGTCCACGGGGCGGCCGTTCGTGCTGGGCTTCGCCTGCCAGGGCAGGACACTCACCGAGTTCTACGGCACCGGCGACGAGCTGTTCGACGGATGGTGGCACTTGCCGGCCGATCCGGCGGAGGAGATCGAGCGGGTCGTGGCCGGCTTCCGCCCCGACGTCGTCCACTGCCACAACCTTCCCGACCGGCTGACGGTGGTGGCGCTCGACGTGGTGGGGGGCGCGGTCCCCGTGGTGCACGACGTCCACGACCTGCAGTGCCTGCGCCAGACGCCCTACGAGGACGGCTTCCCCGAGCCCGCCGACCCCCTGCTGCTGGAGAAGGAGGCCGTCAGTGGCGCGTCGGCGGTGGTGGTGGTGTCGGAGCAGATGCTGGAGGCCATCACGACGCGCCACGGCCTTCCGGCCAGGGTCGTGGAGTTCGCCAACTACGCCACCGGCCGGGACCTGCCGAAGGAGCTCCCGCCCCCCGGCCGTCCGCCGGGTGACCCGCTGGGGGTCGTCTACCAGGGGACGCTCTCGACCAACGGCGGCCACTACGACCTGCGGGACCACTTCCGCTCGCTGGTGGCGGCGGGTGTCGCGGTGCACGTCTACCCCGGCCGGCCCGCGCCCGAGTACGAGGACCTGGCCGCTGCCACCCCGGGAATGACTTGCCACGACCGGCTGCCGCCCGACCGTCTCCTGCAGGCCCTGCCGCAGTACGACTTCGGGTGGGCCGGGTTCAACGAGTCCCTGAACGCCGCCCACCTCGACACCGCCCTCCCCAACAAGGCCTACGAGTACCTCGCCTGCGGCCTGCCCGTGCTCACCCTGCGCCACCGCGCCCTGGCCCGCCTGGTCGAGGAGGAGGGGGTGGGGCTCAGCCTGGCGTCGGTGGCCGAGCTGCCCGAGCGTCTGCGGGGGTTGGACTTCCCCGGCCTGCGCCGGCGGGTGGCCGACTGCCGCCACCGGTTCACGGTGGAGGCCAACATCGGGCGCATCGTCGCCCTCTACGACGACCTGGCCGGAGGAACGTGACCGGGTCGCCCACGGTGGCGGTCGTCGGTTGCGGCCGGTGGGGCCGCAACCTGGTCCGCAACTTCGCCGCCCTCGACGCTCTCGCCGCGGTGGTGGACACCGACGTCGCCGCTGCGGCCGGGATGGCGGAGCGCTACGGCGTGCCGGCCGTGGAGCTGGACGTCGCCCTCAAGGACCCGGGCGTCGACGCGCTGGTGGTCGCCGCCCCTGCGCCTACCCACGGCCACATCGCCGCGCAGGCCCTGCGCAGCGGCAAGGACGTGTTCGTGGAGAAGCCCCTGGCCCTGCGGCTCGACGATGCGGAGGAGCTGTGCCGGCTCGCCGGGGAGGGCAGGCGGGTCCTCATGGTCGGGCACCTCCTCCAGTACCACCCCGCCTTCCTGGCCCTGGAGCGGCTCGTGCACGAGGGGGCGCTGGGCGACGTGCGCTACCTCTACGCCAACCGCCTGAACCTGGGCCGGTTCCGGCGCGAGGAGGACACGCTGTGGAGCTTCGCCCCCCACGACGTGTCGATGATCCTCTCGCTGGTCGGGCCCGATCCGGTCGACGTGTGGGCCACCGGCGGGTCCTACCTCAACCCGGGGACGGCGGACGTCACCACCACCCACCTGCGCTTCGAGGGCGGCGTGCGGGCCCACGCGTTCGTCTCGTGGCTCCACCCCTTCAAGGAGCAGAAGCTGGTGGTGGTCGGCAGCGAGGCGATGGCCGTGTTCGACGACGGCCGGGACTGGGCCTGGAAGCTGCGGCTGTTCCGCCACGGCATCGGGTGGCGGGACGGCGTGCCCGAGCCGCTGCCGGCCGAGGCCGAGGCGGTGCCGGTGGAGCCGGCCGAGCCGCTGGAGCTGGAGTGCCGCCACTTCCTGGCGTGCGTGTCCGCCCGTTCGACGCCCCGCACCGACGGCCGGGAGGGCGTCCGGGTGCTGCGGGTGCTCGATGCCGCGGCCCGCTCGCTGGCCGAGCACGTGGGGGCGGGGGCGAGGGGGGTGTTCGTGCACGAGAGCGCCTACGTCGACCAGCCCTGCGACATCGGCGAAGGCACCCGCATCTGGCACTTCAGCCACGTGCTGGCCGGGTCGCGCGTCGGGCGGGACTGCACCATCGGCCAGAACGTGATGATCGGCCCCGACGTGACGATCGGCGACCGCTGCAAGATCCAGAACAACGTGAGCATCTACAAGGGCGTGACGATGGAGGACGGGGTCTTCTGCGGCCCGAGCTGCGTGTTCACCAACGTGAGCAACCCTCGGGCCGAGATCGACCGCATGGGTGAGCTGCGACTCACGCGGGTAGGGCGGGGCGCCACCATCGGGGCCAACGCCACCGTCGTGTGCGGACACGACATCGGGCCCTGGGCCTTCGTCGCCGCCGGGGCGGTGGTCACCGGGGACGTGCCCCCCCATGCCCTGGTGGCCGGTGTGCCGGCCCGCCGCATCGGCTGGGTCAGCCACGCCGGCGAGCGCCTGGGCGACGACCTGGTGTGCCCGCGGACCGGCCGTCGCTACCGGCTGGCCGGCGACGACGGGCTGGAGGAGCTGGCCGCCCCCGCCTGAGCGGCCCCCGCCAGCCATCCCATGCTGCGGCACCGCTCAGCTCGGTGCGTCGACCGAGAGACCCAGCGCCGCTGCGGCTCGGGTCATCCCTTGGTCGTAGGTCACGACCGCTCACGACCGTACGGCCGGCCGTCCTTGCGGTGGCTGCGATCAGGAGGAATGGCGACCTCGACTTGACACTGGAAGGCCTTCGGCAGCGTCCCCCGTCGCGCCCACCAGCACATCGTTGGCCTCGAGCAGCCGGTCCACCCACCGCGAGGAGCGATCGCTCGCCGACATGTCGCCGGGTGCCTAGAGTCCCGGTCAAGGGACAAGGAGGAGGGGCGATGGCACATCCCAACGCGGAGGTGCTGCGACTGGCCGACGAGGCCATGCTCCGCGGCGACATCGAGCAGTTCTTCTCGTATTACACCGAGGACGTGGTCGTTCACGCCGCTGGTAAGAGCCGGCTGGCGGGTGACCACCACGGGCGCGATCAGCTCCAAGCGCTCTTCGGCCAGTTCATGGAGGCGATGGGCGAGTACTCGTTCGAAAACCACGCTTATCTCGCTGACGACGAGCACGGCGTCATCCTCCAGCGGGGGAAGGCGGTAAAGGACGGCCAGAGCCACGAGTTCAACGAGGTCTTCGTCTTCCACTTCCGGGACGGGAAAATTTCTGAGATGTGGTACATCCCGGTTGACCAGGCGGCGGTGGACGCGCTTCTCGGCTGATCCGCCGGCTAGAGCCGGCGGCCGCCGCCTCGGGGTTGGTGCATCTCGCCGCAACGGCTTCGACCCCGAATCGATTTCGATTCGGGGCTTGTCCTTCCCATGAGAGGCCGCCGGACCGCTCCTCGGCGACCTGCATAGGCCGATGCCGGAGACGCCCTCTCCTATGCCCTGA
>JBKHXX010000040.1:0-2589 GCA_046565765.1 Acidimicrobiia bacterium | reverse complement strand
GCCGACAGGAAACCCTTGTCAGATTGACGTTGCCGGTTTCGCTCGTTCGTCCCCGGAGAGGCGCGTCACATCGCACACCTGGGCCCGCAGGGGCGAACTGCCGCTGATCGGGTCGCTTGGTGTCTGGCTTAGCACCAGGTTCAGGTTGGCGCTGCCAGGGCCGAAGGGCGGGAAGCCGGGCAGCTCAAGCTCCTCGCACGGTTCGAACCAGCCGTGCTGTCCGCTGACGACGTTCGGGGCGAGGGTGTGGTTGAACGCCGCTCGGGCCCGGACGGCGCCCTTGGGCGTCCTGATCTCCACCCAGTCCCCTTCGGCGATGCCGCGCCCGGCTGCGGTGTCCGGGTGCAGCTCCATCAGCGGATCAGGGACGTGGCGCCGCAGGCTGGCGACCTGGCGGTGTTGGGTCTCGCAGAAGTGCAGCGCCTTGGTGCAGGTGAGCACGAGCGGGAACTCCTCGGCCAGGTCCGGACGCGATCGGGGGCTGAGCGCCGGCTCCGTGAAAGTGGGGACCGGCGGCTGACCGATATCGAGGAAGGCTTCCACGTACAGCTCGATCCGCCCTGTGGGCGTGGCAAATCCGGCCGGTACGCCGTCGTCGCCGGCGGCCGCGTACTTCCGGTGGCGGGTCTGGAGCGGCAGGCGGACACCTCCTGGGTTGGCGCGAAGCCGTTCGAGGGTGACTCCGCTCGGCGCGAGCTGGTGCGCCCAGCCGGCTTCGACACTTCCGTCAAAGAACTGCTGGCCAAGCCCGAGTCGTGTGGCGAGGTCGAAAATGACCTCGATGTCCGGGCGGGCCTCACCGACCGGCGGCACCAGCGGGGCGCGCAGCTGCACGAGTGACTGCGCCTCCTGCGAGATCTCGAAGCCGAGCATCAGTCCCTCGGCCTCGAAGGCACCTGTCACCGGCAGGACGATGTCGGCCTGTTCCGCAGTTGGTGTCATGAACAGGTCGAGGTGGACGTGGAAGTCGAGCGTCTGCAGCGCCTCCCGGCCACGCGCGCTGTCACCGTGGGCCATCAAGAGGTTCGACCCGAAACTCACGAGCGCGCGCGGCCGGTATGGATGGCCTTCCAGCGCCGCGGTGTAGAAGTCCTCGCCCGTGACGAACCCGAAGCGGGCCGGGCCGAGGGGCCGCTCGCTGAGACCGATCGCCTTCGCCCGCTGCGCGGCGGGCAGCAGTTCCATCCCGGTGACCGGGTTAGCGGGCACGGGCGTGAACAACACGTTGCCGCCGGGAGCGTCGAAGCAGCCGGTCAGCGCGTAGAGCACGTTGATCGCTCGGATGATCTGGGTCGTGCCACTGTGCTGTTCCAGGCCGCTCCACGTGTAGAAGGCCACCGGGCGGTTACTCCACAGAAGGCTCGCGGCGCGCTCGATCTCGGACGCGGGAACGCCCGTGACGTCCTCCGCGGCGGCCGGGTCCAGGCTGCGGCACTGCTCGGCGACAAGATCGAACGCCGGCCGGCAGGTCACCATGCCGTCGGGTGTGGGCACCTCGAACGTCCCGGTCAGGGCGAGCCGGTCGTGTTCCTCGACGTCCGAGCCGCCCGCCGCCGGATCTACGACGATCGGCCGGCCGGCACCTGAATCCCAGGCGACGTAGTGGGAGGCGGCGGCGTCGGCGGAGAGCTCGTTGGCGCGCAGCATCCGGCCCGTGTCGCCGCGAATCAGGAGCGGGCCGTTCGTCCAGCGGCGCACGAACGCCTCGTCGTACCAACCCCGCTCGATCATCACGTTGGTGATCGCCAACGCCAGCGCGGCGTCGGTTCCGGGACGGACCCGCAGCCACGGGTCGGCCTTGGTCCCGAGCCCGGTCCGTCGCGGATCCACGACGATCAACTTCGCTCCGCGGTTCAGCGCCGCCCGCGTCGCGGTTGCGTGCGCAAGCCGTGACACCGACGGGTTGTATCCCCAGAACAGGATGCACGCGGCACGGTCGAGATCGGGCATGTATTCGCCGGGGACAGACGCCCCGTACGTGTACACCGACGCGAGGTAACGGCCCCACCCGCACAGCTCCATCGACGCCAGGAAGTTCGGGCTTCCGAACGCCCGCTGGAGCCGCTGGATCCACTCGACGCAGTCGACGATGGCCGATGTCGACGGCGACACGGAACTGAAGACCACCGACTCCGGGCCGTGGTCACGGGCCAGCGCCCGAAGGCGGTCGGCGACGGCCCCGAGCGCTTCGTCCCAGCTGATGCGACGCCAGCCGGGCTCGGCCGAACCCTTGGCGTTGGTGCGCCGCATCGGGTGCCGGAGCCGGTCGGGGTGGGCGGTGATCGCGGGGGCTTCCTTGCCCTTGACGCACAGCACCTTCCCGGTCGGGTGCGACGGGTCACGATCCAGCGTGAACGTACCGTTCGACACAGTCGCTCGCGCACCGCAACGCGAGACGCACAAGGGGCAGTACGTCGCCAACTCCATCGAGCCCGTTGCGTCAGCCATACCTTGCTCTCATAGGTCGGAATCTCATCGTCGACCGGTGGCGCTGGCTCCTTCAGCCACGGTGCCCAGCCTAGGGGTCCCGAACACGTTGCGCTCGGGCGCGTGCGGCGAGTGAGCGATATAGAGCCCGCCCGCTGAAGG
>JBKHXX010000039.1:0-35467 GCA_046565765.1 Acidimicrobiia bacterium | reverse complement strand
CCAGAACGAGACCCTCGGCCACCGTGGCCGCAAGGAGGATCCGCTCTATCGCATCCGCAAGCTGCTCCTGGCCGGCAACGAGCGCCTCGACGAGCGGGGCTCGAACCGCCTGCTGCTGGGACTGCGTCTGGGTGATCCCCACGACGAGGTCCTGGGGGCCTGGCTGGCCAAGGAGTCAGTGCGGGACGTGTATCTGACCGACGACGTGGCGGTGGCGGCGACCCTGTTGGACAAGGCGATCGCCGGCTGCGCCGCCGACGACGTCGAGGAGATCCGCTCGCTCGGCAACACCCTCGAGTCGTGGCGCACCGAGATCCTCGCCCACCATGAGAGCGGTGCATCCAACGGTCCGACCGAGGGGCTGAACCTGTGCGTGAAGCGGGTCAAGCGCTGCGGCCACGGCTTCAAGAGGTTCGACCACTACCGCTTGCGTGTACTGCTTCATGCCGGCGGTGTCACGTGGCCGAGCCGTCCCAGGCCACCGCGCATCAGAACACGGGCTCCCCAGTCAAACGCGTAGCGCCGCTAATCGCAGCCGACGTAGGGCCGCATCGCCCCCGGGCCGTACGCACGAGGGCGGCCGCGTGCGCACCCGACAGGCCAGCGCGCGACGCCACCCATTGCGCCGTTTGCTGCATTGGTGGTGCCCATTGTTTCGGCGATCCGATCGTCAGCCCACCCGGCCACGTGCTCGAATGCGGTGGAGCGCACAGACCATCGAGGGGATCGGACGTGTCGACGTCGCCCAGGGCCTGATTGACCTCGTCGTCCACGACGGCGACGGCGAGCAGCATCTCGACGACCACGTTCATCGCCGCCAACGCCCCGGCGGCGGCCAGGCCCGCGGCCGACGACCCGGGTCCACGAACGCCTGCCGGCCGCTCAGCAGCGTCACCGCCGCGCCCGACAGGTGGAGGTTGCTGAGGTCCCTGGTGATAGGCGCCACTGGTGCGACACCCCTGATCCACCACACGTAGGCCCCGGCGAAGACCACCAGCAGGCTCACGGCCGACGCAGCATGGGGCGGAACGTGACCGCGCCGCCCGCCACCGGTAACTCGGCGATGACTTTGAAGCCCAGGCGCCGGTAGAACCCGAGGTTCCGCTCGTTGGTCGAGACGAGGTACGCCGGGAACCCGCCCACGTCGCAGGCGTTCAGGACCGGACGCATCACCGCCGCCCCGTACCCGCGCCCCCGCACGTCCGGCCGCACGGCCACGTAGGTGCAGGCGAAGTGGGGCTCGGGCGGTTCGGCTGCGGCCGACGCCCCCAACGCGGCGAGAACCTCAGCCGCCCGGTCGCCGACCTGGGTCTGCAACAGCGCGGCCGCCGCAGCCAGGTCGTCGGCCGTGGCCAGCACCTCCCCGGGCGGCACCCACAACGCCGCCGCCAACCGGTCCCCGGCCACGTAGCAGTGCCCCTTCGGGCGGGCGACCCCGGCCACCAGCGGGAACCAGTCCGGCGCGCACGGGTCGTAGCTGTCCCCCGGCCACAGCCAGCCGAACCATGGGTCCTCGGCGAATCCGGGCGGCCAGCACCGCTGCCACCGTGTCAAGGTCGCCGGCCCGGACGCCTCGCACCCCCACGCCCGAAAAAGCTACGGCGTGGGAGGGCGCGACGGTGCGCTTTCAGGACCTTCGCGTCCCGTTGGGCGGGGGGGCGCCGTCGGTCTTGGCCCGCTCGATCACGGCCTGGCCGATCTTCGTCCCCACCTCGATGCCGACCTCGTTGTCGGCGCGCCAGTGGATCCCACCCCACATCCGTGAGTTGGCTGCCTCCTGGGCCTTGGCCCGGAAGTCGGCCTCGTTGTCCGGGAAGATCCAAGACAGGACCTCGGCGACGGCCCCCGAGTAGGTGGCGTGGCCGGAGATGTAGGACGGGAAGAACGGGGTGTCGATGAAGGGTTCCCAGTTGGGGTCGATACCCGAGTCACGGATGCCGTTCTCGGGCCGGGGGTCCCAGTACGTGTACTTCGCGTCCCACGCCGCCACCCCGGCGTCGGCCATGGCCACGTTGGCCAGGGCCATGGCGCGCTCCGCCTGAGGCGTGGTGGGCTTGCGGTCACGGAGGTAGGCGAGGGTCACCTCGTTCCAGACGCCCGCCGGAAGTGGCGTGCCCTCTCCGCCGGCCCAGAACGTCGCCGCTCGCCGCTGGTCGGGGGTGAGCTCGTTCTTCGCGTTGACGACCTCTCGGCCCTGGGCGAGGAACTCCGCGGACCCGAAGGCTGGCGGTGGCCCGGGACGAAACTGGTCGCCCTTCGTCAGCACCCACGTCTTCCAGGACCCGGCGCAGGGTGTGACCGGGTTGGCCACCGAGCCGGGAGGAGGGGCCCAGTAGCGGGGGGGGTTGCCGGGACGGCGGAAGTTGCACGGGGCCTCGGCGCCGTCCGCCTTGGCGTAGGCGATGACCCTGTCGCCCACCTGCCGGCCCAGCTCCAGGCCGGCATCCACGTCGCTGCGGTAGTTCGCCCCCGCGAACACCCGGGACTCGGCCGCCTGGTCGGCTGCCTCCTCGAGACGCAGGGCGGGCCGCTCGGGGAAGAGGTAGGCCAGCACCTTGGAGGCGGCGCCGGCGATGGCGGCGTGCTCGGAGGGGTAGGACGGGTCGGGCCCAGGCTCGGACAGATAGTCGACGACGTCGGGCGCCTCACGGTCGTACTGGTACTTGTAGTGCCAGGCCGTGACCATGGCGTCGTAGGCCGCCACGGAGACGAGGGCGTAGGCCCGCGAAGACGCGGCGGGGTCCTTGGCCCGGGCGGAGATGAACTCGAGGGCCATCTCCATCCACGGCGCGCTCACCGGCTCCCCGACGCCCTCCCACTTGCCGATGATGTCGGCGACCTCGGGTGTGCGGCGGTTGGCGAAATCGTCGAGCTCCCGCTCGTCGGCCCTGAACTGGGCCGAGTCCTCGTCCGGCGGCGGGGGAACGTCAATCTCGGACGGGCTCCCGATCACCCACGTCTTCCAGGTCCCGGCGGTGGGCTCCGCCGGCGTCACCGTCTCGGCGCTGTCGCCGTCGTCTCCGCAGGCGGCGGCGACGAAGGCCATGGCCAGCACGCCGACGACCGTCACGCGCCACCGTGCGGCGGGCCGATCGGCCCGCTCGGGCATCCCAGACCTCTCCCAGGCTCTTCTCATGGGCCCACCGTACGACTGGAGGCGTAAAGGCCCGGTTACCGGGGCGTAAGCGGCGCCCGGGCGGCTCAGCAGCTCACGCGCACGTCGCGGGAGGACCACCCCTATCCGGGAGAGGGCTCGTCAAGTCCCCATCCGGATCATCGACGGGCGTTGACCGAACAACTGGAGCGTGCGGGCCACGTCGTAGGGCTGCTCGGCGAGCGTCACGTCAGGTCGGGCGACACGTGCAGGCGCTCGATCTCGGCGCGGGTGACGGGCAGGGCGTCGGCCACGGACGGGTCGGCGACGGCCCGCTCCAGCACGTCCTTCACCGCCAGACGAGGCTCCGCCTCGGCTCGGGCGGCGATGCAGTCGGACACGAAGGTGTCGACGTCGAACACAGCAGCCTCCTCGGTCGACGTTCAGGCGCGGGCGGCTGGTGACAGGATCTCACGAGCGAACGCCCTGACGGCGGCGGTGAACTGCTCGGGCTGCTCGGCGTAAGTCACGTGGCCGCAGTCCTCGAGCTCCACCCAGCGAGTGTCGGGCAGCGCCCGCGCCAGCCGTTCGGCAATCGTCCGCAGCGTGGGATGGCTGTCGGTACCCCGCATCACCAGCGCTGGTGTCGTGATCGACGCGAGGTCGTCGACGGTGATCCGGTTCGGCGACGCCTCGAACTCGGCGAACATCGCCGAGGCGTTGGCCCGGTACCGGTACTTCACGTCGTCGCCGATGCCCGACCACAGGCCTGGGCACACCAAGGTGAAGAAGGCGTCGACAGCCGGCTCGGGTCCCTGGTGCTCGAACGCGTCCTCCACCAGCGGCACGAGCTCGGCGAGGAACGGTCGGGCAGCTTCGGGATCGATGCTCAGCAGCGGCGGTTCGGACAGCACCGCGCCGCGCACCAGGTCGGGCCGGCGTCGGAGCAGCTCCACGGTGATCCGGGCGCCACCGCTGGACCCCACCACGATCGGGGTCAGCTGCAACGCCTCGATGAGCGCCGCCGCGTCGTCGGCGTGGGTGGCATCGCTCTCGGGCGCTTCGCCACGGGGGCTGCGGCTGTGGCCCCGCCGGTCGTAGGCGGTGCAGCGGAACTCCCCGCTCAGCGTCGCAAACTGGCCCGCCCAGACGCGGGCGTCGCCGCACATGCCGTGCACGAAGAGGAGGTCGGGCCCCGAGCCCTCCTGCTCGTAGTGGATGGTGGTTCCCTGGATCTGGATGCGCGGCATCGGGTGCCTCCCGGGCTGGTGGCCGCGTCCCTCGCGACCCCCTGTCTGGCACGCTCGCGCTGCATGGGCTCGTCTCGCTTCGGGTGAACACCCCATTTCCCGCGCGTCAGGGCGGATCGAGGAGGCGATGTTCCATGGCGAACAGCGCGGCGGCCGCCCGGGACGACACGCCGGTCTTGCCGTACAGGTTCTCGATGTGACGGCCGACGGTCTTGGGCGACAGGTGCAGCGCCGCCGCCACCTCACGGTTGGTGCGGCCGCGGGCGATGAGACGCAGCACGTCGACCTCACGACCGGTCAGCCCGCTCGGCCACCCCCGCCGCGCCACGCGCTCGACGTGCCCGGCGGCGACGCACACCGCATCGACCGCGTCGGTGCCTAGACGGCCCGCGGTGGCCTCTTCTCGAAGCGTCGCGACGGCGGCGGCCTCGTCGAGGGCGGGACGATGCGGGCGAGCCTCGGTGGTGGCGACGAGCACGTCCGCCGCCGCCAGCAGCCGAGCCGCCGTCGTGATCTCGCCCTCCTGGCACCCCCGGTGGTATCCGGAGCCGTCGAGCCGTTCCTGGTGTGCCCCCGCCACCGCCGCCAGCCCGGCGAGACCGGCGCACCGGGTGAGCACCCGCTCGGTGAGGTACGGGTGGAGCCGCACCTGCTCCCACGCCGCCGCGTCGAGCGGGCCGGGATGGTTCCAGACACCGGCTGCCACCCCGACCCGCCCCACGTCCTGCACCAGGCCGGCCCGCCACACGCGGTGCGCCTCGGCACCGGTGAGCCCGCAGGCTCTTGCCGCATCACGGGCGACCTGCGCCACTCGGTGAGCGCGGCCCCGTGTCCAGGGGATGTAGAGGTCGGCGAAGTCCGCGACGGCCTCGAGCACCGTGTCGACCTCGCCCGGGCCAGCGAGCTGCGTCGGCCCGGGCTCTGCGGCGAGCGCCGCGTCCCACGCGCCTCCGCCGTTGTCGCCCGCGGCATCGCCGTCGTCGCGGGAGCGGAGCACGACGTCGACGACCGCCGGGTCGTAGGCACGGCCGCGGCGGGCATGCAGGATGGCGTCCGCCTCCGATGGGGCGACCTGGGCGAAGAGCTCGGCATCTCGGACCACCGATACCACTCGAACGGAGATCGGCACCTCCTCCCCCGCCAGGCCCGACGGGAAGCCGGCTCCGTCCCATCGCTCGTAGGCGTGGGCGAGCGCGTCCACGGTGCCCCTGTCCAGGCCCAGCCGGGTCCCCAACCTGGCCGCCACCTCGCAGTGGGTCGACAGCGAGCGAGCCGCCCCGCCCGGATCGGCCAAGCCGGCGGCGACGAGGCGGGCCCGTCGAGCCCACCCCTGGTCGGCCCCCACCGAGCGCACGAAGCGGCCGACCTGGTCTCGTTGGCCACCGTGGAGGACGGGCGCCATCGCCGAGACGAAGGCGCGGTTGTCGCCGCCGACCATCCGGGCGGTGTCCGACGCGTCGGACGTGCACCCGATGAAGCGCAGCAGGGCGACATGGTGCACCTCGCGCACGACGTCGTCGGCAAGACCGAGCTCGCGGGCCACACGCACGGACCGCACGCACGTCCGCAGCGCGTGCCCGAGCGGCTGGCCGGTACCCAGGTCCGTGGCAAGCGAGATCGCGGCCAGCAGTTCGGTGATCGACACGGCCGACACCCCCGACCCCCGATCCACCTCGACAGCCTGGCACGCCACCGGGACGTTGCGTCCACCACGGCTCCGAGTCGTGCGGGAGGCCGCGCCGCACCCCGATCCCCCGCACCACGATGCGCTACGACCAGCCCCCGGTGGGACTCGACCGCCGGGCCGGATCCATCGTGGCCGGAATCGTGGCCGGAGCGGCCGGTAGCGTCAGATCGACTTACGTCCGGGCCGCTACCGGGGAGCGACCAGGTCGGAACCGATCACCACGAGGATCTCGGCGCCGTTCGGGTCGGGGACGGCCGGCGGCGTGCGGTTGACGGCCGACTCGCCGAGGCCGAGGACGCGGGCCACGTCCCTGGCCTCGGCCTCGTAGCCGGGCACGAAGTAGATCCTCGTCGTCGTCGCCCGCTCGGGCGCGTCCAAGGAGCCGGCGGTGACGTAGCCCGCGGCCTGGAGCCGTTGCAGGGTCGCCGACGCGATCCCCGGCGTCCGGGTGGCGTCGGACGCCAGCACCCGGGTGCCCGAACGGCCGTGGGGCAGGTCGGGGGCGGCGGGGGCATGGCCCTGGGCGGCCGGCGTGACGACGGACAGCCCCCGGTCGGAGGAGAACGGCCCTTGGCCACCGGCCACGGCGACCACGGCCACCAGCATCGCCGCGGCAGTGGCGAGCACGAGCACCCTCGGGCCGACCCCGCTGCGGGGGTGCGGCCGGCGCAACTGCTGCTGGATGCCGCTGCGCAGCGAGACGGGCGCTTCCTCGTCGGCGACGAGCGCCCGCAGGCGGTCAGCGAGACCGGGACCTATCTCAGGCATCGAACCCTCCCAATGCAGAACGGAGCTTGCCCAGTCCTCGGGCGGTCTGGGACTTGACGGTGCCGACCGACACCTGAAGGATCCGGGCCACGTCGGCCTCGGACAGGTCGAGGTAGTGCCGGAGCACGACGGCTGATCGCTGCCTCGGTGGCAGGAGCCGCAGGGCCGCCCACAGGACGTCCCGATCGTCGACCGCTCCCTCCCGGTTCGAGCCCGGCTCCCGATCGTCATGGCGGGCGGCCTCCCGCCGTTCCAGGCGCCGGCGCCGGAACGTGCCGTTGACCTGGTTGGCCACCGCCCGGCGGAGGTAGGGCAGCGGGTCGAGGACCTCCCCCCTTCGCCACTTCGGGAGCGTGGTGACGAACGCCTGGCTGACCGCCTCCTCGGCCAGGGAGCGGTCCCCGCCGGTGAGGAGCAGCGCCAGCCGGAACAAGTCCCTGTGGTGCGCTTCGAACAAGCCGCCGAAGTCGGCCACCTCGGCATCCACGACGGCAGCCGGGGCCGCTCCTCGTTCAGCTATCCGCATGCCATCACTGACGCGGACCTCGGGAGGAAGGTTGCTCGGGGCCGTGAGAGCATCGGTCCCGCCTGGAGCTCAGCCGAGCCCTGGCGCTGATCACCCGCGCCCTGCGCTGGCGACCTCATGGCGATCACGCTGGCCATGAGCTCGCAGGGCCGGCCAAGGATCGTGGAGGACGTCGGCGCGAGAGGCGACCGTCGGGCGATGGGGGCCAGGCCGGAGACCCTGCGGCTCTCGTCATGGGCGGGGCTGGAGCAGCGAGCGCGGTTCCGCCGCCGGCCGCCTCCGGGGGAGCAGGCCCACGACCAACGCGACGGCGGCCAGCCCGCTCAGCCCGTCGACGGGGTCGGACGTGTTGACGTCGCCCATCGCCCGGTTGACCTCGTCGTCGAGGCCGGCGGCGGCGAGCAGGACCTCCACGACGACGTTGACGGCGGCGAAGGCGGCCGCCACCACGAGGGCACGTCCCCGCACCGCGGGGTCGACGAACGCCCGCCGGCCGCTCAGCAACGTGACCGCCGCGCCGGTCAGGTAGAAGTTGCTGAGGTGGCTGCTGATCGGCTCGACCGCCAGCACGCCGGTGATCCGCCAGAGGTAGGCCAGGGCGAACACGACGAGCAGCGCCGGGAACACGGCCTCCCGCCAGCCCTCGGAGCTCACGTCGCGAAGGTACGGGACGGCTCGGGCACACTGGCGGCAGTGGCTACCGCGGCGCGCTGGTCGGTCGAGCAGGTGCTGAAGCTGGCACCGGACGCCGGCTCGGTGCGGGCCGCCCGGGCCCTGGCCACCCCCCGCCGTTGGTCCGACCTGGGCAGCAACGACTCGCTGGTATGGGGCCGGTGCCAGGGCAGCGCCCGCGAGCCGTACCAGGTGACCGTCGACCTGATGTTGGGGTCCGGCCACGCAGGCAGGGCCGATCCCGCCTTCCGCTGCACGTGCCCGAGCCGCAAGTTCCCCTGCAAGCACGGCCTGGCCCTCCTGCTGCTGTGGGCCGGCGGCAACGGCTCCGTGTCCGACGCCGCAGTGGCCGACTTCGCCGCCGCCTGGTCGTCGGAGCGGATCGAGCGGGCGGCCAAGGCGGAAGCCCGCCGCCAGGCGCGGGTCGAGTCGCCGCCCGACCCCGAGGCCCAGGCCCGCCGGCTGGCCGAGCGGCGGTCGCTGATGTCGGCCGGCCTGGACGACTTCGAGCGGTGGCTGTTCGACATGGTGCGCCAGGGCCTGGCCGCCGCCCGCCGCCAGCCGTTCGCCTACTGGGACAACGCCGCCGCCCGCCTCGTGGACGCGCAGGTACCGGGCCTGGCCGACCGGGTGCGGTTCATGGCCGGCGACGTCCACAGCCGCCCCGACTGGGCCGACCACCTGCTGGCCGAGGCGGGCCGGTGGTGGCTGGCGGTGCGGGCGTGGCGCCGGTGGGACGACCTCCCTGAGGAGGTGGCGGGTGACCTCCGCACCGTGCTCGGGTGGTCCCGACGCACCGACGAGGTGCTGGACGGGGTGCGGGTGGCCGACCGCTGGCACGTGGTCGGGCTCCGCCAGGACGAGGACGAGCGGCTCCTCTCCCAGCGGACGTGGCTGCGGGGCGAGCGCACCGGCCGCATGGTGCAGGTGCTCGACTTCGCCGCCGCCGGCGGCACGCTGGCCGTGGCCCAGGTGCTGGGGTCGATCGTGGAGGCGGAGCTGGCCCTGTACCCGGGCTCGCCCCCGCCCCGCGCCCGCTTCACCGGGGACGAGCGGGTCGTGGGCACGGCGCCCGGACTGGCCGGGGCCACCACCGTGGAGGCGGCGCTCGACCAGGCCGCCGCCTACCTCGCCGCCAACCCGTGGCACCACCGGGTGCCCATGCTCCTCGGCCAGGTGGCGGCGGTGGCAGGGCCCGCTCCGAAGGTGGTCGACGCCGGCGGCGACAGCCTGCCCGTCGCGGCGGAGCCCCGCCTGTGGTCGCTGCTCGCCCTCTCGGGCGGGGCGGCCGCCGACGTGTTCGGCGAGTGGTACGGCGACCGGCTGCACCTCTCGTCGGCGGTGGTCGACGGCGCCCTGGTGGCGCTGTGAAGCTCTGGGACGACCTGGTCGGGGTGGCCATGGTCGGCACCGAGCGGCGGACGTTCGACCTCACCGAGTTGCGAGCCCTCGCCGACGACACGCTGCCGGCGGTGCCCGAAGCCGAGGCCCAGGTGCTGGCCGCCGCCGTCGTCCTCGACAACTACCGGCGGGCGGGGCGGCGGCCGGCCAAGGGGACCGTGCCGGAGCCGGCCCCGTCCCACGACCGGCCCGCCTGCTCGGACACCGCCGCCCAGGTGCTCGACCTCCTCCTCGGCGGCATGGTGGCGGTGGCCGGAGGCACCACCGCCTTGATCGAGGCCTGGCTCACCACGTGCCGCGCCGCCGGCCGGCGTCCACCCGACCGCCTGCTGGCTCCCCTCCTCGACCTGGCCACCGCGTCGCCCCCCCTGCGGCCGGCGGTGGCGGGCGCGGTGGGACGGCGCGGGGAGTGGCTGGCCGGCGCCAATCCCGACTGGGCCTGGGCCGCCGTGCCCCCCGCAGCGACCACCGCCGCCGACTACCCCACCGCCTCGACTGCGGAACGGGTGGCTCTGCTCACCTCCCTGCGGGAGCAGGACCGCCCGGCCGCGGCCCGGCTCCTGCGCTCCACGTGGAAGGCCGAGCCGGCGGCCGAGCGGAGCGCCCTGCTGGCCGCCCTGGAGCCGGCCCTGGCCGACGACGACGAGCCCTTCCTCGAGGAGCTCCTCGACGACCGGGCCGCGTCGGTGCGGGCAGCCGCGGCCCAGCTGCTGAACCGGCTGCCCCGCTCGCGGCGGGCGGCCCGCATGGCCGATCGGGCGCGGCCGCTGGTCCGGGTGGAGGGACGGTTCCGGCGCAAGCTGGTCGTCAGCCTGCCCGATTCCCTGGACGCGGCCGCACGCCGCGACGGGATCACCGACGCCCGGGACCCGGGCAGCGGCCTCCACGCCGCCTGGCTGTCGAAGATCGTCGCGGCCACCCCCCTCGACGTCTGGGAGCCGCATCTGGGCATGGCGCCGGACGAGGCGGTCGCCAAGGCGACCGAGGAATCGATGGAGGTGCGCAACGGCTGGATCTCGGCGGCGCTCGCCCAGCGCGACGAGCGGTGGGCCCTCGCCCTCCTCGGCCACCAGGCCAACGCCGTGCTCGTCAGCGCCCTGTCGCCGGAGGCGGCCCGGCGCTACGCCGCCGACGCGCTGGGCCGGTCCGCGCCGCCCGACACCCACTTCCTCGCCGCCCTGGCCGCGCCCGGCCCCTGGGACGCCACCCTCTCCGCCCTGGCCGTGGAGAAGGCCCGGGGGGTGACGGGCAACCCCATGCTCTCCACCGTCGTAGGCCGCCTGGCGTGGCGGCTCGACCCGATCGTGCTCCCCGCGGTGGAGGCGTGGATCGAGCAGCTGGGTCAGGAAGGGTCCCGGCGGGAGGTGCGGGCCCTGGCCCACGCCCTCAGCATCCGTGCCACCATCGCCGAGGAGTTCTCATGAGTGCACCCATCCTTCCTCCGGAGGTCCTGCGCGCCCACGCCGAGGACCTGCACGCCGGCGAGCTGGCCGCCCTGGCCCGGGCCGACGACCGCCCCCGCCCGCCCAGCTGGAAGCTCTCACCGTGGGCGGTGGCCACCTACGTCCTCGGCGGCCGGCTGGCCGACGGCACGGAGATCTCGCCCAAGTACCTGGGCCAGCGCCGGCTGGTGGAGGTCGCCATCGCCACCCTCGCCACCGATCGGGCGCTCCTGCTGATGGGGGTTCCCGGCACGGCCAAGACCTGGCTGTCCGAGCATCTGGCCGCCGCCGTGTCGGGGGACTCGACCCTCCTCGTGCAGGGCACGTCGGGCACGGGTGAGGAGTCCATCCGCTACGGGTGGAACTACGCCCGCCTGCTGGCCGAGGGCCCCTCGCGGGCCGCCCTCGTGCCCAGCCCCGTCTTCCGGGCCATGGAGACCGGCGGCGTGGCCCGCATCGAGGAGCTGACCCGCATCCCCTCCGACGTGCAGGACGCGCTCATCACCGTCCTCAGCGAGAAGACCCTGCCCATCCCCGAGCTGGACGACGAGGTCCAGGCCCGCAAGGGGTTCACCGTGATCGCCACCGCCAACGACCGCGACCGGGGGGTCAACGACCTCTCGGCCGCCCTCAAGCGGCGGTTCAACGTGGTCGTGCTCCCGCTGCCCGACGACGCCGACGCCGAGGTGGAGATCGTCCGGCTACGGGTCGGCCAACTGGGCCGGGCCCTGGAGCTGCCGGCCGAGCTCGACGCCCTCGAGGAGATCCGCCGGGTCGTCACCGTCTTCCGTGAGCTGCGCAGCGGCGTGACGGCCGACGGCCGCACCAAGGTGAAGTCGCCCAGCGCCACCCTGAGCACGGCCGAGGCCATCTCCGTCATCACCAGCGGCGTGGCCCTGGCCGCCCACTTCGGCGACGGCGTGGTGCGGGCCGACGACGTGGCCGCCGGCCTCCAGGGGGCGGTGGTGAAGGACCCGGTGCAGGACCGCATCGTCTGGCAGGAGTACCTGGAGACCGTCGTCCGGGAGCGCCCGGCCTGGGGCGACCTCTACCGGGCCTGCCGCGAGCTGGCGTGACCCATACCGCCGTCCTGGGCATCCGTCACCACGGGCCCGGTTCGGCCCGGGCAGTAGTGGCCGCCCTCGACCAGCTGCGGCCCGACCTCGTGCTGGTCGAGGGCCCACCCGAGCTCGACTCGGTGGTGGAGCTGGCCGGGTCGGCCGCTCTGCGCCCCCCCGTGGCCGCCCTGGTCTACGCGGTCGACACACCGAGGCGGGCCGGCTTCTACCCCATGGCCGCCTTCTCGCCCGAGTGGATCGCCCTGCGGTGGGCGGCCCGACGTCGCCGGCCCGTCCGCTTCCTCGACCTTCCCGCGTCCGCCGCGCTGGCCACGCCCCGGGCCGGGCCGGCTCCCGGGGAGGACGACCAGCCCCGGGTGCGGGACGACCCGCTCGGCGCCCTCGCCGCCGCCGCCGGCTACGACGACACCGAGCGGTGGTGGGAGGACGCCATCGAGCACCGCTACCACGGCCTCGACGTCTTCGCCGCCGTCCTCGAAGCGATGGCGGCCCTGCGGGAGGCCGACGCCGCCGAGGAGGCCGACGAGTTCAACGAGCGTCGGGAGGCGGCCATGCGACGCGTGCTGCGGGCCGCGCTCAAGGAGGGGCACGACCGCATCGCGGTGGTGTGCGGGGCCTGGCACGCGCCCGCCCTCGTCCCCGAGAGCTTCCCCACCCAGGCGGCCGACGTAGCCCGGCTCAAGGGCCTGCCCACGGTCAAGGTGGCGGCCACGTGGGTGCCGTGGACGTCGAGCCGGCTGGCCCGGGCGTCCGGCTACGGGGCGGGCGTCACCGCGCCCGGCTGGTACTCGCACCTGTTCGCCTCGCCGGACGACGTCGTTCTCCGGTGGCTCGTGAAGGTGGCCACCCTCCTGCGCCAGGAGCGGCTCGACGTGTCGTCGGCGGCGGTCATCGAGGCGGTGCGCCTGTCCGAGGCCCTGGCGACCCTCCGGGGCCGCCCGCTGGCCGGCCTCGACGAGCTCATGGAGTCCACCCAGGCGGTGCTGTGCGGCGGCTCCCCGGTGCCGGTGCAGCTGGTGGCCCGGCGGCTGCTGGTGGGGGACGACCTGGGGTCGGTGCCGCCCCAGACGCCCATGGTGCCGCTGGCCCGCGACCTGGCCGCCGCCCAGAAGCGGCTGCGGCTCAAGCCCTCCGCCGTCGCCCAGACGCTCGAGCTGGACCTGCGCACCGACTCCCACCTCGAGCGCAGCAAGCTCTTCCACCGCCTGCTCCTGCTGGACGTGCCGTGGGCCCACCCCACCGTCACCGGCGCCACCCGGGGGACGTTCAAGGAGGCGTGGGAACTGGAGTGGCACCCGGAGCTGGAGGTCGCCCTGATCGAGGCCAGCGGGGCGGGCACCACGCTCGAGTCGGCCGCCACCGAGGTCGTCCGCCGGCGGGCCGCCGAGGGGGACATCGGCGAGCTGAGCCGGCTGGTCGAGTCGGTGCTGCTGGCCGACCTGCCCGAGGCGCTGGCCGCCGTCCTGTCCGTGCTGGCCGAGCGGGCCGCCCTCCAGCACGACACGTCCGTCCTCATGGCCGCGGTCGAGCCCCTGGCCCGGGTGGGGCGCTACGGCAGCGTCCGCCGCTTCGACACCGCCCTCGTCCACCAGGTGCTGGACGGCGTGGTCACCCGGGTGACGGTCGGCCTGCCCGCCGCCTGCGCGGCCCTCGACGACGAGGCGGCGGCCGCGATGCGGGCCCGCATCGACAGCGTGCAGCGCGGCATCGCCCTCCTCGACGACGCCGGACTGCGCCACCGGTGGCTCGACGCCCTGGCCGCGGTGGCCGCCCGGGAGGCCGTCCACGGGGCGCTCGGGGGCCGGGCCGTCCGCCTGCTGCTCGACGCCGGCCGCCTGCCCATCGACGAGGTGAGCCGCCGGCTGTCGCTCGTCCTGTCCGTGGCCGGCGACGCCAACCGGGGGGCGGCCTGGCTGGAGGGCTTCCTGTCCGGCGACGCCGTGCTGCTGCTCCACGAGCCCGAGCTGCTGGGTGTGATCGACGGCTGGGTCACCAGCGTCAGGGGGGAGACGTTCGACGACCTCCTCCCGCTGCTCCGCCGCACGTTCTCCCAGTTCCCGGCGGCCGAGCGGCGCACCATCGCGGAGCGGGTGCGGCGCCTGGCCTCGGGCGACCCCCTCCGGCCCGGGACCGACGAGGAGCTCGACCACGAACGGGCGGCGCGCGTGCTGCCCCGCCTGTTCGACCTGCTGGGAGGTCGGGCGTGAACGACGACCCCGAGCGGCGGCGGCGCTGGCGGCTGGTGCTGGGCCGGCCCGACGAGGACGAGGGCGCGGCGGGCCCCGGCGACCCCCTGGGCGCCGCCCTCGAAGGCCTCGACGCCTCGCGCGACGCCACCCTGGAAGCCCTGTACGGCGCGTCGGCCGACCGCAAGGGCGGCCTGGGACGTTCCTCGCCGCGGGTGGCCCGCTGGCTGGGCGACATCCGCACGTTCTTCCCGACCGGCGTGGTGCAGGTCATGCAGCGCGACGCCATGGAGCGGTTGGGGTTGCGCGAGCTGCTGCTCGAGCCGGAGCTGCTCGACACCGTGCAGCCCGACGTCCACCTGGTCGGCACGCTGTTGGCCCTGAACAAGGCCCTCCCCGAGCGCTCGCGGGAGCCGGCCCGGGCCCTGGTGCGCAAGGTCGTCGACGACCTCGAACGCCGGCTGGCCCAGCCCACCCGCCAAGCGGTGAGCGGCGCCCTCAACCGGGCCGCCCGCACCCGCCGGCCCCGCCCCCCCGACATCGACTGGAACCGCACGATCCTGGCCAACCTCCGCCACTACCAGCCCGAGCACGGCACGGTGATCCCCGAGCGGCTGGTCGGCTACGGGCGGCGGCTGCCCGAGGTGAGCCGGGAGATCGTGCTGTGCATCGACCAGAGCGGGTCGATGGCCACCTCGGTGGTCTACGCCGGCGTCTTCGCGGCCGTGCTGGCGTCGATCCGCACCGTGCGCACCCGGGTGGTGGCGTTCGACACGTCGGTCGTCGACCTGAGCGACCACCTGCACGACCCGGTGGAGCTGCTGTTCGGCGTGCAGCTGGGCGGTGGCACCGACATCGACGGGGCGCTGGCCTACTGCGAGACGGTCGTCACCCGCCCCCGCGACACCGTCCTCGTCCTGATCAGCGACCTCTACGAGGGCGGGGATTGGGAGTCGACGCTGGCCCGGGCCCGGGCCTTCGTGGAGGGCGGCGTGCAGATGGTGGCCCTGCTGGCCCTGAGCGACGAGGGGGCGCCGGGCTACTCCCACGAGCACGCGGCCGCCCTTGCCTCGCTGGGCATCCCCGCCTTCGCCTGCACGCCCGATCTCTTCCCCGAGCTGATGGCCGCCGCCATCCAGCGCCGCGACCTGTCGGAGTGGGCGGCGGCCGCCGCCGCTACCGAGCCACGAGGGCCGTCCACGGCTGGTTGATGGCCGAGGGATGGACGGTGGCGAGGTCCACTCCGTCGCCCAGCGCGTAGGCCCGCGACGTCACCGCCAGCGGCACGACCCGGACCTCCTCGTGCACCAGGGCCTGGGTGACCTCGGCGGCCAGCCGCTGCACGTCCTCCCTGGTCGGGGCGGCGAGGATGGTGGCCACCTGGGCGTCGGTGGCCCGGCCGGCGACGAGGAAGGCGGGGTTGGCGTCGTTCTGGTTGGGGGCGGTGAGGTCGAGGTCGTAGCCGCGGTCCCGGTACTCGTTGTAGGTGACCGTGTCCGACGCCTTCTTCACCGCCACCTCGACGCCCACCGCGCTCAGCTGGGCCTGAACGAAGCGCAGCGCCGCCTCGCTCACCGCCGGGCCGCCGATGGTGGTCAGCGTCAGGCGGCGCCCGCCCCGGGCCCGCACGCCGTCGGCCCCGGGCCGCCACCCCGCCTCGTCCAGCACCGCCCGGGCCATGGCGGGGGCGTGGGTGGGCGGAGCGACCGAACCGGCCGCCCCTCCCAACACCGCCGGGGGCGACAGCCAGCGGCCCGCCTCCCCGTGCCCGCCCAGCACCTCGGCCACGTAGCGGGGCCGGTCGAGGGCGAGCGCGACGGCCCGGCGCACGGCCGCCTCGGCGGTCAGGTCCGACGGCGGCGCCCCGGCGGGGTTGAAGACGAGCTGGTGGACCAGGCCCGGGGGCGCCCGCACCACCCGCACCGGCGGCGTCACGGCCTGGAAGGCCGGGAGCGCAGCCACGTCCACGTCACCCTGCTCAACAGCCTCGGCCCGCTCCGCCGGGTCGGGCATGAACACGAAGGTGAGCCTGTCCGCCGCCGCCTTCTCGCCCCAGTAGCCGTCGAACCGCTCGACCACCACGCGCTGACGGGGCACGTACTCGACCACCCGGAACGGCCCCGTACCCACCGGCGGCTGGTCGTCGCTGTGCCCGTTGCGGGGCACGATCGGTCCCTCGGGGTGGACGAGCTGCTCGGGCAGGCGCAGGTTGGGGGCGTTGAGGGCGAGGTCGACGGTCAGGTCGTCGACCTTGCGGACGCCGGTGAGGGTGCGGGTCACCGCCGTGGGCAGGAACTCGCGGGACCACGACCACACCACGTCGTCGGCCCCGAACGGCCGGCCGTCGTGGAAGCGCACGCCCGGGCGCAGGTGGAACCGCCACGTCGTCGCGTCGACCGGCTCCCACCGCTCGGCCAGCCCCGGCCGCACCGTGAAGTCCGGCCCGAGCCGCAGCAGCGGCTCGTAGACGTCGACGTTGACCTCTCCGGCGGCGAACGCCTTGGAGCTCGGGCCCCGGCCGGTCAGCGGCCAGATGTCCTCGCCCACCGCCACCCGCAGCCCGCCGCCGGCCCTTGGCGCTGCGGCGTCGCCGGCCCCGCCCCCATCCCCGCCGCACGCCGACGCGGCCAGCGCGACGGCCAGGACCACCACCACGAACCGCCTGCGCCACCCCACGGCGGCGCAACCTACCGTGGCCGCGTGCGATTCCGGCTGGAGCAGCGGTTCACTGCGCCGCTCGATGCGGTGGAGGGCGCGTTCGTCGACCCCGCCGTCATCGCCTTCCTGGCCGAGCTCCCCGGTCTGGGGGTCCCGCAGCTGCTCGAACAGTCGGTCGACGGCGACCGGCTCCGCCAGCGGGTCCGCATGCGCTTCGAGGGCGACCTCCCCTCGGCCGCCGCCCGGGTCGTCGACCGCGACCGCCTGACGTGGATCGAGGAATCGACCCTCGACCGGCGCAGGCACGTCACCGAGTTCGTGATCCTGCCCGACCACTACCCCGACCGGTTGCAGTGCCACGGCACGGTCGCCCTCTTCCCCGACGGTCCCGGCACCACGCGCCGCGTCACGGAGGGGGAGCTCCGGGTGCGGGCGGCGCTGGTGGCGTCCCGGGTGGAGCGGGCCATCGTCTCCGGCCTCCACGACCATGCCGCCACCCAGGAGGCCGCCGTGCAGGACTGGCTCGACGCCGGAGGTCCGCCCTAGCCCGCCGACCCACCCTCGCACGAGCATCCACGTGACGATGGCCTGCCCCGACGTGCGGGTGCTGCTCTACCGGCCCCGCCACGCCACCGCCGTCTAACCGCCGCCGTCCTTCGCGCCCTCGCGCTTGAGCCAGCGGCCCACCGCGACCATGAGGCCCAGCAGCACGACGACCCCCACGCCGGTCAGCCACGGCCCGGCCTCCTTGTAGGCCGCGCCCAGGACGTAGCCGGCCACCACCACCTCGGCCACGGCCAGGGCGGCGCCGGTCCCGTCGGCGGGCAGGAACCTGGACGGCTCCATGCCCGACGCCCCCGCCGCCGCCGACAGGACCGTCGAGGGAAAGGCGGCCAGCCGCCCGGCCACGATGACCCAGCGGCCCTTGCGGTCGAGCACCCGGCACATCGACCGGATCCGCTCCGGAGGCAGGACGCGCCGGGCCCACCGGGGCAGTCCCTCGCCCGACTGGATCTCGTCGCGGAACGCCCGTCCCAACCAGAAGAACAGCCACACGCCCAGCACGCCCATGGGGATCGTGGCGAGGAGCATGGGGACGAGCCCCACCTGCCCCTCGCGCAGGAAGAATCCCCCCGCCAGCAGCACTTCCTTGGTCGGCCGCAGCAGGACAAGGATGACGAAGTGGTCGCGGAACAGGGCCGGCACGAGCGGGATGGCGACGAGGCTGAGGGTCCCGCGCAGGCCGGCCAGCACCAGGGGCAGCACCCGCCCACCGAGCGTTTTCGTCTCGCTCACGCGGCGGGTACAAGCCAAGCCATGCCGGGTGGTCTACCCCAGTCGATCCGCCGCCGACTCGATCCCGAAGAACGCTACGGGTTGCGGCTGACCCTCTTCGCCGTCGCCATCGTGCTGGTGGCGGTGCCGTTCGCCACCCTGCTGTTCCAGGTGCTGGCCGAGGGCCCCGCCGCCCGCCTCGACGGGTCGCTGGCCGACCGGATGAACGAGACGGTCCACGACCACCCCGTGCTGCTCCGGACCTTCGAGATCATCAGCCACTTCGGCCGGCCCGTCACGCTGGGCGCGGTCGTGTCGGTCGCCAGCATCTTCGTCTGGCGGCGTGGGCAACGCCGGCTGGCCGTCTTCCTGGTGGTCACGGTGGTCGGCGGCGGGCTCGTCGACTCGGCGGTGAAGATCCTCGTCGACCGGCCCCGGCCCGTCGTCGACCACCCGGTGATCACCGCGTTCGGCAAGAGCTTCCCGTCGGGGCACGCCATGTCCTCCACCGTGACCTACGGGGCGCTGCTGCTGGCCTTCCTGCCCGTCCTGCCGGGCCGGCGGCGGCTGGCGGCCGTCATCGTGGCGGTCGTGCTGGTGCTGGCCATCGGCTGCTCGCGGCTCATCCTCGGCGTCCACTTCCTCACCGACGTCATCGGGGGCTACGTGCTGGGCCTGGCGTGGTTGATCGGGGCCACCGCCGCCTTCGAGATCTGGCGCGTCGAGCGGGGCCGCCGCAAGTCGGATCCTCTGGCCGAGGGGGTGGAGCCGGAGGCCGGTCGGGCCCTGCGGACCGGCCGGCCTTGACCGTGCCGGCCCGGACGTTCGCCACGTTCCTCCTGGTCCTCGCCCTCGGCGCCTGCGGACGGCCCGAGGCCGACCGGTCGGAGTCGTACGAGCCGCCGGCGGCAGACCCCGCTCAGGTCAGCCTGCTGCCGACCACCAGCGCGCCGGTGCGCGCCGTGCCCTCGCGCTTCGAGTTCGTGGACTACGTGGTGGCGGGGGGCATCGCCGGCCTCGACGACCACCTGAGGATGTACCCCGACGGCCGGGCCGTCTACGACGGCGGTGGCCGGGTGGTGAACTTCACCGTCCCGCAGTCGACGGTCGACGCCGTGCGCACCGCCCTGGAGCAGGCCGACCTGGCCGCCCTCCCGCCCGTCGACTCGACCGTGCCAGGCTCGGCCGATCTGCGGGTCTACCGGGTGATCTTCGGGGGTCGGTCGGTCCGCTTCCACGACGGCACCATGCCGGCCGCCCTGGGCCCCGCCGTCGAGCTCCTCGACCGGGAGGTCGCCCGGGCCAAGGCCATGCGCTGACTACGTTGGCCGGGATGGACTCCGAGCGCTGGCGGGTGGCCGCGGGCACCCCCGTCGACCTGAGCGGCATCGCCACCGACAGCACCGACGGCGCCCCGGGTGGCAAGAAGGAAACCGAGGCAGCGTTCTCCGACATGCTCGACACGCTTCGGGAGGCCCAGGAACGGCTGTGGGCCGAGCGCCGCCAGTCGCTGCTGATCGTCCTCCAGGCCATCGACGGGGGCGGCAAGGACGGCACCATCGAGCACCTGTTTCGGGGCATGAACCCGGTAGGCGCCCGGGTGGCGTCGTTCCGCGTCCCCACCGAGGAGGAGCGGGCCCACGACTTCCTGTGGCGGGTCCACAAGCACACGCCGGCCCAGGGTGAGATCGTCGTCTTCAACCGGTCGCACTACGAGGACGTGCTGATCGTGCGGGTGCACGACATCGTGCCCGAGGCGGTGTGGAGGCCCCGCTTCACCCATATCAACGCCTTCGAGGACAACCTGCGGGCGGCCGGCACCCGCATCGTCAAGCTCTTTCTCCACATCTCCAAGGACGAGCAGGCCCGCCGCTTCCAGGCCCGCATCGACGAGCCCCACAAGCGCTGGAAGTTCCGCCGGGACGACCTCAAGGAACGGGACCGGTGGGACGACTACCAGCTCGCCTTCGCCGAGGCCATCTCCGAGACGTCCACCTCGGGCGCACCGTGGTACGTCATCCCCGCCGACCGCAAGTGGTACCGGAACTGGGCCGTCACCCGCATCGTCCAGGAGACCCTCGACGACATGGCCCCCCAGTACCCACCCGCCGAGGACCTCGAGGGGGTCGTCATCACGTAGTCCACGTAGTCGGGGGGCGCTGCCCCCCGACGGCCTCCCGAAACCGCGGAGTCGGGGGGCGCTGCCCCCCGACGGCCCCCCGAACCGCGGCGTCGCCTCGCTGGTCGCTCGGCGGCTGTCTTGGTCGCCGACGGACCAGGGGTCCGTCGGGCGGCTGGGCCCGAGCCCAGGGGCGTCAGTCGCGGTTGCGGCGGGGGGTGGTGGTGCCCTCGGGGGCGGTGAGGGGGGGCGCGGTGGTGGTGGTCGTCGGGTCGGGTTCGGGCTGGGGTTCGGGCTCGGGTTGGGTCGTGGGGGTCGTGACCGGCGTCTCGTCGACCGGGGGGGCCACGGGCTCGGTCGGCACGATCGGTGCGTCGGGCGGGGGCGGGATGTCGGAGGCGGCGGGGCCGTCACCCACCACGTACACCGCCATCCCCGACGGCGTCTGGCCGAAGAAGCTCTCGTGGGCGTACATGGGGATGCGCACGCACCCGTGGGACGCCGGGTAGGGCGGGATCGACGGCGAACCGTGGAAGGCGATGCCCCCGTAGAAGTAGCTCGGGCTCCACAGCTGGCCCAGCGGGCTGACTTCGAGCCCCGAGGCCTTGCGGCCGATGCGGAACGACCCCGTGGGGGTGAGGGCATCGCCGCACATGCCGTTCTCGCAGTAGGCCACACCGTTGCCGGTCGAGACGGGGAGGATGCGGGCCAGCGCCCCCCCTTGCCACAGGAACAGCACCTGGCGGTCGAGGTCGACCTCGACCCGGTTGGCGGCGCCGCCGGGCACCATGGGCCCGGGCCTGGATGCGGAGGCCAGCGCGGCGCGCAGGGCGTCGCTGTCCTCGCCGGTGCGGGCCAGCCCCTCGACCTTCTGGAAGGCCTGCACGGTGTAATAGGTGCGGGACCCCCACAGCCCGTCGACGGGCCCGATGTCGTAGCCGAGGTCGGCCAGCCGCTGCTGCAGCTCCCGCACCGAGCCGCTCGGCTGGGGCTGGGCCGGGGCCTCGGTGGTGGTGGTCGTCTCGGGCGGGGCCTCGGTGGTCGTCGTGGTGATCGGCACGGTCGCGGCGGTGCTCGACGGGCGGGCGACGGTCGTGGACGTGGCTGCCGGCGCGGCCGTCAGGTGGCGCATGGCCGTGCCGTCGCGCGTCGCCAGCGCGATGGCGCCCCCGCCCATCAGCACGATCAGCGGCCCAGCCAGCGCCAGGACTCTGCCGAGGCGCCCTCGAAGACCCCGCACGCCGCCGCCGTTCATGCCTTCTTGGACGACCGGGGCAGCGGAATCGTTCCGTTCCCTGGACATTCGGGAGGCGAGGCTAGCGCCTCCGATGCTCAACGCCAACAGCAACATACGTTGTCCCCACCTTCAACAGGGGGATGGTCGGCAACCGTCGGCGGTAGCGTCCCGGCATGGCGAATTCCGACTTCCCCTCCCGCATCGCGCAGGCGTACGCCGCCACCGGCGACGTGGTCGACCTGGGCCGGGCCATGAAGGACGGCACGACCTACCCGGAGGCGGCCGTCCAGGTGCCGGCGTCGATGTGCAACCGCCACGGTCTCATCGCCGGGGCCACCGGCACGGGCAAGACCAAGACCTTGCAGCTCATGGCCGAGCAGCTGTCCGCCCTCGGCGTCCCGGTGTTCGTCTCCGACATCAAGGGCGACCTCACCGGCCTGTCTCGGCCGGGGGAGGCGAGCGACCGCGTGAACCAGCGCGTCGAGGAGATGGGCATCGAGTGGTCGCCCGCCGGGCACCCGGTGACGTTCCTGTCGCTGGGCGGCCTCGGGCCGGGTGTCCCGGTGCGGGCCACGATCTCGTCCTTCGGGCCCCAGCTCCTGGCCAAGGTGGTCGGCGCCAACGAGACCCAGGCGTCGTCGTTGACGCTCGTCTTCCGCTATGCCGACGACAACGGCCTCGCCCTCCTCGACCTCGACGACCTGCGCGAGGTCCTGAAGTTCCTCACCAGCGACGAAGGGAAGGCCGAGCTGCAGGACATCGGCGGCCTCTCGGCCGCGACCGCCGGGGTGCTCCTGCGCAAGATCGTCGAGCTGGAGGAGCAGGGGGCGGAGGCGTTCTTCGGCGAACCGGAGCTCGACGTCGCCCACCTGCTGCGCACCACCCCCGAAGGTGCGGGGGTCATCTCCTGCCTCGAGCTGGCCGCGGTGCAGGACAAGCCGAAGCTGTTCTCGACGTTCCTGATGTGGCTGCTCGCCGAGCTGTTCCACGAGCTACCGGAGGTGGGCGACCTCGACCAGCCCAAGCTCGTGTTCTTCTTCGACGAAGCCCACCTCCTGTTCCGGGACGCGTCGAAGGCGTTCCTCGACTCGGTGGCCCAGACCGTGCGCCTCATCCGCTCCAAGGGCGTGGGCGTGTTCTTCGTCACCCAGCTGCCCGACGACGTGCCCGACGACGTACTGGCCCAGCTCGGCAACCGGGTGCAGCACGCCCTGCGGGCGTTCACGCCTCGCGACGCCAAGGCCCTTAGAGCGGCGGTGACCACCTATCCCAACACCGACGACTACGACCTGGAAGAGGACCTCACCCAGCTGGGCACCGGCGAGGCGATGGTGACGATCCTCTCCGAGCGCGGCGCGCCGACGCCGGTGGTGTGGACCAAGCTGCGCCCGCCCCGGTCGCTCATGGCCGCCATCGAACCCCCGGCCGTCGATCGCGCCGCCCGCGACAGCTCGCTGTGGTCCACCTATGCCGAAGAGGTCGACCGCGAGTCGGCTCGGGAGAAGCTCGCCGGCCGCCTGGCCGAGTCCGCCGCGGCCGCCGAAGAGGCGCCCAAGTCGGCCCCGCCGCCCTCTCCGCCCAAGCAGCCCAAGGGAAAAGGCAGGAAGGACGACAACCCGGTCGTGGGGTACTTGAAGTCGCGTGAGGGCCGGTCGATGATCAACACCGTCGCACGGGGCGTATTCGGCCTTTTGCGAAAGCGCCGCTAAAGGGCCCACGCAGGGTTGCTGGTTATGCTCCTTGCGCCTCGGGCGGCGAGGATGCGGCGCAACCACACGAGGAGGACGCATGCCGGGAAAGTTCGTCGTCAAGAAGGGTTCGACGGGGAAGTTCCGTTTCAGCCTTCACTCCACCAACGGCCAGATCGTGGCCACCAGTGAGGCCTACAACACCAAGGCGTCGTGCATGAACGGCATCAAGTCCGTGCGCAACCTCGCCGCCGACGCGACCCTCGAGGACCAGACGACGAAGGAGTGGGCCGCAGGCGAGGAGACCCGCAAGGCCGCAGCGGCGGCCAAGAAGGCCCGCAAGTCGGCCGCCAAGAAGGCAGCTGCGAAGAAGGCGTCGAGCTAGTCCCGGCCTACGTGCCGATACAGAGAAGCGGGACCCAGGTAGGAAGGAAGCCGGACGCGGGCGGAGCGTCGTAGCTGCCATGTAGGGGGCTCTTTCCCGAGCCCCGCCTCTCCGTGTGAGCAGTGTGTCGTCACGCTCAGTGGCCGGCTTGAGGATCTTTCGCGGGGAACTTCACCCGTGCGCGCAACTGCTGCCGGAGGCGCCTCAGCCCCCGGCAGCAGTCGCCGGAACGCCGGAAGGCGGACCCGGGCTACGCCGCCTTCGGAGCGGCGGCCGGGAGGCCACGGCGCGCCCGCTTGGGCTGCAGCTTCGCGACCTGGGCGGCTTGCAGCGCCCGACGCTCGGCGTTCCTGAGCGGCTGGACGTAGATGGACTCCCCGTTCGGGTAGCGGTTGGATAGGCCAATTCAAACGATCATGGGAGCCCGCTCGTAGGGCCGAAGGTCCCGGGCGCGGGCGGCGTTGGTCCTACAGTTCATCCCGGTGGACGTGCTGGCCCAGATCCTCGCTGCCGATGGGGACAGCGGCTTCTTCCTGGGCGACGACCTCTTGCCCTACCTCGTGCTCGCCATCGGCGGGGCGCTGGCGGTGGGCAACGGTCTGGCCCTCGTGCGCCCGCGCCGCGACGCCAAGCCCGGCGAGTTGACGCGCGCACCGGTGGGACGCAGCGTGACGATGCTGGTGGTCGGCCTGATCGCCGCCGTCTGGGCCCTGGCCAGCCTCACCTCGGGGTGACCGGGCCGATCGCTCAGTCGGCCTGGAGCTCCTGGAGCCGGCGTTCGATCCGGTCGCGCTCGCGCAGCAGGGCGTCGCGCTCCTCGTCGGGCGACTCGACGAAGTCGATGATCGTCTCCACCGCCTGGCGCACGGGCGACGCCTCCTCGGGCAGGAGAGGACCGCCCCGGCGGTCGGCCGCGGGCACGTCGGCGTCCCAGGGGATGATGGCGGCGAGGGGCACCCCGAACTCGGCGGCCACCTTCTCGTAGAACTCGGCGTCCTGGGGCAGCCTGGCCTTGTTGCCCACGCCCGCGATCCGGGGGATGCCGAGCTCCTGGGCCAGCTCGATGGTGCGGGCGGCGGTGAGGATCGATTTCCGGGTGGGCTCCATGATCATGAGCATCACGTCGGCGTAGGCCAGCGTGCCCCCGGAACGGCTCAGGTGCTCCAGGCCGGCCTCCATGTCGACGAGGGTCACGTCGGCCATGGTCTCGATGGCGGAGCCCAGGATGCTGCGCACGGCGGCGTGGCTGGTGCACGTGCAGCCCGCGCCGGCCTGGTCGACCCGCATGGCGTGCATGAGCGTGACGCCCGAGGGCGTCGGGAGCCCGAACACCTCGACGAGGCGCTCCGGCGTCCACTGGGCCATGCCGCCCACCGCCAGCTCACGAGGGACGATCGGAGCGCTGTTGGCGGTGTCCTCGTCCAGCCCCAGGCTCATGGCCAGGTTGGGGTTCGAGTCGGTGTCGATGGCCAGCACCCGCTTGCCCCGGGCTTGGAAGCCGAGGCAGAGGAGGGACGACAGGGTCGTCTTGCCGACGCCGCCCTTGCCAACGATCCCGACCTTCACCGTGCGCTCACCAGGTCGAGGCGCCGCAGGCGCTCGTCGAGGCGTTCCCGGCGGTCTTCCAGCTCACGGACCATGTCGGCCGTCGTCTTCGGGTCCGGCTTGCAGCAGCCGCAGCCGCTCGTGCTCACGTCGGTGTCGCCCATCGAGCCTCCTGTGGGAATCGGCCCCCGTATTCTCGCTCAGTCGGCGATCAATCGCGACCACGAGCTCTCGACCCCGCCCACGATCTGGGTCACGTTGCCGCCCGGCTGCACGATGACGATCATCCTGCCCGGCCCGCGGCTGACCGACGCCACCTGCGTGTCGCAGCAGAACGGCTGGAGGGCCCCGTAGGCGGCCACGACGGCGCTGGCCGGATCGCCCACCTTGACGCCCCGGGCCGTCGCCGGTCCGTTCGCGGTGACCTGCCAGTGCGCGAGCAGGGGCGAGGTGACGCCCGTCTGGCGGTAGTACAGGGTGAGGCCCCGGTTGCCGCTGAACTCCCACCGGAGGAACTCGTAGCGGTCGCCGCCCAGGTCGGTCCCGTCCCCCGTGCTCGTCGGGTCGCCGAAGCGGGCGTAGGCGGCGGACTTGTTGGTGCCCGGCTCGAGGCCGCCGATGGAATCGGGCTCGACCACCGCATTGGCGGCGGTGACCCGGGCCGTGGTCGGGGTCGTGGCCGGGGTGGTGGTGACGGTCGTCGCGGGCGCGGTCGAGCTGGTGGTGGCGACGGTCGTGCTCGTGCTGGTCGTGGGCGGGGCGGTGGTCAGGCCCGCCTCGTCACCACCGTCGTCGGAGCAGGCGACGCCGGTGGCGGCCAGCGCGATCAACAGGGCGCACATCGGCCACCGACGCCTCCGCACGATCACCAGCGTCCCATGCCGGTCGCTCGCTTGCGAGGGGACCGTCAGCCGGTGAGTCGCAGGCGGCCCGGGGACGCCGCCGGTCGGCCCGCAACCGTGGTGGGCGGTGCCACCGTGGTCGTCGTCAGCCGCTCCGAAGCGGGCCGGCTCCCACTGCAGAGGCTGGTGTGCAGGTCCCCGTCAGGGGTCCGATGGGCGAGCACTAGGTACCGCTGGCCGATGTCGAAGGTGGTGCCGCAGGCGGCCGAGTTGGACGCAGTACGGACCTCCCGCGTGCCCGTTCCCAGCGTCCCCTTGACCACCTCTTCGACGGCGAAGGTGTACACGATGGCGCCGGAGAGGACCGTGGGGGCGGACGTCGAGGTGGTCGATTCACGACGGCTGAGCGCGGTCCCGACAAAGGCGGCGTCCGCTTGCGCCAGCAGCTCGTCGTCGCCCGAGACGGCGCAGGTGCAGGCCGCCGCCGGCCGGGGCACGAGCACGAGGAGGGTCGCCGTGACCGCCACCACGGCCAACACCGCCGCCCTGGCCCACCGACGCTCGCCCATGGCGCACCTCCCTGTGCCGTCCACCTGCTTCAACGGCCCGCGCCCGCCCGAGGTTGACGCTACGACCAGGGGGTGGTGGGCCGATGCTCGAGCTGGCCGTCTACGGTCAGGTCCACCCGCTCGTTGAAGAACGCGACCAAATCCCGGATGCGGGGACACTCGACCACCGGCTCCCGGTACGTCCATCCCACGTCGCGGTGGAGCGTGTCGCCGATGCGCACCGACCAGTAGGTCGCGGTGCCCTTGTACGGGCAGCGCGTGACCGTGTCGGAGGGGACGAGCAGGTCCTGGCGGACGTCCTCCAGAGGCAGGTACCAGCGGGTCGGCAGCGTGGTCTCGAACAGGGCGTGGGGCCGGCGGGAGTCGGCCACCAGCTCACCGTCGATCCTCACCACCACGTGGCGCTCGCTGGGCAGGACGTCCACCCGCTTGTTGGTGTCCCGGGCGTGGACGTGAACCTCGAGGGCTTCCTCCAGCCACGTCAGGCCGGTGTCCCACGCGAAGGTCCAGTGGCCGTCGAGGGCCTGGAGCGGTCGGGGCGGGGTCCGGAACAGGGTGGCGCCGCCCGGCACCACCACGTCGCCGGCGACCACGTCGTGGGGGACCTCCCCGTCCGACGCGTCGCCCGCCGGCGAGAGGAGGTCGGTGCGGACGTCGGCCGCCGGGAAGCAGTACGTCGGCAGCTTCCCGGGGCCGTAGCGCGAGAGCAGCTTGGCGCGGCGGCTGCTGGCAACTTCGACGTCGCCGGCTCGCACCCGCACCCACCGGGGCGAGGGTTCCACCCGGGGATCCGGAAGCGGGAAGCGGGCCACGTCGGCCAACCTAGGACCTGGCTACCGGTTCGGAAGCAGGGAGGGATCGCAGCCCCGCTCCCGCAGGTCGGCGTCCACCATGGCGGGGTCGACCGACGAGGGAAGGTCGGCGGCCACGTCCAGCAGCTCCTCGCAGGGGTAGTCCTTGGTGAGCACCTTGCGCCACCCCTTCTCGTCGTTCACCCCCGTGCAGGCGGAGAGGGCGAGGACGCCGGCGAGGGCCACGGCGGCCAGGGGAGTGAATCGGGCATTCATCGCGTGCTCCTTTCAGGAGATGTCGGTGGACGAGAGGGAGGCGACCGCGGCCACCGCCAAGACGGCGGCCACGCCGGCGAGCAGGCCCAGGCCGGCAAGGGCGTCGCCGGAGCCGGCGGCCCCGTCGGCCACGGCCAGGAGGCGGTCGGCGGCGCCGCCCGGCATCCAGCGGTCGAGACCGGGGTTGCGCAGCAGCAGGGGCAGGGCGTTCTCGGCGGCGAACACCCACAGCAGGGCGCCCGTCACCGCCGCCGTCTGGTTGCGCACGACCCCGGCCAGGGCGGCGCCGAGGGTGGCGTACAGGGCAGCGACGGCCACCACCGCGCCGGCCGTGAGGGCCACGTCGCCGGCGGCCCCGCCGAACGACACGCCCCGGCTGGACAGGTAGGCGCCACCTGCGGCCACGCCCACCCCCCCGGCCACCACGGCCAGCACCGCGGCCATGGCCGCCTGGAAGCCGACCTTGGCGGCCATCAGCCGGGGACGGCGGGGCGTCGCCAGGAGGGTGGGGACGATCGTGCCGTGGCGGTACTCGCCGGCCACCGCCAGGATCCCCAGGAGGAGGGCGGCGATGGCGAGCACGTCGGCCCCGCCGCGCAGGAGGTCGAGCAGGCTGGCCGCATCGACATCCGGCGGTTCGGGGGCGAGCACCGCGGGCAGGAGGGCGAGGGCGGGATAGACGGCGGCCAGGCCGGCGACCACCAGGGCCGACCTCGTGGTCAGGGCCTTGCGGGCCTCGGCTCGCAGCAGAGCGGTCATCGGGAGCTCCGTTCCGCGGCCCGGGTCAGCTCGAGGAACACGTCCTCGAGGGTGCGGTCGAGGGGCCGCATCTCGTAGAGGGTGAGGTGGGCGTCGGCCACCGCCCGGCCGATGGCGTCGGCGGTGGGGCCGGTGACGACCAGCGCGCCGTCGGCGTCCGTCGCGACACGAAGGCCGGCCGCGGTCAGGGCCCGCTCGGCCATGCCGGTCTCGGGCGTGCGCAGCAGCACGGAGAACTCGGCGCCGGCCCGGCGGGCCACCTCGGCCAGCGGGCCCTGGGACACCAGGCGACCGTTGGCCAGGATGACCACGTCGTCGACGGTCTGAGCCACCTCGGACAGGAGATGGCTGGAGACGAGGACGGTCCTGCCTTCGGCCGCCATCGAGCGGATGAGGCTGCGCAGCCACCGCACCCCGTCGGGGTCCAGGCCGTTGGTGGGCTCGTCGAGGACGAGGACTTCGGGGTCGCCCAGCAGGGCGGCGGCCAGGCCGAGCCGCTGGCGCATGCCCAGGGAGAACCCGCCCACGCGGCGGGAGGCGGCGTCGCGCAGGCCGACCCGGTCGAGCGTCGCGTCCACCCGTGCGGCTGGGAGGCGGGCCGCGGTGGCCAGGATGCGGAGGTGGTCGCGGGCCCTCCGCCCGGGATGGAAGGACGTGGCCTCCAGGACGGCCCCGACCCGCGACGCAGGGTGGGGCAGGTCGGCGTAGCGGGTCCCGCCGAAGGTGGCGGAGCCGCTGGTGGCGTGCACGAGGCCGAGGAGGACGCGCAGCGTCGTCGTCTTCCCTGCGCCGTTGGGACCGAGGAAGCCGGTCACCCGACCGGCGGGGACGGCGAAGCTCAGGTCGTCGACGGCCAGGACGGGCCCGTACCGCTTGGTGAGCTGCTCGACGAGGATCGGTTCCATGGGCTTACCCTGAAGGAACCGCCCTCGTTCGTCGTCCTCCTGGTGGATCGATCCGGTGTGCACCCAGCGGCGTAGGCGCGTACCGCCACCGGTTCAGCCGCCTCAGCTGCCCGGCGTCACCAGCCCCGTCTCGTAGGCGATGACGACCAGCTGGGCCCGGTCGCCGGCGTGGAGCTTCGACATGGTGCGGACCACATGGGTCTTGGCGGTGGCCGGGCTCATGTACAGCCGCTCGGCGATCTCCTTGTTGGACAGTCCCCGCCCGACCAGCGCCAGCACCTCACGCTCCCGATCGGTGAGCACGGCCAGGGCCCGGTCGTCGCGGGGGACGCCCTCGGGCCTGTGGCTGTACTGCTCGATCAAGCGGCGGGTGATGCGGGGGGCGAGCAGGGCGTCCCCCCCGGCCACGACCTTCACGCCCTCGAGCAGCGCCTCCGGCCCCACGTCCTTGAGCAGGAAGCCGCTGGCCCCGGCCCGCAGGGCGGAGAAGACGTACTCGTCGAGGTCGAAGGTGGTGAGGATGACGACCTTGACCTGGGCGGTGGCCGGGTCGGACGTGATGCGGCGGGTGGCCTCGATGCCGTCGAGAACGGGCATGCGCACGTCCATGAGGAACACGTCGGGACGGTGCTCCCGAGCCAGTCGCACCGCCTCCTCCCCGTTGGTGGCCTGGGCGACGAGGGTGAGCTCGGGATCGCGCCCGACCATGGTGGCGAACCCCTCGAGCACGAGGGGCTGGTCGTCGGCCACGGCCACCGTGACCGTCACCGCCTCCCCCCTTCGTAGGGCAGCCGGGCGCTCACCCGGAACGCACCCTCGCCGTCGGGCCCGGCCGAGAAGTCCCCCCCATACAGGGAGATCCGCTCCCGCATGCCGATCAGACCGTGGCCGCCGCCTGCGCCGCTGGCGGAGGCTGCGGTGGAGCCGGGGGCCAGCCGGTTCTCGACGTCGACCACCAGGGCCTCGGGTTCGTAGGACAGGCGCACCCGGGCGGAACTGCCCGGCGCGTGGCGGCGCACGTTGGTCAGCGCCTCCTGGACGAGCCGGTAGGCGGCCAGCTGGATGCCCGCCGGAACGGTCCTCCGGTCGCCGGAGACGGCCACGTCGACCGGCGTCCCGCCTTCGACGGCGTGGGCCACGAGGCGGTCGAGGTCCTCCAGGGTGGGCACCGGCGCCAGGGCGGCCGGGTCTCCGCCGTCGACCGCGTCACCGGCTCGGAGGACGCCCAGCAGCCGCCGCATCTCGTCGAGGGCGCGTTTGCTGGTCTCCTCGATGGACACGAGGGCCCGCCGGGCGTGGTCCACGTCGTCGTCGATCACCATGCGGCCCGTCCCCGCCTGGACGGCGATCACGCTCATGCTGTGGGCGACCACGTCGTGCAGCTCCCGCGCGATGCGCAGCCGCTCGTCGGCCACCGCCTGGCGGGCGGCGCGGCGCTGCTCGTCGAGGGCCACCTCCCGACGCCGCCGGGCGCCGTCCCCCAGGATCCAGGCGGCCGCCACGATGACGAGGTTGCCCACGACGGTGTCGGGGCTGAGGTCGCTCTTGCCGAAGGCGGCGCCCACCACGACCAGCTCGACGGCGGCCAGACCGAACAGCGAGTCGCGCCGGGAGGCGTACGTGGCGAGCGAGTAGGTCATGACCAGGCCGGCCAGGCCCAGCCCCACCATGGGCCAGCCCAGCGCCAGGTAGATCCCGCCAGCGGCCAGGCTGATCAGGAAGGAGGCCCGGGGGGCCTGGCGCCGGAAGGCCACCGGGAGGGTGTGGGCGGTGACCAGCGCCCAGGCCACGAGCCGGGGGCTCGGGGACCACAGGGGGTTGGCGGCGAGGATGCTGGCGCTGATCCCGAAGGTGGCGGCGGCCAGGCCGGCATCGATCAGGAGCTCCCGAGCCGAGTCCGACCGCTGGCGCACGATGGTGACGGTACAAGCGCGTCCCCGGTTTGCCATCGTCCCCGGGGCGTACACCTGGCGGTGTACGGGCCGCGTTCGTGGGTAGGGGCTAACCGACTTTCCGCCGACCGACGCCAGGAGGGTTGATGGCGACCACGACGCCGGAGACGACGTCCACCGTGCAGGAGATCGATCGGGCGCGCGCCGACATGGGTCAGGCGCTGTTCGTGATCGGGGACCGGATCGCCCCCAGGAAGGTGATCGCCCGGGTGAAGGAGAAGGTCAAGCTCAAGGCCTCGGCCAAGGCAGCGGAGCTAAAGGAGCGCTACAGCCCGGTCGAGGTTGCCCGGCGGAAGCTGGGCGGCTCAGACCGCAAGGTCATCGACACGCGCGTGTCGCGCCCCGGCCTTCCTCGCTGACCCCGCCCGCTTGACCGGGAATAGTCCCGCCGGTTGACTGGCGGCTGCGGCGGCCTGAGGAGGCGCGCCGTGGGGTTGGAGGCTCGCGAGGGCGTCGTCGCCTCGTGAAGGAACAGGACCGCACGCTCTCCGCCGTCCATCCCGGCTGGCGTGACCGCCTGGCCACCCTGCTGGCGGACGGGCCCTATGGGCTCACGTCGGTCTGGCGGTCGAGCCGGCTCCAGAAGATCTTCTTCGAGTGTGCCCAGAGCGGGTGCCAGCCCCGCCGGGACGGTCGGGCCTGCCACGGCGTGCCCGGCGACTGCCCGGGGGCCAACCCGCCCGGCACGTCGAACCACGAGTACGAGGAGGAAGGCGTTCCCGCCTCTCTGGCCGTTGACCTCTTCGACCGCCGAGGTGACGGTTTCGCCCGCGCCCACGAGCTCGGCCCGTCGCTCGGCCTGCACTTCCCCATCGCCAGCGAACCGTGGCACGTCCAGCCCCGGGAGGTGCGGGCCTCGACCCTCCCGGCCCGCTCGCCCTTCGAGCCGGTCGCCAGCCTGACGTTCTTCGACCAGCTGTTCCTCTTCACCGCGCCCAGAGAGCAAGGAGCCAACGTGAACCGATTTCCGGCCCGCGAGCGGGCCAAGGGCCACGAGGGTCACCTGACCTACGACCTGTTCCACGTGTTCCCCGACGGTCACGTGCGGGACGGCGTCCGCTACGACAGCCAGATCCTCATCTACGTGGCCGAGCCCGGGGAGGCGGCCGAGATCGAGGTGTTCCTTCCTCGCACCCGCGGAGTGGCGCGGCGAACGATCTCCTTCGGAGAGGAGCACAACGAACGACCGCGCGAGTTCGGCATGGCGTCGGTCGTGTCCCGCAACGACGTTCCGCTCGTCGTCTTCCACGAGGTCACCGTGGGCAAGCCCTGAACGACCCGGGACGGGGCCCGGGCCTGCGTGCGAGGATGGGCCCATGGCGGTACGGCGGAGCGGGCTGTGGCCGGCGGCGGCGGTTCTTCTGGTGGCCACGGTCACTGCCGGCTGCGGCGGGGGCGGGTCGGACAGCGGAGGCGAGCGGTCGGCGGCCGAGTACGCGGTGGGCACCCGGTTCGAGACCTTCGTCGACGAGTCGCGTGGCACCGAAGGCCGTGAGGGGGTGGAGGCCAAGCCGAACCGCACCCTCGAGACGTTCGTCTACTACCCCGCGACCGGCGAGCCGGGGGGTGATCCACGGCCCGACGCCCCGGCCGCTTCGGTTGCCGGCGGCTTCCCCCTGGTCGTGTTCTCCCATGGGTCAGGCGTCACCAGCCCTGTGCGCTACGACCTGCTCTTCAGGTCCTGGGCGGCGGCCGGCTATGTGGTGGTCGCTCCCAAGTACCCACTGTCGAGCACCTCGCTCCCCAATAGCGGAGCGGACGTGGTGAACCAGCCGGCCGACGTCAGCTTCGTGATCACCGAGATGCTGCGGCGGTCGGGCGGCCTGGTGGACGGGAGCCGGATCGCCGCCGCCGGCCACTCCCTCGGCGCGGTCACGACCATGGGGGTGGCGTTCAACCGTTGCTGCGTGGACTCTCGCATCCGGGCCGGGATCGTGCTGGCGGGCGGGAAGTCCGCATTTCCCGACGACGGCTGGTTCGCCGGGATGCGCACGCCGATCCTCGTGGTGCACGGCGACGACGACCGGATCGTGCGCATCGCCGCCGGTCGGGAGGTCTTCGACGCCGCCCCGCCGCCCAAGGCCATGCTCACCGTCTTCGGAGGCGACCACGGGCGCCCCTACGGCGGGGGCTTGGCCACCACCGACAACCCGGAGCGGCTGGGGGCCACGGCGGACGGGCCCACCGGCCTCGTCAACGAGACGGTCGTCGCCTTCCTGGACCGCTACCTGAAGGACCGGCCCCGGGCCCTGCTCGACCAGCGGGAACGGCTGCTGGACGAGGTGGGCGTGAAGCTGGAGCTGGTCGAGTAGCGAGGGTGGAGCGGGCGACGGGAATCGAACCCGCGTCTTCAGCTTGGGAAGCTGACATTCTGCCTCTGAACTACGCCCGCGAAGCCTCCCCAAGGTACAACGGATCCCGGCCGCGGAAGGGTGCGCCGGACGTTCATCGCTCGGAAACAAGCCGGCAACCTTGGGCGCTTATGGTCCCCGTATGGAGGTCGCCCTGCTCCGCTGGCCCGACGAGCAGGCGCGCCGCCAGCGCCTGAGCCTCGTGGGGGGCCCACGGCTGTTGCTGGTCGAGGACGGCGCCCCGCCGCCCCCTGTGCTCGACTGCCTGGAGGACTGGGTGCGGGTCCCGGCGGCGGAGGAGGATGTCAAGGCCCGGGTGGACGCCCTGGCCACCCGCCGGGCCGCTCACCACCACGACGCCCCCGGCATCGACTCCGACGGGGTACTGCGCTACCAGGGCAGATGGGTGTCGCTTCCCCCCCTCGAGTCGCGCATGTTGGAGGTGCTGCTGAGCCGGTTCGGGGCGGTGGTGAGTCGTGAGGCATTGGCCACGGCGGCGTGGCCCGACGGGGCGACCGGGCGCAACGCCCTCGACGTGCACGTGCTGCGCCTCCGCCGCCGGCTGGAGCCGATGGACCTCCGCATCCGCACCGTGCGGTGCCGGGGCTACTTACTAGAAACCAGTTGATTTCAACTGCTGTCCAGGTGGTATCTCCACGCGGGCTGGGCTAGTGTTCAACTTGCGCAGGAACGGGGGGCCGGCGTGAACCCCAGCCTCCGCCGACCCCCCTCTGCGCATGGTCCCGGCGGCGGCGCCGTCTCGCCCACGTAGGCTTCACCCAATGCGCCCGGACCTCTCGAGCCTCGCCCAGCCCGCCGACACGCGGATCGTCCTGGTCGTGATCGACGGCCTCGGGGGCTACGCCGACGGCAGCCGCGGCACCGAGCTGGAGGAGGCCAACACCCCCAATCTCGACGCCCTCGCCACCGAGGGGGCGGTGGGCCTGCTCGACCCCGTCGGCCCCGGGATCACGCCCGGCTCCGGCCCCGGCCACCTGGCCTTGTTCGGCTACGACCCCCATGAGTTCGAGCTGGGGCGGGGCGCCCTGTCGGCCGCCGGCCTCGGCGTGGAGCTGAAGCCCGGCGACGTGGCCGCCCGGGGCAACCTCGCCACCCTCGACGAGCAGGGACTGGTCATCGACCGGCGGGCGGGGCGGATCGCCGACGAGGCGGCCCGCGAGATCGTCCGCTTCCTGGCCGACCGGATCGACGTGAGCGGGGTGGAGGTGCTGCTGACCCACGAGGCCCAGCACCGGGTGCTGGTGGTGCTCCGGGGCGCGGGCCTCGACCCCCGCGTGGCCGACACCGACCCGCAGAAGCTCGGAGTCCCGCCCCGGCCCCCCCACGCCCTCACCCCTCACGCCGACCGCACCGCCCGCGCCGTGGCCGATCTCGACCATCAGGTCCGCCAGCTGCTGGCCAGCGACAGGTCGGTCAACTGCATCCTCCTGCGGGGCTTCGACACACACCGGGAGCTGCCCCCCATGCAGGTCCGCTACGGCTTGTCCCCCGCGGCGATCGCCGTCTACCCCATGTACCGGGGCATCGCCCGGCTGGTCGGGATGGAGGTCCTACCGAAGGCAGCCGGCCTGGACGACCAGGTCACGCTGCTGCGCAACCACTGGGAGCAGTACGACTACTTCTTCGTCCACCACAAGGCGGCCGACTCGGCCGGGGAGGACGGCAACTTCGAGGCGAAGGTGGCCGCCATCGAGGCCCTCGACGCCATCATCCCCGCCATCGTCGAGCAGCAGCCCGACGTACTGGTGGTCACCGGCGACCACTCGACGCCGAGCCAGATGGCCGCCCACTCCTGGCACCCCGTGCCCGCCGTCCTGTGGGGGGCCCGGGTCGGCCGGGACGATGTCGCCCGCTTCGGTGAGCGGTGGTGCCGGGGCGGCGCCCTCGGCCGCCGGCCCACGGCCGAGCTGATGCCGATCATGCTGGCCTGCGCCGGACGCCTGGCCAAGTACGGGGCCTGACCCGGTCGATGTTTTGGGGCGTCTCAAC
>JBKHXX010000038.1:0-83018 GCA_046565765.1 Acidimicrobiia bacterium | reverse complement strand
GCCACCTTGGACACCGCCCGGGCCTCCTCACCCACCTGCCGGCACGCCTCGGCTCCCGCCCGGCGGGTGAGCACCGCCTGGGCGTCGACGTGGGGGGAGCGCTCGGTCCAGGTCTCGGCCTCGCAGTCCGCATCGACGCAGCGCCACCGCCGCTTGATCCACCGCAGCCGTGCCGGGCGACCGAAGCAGGTCAGGTCGCGGATGTCGATCGGCGTGCGATGTGCGCCTCGGCCCGCACGCCGCACCGTTCACAACCCACCCGCGGCGACGGTCTCGACGCTGACCACCAGCTCGTCGGGACCCTCCTCGACCCTCAGCACCCGGAACCCCTCCAGTCCCAGAAGCGCCTCGGCCAGACCGGTAGCGTCGCTCATTGTCAGGGGCCTCCCGTCGTCGCAGCCGTCAGATAGCCGCAACGATGGCGGGGCCCCTGGCCCGCGTGGTGGATGCCTCCCTACCTCACGATCCCCACTTCAACGCGAAGCGCCCGATTAGCCGGCACGGTCACGATCACCTTCCGGAACGGGGGCTGACTGGAGTAGGACGTCTTCGTCGTGCCACGCCGCCTGGTGGAGAGGGATTCACTGAAGATGAGCAGATCGACACGCTGAAGATGAGCACTGAGGGCCCGTCCGAGCAGCGCCGTGTGACGGCCATCGTGATCATTTCCTAGTCCTGGTGCCTCTCCGCGGTCGTCGGCCTCGTGGCCGCCGGTCGGAGGGTCCAGCCGGCACCCCTCACTCGCCTCCTACGGTGACAGATCGATGCTCCTGTGAATGTCAAGGGGCGAATTGCGGGTCTCGGACACGACAGAGAAGGCCCACTCGAGGCCGAGGGCAAGCTCCTGTTAGGTCACGGTCCGCAGGGTCGAGAAGGGGCGGAGAGCGATCGACAGTTCGTTCGCCGGAGAGCTGCGCGTCTGCCGATTCCAGGGTCAGACCGCTCTCCGGTGGCGATGAGGGATCAGCGGGCCGTGGTCGGCCGGGGAAGATGCTTGTAGACCTCGCGGGCCACGTAGCGCTTGAGGGCGCGTGAGATCTCGCCCAGCGATTTGCCCTCGGCGACGGGCGACATAGTCCCGGGTCGGCTGGTGATGGCTCATGCGGGTGATAACCACGTGGTAGAGCGCACTGTTGGCCTGGCGGTCGCCGCCCCGGTTGAGGCGGTGGCGCACGACTCTGCCCGAGGACGCGGGGATGGGGGCGACGCCGCACAGGTGCGCCCACGCGGCCTCGGAGCGGAGCCGCTCGGGGTTGTCGCCGGCGGCCACGAGCAAGCGTGCGGCAGTCTCGTAGCCGATGCCGAAGACGCCGAGGAGGCCTGGCGCGGCCTCGGTCACGAGCGGCTTCAGGACAGCGGCGAGCTCGGTTGTCTCCTCGCGGAGGTACAGCGCCCGCCGCCCGAGGATGCGGATCGTCAACAGCGTGGCGTGGCGGACGTTGTCGCCCTCCCGGGGCCGGAGGCCGGCCGCCCGCTTGGCCAGCGTGACGGCGCTGAGGCCCTTGAATCGACCGCGAATTGGCTCGTCAGCGGTGAGGACGACGTGTCGAAGCTGGTTGAGCGTGGCGATGCGCTCATCGACGGCGGAGCGCCGGGCGACCATGAGGACGCGAATCGCCTCCACGTTGCCGTTGCGGGCCTTGGGCAGGCCGGCGGCCGTTCCCGACAGCGCCGCTCGGGCGGCGGCGACGGCGTCGAGGGGATCGGACTTCCCGGATCGGTGGCGGGCCTGGCGGTTCGGCCGATCGACTTCGACGACATCGATGCCGGACTTGCGCCGGTATCGGCTCACCCCGGCGCCATAGGAGCCGGTGCCTCGACTCCTACCCGCAGCACAGTCCCGAACGACTGCAGCCACGCGGTGAGGTGGCGGTAGCCGGCCACGGTAGAGGGGAACGGCTCGACAGCGATGACGCCGCTCACCTCGTCGATGACAGCCACCACGTGCAGGTCCAGATGCGTGTCCACGCCGGCCGCAATCCGGCGCGTCTCTACGATGGTCATGGCCATCCCTTCTCTTGCAAACGGTCAAGGGGTGGCACGCACTTGCCGGGAGGGTGACCAGGACCCCGGGGCTGTTGGCGCAGACCCGGCTAGTCCCCACCCGACCGGTGGGTGCCGTCCCCGGGTCCGTCGGCGCATCGTTCGAAGGACAGCCAGGATGGCGTCGGCCGATTCGTGAGACAGACGGAGCCCGGGGACTGAACCGACCGTAGGACCTGCACTGCGGTTGGCGGTGGATCCCTAGTCAGCGCACAGGAACGATTCTCTCTGCCGATTGGGGGCGCCGTGCGGAAAGGGTGTCCGAGTGCCGCTCGCCCCGGAATGGTGCTTCTGCTCGCCATCCGAGGTCGATGCGGGCTCCCGGCCCTCACGCGCTTGGTTCGGCTTGCCCGCGAGGCGAGGGACGTCCCTCGGCGATCCTCTCGAACGTCGCCCAGTCAACCGGCGCGGTCTTGGGATCGTCGGGCCATGTCCCGATCACGCCCTCTGCCCAATCCGCCCACCGCCGCACCATCTCCACGAAGTCGGTCATGAACCGCCCGGTGAGGGCGAGGACGGCGGCGCGCTCGGGAAAGGGACCGGCGCCAGCCAGGTAGGTCCGGGCGACAGCGACGTTCTCGTCCGCGTGCTCGGCGGCCCACTGCTGCACAGCTGCGACCGTCGACCGCAGATTCTGCGTCGTCCCGTGCTCGGCGAAGAACACCTTCAGCAGGTGCTCGGATTCGATGCGGGTGGGCGCCCCGGGCGTAGCCAGCCACTCGGCGAGGACGTGACGGCCCTCCTCTGTGATCCGATAGACGGTGCGAGATCGCTTGCCCGTGACCTCGATCGACGCCTCGGCCAAGCCCCGCGCCATGAGCTTCTTGGGCTCGTTGAAGAGGTTGCTGCGGGCGCTGGGAGGCCACAGCCGGCCGACCCCGCGCTCCATGTGCTTCGCCAGTTCATAGGTCGTCCACGGCTGGATGGCGAGCATGCCGAGCATGGCGAACGACGTGGTCGTGAGATCCGGAGACCTTCTTGACATCTAGTCCTCCAAGGACTAAAAAAGATCCTATAAGGACTATACCGGACGGAGGGGACCATGATCGTCGTAACGGGAGCCACCGGAACCATCGGCAGCGGCGTGGTGAGGGAGTTGGCCAGCCGGGGAGCCGAGGTGCGGGCGTTCGTGCGCGACCGGGCGAAGGCCGAGCGGATGCTCGGGGCGGGCGTCCCGTTGGCGGTCGGGGATTTCGCCGACCCCGCAACCATCAGGGCTGCTGTCCGCAGCGCCCATACTGTGGTCCTCTCGTCGGGCAACGATCCCCGCCAGGCGGAGTACGAAGCGGCTGTCGTCGACGCGGTCGTCGCTACGGGCGGCCGGCGGGTGGTGAAGATCTCCTCGGTCGGAGCGCAGGCCCCCTCATCGGCGACGTTCGTCGACTCGCACCACCGCAGCGAGCAACATCTCGCCCGCTCGGGTCTGCCCGCCAGCACGATCCGCTGCAACTTCTTCATGTCCAACCTCTTCGCCTCAGCCGCCATGATCCGCCAGATGGGGCAGATCGGCGCGCCCGCGGGGAACGCCACCATCGCCATGGTCGACCCACGGGACGTCGCCGCGGCCGTGGCCGCCGTCGTCACCGACAGCGCCAACGACGCCCCGGCATACGAGCTGACCGGTCCGGAGCCGCTCACCTACGAGCAGGTGGCCGACACGCTGTCGGAGGTGCTGGGCCGGCGGATCACATTCGTCGATATGCCGGACGGCGTCGCCAAAGCCACAGTCGTGGGCTCAGGACTTCCCGAGTGGTTCGCCGATGGCTTCGTCAGCTTGTTCGAGGTGCTCAGGCAGGGCATCGCCGCAGCGACGTCCGACCGCGTCCGGATCCTTACCGGCCGGGATCCCCGGAGCCTGGGCGAGTTCGTCCAGGACCACGCCGGCCTGTTCTCGAGCGAAGACGCGGCAGTCCACGCGACGCGATGAGCGACCCTTCGCCCCCAACGGCCAGTCCGCCGGTCGACCCGTCGAACGCCAGGGCGTTCGCCGCCTGGGATGGGGAGGAGGGCGACTACTGGGCGGACAACGAGGCGTACGTCGGCGCCAGCCTCCGTCGCTACCGCCAGCGGGTTTCTGCAAGCTGCTGCTGTCGGGTACGACGAGCGGGTTCTCGACATCGGGTGCGGAACGGGCGAAACGACGCGGGACCTGGCCCGGGCGGCGCCGGCGGGAACGGCGCTCGGGGTCGATCTCTCATCCCGCATGCTCGCCCTCGCCCGCCGCCGGGCGGCCGAGCAGGGGCTGACGAACGCCTGCTTCCTTCAGGCCGACGCGCTGGTCCACCCCTTCACCTCCGCAGCCTTCGATCTCGCCGTCAGCCGAACCGGGGCGATGCTCTTCGGCGATCCTGTTGCTGCGTTCACCAACATCGCCCGAGCGCTGCGTCCCGATGGCCGATTGGTCCTGCTGACCTGGCAGTCGCTGGACGAGAACCCATGGATCCTGGAGTTCGCCGAGGCGCTCGCGGGTGGCCGCAACGTGCCGTCTCCTCCGCCGACGCCCCAGGCCCGTTCTCGCTCTCTGAACGCGACGCGGGCCCGCCGATCATCTTTCTGTCGCCGAGTGATCACTTCATGATCACGTTGGGCGCGCTACTGATCATCTTCACCGCGTTCCCCCACGCTGTAGGCGCTCCGCCAAGTCCGGAGCCCGGCGTGCATGCGAACTGCCCTGACGTCAGAGGGCCAGGGCGCCCACCTCATCGGCTGCTCCGACAAAGTTGGAAACTCCCCGCCGCCAAGCCTCAGCAGGGGCAGGGACCGCGCGTTCGACGAGGAGACGCTCGGCTCGCACGTCCAGCGTATGGAGCCTTGGCACGATGTCACGCCGGAACTTCATGTAGCTGTTCTGGTCGGCGTTCGTGAATCCGTCACGGAACGCGGGGGCGCGCCGGTAGTCGCCACTGGTGAGTTCGCACCAGAGCCAGGTCGCGACATTGCGACAGCGGCGGGGGTGAACGAAGCGGGGCAGGCCGGCCTCGACGACGATGGCGAGGCAGTCGTCCTCGGGCCACGAGCGCAGGTCGGCAAGCGCTTGTCGGCGCTCCGCGTAGTCCACCCGGTGGTCGGCGGCTCCGAGTGCGTCGGCGACGTGAACGATCCGGCTGAGGAAGACGTCGGTGTTGCCCAACTGCCTCAGGTCGCCGCGCGCCCACCCGATCTGGCCCTTCGTTCCCCGGACCTCGAGGTCGAGGTGAGCTCTGGCGGCTGCCCAGGTCACGTCCCCGGCGAGCTTGGCGAGCGTGAGCGAGCAGAACCGGCGAAAGGGGTCGTCCCGCAGCTCGGTGACGAGGCCCTTGAACAAGGCTTGGTAGAGGTCGAGCCAGAAGAGCTGCGGGACCTGCTCGATGCGCGGCGGCCTCCTCCGGGACCGGATCGCGGCGTGGCGTGCGGTCGTGGTTCTCCAAGGCGAGCGGAACGTGCCCGCCTCAGCCACCTGCAGCGCGGCATCCACCAGACGTGACGGTGGAAGCCGGACACGGAGCTCGGAGGGGTAGCGGCGACCCCGACCCGCCTTCTCGGCCAGGCGGAGCAGAGGCTCAAGGCGTTCCGCCAAGGTCTCGGGTTGAGGGGCGCCAAACAACGAGACGGCGGCGGTAAGAACGCCCGCCGCCCGGTGGACCCGGTCCGACCTGGTGCCGAGGTCCCGAAGCCACCGCCGGTTGTTGACGACACCGGTGAAGTCGCGTTCGAGGGCGACGGGGATCGGCGCTGGCATCTCGGCGTAGTGCTCGGTCCTCCCCGTCCACAGCAGCAACGTCGCCAGCGCCCGCAGCTCCTGGAGATACTCGGGCGCAGCGTTCTCCTCACCGTCGATCACCTGTGGACGGCCGTCAAGGAGATCGATCAGCACCTGCTGGGCGGCCAGCAACGGCGATCGGGGCTCGAGCTGAACCGTCTCGATGGCGGGGAGCGGCTGCCCGCACGGGGTCGACCCGCGCCCCACGGCGCCGTTCTTGCCCCGCAGCGAGTTGCCGCACCGACCGGGGGCGGGCGGCAGGCTCGGGAAGCTCAGGAAGCCGATGGCGTGCGTGGCTCCGTAGCCGAGAAAGGAACTGCACGACGGGCACACGTCGGCCAGGAGCCGGCGGTGTCGCAGGCAGGCGAAGTGCCAGACCAGCATCCAGGACGCCTGCCAGGCTCCTCCGTCCTCGCTGATGCAGTCGGGGCAGAGGTTCGAGGAGCGGACGATGACACCTAGGCGTCGAGCCTCAGCGAGGGTCCCCGTCCCAGCTCGCGAGGGGATGTTCCGCCATTGCAGGACCTCGGCGTAGCGGTCGAGGAACATCGCGGCAACGCGCTCGGGCGCCAGGCGGGCATTGGTGGCGAAGACAGCGACCCGTTCCCGGGGCAGCCCATAGCCGGCGCAGAAGGGGATGTCGAGGTGGTGCGTCCGATCGATGACGCCGGTAGCGGCGAGGGCTTCCACCAGCGTGATGCCCAGGTCGGCGGCCAGACGCTCGACGTAGCTCGGAAACGTCTCCCCCTCGACCGGTGGGACGCGCAGCGGCAGCCGGCGAGCTTCGGCGCGTCGTGCGGGCGCGGGCACGGCGCAGGATCGGTTATGCGGCTGTGCCGGCGGGCCGGCTCCCTGCGGCCCTGCGTCGGACCGGTCGGCGGGACTCGGACGCATGGTCCAGGACGATCTCGTCGAGGAGGCCCTCGGTCAACCGCTCGGTGCCGCGGTCGATCGCCAGGTTCGCGGCCTCCCGGACCAGCTGGGACAGCGCCCCGATGACGCCGCCCGTCCGCTCGAAGCAGTAGCGGGCCAGCTTCGTGCACAGCACGCCGGCCGAGGCGTCGAGCAGCACGATCTCGCCTTCGATCCGCTTGAGCAGGCTGGCCCACTCGGCCGCGGCCGCCGCCGTCGAGATGTCGAACGACGCCATGCCATGGAGGGAGAAGCGGGAGCGGGTCTGCGAGAAGGCCCGGCGCGACTCGCCGTGGCCCTCGTTGAGCAGGCCGCTGTCCTCGCAGCCGATGCCCGCGTACACGAAGGTGGCGGCGATCGTGCTGGCCAGGTTCTTCAGGTGGTCGCTGACGGCCCGGCCCGAGCGGTTGCGCACGTCGAGGTAGTGGATGTCGTCGATGAGGAAAAGCGACGTCGCCGTGCGCCGGGCGTAGCGGCGGATCTTCTCGGTGAGGTGCCACTTGGTGTCCGCCGTGCTCACCGGGGCGCCGTAGAACTGACCGTGACATAGACGACGGGAATGACCAGGTCGTCGTTCTCGGTGACCCCTGCCGGATAGCGGCGGCGCACGTCCTGCTCGTAGAGCTTTCCCGAAGCCGGTGATCAGCGTCGTCTTGCCCAGGTTCCCCAGGCCGTCGATGCAGGTGCCCCGGCGGGCCCCCGGCTGGGTGACGTGAAAGTTCGTACGCACCTGGCGCCAAAGTGCCTGGTGGATGCGCTCCATCGCCGGCGTGTTGATCGGGCCGAAGGAGCCGTGGTGGGCGAGACGTGCTTCGTCGAAGGCCTGACGTTCGCGAGCGGACATGGCGGCGAACTCGGCCGGGTTCGGGCGATGCGGTGGACGGGGGGCGGCCTGCTCGCAGAACCTCGCCCACTCCTCCGCCGTGGTCAGTGTCGGAGCAGGTTGGGGGTGCCGGCCCTCGATAACGGCGGTCACCGAGCGTCCTCGTCCAGCAGCGGCATGGCCTCGATCAGTTCGGGGTCGACGTCGAAGAAGTCGGCTGGCTCGATCGCGTCGCCCGGAACCTCTGTCGTTGGTGGCGCCGCCGGGGCATCACGCTGGGCGTTCTCCATCCGGAGCAGCGAGCGCCGGGCGAGGCGCAGCTCGCGGTCGCCATCGGCCCGGTCGGCGTGGACGCGCTCGGCGATGCGTGCCAGTTCGGCGTCGACAGCTGCCCTGTCTCGCACCCGGCCCCCGTCTTTGACGACGAGCGCCTTGGCGTAGGCACTCCAAGGGCACCCACCGGCACTCGACCGGGTCGAGGGCGAACGCGTCGAGGGGCGTCGAATCGAGCACGACGACCTCGCCCGGCCGGGTGGCCTGGAACCGCCGGTAGGGAGTCTCCGGTCGAGCGGCAATGCTGCGGCGGGCCTTCGCCGAGCCGAACGCCCCCCGCCCGCGGGTGACCTCGTCGAACAGCTTGTTGAACGTCGAGCGAGGCGGACAGGCGACGGCGCCCTGACCGTGTTCGTTGTCCAGCCGGGCCTGGACGAGCAGCCGGTAGTGGTCCTTGGTGATCGTGGATTTCTCGATCTGGCCGTCGAAGACCGCTCGAACTGCGGCCACGACACGCTCGTCGACCTCCGAGAAGCGACGGCTGGGCTGGAGCAGGCGCTTGTCGAGGAGGCCCACGAGCCCGGCTGCCTCGTAGTTGGCCCACCTGAGGTAGAGCGTGCTGGAGGCGACTCCAAGTTCAGCCGCCTTCGCCGCCATCCTGGCGGTCATGGTCGTGGCGCCGGGTCGTAGGCCGGCCGAGGCTCCCCGGGAAGCGGCTCCTCGGCACTGCCGGAGCGGAAGCCAGTACGGGCCTCGAGGAGGTCGGCCAGCATCGCGTTGGCACGGGACCGGAGGCCCTCGGGAAGGCCGTCGGCGATGGTCAGTGCGGCGGATAGGCCTTGTCGGATCTCGGCCCCTGGGGTGCCGGCCACCTTGCACCCGGCCGTGGCCAGCAGTTCCGAAATGAGCAACACGAGCGCCCGACCATCGGCCGAGCGAAGCCGGACGCTCGGGCCATCGAACGCCGTGACCGAGCACCACTCGCCATCGAACAGCACTTCCGAACTCAGGGCGAGCGCAGCGCTATGCGGCACGAGGCCAACCGGGTTGTCGTAGAAGCACGGAGCCGTCGTTCAGCGGGCACGCTAGGTCGAAGCGGATCACCTGGGACCACAGGAGGTGGAACAGCAGTGGGCGAACGATGGCCGGGGGCCCGGCCGCGGCGACAATCTCCCTCAGGCTGATGGGGTCTTGGCAGCCCTCGACGAGCAGTGGCGCCAGGCCGAACGGGTCAGCCGGTTGCCGCCGATAGCCGGCGAGCCAGGAAAGGTTGGCAAGAGTCGTCGGCTCGGGCTCCGTGGCGATCACGTACTCCCAGCCGAGGCTGTCGCAGGTCGACCTGGTCAGGCCGAAGACTTCCTGGTTGGCCGGATCCGCGGCTTGGTCAGCCGGCTTCACGTCGACGACGCGTCGCAGCTCCGAGCGGAGGAGGACGAAGAAGTCGGGAACGTGCTGACGCGCCTTTCGTCCTTCTCCGCATTCGAGGCGGAACGGCTGGGCCGACACGGCCAGCACCTCGTGATCGAAGTCGAGGCCCATGAGCACCGTCATCTCCAGCCGGCTCTCGTAAGGGATGTGCTTCCTCGTGGTAGCGAACCAGTAAAAGCCCGGCATGTGGCGCTGCTTGCGGTGGGCGGGGAACTGCCGGACCGGACGGCATTCCTCGAACGCGAACTGACCCGCTTGATCGAGGGAACAGTGCCGGGCGGTGCCTTCGTGGTCGCGGTAGCAGAGGTTGATGAGCCGCGTGTCCAGCGGAACGCTCATGTGAGACAGCGGCCAACAGAAGCCACCTGCCGACCGTAGGCCGGCAGTGGCAAGAAGTGGTGGATCGCTAGGTGGGGCCCGCGGTGGGGCCCCCACCCGTCCCGACGCTCCGCCCCGAGGTAGGCACGGAGCGTATGAGCACGTCCCGACGCCCGACCGCCCATTGCCTCATGGGCCGTCGAGTCCAGGCCGATAGTGTCAGACGACAATGAGTAGGCGGAAGCATGAGCGCCAATCAACGACCCGCGCGCTGTCGAGGTCTGGCCGGGTCGCTCTTGTTCTGCTTCTTGCGGCTGCAGCTACAACCTGCGGGGAGGAAGGCTCAAGACCAAGGACTGCGCCTGCACCGAATACCACATCTTCTCCGACCTCAGGCATCGCGCCATCGACGGCTCCAGTGACGACCACGGCTGCTGTGACGACCACGATCGATCTTCCCTCGGCCCAGGAGCGCAAGGTCGACGTCAGTGGCTCGCCGATCGTCTTGCGGTTTGATTCCTCGGTGCCCAACGAGACGCTAGACCGAATCACCGCCCAGTTGATCTCAGCAAGGGATGTCCAGGGTGACAGTGGACCACTAACTGTTCATATTTACTTCAATTCGGACGACTTTGCTTCGGCGTACTCCAACGTGCACGGCCTGTCGCAGGACCAGACTCGCTCACGGCTGCTCTCTGGCGGGGTTCGGGCCACAGTCCATCTTGGGCACATCTGGCTCACTCCTGCGCTGGCACAGCCGGGTCCCCCGCTAGCGGTGACCATCTATCACGAATACTTCCATACCGTGCAGAAGCGGCTGGCCAACAAGGATCTCCTGATTCCGAACGATGTGCCGTACTGGTTACTAGAGGGCCCGGCGAATTACTTCGGGTACACGCATGCAGACGCAGACGGTGTCTCCGGCCTCACGAGCTTCCGTCAGGCCGTCATCCGAACTGCGAGAAGTTCGGCTCGTCTCAGCGCCCTTGAGCGCATCGGGCCAGGTCCCTCTGCTCAACAAGGTAATGAACTCGGCTTTATCGCGACTGAATACCTCATTCGAACCTTCGGCGAGCAAAAGGTCAAGCTCGACTATTGGTCGGCGTTTGCCAGGGGAATGGATTGGCGCGCCGCGTTCGTGACGACTTTCGGGGTACCCGTCGACCAGTTCTACGCAGACTTCGAGTCTTACCAACTCACCCTCTGAGGCTGATTCTCAATATCAAGGAAGTTAGGGCATCTATGCAGCCGACTCCGAACTCAATCCGAATCTCGGCGAGAGCTCCGGACTTGGCAGAGCGCCTACACACGCCTGTCACACCCCCTTGGCCATGTTGGCGAAGCGGGTGTAGTGGTCGAGGAAGGCCAGCTGGGTCATGCCGGTGGGCCCGTTGCGGTGCTTGGCCACGATGACCTCGGCCGTGCCCCGGTCGGGTGAGTCCCGGTTGTAGACCTCGTCGCGGTACAGGAAGATGACCACGTCGGCGTCCTGCTCCAACGAGCCCGACTCCCGCAGGTCGGCGAGGACGGGGCGCTTGTCGGCCCGGGTCTCGAGGTTCCGGGACAGCTGGGAGAGGGCGATCACCGGCACCTGGAGCTCGCGGGCGAGGATCTTGAGGCCGCGGGAGATCTCCGACACCTCGACCTGGCGGTTCTCGGCGTTGGTGCGGCCGGTCATCAGCTGGAGGTAGTCGATGACGATCAGGCCGAGGCCGGCCCGGCTCTTGAGGCGGCGGGCCTTGGCCCGGATCTCCATGACGGTCAGGCGGGGGTTGTCGTCGATGAAGACGGGGGACTCGGCCAGGCGGCCCACGGCGTGGCTGATCTTGGGCCAGTCGGACTCCAGCAGGCGGCCGTTGCGCATGCGGGTGGCGTCGACGCGGGCTTCGGCGCACAGCAGCCGTTGGGTGAGCTCGAGGTGGCTCATCTCCAGGGAGAACATGAGGACGGGGGTGCGGCTCTCGAGAGCGGCGTGGGCCACGATGCCCAGGGCGAACGACGTGTTGTGGGTGGGGACCATCGACTCGCCCGCCAGGTAGACGGCCGAGGGGGAGTCGACGGTGATGCACCGCACCGGCACGGACGCGACGGGACGGATGGCCACCACCGCCCGGCGGGTGGCCCGCGCCGGCACCCGCCCGGGGTCGAGGCGGGCCGCCTTGCGGGGCAGGCGGAAGACAGGGTCGAGGGGGAACCAGCGCAGCGACCACGACGTGGCCACGCCGCCACGGGCCCTGCGCACCCGGCGCAGCCGCAGCGGGCCCACCACGTGGCCGAGGGAGCATGCCAGCTCCCGGGCTTGGCGGAGGAGCGGGCCGCTCCCCGACCGCAGCTCGACCGCGCCCGAGTCGGCGACGTGGCCGGCCCGGTCGCACAGCCCCTGCAGCAGGGCCAGTCGCTGCTTGGCCGAGGCTCGCAGGTAGGCGGCGGGCACGTGCTTCGGCCCGTCGCCCGGGCCCAGGCCGGCCGCCCGCAGCTCGCTCGAGAGCACCCGCAGTGGTGCGCCGGGTCGTCCCGCCCAGGCGAACCCCAGGGGGCTGGTGGGGGCGGCCGCCTCGCGCCGGGCCCGCCATTGAAAGGCGTAGCCGGCGGTGGTGAACTCGCCGTGGAAGTGCCGCCAGTCGGCCTCGCCCACCCGCATCTCCCCGGCCGAGGACCGGCCGTCGCCCAGCCAGCAGCCCAGCACGTAGGGGTCGACGGGCAGGTCGGCGTCGGGCAGGTCGAGGGGCTGGGTCAGCGGCACGTGCCACCGCCCGCCCGCCAGCATGCGGGCGGTGGTGACGATCTGGGCCGGGCCCGCTCCGTCGGCCGCGACCCACTGGTGGTCGGCGTCGGCCACGAGCGCGGAGCCGTCGTCGAAGGAGACCTCGAAGCACCGGCGGCCGCGCTGCACGGGGGTGGCGAAGGTGACCGTGCACGGCTGGCCCTGGGCGTCGAGGACCCGGTGGCCGGGGTGCAGTTGGCCCATGGTGGTCCATCCCGACGGCGTGGGGACGGGGGTGTCGAGGGCCAGCGCCTTGCCCGTGCCCGGGCGGCCGCCGACGATGACGAGGTTGGACGGTTGCAGGCCGGCGAGCTGCTGGTCGAGGTCGAGGTAGCCGGTGGGCACGCCGGTGATGTCGTCGCCCCGCTCGTAGAGCGCCTCGATGTGGTCGAGGTGGCGCTCGAGAAGGTCGCGCAGCGGGGCCAGGGTGTCGGTGACCCGGCGCTGGGCCACGTCGAAGATGAGGGCCTCGGCGTCGTCGATGGCGGCGGTGACGTCGTCGGGGACGGAGTACCCCATCTCGGCGATGTCGCCGGCCACGCCGATGAGCTTGCGCAGCAGGGCGTGCTCCTCGACGATGCGGGCGTAGCGGGCGGCGTTGCCGATGGCCGGGGTGTTGGCCTGGAGGGCGACGAGGGCCCCGGTGCCGCCGACGTTGTCGAGGAGGCCGGCCCGCCTCAGCTCCTCGGCGACCGTGACCGGGTCGGCCGGCTCTCCCTGGGCGTAGATGGAGCTGATGGCGTCGAAGATGTGGCCGTGGGCCGGCTTGTAGAAGTCGCCCGGGCTCAGCTGCACCTCGACGGCCGAGACGATGGCGTCGCGGCTGAGGAGCATGGCCCCCAGCAGGGACTCCTCGGCCTCGAGGTTGTGCGGCGGGACCCGCGACCCTCCGCTGCCTCCGGAGGGAAGCCGGCGGCGGCGCGCGTCGTCGAGGGGCTGGACCATCGGCGATGTCACCCTGCCGGGCCGGCCCTGCTGGTCGCTAGGAGGAAGCCCTGTGGATTTGGCCTGGGGATAACTCGGGGCGGCTGTGGGAGCAGGTCGTGACCGAACATATGTTCGTCAGGATACCCGCGGCAGGATCGGGGGCACGCCATGCGTGTTGGTTACTGGGGAACGATCTCGACCTGGAGGCGGACTTCGACGTCGGTGTGCAGCCGCACCGCGATCTCGTGGCTCCCGACGTTCTTGATCGGCTCCTCGAGGTGGATGCGGCGCCGGTCGAGCTCCACGCCGGCCTGGGCGGCGACGGCCTCGGCCACATCGGCGGCGGTCACCGAGCCGAACAGGCGACCCTCGGGCCCGGAGCGGGCGGAGAGGCGGATGACGGTGGGCGTGAGCCGGCGGGCGATCTCCTCGGCGCCCTCGCGATCGCGAGCGTCCTTGAGGTCGCGGGCGCGGCGCATGGCCGCGGCCTGGGCCACGGCGCCGTCGGTGGCCCGCAGGGCCAGCCCCTTGGGCACCAGGTAGTTGCGGGCGAACCCGTCGGAGACGTCGAGCACGTCGCCCTTGCGGCCCACGTTGGCCACGTCGGACCTCAGGATGACCTTCACCCGGCCTCCTCCTCCACGCCCTCGTCGACGTCGGGCACGTCGACGTCGACGACGCCGTCGTCGACGGTGTCGCCGGCTGGGACCGCAGGCGGAGCGCCGTAGCCGGGGCGCCCACCCCCGCCGTCACGGGGCGGACGACCGCCGCGGCCACCGGGTCCGCGCTCGTTCACCGCCCGCTGGGTGTAGGGCAGCAGGGCCAGCTCACGGGCGGTCTTGATGGCGATGGCCACGTCACGCTGGTGCTGGGTGCAGTTGCCGGACACCCGGCGGGCACGGATCTTGCCCCGGTCGGACATGAAGCGGCGGAGCAGGTTGACATCCTTGTAGTCGACCCACTCGATGTGCTCCTTGCAGAAGATGCAGATCTTCTTCTTGACCCGGCGGCCGCTGTCTTTCGGAGTACGCCGCCGATCGCGGTCCCGGTCGCGGTCACGGGCCATCAGAACGGTTCCTCCCCGTAGTCATAGGTCGGCCCCGGGTCACCGGAGGGGGCCGGCGGGCGGGAGGGGCCGCCATCGGACGGCCCCCTCCTGTCGTTCTTGCGGATCTCGGCGGTGGCCCACCGCAGCGAGGGGCCGACCTCGTCGGCGACGACCTCGACCTTCGAGCGCCGGTCGCCATCGGGCGTCTCCCAGCTGCGCTGCTCGAGGCGGCCGGTGACCACCACCCGGGCCCCCTTCTGCAGGGACTCGCTCACGTTCTCCGCCATCTCCCGCCAGCAGACGATGTCGAAGAACGACGTCGCCTCCCGGCGCTCGTTGGTCTGGCGGTCGGTCCACATGCGGTTGACGGCCAGGCCGAAGGTGGCCGTGGCCTGGCCGGTGTTGGTGAACCGCAGCTCGGGGTCTCGGGTGACGTTGCCGACAAGGGTGACTGAGTTGCCGTTGGACATGTGCTCACGCTCCGTTCGGACGCGGGATGCTGCCGGCCGCCTCGTCGGCGGCGATGCCGGCCGGCGCTCCCGGCTCCGGGCCGGGACGGCCGGTGGAGCGGTTGGGGCGCCCGGCGATGCGGTCGGGCAGGCGGATCACCTTGTGGCGGAGCACGTCGTCGGCCAGGAGCAGGGCCCGGTCGACCTCGGCCATGACCCCTGGCTCGGCCGACGCCTCCACCAGCACGTAGTAGCCCTCGCGCTGGTGGCGGATCTCGTAGGCCAAGCGGCGCTTGCCCCACCGGTCGACCCGGCCGGGGTTGCCACCGCGGGCACGGATCAGCTCGGTGGTGCGGTCGACCGCCCCCCGGATGGCGTCTTCCTCCAGGCTGGGGTCGTAGATGACCATGACTTCATACGGGCGCATGCGCGTCCATCGCCTCCCTCTGGACCTCGGCCCCGTGGCCAGGGCTCCCCGCGCGGGACGGGAAGCAGGGTCTTCTGTTGTGGCTCGCATGGTAACCCGACACGGCGACGAGTCTGGCCGGGGGGTGTGACAGCGAGCGTTCCGGTGGTTCGACAGGGGAGGGCCGGCCCCGGGGGCTGGGGGAACCCGAGGCCGGCGCGCTCCCCCCGGGCCGCAACGCTAGTTCGTCAGCGGCCCGCCCGGTGCGGGAACCGCCGAGCCCAGCGCACCCACCGCGCCCCCGACCGTCGCGCCTACCCCCGGAGCGCCGGGAAGGACCGACGTGACGGTGTTGTCGACGGTCGAGACGGCCCCACCGACCGGCGCCGGAGCGGCGACCGGGACGGTGGCGGGGGGCACCGTCGCAGGCGGGAGCTGGGCGGCCGGGAGTTGGGCCGGCGGGAGCTGGGCCGGCGGCAGCTGGGCCGGTGGGAGCTGGGCCGGTGGGAGCTGGGCCGGTGGCAGCTGGGCGGGCGGGAGGCCGAGGGGCGGGAGGCCGGCGGGGGGGATGGTGGCGGGCAGCGATCCGGGCGGGGTGAGGAGGCTCGGCAGAGCGCCGTGGACCACCGGCACCGGGGACAGGGCCCCGGTCAGCGGGGTGGCGGCCGCCGGGGCCGACCGCAGCACCCCCTCCACCTGGGGGACGGCCCCCGGCAGCGTCGGTGGGGACGAGAGCACGGTGGGGCTGGGAAGGATCGCGGCAGCGGGAACGCCCGGGAGGGCGACGGAGCCACCCAACGGTGCGACGGGAGACGGCGGTCCGGCCGGCGGGAGAGGCGCCAACCCGCCGGCCAGGCCGGTGACCAACGGCGTGGTGGCGCCCGCCAGCGCGGGCACGACCGCCGCCGCCGCCGGCCCGACCGCAGGCACGTTCACGGGCGCGCTCAGGGGCGACGGACCGGGCACGGTCGGCGGCATGGCGTGGGGCAGGCTCGGGGCGGCCGGGGCCACCGATGATCCCGGACCGACCGCGGGACCGGTGCGTCCGGCCGAAGCGGGGGCCGTTGCCGGCGATGTCGCCGCCCCGCCGGCGGGCCGGGCCGGCCCTCCCGAGGCAGGCTGCCCACCGCCGGGCCCGACCGCGGGTGCGGGCCCGGGCGCGGGGGCGGCGACGGCCACGACCGCCGGCTCACCGGGGTCGGCGGGGGCGGGTGGGGCGGTCCCCCGCAGGGCGGCCACCGACATCCCGGCCACCAGGACGGCAGCGGCGGCGGCGGCCACCACCCGCTCGCCCGCGGCCGACATGACCGGCGAGGCGTAAGCCACGACCTCGGCCGCCACCGTCGACGGCGCCGCCTGGAGTTGCTCCAGCACGGCCATGAACGAGCCCCGGGACCGGGGTGCGTGCCAGTCGAGCAGGGCGAGAGGTACGGGCGGCGGCATGCCCCGCAGGGCGACGCGAAGGTCTTCCAGCTCGGACCGGCGGGCGCTGCACTCGCGGCAGCCGGCCAGATGGGCGTCGACCCTGGCCCGGCGGACGGGCGGCAGGGTACCGGCCGCGTGGGCGCCCAGGAGGTCCACGGTGGTGCGGCAAGGCGGGCGCACGTGGTTGGCCACGTGGAACTGGAGGAACTGCTGGCGCACCCGGCCGCGGGCCCGGCTGGCGAGCTGGGCGGCGGTGTTCGGGGTCACACCCAGGATCGAGCCGGCGTCGCGGGTGGACAGCTCCTCGACGTCGATGAGCCACAGCGCCGACCGCCAACGCTCGGGCAGTTCGGCGAAGGCCTGGGCCATGTAGGCCCGGTTCTCCCCCGCGACGGCCGGGTCGGGCGGCTCCATCCCCGGAGCTCCGTCCTCCACCGCGGCGCCCATCTCGACCCGCCGGGACTTTCGCAGCACGTCGATGGACGTGTTCCGCACGGTGGCCAGCAGGTAGGCCCGGACGTCGGCCTCGGCCGGCACGGAAGCCGTGTACAGCCGGGCGAAGGCCTCGGCCACGGCGTCGGCGGCGTCGTCGGGGTTGCGCAGGATGACCCAGGCCACCCGCCACGCAGCCGGCGCGTGGGTGCGGTAGAGCTCCTCGAACTCGTCGGTCCGGCGCACCGCCGCAATTTTCCCCGAGAACCGCGTCATCAGTCGTTCGTTCGCACGTCTCCTGGTCGACGCCTATCGCTCGGGGTTGACTGGGGGCTCGAGCGATGGGCGTCACCTCGGGCGTTCCTCACGGGCAGGGCCCTCCCACCGAGAGCACCGCCCCCTCCTCTATGCCCAGCGAGGGCAGGGCGCCCCTGGCGACCTGGAGGGCGTAGCGGTAGGGGCCGGGCGGGGCGGGCGCCGGGCAGTCGGCCCGGTCGTCGCACGGCTCACTGTCCACGGCCGTCAGGAACCGCCCGCCCGAGTCGAAGAAGGCGGTGGACAGGGCCAGGCCGGTGTTGCGGGTGGGCACGCCGGCGGTGACGTCGGCCGGGAAGAAGAACATGAGGCCGTCGTAGCCGGCCAGGTCGCTGCGCCCGTAGAGGCCCCGGCTCTGCTGCATGGCGCTCTGGGCCAGGATGGCGCAGCGCGTGGCCTGGGCGGTGCGGTTGACCCGGTAGGCGATCTCCCCGTAGCCCTCGACCGGCTGGCGGGAGGCCACGCGCAGGAACGGGTCGGCGGGCTGGTCGGCCCCCTTCACCACGAAGCTGACGAAGCCGGCCACCAGCAGCCCCACGATGAGCCACTGGAGGGTGCGCGTGCTGGGGACGGGTACTCGGGTCACGCCAGGCGGCTCCGCGCACCCTGCATGCCCAGGGCGGACGCGACCTCGGCGACCACGCCGTCCGGCGCGTGGTAGCTCTCGGCGTCGCCCGGGAAGCGGCGGGCGCGCACGTCGGCCGCGAACGCCGACAGGGCGTCGACGGCGCCGGCCTTGAGCGACCCGTAGCGACGCACGAAACGGGGCAGCACCCGGTCCTCCAGCCCGAGCAGGTCGTGGAACACGAGCACTTGCCCGTCACACCAGGGCCCGGCGCCGATCCCGATGGTGGGCACGGGGACCGCCTCGGTGACAAGGCGGGCGACCTCGGCGGGCACGCCCTCGAGGACGATGGCGAAGCACCCGGCGGCGGCCAGGGCGGTGGCGTCCTCCACCAGGGCGGCGGCGGCCGCGGCCTGCTGGCCCTGGACCTTGTAGCCGCCCATCACGTGCAGCGACTGGGGCGTGAGGCCGAGGTGGCCCATGACCGGGATCTCCGCCCCCAGGAGGGCCTCGATCATGGGGAGGCGCCGGGCCCCACCCTCCAGCTTCACCGCCTGCGCCCCGGCCCGGACCAGGGCGGCGGCGTTGCGCACCGTGTCCTCGGGCGACAGGTGGTAGGTGAGCCACGGCATGTCGGCGACCAGCAGCGGCGCGGGGCGGGCCCGGGCCACCGCGGCGGTGTGGTGGACCATGTCGTCGAGGGTGACCTGGAGGGTGTCGTCGTAGCCGAGGACCACCATGCCGAGGGAGTCGCCGACCAGGATCACGTCGGCCCCCGCGTCGGAGGCGATCCGCCCGCCGGGGGCGTCGTAGGCGGTCACCATGACGATCGGGGTGCCGCCCTTTCGGGCTCGGATGCCGGGAACGGTCACTGGTTGCCCCATGGTGCTCCTCCTCCCCGTCCAGCGCCCTTCGGCTGCCGGCGGTGCGCCGAGGCTACCGTGACCGGCCGATGGCGGTGTGCGAGAACTGCGCCGGCGAGGAGGACGAGGAGCTCGTCGCCGTGTGGCCGGCCGGAGGCACGGGCGACCAGCCCGAGCTGTGGTGCGAGGCGTGCCGCGACCGCTTCCCCCACGAGCTCGCCGACGACGAGGAGGGTTAGTCCCGCCCGGGGCGGTTGATCTCGGGGAAGTCGAACGCCAGCGACGACGTGGTGCGGGGCGGGGCGGTGGTGAGGGGCGACGAGGGGGCCGGGTTGGTCGCCGGCGTGTTGGACGAGGTGGCCGGCGGGGACGCCACCGTCGTGGTGGGCTGGACGGCGGGAGCCGTGGTCGTCGACGGGACCGGAGCCTCCTCCACCACCGCGGCGGTGACCGGCGCCCGGGGAACGGTGGTGACGACACCCGGGCTCGGCGAGTTCAGCGAGGAGGCGTCGAGGGGCGCGACGTTGGCCGCCTTCCCGTCGCCCGGCGCCGCCTCGTTCACGAAGTCACGGAAGATGGCGGCGGGCAGGGTGCCGCCCGAGACCTGCCGGATGCCGCGTACGTTGAGCAACTGGCGGGCCTGCCCCTCCTCGTAGCCCATCCACACCGCGGTGACGAGCTTCTCGTTGCCGCCCACGAACCAGGCGTCGCCGAACCCCTCGGTGGTGCCCGTCTTGCCCCACACGTCGCTGTTGGGCAGCCGGGCGGCGGTGCCCGAGCCCCGCTCGACCACCGCGCCGAGGACCTCCCGGACCTTCTCGGCCGTCTCCCGGGGGATGGCCCGGCGGCGGCCCGAGGGCTCGTCGGGGACGATCACGGCGTCGCCGTCGGTGACCCTGGTGATGACCCGGGCGTCGACGTGCATGCCGTCGTTGAAGAAGGTCAGGTAGGCGTTCGCCATCTCCATCACCGACACCTCCTGGGTGCCGAGGGTGATGGAGGGCACCGGGTTGAGCTCCGACGTGATGCCCAGGCTCTTGGCCATCTGCACCACCTTGTCGGCACCCACCTCTCCCACCAGCTGGGCGTACACCGTGTTCACCGAGTTGACCGTGGCCTCGGTGAGGTTGATGAACCCGTAGCCGGCTTCGTTGTAGTTGTGGACCGGCTCCTCCCACCCCGGGAGCGGACCGATCTCGGCCGGGCCCGGGTAGTACTTGTCGGTCACCGAGATCCCCCGGTTGACCGCCTCGGCCAGCACGAACGGCTTGAACGCCGAGCCGCCCTGGCGGCCGCTGCCCCCGCCCAGCTCGCCGACTGCCACGTTCACCTGCGACTTGGCCCAGTCCCGGTTGCCCACCATGGCCACCACGCGGCCCTCGCCGTCCACCGAGACCAGGGCGGCGATCGGGTCGCGCTCGGCCCCGCTGGGCGGCAGGTACCCGTCGTTGCCGTAGATCGTGTCGTAGGCGATGGCCTGCGTCTTGGGGTCGAGGCTGGTGTGCACCCGCAGGCCGCCCCGCAGCACGCGGTCCTCGCCGTACTTCCGGAACAGCTCCTGGCGGACGAACTCCACGAAGTACTCGACGCCGTTGCTGGGGTTGGTGAAGCTCGTGTCCGCGATCTCGGGGGCGAACACGTAGTGCTCGATCTTGGTGGCCTCCACCGCGTCGGCGTCGGCCTGGGTGATGACGGCGCTGCGCACCATGTTGGTCAGCACCGACGAGCGCACGAAGTAGGCCGACTCCGGGTCGACGAACACGTCGCCGTTGGAGGGGATGCGGATCAGGCCCGCCAGGTAGGCCGACTCCTTGAGGTCGAGCTCGGAGGCGGGGTGCTTGAAGTACGTCTGGGAGGCGGCCTCGATGCCGTAGGCGCCCCGCCCGAAGTAGACGGTGTTGAGGTACTTCTCGAGGATCTCCTGCTTGGAGTACTTCCGCTCCAGCTTGATGGCCACGACCGCTTCCTTGAGCTTGCGGGCGAGGGTGCGGTCGGAGCCGACGATCTGGTTCTTCACGTACTGCTGGGTGATGGTGGACCCGCCCTGGGTGCCGCCCTCGTTGCGGATGTCGACCCACGTGGCCCGCAGGATGCCCCACGGGTCGACGCCCTTGTGCTCGAGGAACTTGCGGTCTTCGGCTGCGATCACCGCCGCCTGCGTGATGGCGGGGACGTCGGCCAGGGGGACGGGGAATCGGTTCTCCACGCCGTGCAACTCCGCCACCTGCTTGCCCGAGGCGTCGAAGATGAGGGTGGTGCGGGCCAGGGGGGCTTCGGACGGCAGCGGGATGCGGGCGATCACCCACACCGCACCGGTCACCGCGGTGAAGAGCAGGAACCCGAGGAGGAAGAGCACCCGCCGGTAGCGCCAGAACAGGCCCGGCTTCTTGGGCGCCCGGGGCTGGGCGGGGACGCGGGCGGGTCCGCGACCGGACGGCCGCGACGGCCCGGCCGGCCGCCGGGGTGGTCCAGGAGGCGCGCCGGGAGGACGGGCGGTCCGAGCGGTGCGCGGCGGCAGGACGGCCCCGTTGCCGTTCCCGTTCTCGCTGGCGCGGCGGCGGGCCTGAGGCGGTGCCGCCGACCGGGCGTCGCGGTTGCCGTTGCGCCCGGGCCGCGGGGGTGCCGGTCGACGGTTCCCGGTGGCGGTGCGGGCCCGCGGCGGCGGTGAGCCGGCCCCGCCCGAGCGTGTGCCGCCGGGACGGGTGCCGTTGCCCGACCCGTTCGGGGCCGCGGAGGGACGACGGGCACCGGCCGAGCGCGACGGCTGGGTGCCGGAAGGCTGGCGGACCGTCATCGGCGACATCCCGATCGGGGGGTTGCGGCGCACGGCGGCCGCAGCCTACCCAACGGTGCTCATCCGGGCCGGTTCCGTCCTCCGACGGGGAAGGTGCGCAGGAGGTGGTTCCAGGAGCACTCGGGGCACACCTCGACGACGTAGGCGGCCAGCTCCGACACCCGCCGCCCCAGCTTGTCGAGCTCCTTGGCGCTGGTGATGCAGCGGCCGTGGGCGGGCAGCCGGGCACCGAACACCCAGGTCACCAGCACCAGGCTGTGCTCGTCGCAGATGGGGCACTCCTGGGACGCTCCCCGCCCGCAGTTGCGGGCCGCCCTCAGCAGCTCGGGCTGGGCGTCGCACACGTCGAGGCGGCTCAGCCGGCCCCGCTTGAACTCGTCGACGGTGTGCTTGCGGATCAGCCGGTAGTCGATCTGACCCGGGGCGCGGTCAGGTCGGGCGCCGCGCAGCGACTCCGGCCGGAAACTCACGCGGCCAAGGGTAGACCGGCATGGTTCGGCCCGGGGCCGCCGGGCGCGTTGACGAAGTCCGGGGCGTGAGCGATACTTTCCGCCGATATATCGGGTCGATATATCGGACACAACATGCTGGAACTCGCCATCCTCGGGCTGCTCAAGGAGCAGGAGCTGCACGGCTACGAGCTGAAGAAGCGGCTCGTCGACGCGCTCGGGCCGTTCTCCAGCGTGTCGTTCGGCTCCCTCTACCCCGCCCTCGCCCGCCTCCAGCGGGCCGGCGCGGTCGAGACGTCGGCCGCGGCCCCACCGCCGGCTGCGGCGCCGCCTCCGTTCGTGCCCATGACCGGGTCGATCGCCGGCGAGGCGGCCGCCTTCCGGGCCCGGGCGGCGCGCCGAGCCGAGCCCCGCAGCTCCCGCGTGCGCAAGGTGTACCGAATCACGGCGCGGGGCGAGGAGCTGTTCGAGGACCTTCTGACCGGGGACAACGGCGGCGGGGTCGACGACGAGCGGGCCTTCAACCTCAAGCTCGCCTTCTGCCGCTACCTGGCGCCCGAGGCCCGCCTGGGCCTCCTGGAGCGCCGCCGGGCCCAGCTCGTCGAGCGGCTCGCCCGCTACCGCAGCACCGCCCGCGGCCGGCGCGACCGGATGGACACGTACATGCGGTCGCTGGTGGAGCACGACACCGAGGCCACCGAGCGCGACATCAGCTGGCTGGACGCGCTCATCGACAACGAGAAGCACGCCCTTTCGGCATCGAGCCCCAAGGAGGACTCGTGAGCAAGCCAAACTCGACGAACACAGTCCGTCTCGCCATCGCCGGCGTCGGCAACTGCGCCAGCTCGCTGGTGCAGGGCATCGAGTACTACCGCAACGCCGACCCGGCCGAGGCGGTCCCGGGGCTCATGCACGTCGTCCTCGGGGGCTACCACGTGGGCGACGTGGAGGTGGTGGCCGCCTTCGACGTCGACGCGGCCAAGGTGGGCCTCGACGTGGGCAAGGCCATCTTCTCGGGCCAGAACAACACGGTCCGCTTCGCCCCGGTGCCCGACCTCGGCGTGCAGGTGCAACGGGGGCCCACCTTCGACGGGCTGGGCCACTACTACCGCCAGACCATCGAGGAGTCGCTCGACGACCCCGTCGACGTGGCCGCCGTCCTCCGGGAGACGGGCGCCGAGGTGCTGGTGTCCTACCTGCCGGTGGGCTCGGAGGAGGCCCAGAAGCACTACGCGGCGGCCTGCCTGGAGGCGGGCGTGGCGTTCGTCAACGCCATCCCCGTGTTCATCGCCTCCGACCCGGAGTGGGCCCAGAGGTTCACCGAGGCGGGCGTGCCGATCATCGGCGACGACATCAAGAGCCAGGTGGGCTCGACGATCGTCCACCGCATCCTGGCCCGCCTGTTCGAGGACCGGGGCATGGTGCTCGACCGCACCTACCAGCTCAACGTGGGCGGGAACATGGACTTCAAGAACATGCTCGAGCGCGACCGGCTGATGTCCAAGAAGATCTCCAAGACGCAGGCCGTGACCAGCCAGATCGACAACGGGATCCGGGCCGACGACGTGCACATCGGCCCGTCCGACCACGTGCCGTGGCTGGAGGACCGGAAGTGGGCCTTCATCCGCCTGGAGGGCCGCAACTTCGGCGACGTGCCGCTCAACCTGGAGCTCAAGCTGGAGGTCTGGGACTCCCCCAACTCGGCCGGCGTCATCATCGACGCCGTCCGCTGCGCGCGCCTGGCCCGTGACCGCGGCATCGGCGGCCCGCTCCTCGGCCCGTCGGCCTGGTTCATGAAGTCCCCCCCCGTCCAGTACCACGACGACGAGGCCCACCGCCTGGTCGAGGAGTTCATCGGGGGCTGACCCCCCGTTTTGGGGCGTCCAGACCACGCAGGGCGTGGATGCACCGCCCCAAAACGTTGGTGGGCAAGAATGCCCGGCGTGGTCGCAGGGTGGAACCGCCAGCTGCACGATCTCGACCACGGCGACGTGGTGCGCTACGGGCCGGACACCGCCACCGAGGCCGACCTGCGCCTGCTCGGCACCGTGGGCGGCAAGCGGGTGCTCGACCTGGGCTGCGGGGGCGGGCAGGCCGCCCTCGCCCTCGCCCGCCAGGGGGCCCACGCCATCGGCCTCGACCCCTCGCCCGAGCTGCTGGGCAGCGCCAAGCGGTGGGCCGAGCGCGAGGGCGTGAAGATCGAGCTGCACCAGGGGGCGCTGGCCGACCTGGCCTTCATGCGGGCCGACAGCGTGGACCTGGTGTTCTCGGCATGGGCCCTGGGCGGGGTGCCCGATCTCCCCCGGGTCTTCCGCCAGGTCCACCGGGTGCTGAAGGAGGGGGCACCGTTCGTGTTCTCCATCCCCCACCCGGTCTACGACCTCATCGACGACGACGACCCCGAGCAACCGCTGCTGGTGCGCCGCTCCTACTTTGACCGCACGCCGGTCGACGAGTCGGGCGAGACGCCGTTCAGCGGCTACCACCACACGCTGGCCGACCTGTTCATGGGACTGACCCGCAACAACTTCCGGGTCGAGGTGCTGGTCGAGCCCGAGTCGTCGACCGACGGGACGCCCAGCCGCTACTGGCGCGAGGCGTTCCTCTGGCTCCCCCGCACGCTCGTGGTGCGGGCCCGCAAGGAGGGGATCTGATGGCCGCCACCCTGAAGGTGAAGTGCAAGGGCTGCTACGAGGTGTTCGAGGTGCCCGAGCAGATGTCGCCCGACGAGTTCAGGACGGCGTCCATGCCCACCACGTCGCACCAGTGCCCGCATTGCCGGATCCGCCGGCCCTACGACAAGGGCGACTACTTCTTCGCCTGAGGGCCCGGACCCCTGAAGTCGCCGACCTCGGAGCGAGGCGCGCCCTGGGGCGTGCCTCCCTCCTCGTCGTTGGCCATGGCCACCAACCCGATGGTGACCAGCACGACCAGGAGGACGGCGGCCACGATGGCGCCGATCAGCAGCGGCGTGCGCCGGTCCGCCTCCGGAGCGTATGGGCCGGCGGGGGACGGGGCGGCCGGCGGGGCGGCGGGGGCGGCCGGGGCGGCGGGGGCGGCGGGGGAAGTGCTCGAGCGGGACCATGGCGACGGCGGGCGGGGCTGCGGCTCGCTCTCCACCGCCGGCTCGGGCCCGGGCCGGGGCTCAGGCCGGGGCTTCCCACCCGCCTGATCGGGACCGCCTTCGGCGCCCAGGCGGGCGGCGGCCTCTCGCAGGCGCGCCAGCGGGCTGTCGTCGGGCGAGGGGGCCGGGCTCATACGTCTGCTCCTCTCCACCGGCCGGCGGCCCACCACTCGTCGAGCCTCTTGTACGCGAGCTCCTCGCCGAGGGGGCCCTCCTCCAGGCGCAGCTCGAGGAGGTGGGCCAGGGCCTTGCCCACCACCGGTCCGGGCGCCACGCCCAGGTGGGCCATGACCTGGTTGCCGTCGAGATCGGGGCGGATCGAGTCGAGCTCCTCCTGCTCCCGCAGCTTGGCGATGCGGTCCTCCAGGCGGTCCATGCGGCGGGCCAGCTCCCGGGCCCGGGCCTGGTTGCGGGTGGTGCAGTCGCAGCGGGTGAGCTCGTTCAGCCGGTCGAGCAGGGGGCCGGCGTCGCGGGCGTAGCGGCGCACGGCGCTGTCCGTCCACCCCCCCTCGCCCTCGCTGTAGCCGTGGAAGCGGAGGTGCAGCTCGACCAGCCGGCGCACCGCCTCGATCTCCTCGACCGGGTAGCGCAGCTCCCGCATGCGGTGCTCGGCCATGCGGGCCCCCACCACCTCGTGGTGGTGGAAGGTGACGCCCTCGGGGCCGAACGCCCGGGTCCTGGGCTTGCCGATGTCATGGAGCAGGGCGGCCAGGCGGAGGACCTTGTCGGGCCGGGTCTTCTCCACCACCGCGACGGTGTGGGCCAGCACGTCCTTGTGATGGTGGATCGGGTCCTGCTCGAGGGCGAGGGCGGGCAGCTCCGGGAGGAACTCCTCGGCCAGGCCGGTGCTGACCAGGAACCACAACCCCGCGCCGGGGCGCTCGACGACCAGGAGCTTGTCGAGCTCGTCGCGGATGCGTTCGGCGGACACGATCGCCAGCCGGTGGCCCATCTCCTTCACCGCCTCGACCAGGCCAGGCTCGGGTTCGAGGTCGTAGCCGGCGATGAAGCGGGCCGCCCGGAGCATGCGCAGCGGGTCGTCGGCGAAGGACTCGGCCGGGGCCAGCGGGGTGCGCAGCCGGCGGGCGGCCAGGTCGGCGGTGCCGCCGTGGGGGTCGACCAGGCGGAGGTCGGGCAGGGACAGGGCCATGGCGTTGACGGTGAAGTCGCGCCGGGAGAGGTCGGCCTCGACCGCGTCGGAGAAGGCCACGTCGGGCTTGCGGGAGTCGGGCGAGTAGGCGTCGGCCCGGTGGGTGGTGATCTCGTAGGTACGGCCGTCCGCCGCGTCCGGGCCGCGCCGGCCGGCCTTCTTCGCGCCGATGGTGCCGAACCGCTTGCCCTGCACCCACACCGCGTCGGCCCAGCCCCTCAGCAGCCGCTCGATGTCGTCGGGGCGGGCGTCGGTGGTGAAGTCGAGGTCGAGGCGGTCGACGGGGCGACCCAGGATGGCGTCCCGCACGCTGCCCCCCACCAGGTAGAGCCGGAAGCCGGCCCCGGTGAAGCGCTCGGCCAACGGCGCCACCTCGTCGACCAGCGGCTTGAGGCGTTCGGGCACCATCACAGCCGAGGTTAAGGGATGGTTTTGGGGCGTCGAGGCCACGTCGGGCGTGGCTCCGGCGCCCCGAAACGGGAACCCTGGCATGCTGCGGGCGTGTTCTCGTCCATCGGCGCGCTCTACCGGCTCATCGACCTGATCCCGCCCCCCGACTCGGCGGTGGGGGCCCACGGCGACTGGAAGCGGTTCGTGAGCGCCAACGGGTTCTGGCCGCCCGAGGACTACCGCATGATGATCCGGGAGTACGGCGCCGGGACGTTCGCCGGCTGGCTGACGCTGATCGAGCCGTTCAACCACACCAAGACGTTCGTCGAGCTGGTGGAGGTCGAGTGCCGGTCGCTGCGGGGGCGGGCCCAGGGGTGGCCGACGTGGCCGGCGCCGGGAGGTTTCCTGCCGTGGGCCAGGACGTCCAACGGTGACCACGTGGGGTGGCTCACCGAGGGCCGCCCCGAGGCCTGGATCACCGTCTACGCCGGCGCCGAGCTGGTCGCCGAGCTGAAGGTGGGGGCGGTCGGCTTCCTGCTCGGGCTGGCCGAGCGCAATCTGGGCGACCCCACCTTCGACGGCGGCAACCCGCTCTCGGCCCCGGGCGGCCTCCGCTTCGAGCCGCTGCGCTGATCCCCCGTCCCGCATCCCGGGGCGGGCGGACCTGGGGGATGCGGCGGGCGCCGGAGAACGTGGGTCAGAAGCGGCGGGCGACCTGCTCGACGACGTCGAGGCCGGGGCCACCGGCGGTGGGCTTCTCGGCGGGCTCGGCGGCGGCCCCGGCCAGGACGGCGACGCAGGCGGCGGCCGAGCGGGCGAGGGCGGCGAGGGCGTAACCCCCTTCGAGGGCGAGCACGCAGCGGCCGGCAGGGGCGAGGTCGACGCACCGGCGGGTGAGGGCGGCGAAGTCGCCGGCGGAGAGGGCCAGGGCGGTGTCTTCGAGGATGTCGTCGCGGTGGGCGTCGAAGCCGCACGAGACCAGCACCCACGTGGGGCCGAACGAGCGGGCGGCGGTGGCGACCACGTCGAGGGCGGCGAGGTGCACGTCCCCGGTGGCCCCGGGCGGCACCGGGAAGTTCATGGTGTAGCCCTCCCCCTTGCCGAGGCCCGTCTCCCCGATGCGGCCGGTGCCGGGGTACAGCGGCGACTGGTGGATCGAGGCGTAGAGGACCCGGTCGTCCTCGTAGAAGATGTCCTGGGTGCCGTTGCCGTGGTGGACGTCCCAGTCGACGATCAGCACCCGCTCGCCCCGTTCGGCCAGCACCGCGGCGGCCACGGCCACCGAGTTGAGCAGGCAGAACCCCTGGGGCACCCACTCGGTGGCATGGTGACCGGGAGGCCGCACCGCGCAGAAGGCGTTCTGCTCCGCCTCGATGGCGGTCAGCACCGCCCCCGCGGCCCGCACCGCCGCCTCCCACGATCCCTCGCCGGCAGCGGTGTCGAAGTCGATGCGGCCGCCCCCCTTCTGGCAGAACCGCCGCAGGCCGTCGAGCAGCCCGGGCGGGTGGACGAGGGCGAGCTCCTCGTCGGTGGCGGCGCGGGCCTCCACCTCGGTGACGCCGTCGAGGCGAGCCTCCCGGATGCCGCGCAGCACCGCCGGGATGCGCTCCGGGCGCTCGGGATGGCCGTAGCCGGCGACGTGGCCGAGGCACGCGTCGTGGTGCACGACGATGGCGGGCATCTGCCTGGCAAGCTAGCGAAGTGACGGTGCGGCGGACGCTGGTGGTGGCCAGCGGTAAGGGGGGCGTGGGCAAGTCCACCGTGAGCCTCAACCTGGCGCTGGCGGCGGCGGCCGACGGGTTGGAGGTGGGGCTGCTCGACGCCGACCTGTACGGTCCCGACCTGGCCCTGATGGTGGGCGTCACCCGGCGCCGCCCGGCCAAGGGCGTGACCGTCTGGCGCAACCGCGAGGTGAGGGCTGGCGGGGGGGTGGGCGTGACCCCGGCGGTCAAGCCGCTGGAGCGGTTCGGGATCCAGCTCATGTCCACCCAGTTCCTGGTGGCCGAGGACCAGGCCCTGGCGTGGTCGAAGCCGCTCGTCGAGCTGCTGCTGTCCCGCTTCGCCAGCGACCTGGACTGGGGTGACCTCGACCTGCTGGTGGTCGACCTGCCGCCCGGCACGGCCGACGTCCAGCAGCTGGTCATGGAGCGGCTCGACCTCGACGGGGTGCTGGTGGTGGTGACCCCTCAGGACGTGGCCCATCTCGACGCCAAGAAGGTGGTGGCCATGTTCGAGCGGGGCGGGGTGCCGGTCGTCGGCGGCGTGGAGAACATGAGCGGGCTGCGCTGCCCCTGCTGCGGTCACGACGTGGACGTGTTCCCGCGGGTGGCCGAGGAGCGGTCGCTGTGGGCCCAGGGCGTCGCCTGCCTCGGCCGCATCCCACTCGACCCGGCGGTGGCGGCGGCCGGCGACGCAGGACGGCCGGTGATGGTGACCGCTCCCGAGTCCGAGCCGGGTCGGGCCTTCCGCACGCTGGCCCGCACCGTGGCCGTTGCCCTCGGCTAGCGCGAGGAGCCTGCGCAAGGCCCTGGTCGCCGACCTCGAGCGGCGGGGCGCCATCCGTTCGCCGGCGGTGCGGCGGGCGTTCTCCACCGTGGCCAGGGAGCGGTTCGTGCCCGAAGTGGCCGAACGCGAGGGGCTCGAGCGGGTGTACTCCGACGACGCCCTCGTCACCCGTACCAACACCCGGGGGGCGCCGATCAGCTCGTCGTCGCAGCCCACGATCATGGCCGAGATGCTCGAGAACCTCGACGTGGCATCCGGGTTGCGGGTGCTCGAGATCGGCACGGGCACGGGGTACAACGCCGCCCTCCTCGCCACGCTGGTGGGGCGGCGAGGCCACGTCACCTCCATCGAGCTGGAGCCCGACCTGGCGGCCAAGGCGGACGCGGCTCTGGCCGGCGGCGGCTACCGGGTCGAGGTGATCACCGGCGATGCCGCGGCCGGGCTCGGCCAGGACCACCCCCGCTACGACCGGGTCGTGCTCACCGCCGCCTACGACCACGTCCCGCGCGCCTGGCGGGACCTGCTGGTCGAGGGCGGGCTGATCGAGCTGCCCCTGCGCCTGCCCGGGCCGGCCGACGGGGAGCAGGCCGTCGTCACCCTGCGTCGGGAAGGGGACGACCTGCGCTCGGTGGCCATCGTCCCCGGGGCGTTCATGAACCTCCGCCGCCCGGGCGTGGAGGAAGGGGCGCCGCCGCTGCTCTCGAGCCTGTCGGTGAGCGAGCTGGTGAACGGGCGGGGCCGCTCGATCGCCAGCGTCTCGGGCGGGGGCCTGGCCCGCATGCCGGCGACAGCCCGCCGCCGGCTGGCCGCGGTCATGCTGACCAGGCCCCGCGTGGGGCGGATGGCCACCCCGGGCCCGGCCAACTCGTCGGTCGTGGCCTACGTGGGGATGGCCACCGCGGCGGGTGGCGTGACGGTGCGCACCGTCCGCCCCCGCACTCGGGGGCACTTCCGGCTGGGCGCAGGGGTGGCGGCGCGGGACGGGACCGGGCTGGCCCTGCTCATCGGGCGGGGCGAGGGCCGGGGCTGCCGGGTGGAGGTGTACGGGGACGGACCGGGGGCCGCGGCCGCCGAGGCCGCCCTGCGGGAGGTGGTGGCGCGGTGGCGGGCGGCGGGGTGCCCTTCGCTGAGCGACTGCGAGGTCACGATGACCTACGGCCGGCCCCCGCCCGGGCCTCCCGCGTGGGTCAGCGAGCACGGCGGCGTCTTCACGGCCCTGCGCTGGCCGGCCTGAGGCGGTGACGGTGGGGGCCGTATCCTTCCTGGAGGTGTCCGCTCGGTCTGCCGTCCTCGAATGGGGTCGCGAGCGCGTCCGGGTCGGTCGGTGGCGTGGCGACGGCCCGGTCGCGCTGCTCTCCCCCGCGAGCGACGGGCCGCTGCCGTCCGCCTCGTTCCTCCAGCGGTGCCTGGAGACGCTGGCCGAGGACGGCTACGCCACCGTGGTCACCCCCGCCCTCAGCTCCATGGAGCAGCCCCCGTTCCTGGCCGCCGGGTTCTTCGAGCAGGAGCGGCTGCGGCTGCTCACCCACGACCTGGCCAACCTGGCGCCCGTGCCCGAGGTGCCGATGCGGCGGGCCTTGGACGGCGACTGGCCGGCGGTGCTGGCCGTGGACGCCACCTCCTTCAGCTACTTCTGGCAGCTCGACGAGTGGTCGCTGCAGGACGCCCTCGACGCCACGCCCGCCACCCGGTTCCGGGTGACGTCCGGCGCGGCGGGCGAGGTGGTCGGCTACGCGGTGTGCGGTCGGACGCAACGGCGGGGGTACGTGCAGCGCCTGGCCGTCCATCCCGGATGGCGAGGTATGGGGATGGGCTCGGCCCTGGTGCTCGACGGCCTGCGCTGGATGCGCCGCCGGGGCGTGGAGCGGGCGGTGGTCAACACCCAGCTCGACAACGCCGCGGCCCGGTCGCTGTACCTGCGGCTGGGCTTCCGGGAGCAGCCCGAGGGCTTGGCCGTGCTGCGGATGGACCTGCGATGAGGCGAGGCCTGCTGGCGGTGCTGGCCGCGGTGGCCGCCCTGGCGCCCGTGCTCGCGCCCGTGCCGGTGGGGGCCCAGGCCCCCGGCCAGGCCCCGCGCCAGCCGGGGCCCCCGCCTCCCCGCCTGAGCCTCACGTTCCAGAGCCCGTCGGTGGCACCCGGCTCCGACCTCGTGCTGCGGCTGCGGGTCGACCGCTCGGTGGCGCCCACCGCCGAGCTGTCGGTGACGGTCTTCCGGGCCGTGCAGACCCGCTCGGAGTTCGAACAGACCCTCGAGGACCGGATCAACCGGCCCATCGCGGCGGCATCGCCCCCCATCCCGGTGGGGTCGTTGACGCCCGACGGGGCGGGCGACGTGACGGTGCGGCTGCCCGTCGACCTGGGGACGACCGACGGGGTGTTCCCCGTGCGGGTGGAGCTGCGGGAGCGGGGGGCGACGGCCCCCCTGGAACGGTTCGTCACCCACCTGACGTACCTCACGGGCAGCCACAGCGGGCCCGAGCTGGCGCTGGCCCTGGTGCTGCCCGTGCGGGGGCCCATGTCGCTGCCCCCCGACGCCCCCCGGGCGGTGGCCGGGCTGGACGAGCTGGTCGCGTCGGTGGCGGCGCTCGACGGGTTCCGCAACGTGCCGTTCGCCCTGGAGCCGTCGCCGGAGACGCTGGCCGCCCTGGCCGCCAGCACCGACGACCGGGCCGAGCGGGCGGTGGAGACCCTGCGCCGGCTGGCCACCGACCACCAGGTGGTGGCCGGTCCGTACGTGCCGGTGGGCATCGAGTCGCTTCTGGCGGCCGGGTTGGACGAGGAGATCACGAGCCAGCTGGAGACGGCCCGGCGGGTGCTCACCGAGGTGCTCCGGGTGCCGGCCGACGGCCGGACGTGGGTCGAGACCGAGCCCCTCGACCCCGACGCCATCGACGAGCTGGTGCGCCGGGGGGTGGAGCGCATCGTGGCCGCCGAGCCCGTGCTCGACCCCGTGCCCGACCTGAACGTGACGATCAGCCGACCGTTCGTGCTGGCCGGGCGGGAGGAGGACGTGCCCGCTCTCGCGGCCGACGGCGGGCTCACCGCCCACTTCAACGACCACCCGAACCAGGCCCTCCAGGCCACCCGCCTGCTCGCCGACCTGGCCGTGCTGTGGCTGGACGCCCCCGCGTCGGACCGGCGGGCGGTGGTGGCCGTGGCCCCGCCCGGGTGGACGCCCAACCGGCCGTTCCTGGAGACGCTGGCCAACGGCCTGGCCCAGAACCCCCTCGTCGAGGTGGTGAGCCTGGACACGGTGTTCACCGCCATCACGCCGGCGGTGACCAGCCGGGGCCTGGGGCTGGTGCGCCGGCCGGCCGAGGCCCCGCCCAGCCCGCTGGCCGAGGTGGCCGCCGGGCTGCGGCAGGCCCGGCGGCGGCTGGCGTCGCTCTCCACCGTGCTGGCGGCCCCCGACCCGGCCGACGGCGTGGCGGTGCTGGAGGAGCGCCTGCTGGTGGCCCAGTCGAGCGCGCTGCCCTCGGTGCGGGCGCGCCAGGAGTACGTCGACGCGGTGGAGGCGGGCATCAACGACAACCTGGACGCCATCGACATGCCCGAGGGCCGGTCGATCACCCTCACCGCCCGCCGCGGGCAGATCCCGGTCACGTTCCAGAACCGCACCGGCGTGCCCGTCAAGGTGCTGGTGACGATGGGCAGCGACAAGCTGGAGTTCCCCCAGGGCGCCAGCAAGCCTCTGGAGCTGAGCCGCCGCAACACCACCGAGCGCTTCGAGGTGGTGGCGTTGACGTCGGGGGCGTTCCCCCTGCGCATCACCCTGCAGTCTCCGGACGGCGAGCTGCTGATCGGCTCGGCCCGGCTGACGGTGCGCTCGACGGCGGCGTCGCGGGTGAGCGTGGCGGTGTCGATGGGGGCGCTCGCCTTCCTCGCCCTGTGGTGGGGCCGGCACATCGTGCGGGGTCGCCGGGCACGCCGGCTCGTACCTGTGTAAGAGTCCGGCCATGGCCGGTGTGCGCATCGTTACCGACAGCAGTTGCGACCTGCCGGCGGAGCTCGCCGACGCGCAGGGCATCACCATCGTCCCCCTGACCATCCGCTTCGGCGGCGACGAGCTGGTCGACCGGAGGGACCTGACGCCCGCCCAGTTCTGGGAGCGCTGTGCCGCCTCGCCGGTGCTGCCCGAGACGGCCGCGCCGGCGCCCGGCCAGTTCGAGGAGGCCTTCCGTGCCGCGCTGGACGGGGGCGCCGACGGGGTGGTGTGCATCAACATCTCGTCGAAGCTGTCGGCCACGATCCAGTCGGCCCAGGCTGCGGCCAACGCCATGGAGGGCGCGCCGGTCCGCACCGTCGACTCCCGCTCGGTGACCATGGGCCTGGGCATGATCGTGCTGGAGGCGGCCCGGGCGGCGGCGGGGGGAGCGTCGATCGACGACGTGGTGGCCGTGGCCGAGAAGGCGGCGGCCAAGAATCGGGTGCTGGGCTCCCTCGACACGCTGGAGAACCTCAAGAAGGGTGGCCGCATCGGCGGGGCCCAGGCCCTGCTGGGCTCCCTGCTGTCGATCAAGCCGGTCATCGAGGTGGTGGACGGGGCGGTCGAGCCCGGTCCCAAGCAGCGCACCCGGTCGCGCGCGCTGCGCTGGCTCGTCGACCAGGTGGCGGCCGAGCCGTCGATCGAGCAGCTGGCCGTCATGCACGGCGCCGCCCCCGACCTGGGTGAGCTGCTCGACCTGCTCGCCCCCCACTTCTCCCGGGACAAGATCGTCGTGGCCGACATCGGCCCGGTGATCGGCGCCCACACCGGCCCCCGGGTCATCGGCGTCTCCTACCAGCGGGGCTGAGCCCCGCGGTCAGCACTGGGCGGTGACCGTGAAGGGTTGAGGCTGCGTCCTGGCCCGGACCGTGCCGGCGTGGAGGACCTCGACGTGGAGCTGGTACGTGCCCGCCTCCTCGAAGCGTCCGGTGGTGCCGACGTAGGTGCGGGCCCGCGAGCTCGGGTCGGGGGGCGACGGGTTCATGGGCCGCACGAGGTCCGGCTGCCCTTCGCGCACCGTCCAGAGGTTCACCGCGTCGACGTCCACGTGAGGGTCGACGGTGGCGTAGGCCGAGGCGGCCACCGGCGGCTGCGCCAGGCACGTCGACGGCCACGTCACGACGAGGGAGACCTCGAGCGGAACCGTGGTCGGAGGGGCGGTGGTGACGGTGACGGTGGTGGCGACGGTGACGGTGGTGGCGACGACGGTGGGCACGCTCGTGATCGGCTCGGTGAACTCGGGGTTCTCGGACCGGCCCAGGCTGCCCGTGACCACTGCGGAGAAGGCGACCAGGGCGGCCAGGGCGCCCGTCGCCTGCACCAGCCGCCGGCCCCGCCGGTGGCGGTGGGACAGGGGGGACGGGGGGCGGGCGGTCGCGCCGCCGGGCGCCGGCGGGGGGGCGGGCGGCGCGGCGGGTGTGGGCGGCGGCGGCGCCTGGACCGTCGGCGTGGCGGGGGTGGGCGGCTCGGAGGGCGAGTTGACGGCGGCCTGGGCGGGGGTGGCCTCGCCCGGCGGGGCTGCCGCCTTGCGGTGGCGGTACTGCGACCGGGGGACCGACAGGCGGTGGAAGTGGAGCCGGCGGAGGGGTTCGGGCGGCAGGCCGTCGGCCTCGGGGAAGGGGTCCTCCCAGTAGACGGGGCGGATGAACCCCTGGCGGTTGAGCGACAAGGCGTAGCTCCACTCGTCGCGCACGTACTTCGACGTCATCGACCTCGTCGACCAGAAGAGCTGGAACACGTCGGCGCCCGCGATCAGGCGTTGCAGCTGCGGCCACCATTCGTCGTCGTTGCGGAGGTGGGTGCGGTCGATCACCACTTCGTGGCCCAGCGCCTTGGCGCCCTCGCCGATGCGCTGCACGATGGCCAGGTCGTCGTGGGAGTAGGAGACGAAGACCCTGGTGAAGCGGCGGGCGTGCTCGGAGCCGGTGGGCTCCCTGCCGTCGTCGGCGGCCCCGTCCTCCACCGCGATGGACAGGCTGACCTCGCCGATGAGCACCGTCCCGAGGAAGACGGCCATGCTGCCACGGGCCCGGGTGCCGGCCAGGGCGGCATCGGCCCGAAGGCGGAACGTCTCAGAGTGGACAGGCTCCTCCCACCGGAACCGGCGCTCGGGCGGGTTGAACTCGACGCCGTCGATGTGGGGGGCGAAGCGCAGCTCCGATCCCCGGGGGAGCTCGACGTCGGCGTCGGCGCCGGTCGACAGGTAGTCCTCGAGCTTGGGGCCCAGCTGCTGGGCGGCCTGCTCCTTGACCCGCTCCACGGGGTCGAACGAGCCCTCCACCGGGTCGTCGACCCTGTCGGTCTTGTGGGCGAAGGCCAGCATCGTGTACCAGGTTCGGGGGCGCACCCGGCCCGGGCGGTAGACGGTGAACTGCACGTCGTCGTCGGTGACCGGCGAGCGGGCCGGAGGGGCGGCCGCCGGCGCAGGCGCCACCGCCTCCGTCGCCCGCCGCCGGCTGGGGTCGGGATCGGTGAGCACGGCCACCCGGCCGGCCAGATCGGCGGGGGCGGCGTGGGCCGGCAGCTCCACCGGCCGCGAGGGGCGGCGGGCGAGGAGGTCGGAGGGCTGCTCTCCGGCGTCCCATGCGGTGACGGGGACGCCGGTGACGGCCTCCGCCACGGTGAGGCCGAGGGCGTAGAGATCGGCGGCCGGACCGGGCTCGGCCCCGGCGAGCACCTCCGGGGCGGCGTAGGCCGACACCTCACCGACCGGGTGATCGACGCCGAGGCGGCGCAGGAGACCCGCCAGCCCCACGGCGGTGAGCAGCCAGCGCTCGCCCGTCCACACCACCGTCGTCGGTGACACGCCGCCGTGCACGAGGCCCGCGTCGTGGAGGGCACGGAGGGCGTCCTCCATGTCGTCGAGCAGGCGGCGGGCGTCGTCGGGCAGGAGGGGACCGGTACCGAGGACGCGGTCGGCCAGCGTCTGCTCGACCGGGCCCGACGAGACGATCGCCACCCGGCGGTCGCCCACCGCCAGGACCACCTCGACGACCTCGAGCGAGGCGCAGCGGGCCGACGGCCGGGGGACGTCGCGGGCACGGGGGCCGTCGACGAGGCGGACGACGCACGGGCGGCCGTCGGCCCCGACGGCGCGGTGCACGGACCCCAGCTCCCCCTCTCGCCACAGCTGCAGGTCAGCGAGCCCCACTGGGATGTCGATCCCGCGCGTGCCCGAGATCGTACGACCAGTCGCCGGCGCCCGGCCGGCCGCCTGGCTGACCCGCCGGGGGGTCGGTACCGTGAGCGGCGGTGCCCGAACCATCCCGGCTCGACGCGGACCGCGTCCTCGCCGGGCGCTACCGCCTCCGGCGGCCCATCGCCCGGGGAGGCATGGCGGAGGTGTGGGAAGCCACCGACGACATCCTCGGACGTCCGGTGGCGCTCAAGGTCCTGCTCCCCCACCTCGCCGCCGACGAGTCGTTCCGGGAGCGGTTCCGCCGCGAAGCCATCGCCGCCGCCCGCCTGGCCCATCCCAACGTGGTGGCCACCTTCGACACCGGCGTGGACGACGGCGTGGCCTTCATCGTGCTCGAGCTCGTCCACGGGCGGACGCTGCACGAGATCCTCAGCCAGAGCGGGGCGTTGCCCGCAGCCCGGGCGGTGCACGTGGCCGTGCAGGTGGCGGCCGCCCTCGACTACGCCCACCGCCACGGCGTCGTCCACCGCGACGTCAAGCCCGGCAACATCCTGCTGACCAACGAAGACCAGGTGAAGGTGGCCGACTTCGGCATCGCCAAGGCCGCCATCGGCACCTCCGACAGCCGGCCCTTCGCCAGCCTCGACCTCACCCAGAGCGGGGCGATCCTGGGCACGGCCAAGTACCTCTCGCCCGAGCAGGTCAACGGCGAGGCGATCGACGGGCGGGCCGACATCTACTCGCTGGGCGTCGTCCTCTACGAGATGCTGTGCGGGCGGCCGCCGTACGTGGGCGAGACCGACGTGGCGGTGGCCATGCAGCACGTGCAGTCCACGCCGCTGAGCCCCCGCCAGGTGCGGGCCGGCATCCCCCGCCCGCTGGAGGCGGTCGTCCTCCGGGCCATGGCCAAGCGGCCCGCCGACCGCTACGCCACCGCCGGCGACCTCCAGAGCGCCCTCCTGTCGGTCGACCTGGGCCCCGACGACGCGGTGCCGATGGTGGTACGCGACCCCACGCCGCCCCGGGGGATGCCGGCGCCCACCTTCCGGGAGTCGGAGCGCTCGTGGCTCTACCCGGTGGCCGCCATCGTGGCCGTGGCCGTGGCCCTGGGCATCATCGGGGTGCTGTTCGCCAGCACCGAGACCGGCCAGCGGCTGCTGGGTGACGAGCCGGACACCGCCTCGCCGGTGGCCGACGTGCAGATCTCCGAGACCCGCTCGTTCGACCCGCCGCCGGGGAGCCGGGCCGAGCACGAGGACGAGCTGCCGTTCCTGGTGGACGGCGACCCGTCGTCGGTGTGGACGACCGAGACGTACGACACCGCCCGCTTCGGGGGGCTGAAGGACGGCGTGGGGGTCATCCTCGTGCTCAGCGGCTCGGCCGAGCTGGACGAGCTGGTCGTCAACTCCCCCAGCCGGGGCTGGAGCGCGAGGGCCTACGTGGCCGACGGCCCCAAGGCTGCGCTGGCCGAGTGGGGCGACCCGGTGGCGACCGAGAACAACGTCAACTCGTCGCAGACGACGTTCGGGCTGCGGGGGCGAACCGGCTCGGCCGTGCTTCTGTGGATCACCAACCTCGGGCGGGACAACCGGGTGGCCCTGGGCGAGGTCGAAGTGGCCGTCCGCGGCTGAGGGCGGCGGGCTTGGCCGACGACGACGCGGCCTTGGTCGTGGCTGCGCAGGGCGGGGACGGGGCCGCCCTGGAGGCGCTCCTGCGCCGCCACCAGGACCGGCTGTACGCCGTCTGCCGCCGGCTGACGGGCAACGACGCCGACGCGGCCGACGCCTGCCAGGACGCGCTCGTCGCCATCGTGCGGGCCCTGCCCCGCTACGACGCCCGCGCCGCCTTCGGCACGTGGGCCTACCGCATCGCCACCAACGCCGCCCTCGACGAGCTGCGCCGGCGTCGGCGGCGGCCCGAGCCGGCGGAGACGGTGGGCGAGGGGGCCGGCGGGACCGTGCCGGCAGGTGGGGCGGCGCCGGCGGGGGGGACCGCCGCGGTGGACGCCCGGCTCGACGTCGACGCCGCCCTGGCCGGGTTGGCTCCCGAGTTCCGGGCTGCGGTCGTGCTCCGGGACCTGTGCGACCTGTCCTACGACGAGATCGCGCAGGCGTTGGAGATCCCGCCCGGGACGGTGCGGTCGCGCATCGCGCGGGGGCGGGCGGCGCTGGCCGAGGCCCTTGGCCAGGGTAGGAACCCCGAGGGCCCTCCCCGTCGTCAAACCAGGAGCCGATGACCATCCACCCCGACCTCGAGGCCCTGAGCGCCGCCGTCGACGGCGAGGACGCCGAGGGGACGGTCGCGACCCATGTGGGCACGTGCGGCGACTGCCGGGCCCGCATGGAGACGTTGCGGCGGGCCCGCCAGGCCGTGGCCGCACCGGTGGAGCCCCTGGATGCCGCGGTGCGAGAGCGGATGCTGGCGGCCGCGCTGGCCGCGGCCGCGGCGGCGGGCGACGAGGACCGCCCGGGCCGCCCGCCGGCCGCGGCCCCTGCGCCCACGCCCCTGCCCGTGCCCCTGCCCGTGCCCGACCGGCGCCGGTGGTGGACCGTGGGGGCAGGGGCGGCCGCGGCGGTGCTGGCCGTGGTGGTGGGAGCGGCCGGGCTGCTGGGACGTGGAGCCGAGGATGGGGGGGAGACGGCGCTCAGCCGGGGACCGGCGGCGGAGGAGTCGGCCGACGCGTCGGCGGGGGCGGCGGGGGACGCGGGGGCGTCGGCCGCACCCGGGCCGCCGGCGGGCGTCGACCTGGGCGACGTGCCCGACGTGGCCGCCCTGCGCAGCCGCATCCCGCCGGCCGGGGTCGCGGCGGCGACCGGGCAGGGCCCGTCCGAGCGGCTGGCGGCGGGCTCGCCGTCGACGGCACTGGCCCCCGTCCCCCGGGAGATCGGTACCCGGCCGTGCGAGGAGCAGGCCCGCACCGCCCGTCCGGGCGTGCAGGCGGTGGTCTACGTGGCCAACGCCCGCTTCGCCGGCACGCCCGCCGTCGTCCTCGGCTTCGCGCCTACGCCGGGAAGTCCTCCGTCGACGGTGCTGGTGCTGGCGGAGTCGGGCTGCCGGCTGCTGGCCGAGACGGCTCTTCCCTGACGAGCAGCCGCTCCCGGCCCGCCCGCAGGCCGGCGACGGCGGTGGCGATCGGCACGGCGGCCCAGCCCGCCGGTCCCAGGAACGACAGGTCGTGGCCGGTGGCGATCCACGCCGACCAGACCATGGCGGCCCCAGCCAGGACGCCGCAGCCGATCCCCAGGACCGGCTCGGCCCGGCGGGCGACGGCCCGGGCCGCCTCGGCCACGAACAGCCCGAAGATGACGGCCGCAGCCAGCACCGTCACCCCCTCGAAGGGGTACTCCCCGAGGATCAGCGCCTCCAGGGCGGCCACCGCGGCGGCGGCCGCCAGGGCAAGGGTCCTGCGCATCGGGCAAGGGTAGGCTGCCCTCGGCCGCTGACCTGCGTGGCTGAGCGCCGTCGTCGACCCAGGAGGAGCTTTGGCGGACGAAGGGGATTGGGCGAGCGAGACCGCCGACAAGCTGGAGCAGTTGGTCGACAAGGTCCGGTCGCAGACCACCGACCGGCTCGTCTCCATCGCCCGCATCGTCGTGTTCGGGCTGCTGGCCGCCATCATGGGGATCATGGCCGCCGTCCTCGGGCTGGCCGCGGCCGTGCACTTCCTCGACGAGATGATCCCCCAGGAGGTCTGGCTCACCTACCTGATCGTGGGGGCAATATTCACCGGTGTTGGTTTGTTCCTGTGGTCCAAGAAGGATCGCCGGCCGTCGGAGGCCCAATGAACGGTGACGTCAGAGACATCTTGATCCTCGGGTCGGGCCCGGCCGGGCTCACCGCTGCGATCTACACCGCCCGGGCCAACCTCCGGCCGCTCATGCTGGAGGGCGAGCTGTCGTCGTCGTCGGACCAGCCCGGGGGGCAGCTGATGCTCACGACCGAGGTCGAGAACTACCCCGGCTTCGTGGACGGGATCCAGGGCCCCGAGCTGATGGCCAACTTCCGGGGCCAGGCCCTGCGCTTCGGCACCGAGATCCTCACCGAGCGGGCCACCAAGGTCGACCTCGGGTCGCACCCGTTCACGGTGTGGAGCCGGGAGGGCGAGTACAAGGCCAACGCCATCATCATCTCGACCGGCGCCCAGTCCCGCATGCTGGGCCTGGAAGCGGAGAAGCGGCTGCTGGGGCACGGGCTGTCGACGTGTGCCACGTGTGACGGCTTCTTCTTCCAGGAGCAGCCCATCGCGGTGGTCGGCGGTGGCGACTCCGCCCTCGAGGAGGCCCTCTTCCTCACCAAGTTCGCCGAGAAGGTGAGCGTCATCCACCGGCGCGACTCGCTGCGGGCCTCGAAGATCATGCAGGAGCGGGCCTTCAAGAACGACAAGATCGAGTTCGTCTGGGACACCGTCGTCACCGACCTGGTGGGCGACTCGCACCTGGAGGGCGCCCAGCTGCGCAACGTCAAGACCGGCGAGGAGTCGGTGCTGGCGGTGTCGGGGTTGTTCGTGGCCATCGGCCACATCCCCAACTCGTCGCTGTTCGCAGGCCAGTTGGAGCTGGATGCCAACGGGTACATCCTCACCCACGACGGCACCAAGACGAGCGTGGAGGGTGTGTTCGCCTCCGGGGACGTGCAGGACCACGTCTACCGCCAGGCGATCACCGCGGCGGGCTCGGGGTGCATGGCCGCCATCGATGCCGAACGCTGGCTGGAGTCACGTCACGACTGAGAGTGGTCGGAAATGATCGCGTCACACCCGGGTGTTGAAGTAGGAACGCACGGAACGGCCCGCCGGGGCCGCTGTCGAGGAGGCACAGGAATCACATGGGCACGTTGACCGCTCTGACCGCTGCGACGTTCGACGAGGAGATCGGCGCGTCCGAGCTGCCGGTCGTCGTCGACTTCTGGGCGGAGTGGTGCGGGCCGTGCCGCATGGTCGCTCCCGTGCTGGAGCAGATCCAGGCGGAGAACGACGGGAAGATCGTCATCCGCAAGCTCAACGTCGACGACGCTCCCGACATCGCCCGCCGCTACGACATCATGAGCATCCCCACGCTGCTCGTCTTCAAGGACGGCGTGCTGAAGAAGCGCATGATCGGGGCCAAGGGCAAGGGCCAGCTGATGAACGAGCTGGCCGAGTTCCTGGAGAGCTAGGCGCGGTTCTCCACAGATTGCGTCCAACTTGTGGATTCCGCCGCGCGCACCGTGAGCGACTGAACGCTCAGCGTGGCGGGCTTCCGGTCATGGCCCGGTAGATCCGTTCCAAGTCCTCCAGATCGGCGAACTCGACCACGAGCCGGCCCTTGTTGGCCCCCATCTCCACCTTGACCCGGGTGTCGAGGTGGGCGGCCAGCAGGTCCTCCAGCTCGTGCATGCCGGGAGGACGCAGGCGGCCGCCGGGGGTGGTGGCGGTGCCCGCTGCTCCGCCCACCAGGCCGCCGCCGCCCGGGCCGTTGCGGCCGGCGTCGTTGTGCTGGCGGGCGATGTCCTCCACCGTGCGGACCGAGAGGCCCTCGGTGATGGCCCGGCGGGCCAGGGACTCCTGGAAGCCCCGGTCGGGGGTCGACAGCAGGGCCCGGGCATGGCCGGCGGTGAGCTGGCCGTCGGCCAGCAGGCGCTGGACGGACGGAGGCAGCTGGAAGAGGCGGAGGGTGTTCGAGATGGCGGCCCGGCTCTTCCCCACCCGGGTGGCCAGCTCGTCGTGGGTGAGGTGGAAGTCCCCGATCAGCTGCTGGTAGGCGGCGGCCTCGTCCATCGGGTTGAGGTCCTCCCGCTGCACGTTCTCGACGATGGCCTGCTCGAGGGATGCCGTGTCGTCGGCGGTGCGGACGATGGCAGGGATGGTCGACAGCCCCGCCCGGCGGGAGGCCCGCCACCGGCGCTCGCCGGCGATGAGCTCGAACGTGCCGTTGCCGGTGGCCCGCACCAGGACGGGTTGCAGGACGCCCAGCTCGCGGATGGACGCGGTCAGGGCGGCCATCGACTCCTCGTCGAAGCGGCTGCGCGGCTGGCGCCGGTTGGCCGTGATCGAGGAGATGGGGATCTCCCGGAACGATGCCGCCGTGTCGTCGCCCGAGCCGGGAGGGATGAGGGAGTCGAGTCCCCTACCCAGTCCGCCTCGCCGCGCCACCGCTCACCTCCTTTGCCAGCTCCCGGTAGGCGATGGCACCCCGGGAGGTCGCGTCGAACACGAGAATGGGTTGCCCGAACGACGGCGCTTCGGAGAGGCGCACGGTGCGGGGCACGATGTTGCGGCAGACCTTGGCCCCGAAGTGGGACCGGACCTCCTTGACGACCTGGTCGGACAGCTTGGTGCGGGCGTCGTACATGGTCAGGACGATCGTGCTCAGCTCCAGCGTCGGGTTGAGGTTGCTCTGCACCAGCGAGATGTTGCGCATGAGCTGCCCGAGCCCCTCCAGGGCGTAGTACTCGCACTGGATGGGGACCAGGACCTCCTGCACGGCCGCCATGCCGTTGATGGTGAGGAGGCCGAGGGAGGGCGGGCAGTCCACCAGGATGTAGTCGTAGTCGCTCCCCAGCCGGTCGAGGGCGCGGCGCAGGCGCAGCTCCCGGCTGAAGGCGGGGACCAACTCGATCTCGGCGCCGGCCAGGTCGATGGTGGCCGGGGCCACGAACAGGTTGCGAACCGCGGTGGGCTCGATGCAGTCCTCCATGGGCGTCTCGTTCATGAGCACGTCGTAGATGGAGGACGACAGGTTGCGGGAGTTGATGCCCAGACCGGTGGTGGCGTTGCCCTGCGGGTCGAGGTCGACCACGAGCGTACGAAAGCCCAGCTCAGCCAGGCCGGCGCCCAGGTTCACCGCCGTCGTGGTCTTGCCCACGCCGCCCTTCTGGTTGGCCACCGCCAGCGCCCGCGGAAGAGGGCGGGCGGGCCGCAACCGGTGGACAGGCGCTGCCGCCTCGGCCGGCGCCGGGGCCGGTTCGGACTGCACGGCCGCCGGGGCCGGTTCGGGCTGGACGGCCGCCGGGTGTTCGACGTGGGCCGGTTCGGGCTGGACGGCCGGTGGTTCGATGGGGGCCGGTTTGGGCTGGACGGCCGCCGGGGCCGCTTCGGGCTGGACGGCCGCCGGGTGTTCGCCGGCCGGCTCGGGGCCGGGCGGCTCGGGCTCGGCGGGCGTCGTTGGGAAGGCGGGCAGTCCGGGGACGGCCGGCATGGCCGCGACCGCCTGTTGGAGCGGCCCGGCGACGTCGGGATCGCGCGGGGGAGCAGCCGACCAGCTGTTGGAAGCCGCCGCCAGGCCCGAAGGACTCGGCGTCTGCGAGCCATCGACTTCGAGTTCGGACACTAGTGACCAGCTTGCCTGGTCTCGACCTCCGGATCAAGTACCGGTTGGAGAACCTCGCCGTGGAGTTTCACGTGAAACATCAGGGTCGGGCGAGGCGCCCCATAACGGCCGCTTGGCGGGTACGCCGGTCCGGCGCGGGTAGGCCACGGCGCACGGCCTGACCTGCGTGAACGCCGCGACCGAGGCGTGAGCCGACGCCATCCGGCCGTCGAGAGCGAGCCCTAGGCCCGCCAGCGGCTCGGACCGCCACCGGGCGTCGGACGGCTCCGGCGGCTCGCTCACCACCAGCCGGCCCCCCACAGCCAGCAGGGGAGCGGCGCACTCGGCCACAACGGCGGGCGCCCCGAACCCCCGGGCCACCACCAGGTGGTGGCGACCCCGGTGCATCACCTCCCGGCCCAGATCCTCCGCCCGGGCGGTACGCACCGCGACCCGCTCCCCCAGCCCGAGCTCGGTCACCGCCCAGGCCACGAACCGGGTGCTCCGCTCCCGCCCGTCGACGAGCAGCCACGAGCTCTTCGCGAAGGCGCTGGCCAGCACCAGACCGGGGAGCCCCGCCCCCGTCCCCAGGTCGACCGCGGGGGCACCCCCCAAGGCTCGCTCCCCGCCACCCAACAGGTCCGGCACGGGCAGGCCGAAGGCCAGCGCGTGCTCGACGTGCGGTTCGACCGGGCCCGGTCCGAGCAGGCCGATGGCGCGCGCCCGCTCCAGCACCCGTAGCAGCCCGGCCCGCCGGCCGGGGTCCACCAGCAGGGGCCTACTCGGCCGTCGCCTGCGGGGAGATCACCACACGCCGCCGGGGCTCCTCCCCCTCCGAGCTGGTGGTCACGCCGTCGAGGGCGTTGATCGTGTCGTGGACCACCTTGCGGTCGGCCGGGGGCATGGGCTCCAGCACCCGAGCCACGCCCGAGGACCGCACCTGGCCGGCCACCTCGGTGGCGAACCGCTCTAGCGCCGCCCGCCGAGCCTGGCGGTAGCCGGCGATGTCGAGCACGATCCGCCCGGCCCGGCCCTGCGACCGGCGCTGCACGACGGTACGGGTCAGCTCCTGCACGGCGGCGAGGGTCTGGCCCCGGGGGCCGATGAGCAGGCCCAGGTCCTCCCCCTTCACGCTGAGCTCGACCAGGTCGTCGTCCAGCGGACGCTGCTCCAAGGTGAAGGGCGCGCCGAACGTCTCGAGCAGCCCGGTCAGGAAGGCCTCCGCCACCTCGACCTCGTTCCCGTCCTCGGCACTCTCGGCCACGTCGTCGTCCTCTCGCTCGATCGATCCCCGGTCCTGTGCCGCCGGTGCGCTCCGGCGGCCTCCGTTGCGATTGCCCTGCCGGGCCCGACCTCCACCGCCACCACCCGAACTGCCCGGGCCGCCGCTGGAGCCCCGGCCGGAGGTCGCCCCGCCGCCGGTGTCGCCGCTGCCGGCAGCCGCACCCGCCCCCGCTCCGGCGCCCTCGCCTCCTTCCTTCCCCCGCCGGCCCCGCCGCCGCTCGCGGCGGTCCAGCTTGGGCCGGGGCGAGCTGGGCAGGACCCGCGCCCGAACCCGTGCCTCCGACCGCAACCGGCCGAACAGGCCGGCCTTGGGCTCCTCGAGGACCTCGAACTCGGCCTCGGCCTCGTCGACGCCCAACTGGTCGAGGGCGGCGTCCTTGGCCTCCTCGACGGTCTTTCCGGTGACTTCAACCCACTCCACCGCTACCTGCCCCTTCGCGAGTTGCGGGACTTCGATCGTGACCCCGAGCCCTTGCCCTGGGCCCGGCCGCCGCCGCCTTTGGGCGTCACCCGGCCGTTGCCGCCGCCGCCCTTGCCGCCGCCGCCTCCGCCCCGGGCCTGGCCACCGCCACCACCGCCCCGGGCCTGGCCACCGCCACCGGCCTTGCCCCCGCCGGCCTTGCCGCCGCCGCCTCCGCCCTTGCGGGCCGCGGGATCGACCTTGCCGTTGCCGCCGCTCTTAGCGCCGCTCCTGCCGCCCGCCCCGCCGCCTGCCCCGCCCGCCCCGCGGTCGGTCTTGTCGTCCGCGTCGGCGGCCTGCTGGGCCCGCCGAGCCTGCTCCTTCTGCCGCTCCGCCGCCGCCTCGGCCATGCGGGCCATGAACCCGCCGCCCTTGGCCGGCTTCGACGCCTTGGCCGGCTTGGCCGGCGGCGATGCCGTCCCCTTCGACCCCCCGCCCTTCGCCCCCGCTCCAGCCCCACTGCCGGCGGCGGCCTCGGCGGCCTGGCGGCGGCGGAACATCACGGCCTGCTGGCCGATCTGCCAGAAGTTGGAGACGATGAAGTACAGGACGACCCCGGCGGGGATGGAGAACGAGAAGAACCCCATGAAGGCCGGGAAGATCTTGGTCATGATCTGCATCTGGGGGTTGATGGCGTCCTTGGGCAGCCGGGCCGTCATCTGGCGTTGCTGGAAGTAGCCGGTGCCCACGACCAGGGCGATCAGCACGAGGTAGGGGAGGAGGTTGCCGAACCCGGAGACCCTCGACGCGGCGTCGGCCAGGTCGATCCCGAACGAACGCATCTCTCCGCCCGACTCACGCAGAGCGCTGTACAAGTCACTCCCCGTGGGAATGTGCTTCGGCTCAGGCCGGCCCAGGTCGTTGATCAGGCGGTAGAGCACGATGAAGATCGGCATCTGCAGCAGCATCGGCAGGCAGCCGGCGAACGGGTTGACGTTGTGCTCCTTGTAGAGCTTCATCAACTCCTCGTTGCGCTTCTGCGGGTCGGCCTTGTACTTGGCCTGGATCCGCTTCAGCTCCGGCTGGACCTTCTGCATCTCCTGCTGGGACTTGACCTGCTTGGCCACCAGCGGCATGCGCAGGACCGAGACGGCGATGGTCAGCAGGATGATCGCCACCGCGAACGACGGGACGACGGAGTAGAACCACGACAGGAGCGTGCCGAGCCCGATGTAGAGCGGGTCGAGGATCCAGAACCCGAGCACGTCGAGCGACCTCACGAGGCGCCCCGCGCCGCCGCCCGGCCGTCGGGGACGGGGTCGAAGCCCATGCCCCCCCAGGGATGGCACCGCCCGATCCGCCGCGCCGCCAGCCACATGCCCCGCGCCGCTCCGTGCGCCTCGAGGGCCTCGATGGCGTAGTTCGAGCAGGTGGGAAGGAACCGGCACGGGGATGGACGCCCGATCCGCGCCGCCTGGTAGCCGCGTACGGCCACAATAAGTGACTGAGCCACCACTCGACGTAGCATCAGGCAGCGCGCCCCCGGCGAGCTGTCACCGCTCGCAACGCTTCGCTCACCGTGGTCCTCAGCTCTCCGTAGGGAAGGGTCGCCGCATCGGCGCCCGCGCCGACGAGGTATGCACCCGGGACCAGCTCGGCGCCAACCTCCCGGACGATCGACCGCAGCCGGCGCCGAATCCGGTTGCGGACCACTGCGCCACCAGCCCGACGGCCGACGGCATAGGCGACCCTCGGCGGTTCGGCGGGGTCGCCCGGCACCCACGTTACCGTGACCGTCCCTCTTCGCACCCGCCGGCCCGCGCTCCTCAGCTCGGCGAAGGCGGCCCGCCCCCGCAGGGACTCCACCCGGCCGGCCGGCCCCGCCCCGGCTAGGCCGACAGCTTGTGGCGGCCCTTGCGGCGGCGCGCCGACAGGATCGCCCGCCCGGCGCGGGTCGACATCCGGTGGCGGAACCCGTGGCGCTTCGCCCGCTTGCGGTTGTTGGGTTGGTAGGGACGTTTCACGCATGGCCTCCCCGAGGGGACGATGGGCCGCTCGCTCCGGCGCGCGCCGGCCCGCTGGCCCAAGAGGTCGGGCCCAGCGTACCGCGCCCGCCGTCCGGCCCCGCCCGTGGCGAAAAACCTTGGAACTACGCCCTTGATGCGGCCGGGGCCCGCGGTGGTACGGTTCTCCACGCTCCGGAGAAGCGGCCTCCGGTGACAGGCCCCTCACTTCCCCGGCCCTGTGGTCGATCCCGGTCGGCCCGTGCCGCGGCACGAATGAAGGCACCACCAGATTTCCCCAGCCTGTGGATATCTGGTGGACGGGACGGGAGGTGTGCGCTGGCCGGGGCCGAGTTTCTGTGGGCCACATGCGTGGGGCGGCTGCGCGATGCGTTCCCCGACGGCATGTGGAACGCCTGGTTGGCAGGCGCCCGCGCCACCGCCCTCGAGGGCAACCGGTTGCGGGTGAGCGTTCCCAGCATCCTGGCCAAGGAGCGGATCGAGTCGCGGCACCTCGACCGCATCCAGCAGGTGCTGACGGAGGTCACCGGCGAGCCCTACACGGTGGTCTTCGACGTCGCCACCGACGCCGCCGTCGACGACGAGCCCGCGCCCCCGAGCACCACCGTGATCCCACCCGCCGCGGCCGCCCCCTCGGCCGCTCCCGCGGCCACCCCCGCCGAAGCTCCAGCGGCCGCCCCCGCCGCCCCCGCCGCCCCCGCCGTCCCGATGCAGGCCACGCCCCCGGGCGACTCGCCGTTGAACCCCAAGTTCACCTTCGACGACTTCGTCATCGGCGACTCCAACCGCTTCGCCCACGCCGCGGCCCTGGCCGTGGCCGAGCAGCCGGCCCGGTCGTGGAACCCGCTGTTCATCTACGGGCGCACCGGCCTGGGCAAGACCCACCTGCTCCACGCCATCGCCCACTACGTGCACGAGCACTACCCGGCCATGCACGTGCGCTACGTGTCGACGGAGACGTTCCTCAACGACTTCGTCGACAGCATCCGCACCAACGCCACCACCGCCTTCAAGCGCCGCTACCGAGACTGCCATGTCCTCCTGGTGGACGACGTGCAGTTCATCGAGAACAAGGAGCGGTTCCAGGAGGAGTTCTTCCACACCTTCGAGCACCTCCACTCCGCCGGCCGCCAGGTCGTGATCTCCTCCGACCGGGCCCCCCGCAACATCGCCACCCTGGAGGAGCGGCTGCGCAGCCGCTTCGCCGGCGGGCTCATCACCGACGTCCAGCCCCCCGACCTCGAGACCCGCCTGGCCATCCTGCGCAAGTGGGCCAACGGCCAGCCCATCGCCATCCCCGACGGCGTCCTGGAGTACATCGCCACCCACATCACCGACAACATCCGGGAGCTGGAGGGGGCCCTGCTGCGGGCGTCGGCCTACGCCAGCCTCAACCACGTGACCCTGTCGCCGGCGGTGGCCGAGGAGGTCCTGGGCCGCCTCATCGGGGGGACGGACAGCCGCCGCATCACCCCCAAGATGATCCTCGACGCCACGTCGGAGATGTTCGGCCACCCCGTGGAGGAGCTCACCGGCAAGAGCCGCAGCCGCCCCCTCGTGCAGGCCCGCCAGGTCGGCATGTACGTGTTCCGGGAGCTGACCGACTTCAGCTACCCGGCCATCGGGCGGGTGTTCGGCGACCGCGACCACACCACGGTCATGCACGCGGTCGAGAAGATCTCCCAGCTCATGAAGGAACGGCGGCCGATCTACGACCAGGTGACCGCCCTGATCCACCGCATTCGCGCCGGTGGATGACGGGGCCGCGCGCCAGCGGCAAAGTTGGGGACCAGCGCCGCGCTTTCCACAGGCCTCCGCCGCTTCCTCAGCCGCGAAGGAGCCCCCTGCGGAAGCACATTCGTGCAATTCACGGGCCGTGACCAGCCCCGTCGCCGGTTGTCCTCAATCCACAGGGCCTACTACCAGTGCTTCCCTTTCATACCTGTCTCATAACGAAGGTAAACAGGACGTCCCATGAGATTTCGAGCCGAACGTGACGCCCTCGTCGAGGCCATGTCGATCGCCGGCCGGGCCGCTGCCACCCGCGGGGGGGCGCTGCCCGCCCTGTCCGGCATCCGCATGGAGCTCGACGCCGACCGCCTCCACCTGGCCGGCAGCGACCTCGACCTCACCGTGCAGGTGGAGCTGGCCGTCACCGGCTCGGAGCCGGGGGTGTGTGTGGTGCCCGCCCGCCTGGCTACCGACATCGTGCGGGCCCTGGAGCCGGGGGCCGTCACCCTGGCCGTGGAGGGGAGCGAGGCCACCATCGCCTCCGGGCGCTCCCAGTTCGCGGTGCGGGTCCTCCCCGCCGAGGAGTTCCTCCGCCTCCCCCAGGTCACGGGCGACGCGGTCGACCTCGACGCCCCCTCGCTGGTCGGCGCCCTCAACCAGGTGGTGCGGGCGGCCAGCAAGGACGATGCCCGCCCCATCCTCACCGGCGTGTTGTTCGAGGCGGAGTCGGCCGGCCTCAGGCTGGTCTCCACCGACTCCTACCGCCTCGCCCTGCGCGACCTGCCCGGCACCACCCTGCTGGCCGAGGGCCAGCACGTCCTGGTGCCGTCCCGGGCCCTGGGGGAGCTGGCCCGCATCCTGTCGGGCGCCCAGCACGTCGCCCTGCGCCTGGGCACCGACGAGGCCTCGTTCGCGGTCGGTCCCGAAGGCGGCCACACCGTGCGCCTCACCACCCGCCTGCTGGAGGGCGACTTCCCCAACTACCGCCAGCTGATCCCGCCCCACTACCCCAACCGCCTCACGGTGGCCAAGGCGCCCTTCCTCGACGCCGTGCGCCGGGTCAAGCTGCTGGCCCGCGACGCCGCCCCCGTGCGCCTGTCGCTGCGGCCCGATGCGGTCGAGCTGAGCGCCATCACCCAGGACGTGGGCCAGGCCCGGGAGGACGTCGAGGCCAAGTACGAGGGGGCCGAGATGGTGGTGGCCTTCAACCCCGAGTTCCTCATCGACGGCATCGAGGCCTGCGGCGGCGACGAGGTCCTGCTGGAGACGCTCGACGCCCTGAAGCCGGCCACCGTCCGCCCACTCGAGGGCGCCGACTACCTGTACCTGCTCATGCCCGTGCGGGTGTCCTGAGCTGCGACTCGACCGTCTCTGGCTGGCGGACTTCCGGAACTACGAGTCGGCGGACGTTCCCCTGCCACCCGGCCTGCTCGCCGTCGTGGGCGACAACGGGGCGGGCAAGACCAACCTCCTCGAGGCCGTCGCCTACCTCGCCACCCTGGCGTCGTTCCGGGGGGTGGGCGGGGAGGCCCTGGTGCGCACCGGCGCCCCCCAGGCGGTGGTGCGGGGCGAGGGCGAACGCCAGGGCCGCACGCTGCTGATCGAGGCCGAGATCCGCCCCAACGGGCGGGGCCGGGTGACGGTCAACCGCCAGCCCCTCCGTCGGTCCGCCGACCTGGCCGGCACCCTGCGGGTCAGCGTCTTCTCCCCCGACGACCTGGAGCTGGTCAAGGGCGGTCCCACCGGCCGCCGCCGCTACCTCGACGACGCCCTCGCCTCCCTCCATCCCCGCCACGCCGCCGCCCGCCGCGACTTCGAGCGGGTCCTGCGCCAGCGCAACGCCCTGCTCCAGCAGTCGGGGGGCCGGCTGACCGACGACGTCGTCACCACCCTCGAGGTGTGGGACGCCCGCCTGGTCGAGACGGGTGAGGCGCTCGGCCAGGCCCGGGCCGACCTGGCCGCGCGCCTCGACCCGGCGGTGGCCAAGGCCTACGCCGAGATGTCGGGAACCGGGGCGGCGGGGTTGTCCTACGACGCCCCGTGGCGGGCCGACGGGCTGGCTGCCGCCCTCCACCTCGCCCGCCGCGACGAGCTCCGCCGGGGCGTGTCCCTGGTCGGTCCCCACCGCGACGACCTCGTCCTCGCGGTGAACGGCATGCCCGCCCGCACCCACGCCTCCCAGGGCGAGCAGCGGTCGCTGGCCCTGGCCCTGCGCCTGGCCGCCCACTCCGTGGTCAGCGAGCAGGTGGGCGAGCCGCCCCTGCTCCTGCTCGACGACGTGTTCTCCGAGCTCGACGCGGCCCGTTCCGCCGCCCTCGTCGCCCACCTGCCCCCCGGCCAGGCCGTCCTCACCACCGCCGGCGACCTGCCCGCGGGCGTGTCGCCCGACCGGACGGTGACCGTCGCCGGCGGCAGGATCACGTGACGCCCTGGCGGCCGCTGCCCGGCGACCCCCCGCCACCGCGCCGGCTGGGCGACTCCCTGGACCGCATCGCCCGCTCCCTGGGCGGCCCCGGCGCCGGCGCGCTGACGGCCATCTTCAGCCGGTGGACCGACATCGTCGGCCCCGCGGTGGCGGCTCACGCCCGCCCCCTCGCCCTCTCCCGCGGCACCCTCACCATCGCCTGCGAGCAGCCGGCGTGGGCCGCCCAGCTCGCCTACCTGGAGGCCGACCTCAAGCGCCGCATCGACGACGTCGCGGGGCCCGGAACGGTCACCCGGATCAGGGTCACCGTCCGCCCGAAATAGGGCCCCAACTGGTACGATGGGGCGTACCGACAGGCCCATCCCTCTTGGCCCGTCGCGTCGTCGAAAAGGACAACCAGGTCGTTGGCTTCACAGGCAGCACCGTCCTACGGGGCGAAGGACATCGAGGTCCTCGAGGGCCTGGAACCGGTCCGCAAGCGCCCCGGGATGTACATCGGGTCCACCGGGCTCAACGGCCTGCACCACCTGGTCTACGAGGTCGTCGACAACTCCGTCGACGAGGCCATGGCCGGCCACGCGACGCGCATCGACGTCACCCTCACCGCCGACGGCGGCTGCCGGGTCGTCGACGACGGGCGGGGCATCCCCGTCGACCCCCATCCCAAGGACCGGCGCAAGTCGGCGGCCGAGGTCGTGCTCACCACCCTCCACGCCGGGGGCAAGTTCGGGGGCCAGGGGTACAAGGTCTCGGGCGGCCTGCACGGCGTGGGCGTCAGCGTGGTCAACGCCCTGTCCAAGCGGCTGGAGCTGGAGATCGACCGCGACGGCAAGCGCCACCGCATCGAGTTCGTCAACGGCGGCCGCCCCCTCGGCCGGTTGGAGGTCACCGGCAAGGCGCCCCGCAACCGCACCGGCACCACCGTGGCGTTCTGGCCCGACCCCGGCATCTTCAGCTCCGAGGGCACCGAGTTCCGGGCCACCACGCTGCTCGAGCGCCTGCAGATCTACGCCTTCCTCAACAAGGGGCTGGAGATCCGCTTCCGCGACGAGCGCCCCGGCCACGAGCAGGAGCAGGTCTACCGCTACACCGGCGGCATCGTCGACTACGTCCGCCACCTCAACCACGCCAAGGACGCCCTGTTCAAGCGGGTCGGGCACTTCGAGGCGGCCGAGGCGGAGCAGGAAGTGGAGATCGCCTACCAGTGGAACACCGGCTACTACGAGGGCATCCACTCCTTCGCCAACGGCATCGCCACCATCGAGGGGGGCATGCACGAGGAGGGCTTCAAGAAGGCCCTCACCAACGTGGTCAACAAGTACGCCCGGGCCAAGGGGCTGCTCAAGGAGAAGGACGACAACCTCCTCGGTGAGGACATCCGCGAGGGCCTCACCGCCATCGTCAGCGTGAAGCTGCGCGAGCCGCAGTTCGAGGGGCAGACCAAGGCCAAGCTGGGCAACGTGTCGATCCGCTCGCTGGTCGAGCGGGTCACCAACGACAAGCTGGCCGAGTGGCTGGAGGAGCACCCCACCGAGGCCCGCCAGATCGTGCAGAAGGGCATCCAGGCGTCACGGGCACGCCTGGCCGCCCGCCAGGCGCGCGAGGTCATCCGCCGCAAGACCCTGCTCGAGGGTGCCGGCCTGCCCGGCAAGCTGGCCGACTGCTCGTCGCGCAACCCCGAGGAGTCGGAGCTGTTCATCGTGGAGGGCAACTCGGCCGGCGGCTCGGCCATCAACGCCCGCGACCCCGTGCGCCAGGCCATCCTCCCCATCCGGGGCAAGATCCTCAACGTCGAGCGGGCCCGGGTCGACAAGATGCTGAAGAACGCCGAGATCCAGTCGCTGGTCTCGGCCATCGGCGCCGGCATCGGCGACGAGTTCGACGTCTCCAAGATCCGCTACCACAAGGTCATCGTGCTGGCTGACGCCGACGTCGACGGCAACCACATCCGCACGCTGCTGCTGACGTTCTTCTTCCGCCAGATGTCCGACCTGGTGGCCCAGGGCCACGTCTTCATCGCCCAGCCGCCGCTGTACTCCACCATCGTGGGCAAGGAGAAGTCCTACCTCAAGGACGACGCGGCCAAGGAGCGGTTCCTGGCCGAGAACCCCAACCACAAGAACGACTTCCAGCGCCTCAAGGGCCTCGGCGAGATGGACTTCGAGGAGCTCCGCCTCACCACCATGGACAACGACCGCCGCACCCTCCTCCAGGTCACCGTCGAGCAGGCCGCCCTGGCCGACGAGGTGCTCTCCGTGCTCATGGGCGACGACGTCGAGGTCCGCAAGCAGTTCATCCAGACCAACGCCAAGGACGTCCGGTTCCTTGACATCTGACCCCACCCCGTTTTGGGGCGCCGCAACCACGCCCCAGGTGGCTGAGACGCCCCAAAAGGACCGATGAGCGACCAGACGCCGCTGTTCGGGATCGAGCCCATCGAGCTCCAGGAGGAGATGGAGCAGTCCTTCCTGGTCTACGCGCTGGCGATGATCACCCAGCGTGCGCTCCCCGACGTGCGCGACGGGCTGAAGCCGGTCCACCGCCGGATCCTCTACGACATGTTCGAGCAGGGCTTCCGTCCCGACCGCCCCCACGTGAAGTGCGCCCGGGTCACCGGCGACGTGATGGCCAAGTACCACCCCCACGGCAACCAGGCCATCTACGACGCCCTCGTCCGCATGGCCCAGCCGTTCTCCCTGCGCCACCCCCTGATCGACTTCCACGGCAACTACGGCAGCCCCGACTTCGAAGCCGCGGCCGAGCGCTACTGCGTTACCGGGGACACGATGGTCCGCACGATGGACGGCACCCTGCGCATCGCCGACCTCGCCGGGGCACCGCTGTTACCGGACTCCGAGGTCGACATCGCAGTCAAGGTTGCCGACAAGTTCGGGAACCCCGTGCTCGCCACCAAACTGTTCCACAGCGGGGACCATCCCACCCTCCGCGTGCGGACGACCGACGGCTATGAGATCACGGGTACGCCGAATCACCCCCTGCTTTGCCTCACGGCCGTCGCAGGCGTCCCCCTTCTCCTGTGGAAGCGTCTCGACGAAATCTCAGCCGACGACACGGTTGTCCTGGCCCGACAGACGAACCCCCCACCCGCTTACCCGTCGGATGACGAAGAGTCCCTTGGCTTCCTGGCGGGTGCCTTCGTGTCCGAGGGCTTCTTCAGCGCTCGTCGGGCCCGATTCAACAACACCGATCCCCTCTTCTTCGAAGAGGTGGTGGCCTCTTACGACGAGGTGGTGGGCGGGCCGCGGTACGTCTACTCCCGGCAGCTTGCCTCGGGCCGGACCATCCATGAGCTCGACGTGCAGAAGGTCGGCCACCTCTTAGCCAGTCCCCTCGCCGAGCTAGCCGGAAAGAGGAGCGCACAGAAGCGGGTCCCTCGTTTCGTCTGGGAAGGCAGTCCGGGCCTCAAGCGTGCGTTTCTCCAGGCCCTGTTCGAAGGGGACGGGTCGATGGGCCTGTCCGAGCGTCGCTCGCTCGCTATCTACTACTCCAGTCGCAGCCTCGGGTTGGTGCAGGACATCCAACAGCTTCTTCTGGAATTCGGCGTGGTGTCGCGCGCTCGAACCTGTCCTACCGGTGAGGTCCGGCTTGCCATCAACAACAGGCGGAACTGCCGCGCCTTCGCCGGAAATGTCGGGTTCTGGGGACGCAAGCAGGCCGTATTGCGTGCCCGCCTTCTCACCATTCCATCTCGTAGCTCGGCTCTGTCTCGGGACCGGATCCCTTTCGTCGCCGACTACATCCGGCAGGAGTGCGGTCGCGGACCCGGAGGTTCGCTGGCGAAGCACAACATCGACCGGGTGGAGCGGTGGGAGCGGGATGCTGAGGCGATCTGGTCGATGATCGAGTCCGAGGAAGTGCGAGCGGTGGTGCGGCCGCTAGTCGAGTCGGGCTACTACTACGCGACCGTCGCCTCAGTTGAAGCCGCGGGCGTGCAGCCCGTCTACTCGATCCGGGTCGACAGCGACTGTCATTCGTTCATTGCCAACGGCTTCGTCAATCACAACACCGAGTGCCGGCTCAGCCCGCTGGCCATGCAGCTCATGGCCGGGATCAACGAGGACACCGTCGACTTCGCCGAGAACTACTCGGGCGAGTTCCGCGAGCCGGTGGTCCTGCCGGCCCGGTTCCCCAACCTGCTGGTGAACGGCAGCCAGGGCATCGCGGTGGCCATGGCCACCAACATCCCACCCCACAACCTGGGCGAGGTGGTCGACGCCACCGTGCACCTCGTCGACCACCCCGACGCCACACCCGACGACCTCATGCAGTTCGTCAAGGGCCCCGACTTCCCCACCGGCGGCTACATCCTCGGCCGCCAGGGCATCCTCGACGCCTACCGCACCGGCCGGGGCTCGATCAAGATGCGGGCCAAGGCGGAGATCGTGGAGGGCAAGCGGGGCGAGGAGATCGTCGTCACCGAGCTGCCTTACCAGGTGAGCGTGCGGGCGGTGGCCGAGAAGATTCAGGAGCTGGTCGACAGCCGCCAGCTCGAAGGCATCCGCGACATCGACAACCTGTCGGCCAAGGGCCTCACTCGCATCGTGATCTACCTCAAGCGCGACGCCAACGCCAACGTCGTGCTCAACAACCTCTACAAGTACACGCCGCTGCAGACCAACTTCGCGGTGAACTCGGTGGCCCTCGTCGACGGCGTGCCCCGCACCCTCAACCTGGCCCAGCTCCTGGGCGCCTACGTCGACCACCAGGTCGAGGTCATCACGCGCCGCTCGGAGTTCCGCCTGGCCAAGGCCAACGCCCGGGCCCACATCGTCGAAGGCCTGCTCAAGGCCCTCGACATGATCGACCTCATCATCGAGACGATCCGGGCCTCGGAGGACAAGGCCGACGCCCGCCGCCGGCTCATGGCCGAGCCCTTCGAGTTCAGCGAGGAGCAGGCCGAGCACATCCTCGACATGACGCTGGCCCGCCTCACCCGCCTGAGCCGGTCGGAGTACGAGGACGAGATGGCCAAGCTGCGGACCACCATCGCCGAGCTGGAGGCCATCCTGGGCGACCCGGTCGTGCTCCGGGGGGTGATCAAGAGCGAGCTGGGCGAGAGCCGCGACAAGTGGGCGTCGCCCCGCCTGGCCGAGATCACCTTCGACCCCGGCGACCTCGACAACCTCGACCTCATCGACGACGAGGAGCTGGTCGTCACCATGACCAAGGCGGGCTACATCAAGACCGTCTCGGCCGACGCCTTCCGCCCCCAGGGCCGCGGCGGTCGGGGCATCTCGGGCACCAAGCTCAAGGACAACGACTACGTCACCCGCATCCTCCACACCACCGCCCACGCCTACCTGCTCTTCTTCTCCAACCGGGGCCGGGTGTACCGGCTGCGGGCCCACGAGATCCCCATGAAGGAGCGCACCGCCCGGGGCACGGCCATCGTCAACCTCCTTCCGCTGGCCCCCGACGAGCGCATCCAGGCCGTCATCGACACGCGCGACTACGAGACCAGCCGCTACCTGTTCTTCGCCACCAAGCGGGGGCAGGTCAAGAAGACCCGCTTCACCGAGTACGACTCGTCGCTGCGGGCCGGCATCATCGCCATCAACCTCAAGGACGGCGACGAGCTGGTGCGGGTCATCCAGACCAACGAGGGCGACGACATCTTCATGGTCAGCCGCACGGGCATGACCATCCGCTTCGACGAGGACGAGGTGCGGGCCAGCGGCCGGGCCGCCCAGGGCGTGATCGGCATGCGCCTGCGCGACGACGACGAGGTCGTGTCGTGCGACGTGGCCCGCGACGGCTGCGACATCCTCATCATCACCGACGCCGGCTTCGGCAAGCGCACCAAGGTCGAGCGCTTCCCCAAGAAGGGGCGCGGCACGTTGGGCGTGAAGGGCATCCGCCTCACCGCCCGGCGCGGCTACGTCGTCGCCGCCTTCATGGTGAGCCCCGACGACGAGATCCTGCTGGTGTCGTCCACCGGCATCACCAACCGCCAGCGGGTGTCGGGCATCTCGTCCCAGGGCCGCGACGCCACCGGCGTCAAGATCATGGACCTGCAAGAGGGCCAGACGGTGGCGGGCGTGGCCCCCGTCCTCTCCACCGAGGAGTGACCGTGCTGCGGCGCCTGCTCAACGGGCCGGCGTGGGGTGTGGCCGCGGGCGGGCTGGTCGCCGCCGGCGGCAAGGAGGGCCGGAAGGCCGCCATCAGGGGCGGCGCCTGCTACGCAGTCTGCGCCCTGGTGGTCAACTTCGTGCTCCGCCCGCTGCTCGGCAAGCGCCTCCCCGTCGAGCGGGGCCTGGCCGGGTGCGACGTGTCGTTCACCGCCGGCGCGGCCCAGGAGATGCCGGCCGCGGCCGCACCCCTGGCGGTCCTCGCCGTGGTGTCGCATGTGGTCGACCTGCGGGGCAGCGACCGGCGCCGTCTCCTGTCGGTCCTGGCCGCCGACGTGGTCGGCGTGGCCGTGGGCCAGGCGTCGAACCTGGTGTGGCCCTCGAAGATGGCCGCTATCTCAGGACCCGGCTCAACGCCGCGCCCAGGAGTCGTGCGCCACCAAGGCGTCTAGCGAAGCGGGTGTTGAGCGCCAACTGGCTGCTCTTGGCGTAGGACTCGTCGCCGAAGATGCCGTGGGCCCCCACGTCGGACTCGGCGTCGCACGGCTCGTGGAGGTTGCCGGCCCGCACGCCGGGCACCGGGTGGTCGGGCATCTGCTGGCCGTCGATCCCCGTGCGGGCCAGCAGGTGGTCGAGGGTGTGGGGCGAGAGCTTGGCCCCCAGGATGGTGAGCACGGCCCGGGCCCCCACCGTCAGCTCCCGGCGGTCGTGGGCCGCCGCCCACACCACCGCCTCGGCCGCCACCTCGGGCTGGAAGACGGGGGCCACCGGGCGGGGGTGCTTGGGCAGCTTGGAGCGGCACCACCCGAACTGGGGAGTGTTGACGGCGGGCAGGTGCACGGTGGTCAGCCGCACGTTGCTGCCCTCGGCCATCAGCTCGGTGCGCAGGGAGTCGGTGAAGCCCCGCATGGCGAACTTGGCCCCGCAGTAGGCGGCCTGCAACGGGATGGCCCGGTAGGCGAGGGCCGAGCCCACCTGCACGATCGACCCCCGGTCACGGGGGCGCATGCGCCGCAGGGCGGCCATCGTGCCCCACACCGCCCCGTGGTAGGTCACGTCGGTCGCCCGCCGGTACTCCTCGGGCGACAGGTCGACGAACGACGAGAACACGGTGGACATGGCGTTGTTGACCCACACGTCGAGAGGCCCGAGCTCGGCCTCGACCCGCTCCGCCGCCGCCTCCACCGCCTCGGCGTCGGCCACGTCGGTGGGCACGACGAGGGCCCGCCCACCGGCCGCCTCCACGTCCGCCGCCGCCCCCTTCAACCCCGCCTCGCCCCGGGCCAGCAGCCCCACCGCCGCGCCCCGCTCGGCGAAGGCCACCGCGATGGCCCGCCCCACCCCGCCCGCCGCCCCGGTGACCACCACGACCTGACCGCCGCTCATGAGCGCCCCCATCGCATCGACGCGTAGCGGCCCAGCCGCCACACCCACAGCCCCGTCGCCCCCCACCGCTTCCGGCGGCGGGCGGCGTCGAGCAGGTACATGGTGCGGGCCGCCTCGGCGTGCGACCAGACCAGGGGCACATTGCCCAGGCCGGCCCCGTCCACCGGGTCGACCTCCTCGGCCAGCAGCCGGGGCAGGCGGGCGCACATGGCGTCGACCCGCTCACCCGCCTCGTCGAGCCGGCCCACCGCGGCCAGCGCCCCTGCCGCCCACCACGACACGGGGAGGAAGGCGCCCTCCCGGCCGTCCAGGCCGTCGCTGCCGGGCGGGTAGCGGTAGAGGAACGGCCACGCCTCGAGCCGCGACACCACCCAGTCGACGAGCCGGGCGGCCCGGGGGTCGGACCGTCCCAGCATGCCGAACATCGGGATCATCAGCGCCGAGGCGTCGGGCACGGGAGGGTCCTGCCCGTACCACTGGGGCAGCGAACCGTCCTCGCCCAGCGCGGCCAGCACCCGCTCGCGGCTGCGGTCCCGCTCCCGCTTCCACCGCCGCCGGTCGGCAAGGGCGTCCCAGGCCCGCCAGCCTCGGGCGATCCACAGCGCCCGGTCGAGGGCCAGCCAGCGGCCCACGTCGGCGCTCACCAGCGGCCGCTCGTCCCGGAGCTCCCAGATGCCCGAGGACGGCCCGGGGTCGCCGTGATCGACCATGCCGCCGGCCACCCGCCGCACGGTGGCCCACGTGTCGTCGTCGAGCGACCCGCCGGCCTGGACGTGGACGGAGATGGCCTCGAGCACCAGCCCGAGGGAGTCGTACTGGAGCTGGCCGGCCGCCTCGTTGCCGACTCGAACCGGCTGCGAGCCGGCCCACCCTCGCAGGCCGGGCACCTCCCGCTCGGCCGGCACTTCGCCCCCCCGGACGTCGGTCACCGGCACACCGGGCACGCCGTGGCCGTCGACGATCCTCCGCACGAAGCGCAGGTAGCGCTCGGCTCCCGTCTTCTGGCCGAGGAGGGCCGCCACCGAGACGGCCAGCGACGCGTCCCGCAGCCACGAGAAGCGGTAGTCCCACTGCCGCCCGGCACCGGGTGCCTCGGGCAGCGACGTGGTGACCGCCGCCACCACCGCGCCCGTCGGCTCGTAGGTGCACGCTCGCAGCACGGCGAGGGCGTCGGCCGCCCGCCCGGGATGGAGCTTCGGGAGCCGCACGTGCTCCATGGCCGCTGCCGCCGCCCGTTCCGCCTCCTCGAGCAGCGTCTCCACCCGCTCGTCAGCGGGCCGGACCGACGGCCCCGGCCCCACCACCAGCCCCGCCCACCGGCCGGCCGGCGCCACGAGGCTCGACGTCACCCCGCCCACCTCGTGGGTGACCTCCACGTTCCCGTCCTCGCCCCGCACGAGCCGGGCCAGCACGACCGACCCGTCCAATTCGAGCACGCCGTCCCAGCACGTGAAGCGCCGCCCGTTGCCCAGGAGGGCCAGCGTGGTGCGGGCGGTGGGGCCGGCGGGGTCCTCCGAGGCCCGCACCATGCGGGCGTCGAGCCAGCGGGCGGACGTCCCCCGCACCGGGTCGAGCAGCGACCACAGGACCGGTGGCGAGTCGGGGTCGGGCGCGCACCACCAGTCGACCTCGCCGTCGGGACGCAGCAAGGCGGCCGACCGTCCGCCTCCCACCAGCCGGTGGGCGGCGATGGGGTAGGGGGTGGCCGGGGCGGGTGCGTGCGATGCCGCGAGGGCCACCGCCTCAGCCACGGCGCAGGCGATGCCAGGCCTCCCGGGCCTCGGGGAGGACCTGGGGGACCATGGCCACGCTGGCCGCCGACGCGGCCAGGCACCAGCTGCAGAACCGGCGGTGCTTGGACGCCTGTTCGGCGGTGAGCAGCACGCCCGACACCGCGTCCAGGCCGACCTTGGCGGCCAGGGCCAGCGGCACCCAGGGCCGGGTGCGGGCCCGGTTGCGGTCGCCCATGCCGGCCAAGGCCAGCGTGGCCGCGTAGCTGGCCAGCCCCACCGCCGCGTCGGGCGTCTTGAGGAACTGGTAGGCCTCGCCCGAGGCGTCCACCTTCTGGGCGTCGAGCAGCCGGATCCGGGGCTCGGGCGGGCGCCGGAGAAGCCCGAACTGGTAGGCCGCGACCACTCCCATGGACCCCATGGCCGAGAGCGACAGGGCCGCCACGTTCCTCCGCCGGCGGAGCCACCCGTCGTCCCCGCGGCGCAGGTCGGCGCTGACCGCCTCCGCCTCGACCGACGTGGACCGACCGAACCCCTTGGAAGCGCTGGCCATGCCTTCCGCGTACCCGTCGCCTGTCCTCCCGAACCGGTAGGGTGAGCGTGACCGCTTCCCCCGCGCGTAGGTCCTTCGCGGAGGAGGTGCGCCCGATGCGCACGGAACGAGGAGCGGTGCTCCCCCTGATCGCCCTGGCCATGGTGGTGGCCGGTGGCGGAGCGATCCTGCTGGGGCGGTTGGGCGAGGCGGCGGTGGCCCGCACCGCGGCCCGCACCGCCGCCGACGCGGCCGCCCTGGCCGGCGCGGCCGAGGGCGAGGCGGCGGCCAGAGAGGTGGCGGCGGCCAACGGCGCCACCGTCGTCGGCTACGAGCGGCACGGTCGTGACACCCGGGTAACCGTCCGCATCGGCCCCGCCGAAGCCGTCGGTCGGGCCCGCCGGGAGGGCGCCGGTTCCGGGTGAGTACCGCGGGGTAGCTCATCGGCGCGAGCATGGTTGCAATGGCGAAGGTGGCAGGGTGGCTCGAACGGGCCACGGGGAACCGGCGCGGCACGGGCGATCCCCGCCCCGAGCGGCGCGCCGCCGCCGACCCGTCCGAGGAGCCGACCCAGCCCGGGCGCACCGTTCAGGGCCGGCGCAGCCGCCTGATCATCCGCCGCGTCGACCCGTGGACGATCCTGAAGTTCTCCGTCCTGCTGTTCACCAGCGCCTACTTCGTGATCCTGGTCGCCGGCATCGTGCTGTGGTCGATCGCCACCGCCTCGGGGGTGCGGGGCAACATCGAGAGCTTCATCGGCGAGCTGATCGCGTCCGACAACTTCCGGTTCAAGGCCGACCAGCTGCTGCGCTCGTCGGTCATCGGTGGGGCCATCTTGGTGGTGGTCGGCAGCCTCGGGAACGTCCTGATGGCGGTGCTGTTCAACCTGATCAGCGACGTGGTGGGCGGCATCGGCATCAGCGTGGAGGAACGCCCTCGCCGCCGCAGCCGAAGCAGCAGCCGCCGCCGGCCACCGGCAGGGAGACGTGAGCCCAACCGCAACCTGGGTCGTTGAGCCCAACGTCGTCGGGGGCTGGGACGTCCGCGCCGACGGTTCGGGCGCCCGCCACAGCCGCCACTCCTCCCGTACCGAAGCGGTGAGCGCAGCCCAGGAGCTGGGCTCGATCGTGGTGGTGAAGGGGGCCCGCGGCGAGGTGCTGGAGCGCATCGGCGACGGTCCCGCCGCCCCGGCCGCCCCGGCCGCCCCGGCCGCCCCCGCCGCCTCCGCCTCGCTCGAGCCCGGTGGGAGGCCTCGGCCCGCTTCCCCGGGGAGCCGCCGCCCCGGCCTGCGCCTGAGCCAGATGCTCACCCTCACCGACCAGACCGACTCGTCGGGACGGCTGCTGCTGGAGGACTCGGCGCCCAAGCCCGCCATCCGCAAGGCCCAGAAGGCGGGGATCTCCATGGAGACCGAGCCCGCCCCCTACGCCGACACGCCGTCGCGCCTGGGCGGCCAGATGAACGTGGCCGCCTACGAGGCCCTCCGCCACGACACGGCCGCCATCCTCAACGGCTTCGCCTGGTTGGCCGCCAACCTCCCGCCCCAGCCGGGCGCGCCCCGTCGCCTCTACTGGACGAGCTACCTGGGCGTGAACCTGGTCCACGTCCTGTTCCACCGGGGCGACGACCCCATACCGCCCCACGGCGCCATGGCCCCGTTCATCGCCTCGATCTTCAAGGCCAGCCGGGGGCTGTTCAGCTTCTCGGTGGCCCTCGAGAACGACAAGGGGGCCGACGCGCAGATGACGGCGGCCGAGGTGGTGGCCTACGCCGAGGAGAAGCGCCAGTTGGTCCGCCCCGACACGGGCCGCGTGTGCGCCGCCCCGACCCGGCTCATCGAGCGGACGATCGACGTCATCCTCACCGGCCACGGCGCCGACCCCGACCGCAGCGAGCTGGCCCGGCTCGTGGACTTCGCCGCCCTCCACGAGTTCACCGTGCTCCAGGACCGCTTCGGCGAGGCCCTCAGCATGTTCCGGGTCATCGTCGACAATCTCACCGCCGCGGGCGTCACCAACGACCCCGCCCGCCTGGTGCGCACCGTGATCCCCGGCGGCCCGGCCAAGGGCAAGACGTTCGGCCAGGTCACCGAGGAGGTGGTCAAGCTGGCCAACGACACCCAGCGGGCCATGAACCGCACGCTGGGCCGCTCTGAGGTGGCCACCAAGCTGTCCCTCCCCGACATCCTCCGAATGCTCTGACCCCCCGGGTCCCGGGTGTTTTGGGGCGCCTCAACCACGTCTGACGTGGCTAGGGCGCCCCAAAACGGTCAGCTCTCGGCCGGCTTGGTGAACTCGGCGTCGAGGGCGAGCTTGACCTTGTCGCCCACGACCACGCCGCCCGTCTCCAGGGCCGCGTTCCAGCGCAGGCCGAACTCGGTGCGGTCGATGGTGCCGGTGGCGGAGAACCCGATGCGGTCGTTGCCGTAGGGGTCGCGCACCACGCCGCCGAACTCGCACTCCAGCGAGACCGGCTTGGTCACGTCCTTGACGGTCAGGTCGCCCCGCAGGCGGAAGGTGCCGTCGCCGCGGTCGTCGATCTCCGTCGAGCGGAACCGCATGGTGGGGAAGCGGTCGACGTCGAGGAAGTCGGGCGAGCGCAGGTGGGCGTCGCGGTCGGCGTGGCCGGTGTTGATCGACGAGGCGTCGATCTCCACCTCGACGTAGGACGAGCTGGGGTCGTCGGTGGCGAGGAACAAGGTGCCGCTGAGCGGGTCGACCCGACCACGCACGGTGGCGACCATCATGTGGCGCACCGAGAGCTCCATCGACGTGTGGCTGGCATCCAGCGTCCAGGTGCCCGCCAGTTCGGCGAGGCGCTGGTCGATCTGGGCATAGGTGGTTGTGTCGGTCATGGCCCTCTACCTACCCGACGCTTCTCCCCGGTATCCTGGCCGCAGGGGAGCGTGGGGGATCGGGGATGGGGGGGATGGAGGGCATGGTCCGGCCGCCGACGCTGGCGGCATTCCTGGACTACGGGGGCGACCTGTCCGCCTTCCCCGGTCTGGAGGGGCTCTCGGAGGCGGTGGTTGTCCGCCGGCGGCTGAACTGCCCGGCCGAGAACGCCGTCCACGAGGCGTTCCTCCGCAGCTGCGTGGAGCGGTGGGTCGCCGACGGCCCCGCGGCCCTGGTCGGGTCCTACGGCCTCGGCTGCGAGGCCACCCAGGCCATGCTCACCGCCTTCGCCTGGGCGGCCGAGTGCTACGCCGACCCGGCCGTGGCCGAGCGCTTCGAGCGGGCCATGCCGGTGGACCTGTGGCTGGAGGACATCGAGTGGGCCGCCGAGCGGAAGGCTCGCTTCACCGCCTGAGGCGGTCCGGGCAGCTCAGGCCGCTTCCCGCCCGTGGACCATCCACTGGGCGATGCGCTCGGCCACCGCCGCGATCGTCAGCGACGGGTTGGCCGCCAGGGGGCCGGGGATCACCGCGCCGTCGGCCACGTACAGGCCCGGGTGGCCCCACACCTCGCCCCGGTCGTTGACCACCCCGTCCTCGGGACGGTCGCTCATCACGCACCCCCCCAGGGGGTGGGCGGTGAGCATGCGCTTGAGCGGGCGGCGGAACAGCACGCTGCGCCGGTACGTCCCCCCCAGGGCGGCGCTGATCCGCCGTAGCGCCTCCTCCATCTCGGCGTACATGCCGGCGCTGCGGGTGGGGTCCCAGTCGAGGCGAAGGTTGCCGGCCTCGTCGAGGCGGAACTGGCCGTTGGCGGCGTCGGTGCCCATGCCCAGGTAAGGCAGGAAGTGGGGGACGAAGGAGCCCCCGAACAGCTCCCGGGTGGGGAACAGGGAGCCGCGGCGGGCGGCCTTGGCGTAGCCCGCGCCGACCCGCCCCAGGGCGCGCAGGCGGCCGAGCCCCGGGATCGTCCCGTCGAGGAGCGACATGAAGGCGGGCGGGAAGCCGAGATCTTCGAGCAGGAGGACGTGGGGCGACCCCGGCCGCTGCACGTAGGCGCCGGCCGTGATGCTGGGGCCGTGGCTGCCGTCCACCACGTCGTCGACCGCGCTGGTGCCGGCGAACAGCATCTCCCCGTTGGCCGAGAACCGCCGGCCCAAGGCGGCGGGCAGGCGGGGCAGCGTGCGGTCGCGGTCTCGGGCCCGCAGCAGCAGCTCGGTCGAGCCCAGCGACCCGCCCGTCACCACGACCGTGCGCCCCGTCACCGTGCCGCGCTGGGCGGCGCCTGACCCGTCCGGGTCGAGGCGGCGGACCGTCACCTCGTAGCCGTCGCGGCCGGCGGCGGGGGCGATGCGCTCGACCTGGTGCAGCGGGCGGATCTCCAGCCCGTTGCGCTCGCCGTGGGGCAGGTAGGTGACCTCGAGGCTGTTCTTGGAGCGGCCCCGGCACCCCAGCATGCAGCTGGAGGAGTAGTTGCACGGCAGCTGGCTCAACCCGCTCAGCGGGTGCGCCCGGGGATCGCCGGTGTGCACGGCGATGGGCAGCAGCTCGGGCGAGTAGCCGGCTCCCGCCGCGCCCCGCAGGAAGGCTTCGGTGCGGGCGGGCAGGCGGTCGCCGGCCGGCGGCACGAGGGGGGCGGGCGTGGTCACCGCCTCCACCCGCTCGTAGTAGCGGTCGAGCAGGGGCCGCTTGACCACCGCGGGCCAGCCCGGGCGTTCGAAGATGGCGGCCGGGGCCCGCAGCTGCACGTTGAAGTAGGGGATCGACCCCCCGCCCACGCCCACACCCTGGATCACGTCCACCCGGGCGAACACCCGGTAGTCGAGGAAGCCCAGGCTCTGCTCGTCCCACACCGCGGCCGACGACCGACCGAAGGTGTGGGGGAACTCGGCCGGCGACCAGCGCCGCCCCTGCTCCAGCACCACCACCGAGCGGCCCGCCTCGGCCAGGCGGGTGGCGACCACGGCGCCGCCGAACCCCGACCCGATGACGACGGCGTCGTACACCGCAGGCGTCACGCCGGGTCCCACTCGACGGGCTCGTCGATATGGGGCCGGGCCGACCAGTCGAGGATCTGCGCCTCCATCTCGGCCTCGGAGTCGAAGCGGGCCGGCTCGTAGCAGCCGAGGGGGAACAGGGTGGTGCGGATGGCGCAGCGGTTGCAGTACGTGCACGGCTTGGCCGGCGACTCCACCCCCGCCTCGAACAGGGCGGGCAGGTCGGGGTTGGCCAGCAGCGGCCGAGCCATCGACACCAGGTCGCAGCCGCCCGACGCCAACGCCCCCTCGACCACCGACCGGTCCTGGAAGCCCCCGTTGGCGATCACGGGGAGGCCGATCTCGTTGCGGAAGGCCCGGGCATCGGGCAGGTTGGCGGCCACCGGGTCGCCCCAGCCCGTGCTCATGATCCGCTGCATGACGGAGTGGGGGACGGCGTTGAGCATGGTGGCCCGGGCCGCCGCCTTCCTCGACAGGTGGCGGGTCGAGTTGGCGAACAGCTTCACCTCGGCCAGGGGGAAGTCGCCCGGCGTCTCGCCCGGGTTGATGAACCCGTAGCCGTTGCTCACGTGGAGGTAGTCGACGCCCAGGTCCTTCAGCCAGCGGGCGTAGGTCAGGTACGTGGCCAGCGAGTTGCCCGAGAAGAACTGGCGCACGCGCCAGCCGATCGGCCAGCGCAGGTTGAGCGGCAGCCAGTTGGTGTCCTTGGCCGAGATGCGCACCCCCACCACGAAGTCGTCGCCGACCCGGCGGCGGACCTCGGTGATCACCTCGCGGAGGAACTGGAAGCGCTTCTCCACCGAGCCGCCGTACCGGTCGGTGCGGCGGTTGATGGCCGGGTTGAGGAACTGGTGGATGAGGTACCCCTTGGAGGCGGTCACCTCCACCCCGTCGGCGCCCGTCTCCCGCACCCGCCGGGCCGCCTCCCCGAACTCCTGCACCGACTGCTCGATGTCGGCCACCGTCATCTGGGTGCGCCGGTCCCGGTAGCCGAAGAACAGGTCGAAGCCGGGCGACGGCCCGTAGCCGTCCTCGGGCTGGCTGAACAGGCTCGTCTGCACGTGCGACCCGCCGTCGCCGATCTGGATGAAGTACCGGCAGCCCTGGCGGTGGACCGCGGCGATCCCCTCCCCCAGCGGCCGGATGAACTTGTCGTGGCTGATCTGGGGGTACTCGAGGGGCGACCAGCGCCGGCTGTTGACGTTGAGGGTGGCCGACACGATGGCCGCCACCCCGTGCTGGGCGAAGCGCAGCTCGAAGTTCTTCCAGGCGTTGCTGACGGTGCCGTCGTAGTAGGCGGTGCGCCCGCCGATCGAGGACCGGACCAGCCGGTTCTTGAACGTGACGTCCTTGATCGTGAACGGTTCGAAGATCACCTGAGCTCCCCTCCCCCAGCCGCCGCGGCGACACGGTAGAGCGTACGGATAGGTTCGGTGCGGTGAGCGCGGACGAGCGGGTGGGGCCCGTCGGCCGGCTCCACGAGCTGGTGGCCGGAGACCAGCGGGTGGTGGTCAGCGAGTCGGGCGCCACCGTGCGGGCCTACGAGGTGGCCGGGCGGGCGGTGATCGAGCCGTTCGACGGCCCGGACACGCCGCCGATCGGCTGCCAGGGCCAGCTCCTGGCCCCGTGGCCCAACCGCGTCGTGGACGGCCGCTGGAGCTGGGAGTCCACCCCGCAGCAGCTGTGGATCACCGAGCCCGAGCGGGGCCACGCCCTCCACGGCCTGGTCCGCACGCTGGCCTGGGCACCGGTCGGGCACCGGCCCGGGGGCATCACGCTGGCCGCCACCCTCCTGGCCCATCCCGGCTGGCCGTTCCCCCTCGCCTTCACCGTGTCCTACGACCTCGAGCCCGGTGGGCTCGTGTCCCGGCTGACCGCCACCAACGTGGGTCGGTCGCCCTGCCCGTACGGGGCCGCCGTCCACCCCTACCTGTGCCTCGGCGGTTCGGCGGTGGACGACGTGGTCCTCGACCTGGGGGCCGCCACCTACGTGGCGACCGACGACCGCCTCGCCCCCACCGGCCGCCACCCCACCGCGGGCACGCCGTTCGCCTTCGACGGCTCCCGTCCCGCCGGCGACCGCCAGGTCGACAACGCCTTCACCGACTTGGCCCGCGGCCCCGACGGGCGGGTCGAGGCCGCCGTCACGACGCCGGACGGCCGCCGCGTCGTCGTGTGGGGCGACGCGTCGGTGCGCTGGTGGCAGGTGTTCACCGGCGACGACCTGCCCGACCGCTACCGGCGCCGCACCCTGGCCGTGGAGCCCATGACGTGCGCCCCCGACGCCCTCAACTCGGGCGACGGCCTGGCCGTCCTGGCTCCGGGCGCCCGGCACACCATGACGTGGGGCGTCCGCCCGGAACCGCCCTCATGACGGCTGGAGGTCGCCCGCCGCCGCCACCAGGCTGCCGGCGGACTTGTTGACGGCGTAGACGCCCTCCCCCTGGGGGTTCACGTCCACGTCGTTGGGCAGCACCTCGGTGGCCCGCCCCGGCCCAAACAGCGAGCGGGTGGCGAGCACGGCCCGGGCCGAGGCGTCGATGACCGACACCGACCCGCTCTCCTGGGTGGCCACGTAGACGCGGTTGGTCTGGGAGTTGACGGCGATGCCGCAGGCGGTGGCGGGGGTGGGGATCCGCTCCACCACGGTGTTCGACGCGCCGTCGACGACCGTCACCACGCCCGACTCCAGGCCGGTCACGTAGATGCGGTTGGCCCGAGGGTTGGTGGCCACCCCGCAGCCCTTCGCCCCCAGGTCCACGTCGGCCACCACGCTGCCCGCCGCCCCGTCGATCACCGAGAGCGTCCCCGACTCCTGCGACGTCACGTACACCCGGTTGGTCTCGGGGATGACGGCCACCGCCCACGGCCGGGCCGACACCGCCACCGAGCCGGCCACCGTGTCGGTCTCGCCGTCGATGACCGCCACCGACGCATCCGACGTGGCCACGTAGATGCGGTTGGCCCGGTGGTTGATGGCGACACCCCACGGGCGCGACGCCAGCGGCACGGTGGCGGTGACGGCGTTGGTCGCGCTGTCGATCACGGTGACGGCCGACTCGGCGGTGGTGACGTACACCCGGCCGGTGCGCTGGTTCAGGGCGATGCCCCACGGTCGCGAGGGGAGGGCGACGGTGGCGATCACCTGGCGGGTCGTCCCGTCCAGCACGGACACGCTCAGCGAACCGGAGTTGGCCACGTAGACCCGCCCGGACCGGGGGTCGCTGGCCACCGCGGTCGGGTCGGTCCCCACCCGCACCCCTCCCGCCGGCAGCGGGACGGTGGCCGCCGGGCCCGCCGTGGTCGGGCCCGTCGACGAGGCCTCGTCCACCCCGCCGTCGCCGTCCTCGCCGCCACCCCCGAGCACCACGCCCAGGACGATGGAGGCCACCAGCGCGGCCGCCATCGCCGCCAGGGCCACCACCCGCCGGGGCGCCCCCTCCTCGGCCGGGGACGGCGGGGCCTCGGTCTCCTCGCCTTCGTCCCCGTGGCCTTCGACCCCCGACCCCAACCCGCCCGCCGCCGCCCGCCCGGCCGCCGGTGCGGGGAGGGCGACGGCCATGTCGGTCACCGGCAGCCCCGCCCGCCGTTGCACCTCCTGGAGCTGGCGGCCGAGCTCGGCGGCCGACGACGGGCGCCGGGCGGGTTCCTTGTGCATGGCCTGCTCCACCACCCGGCACACCGCGTCGGGGACGCCCCTCGGTCGCAGGTCGGGCGGGGGGTCGCGCACGATGCGCATGAGGAGGGCGGCGAGGGTGTCCTCCGACCGCCGGCCGAAGGCGGGACGGCCGGCCAGCATGGTGTAGAGCGTCGAGCCGAGGGAGTACACGTCGGCGGCCACCCCGATCGCCTCGCCGTCGAGCACCTCGGGGGCGGCGTGCACCACCGAGGCGGTGAACTGGCCCGTCGCCTTCTCGAACCGGCCCTCCACCCGGGCGATGCCGAAGTCGGCCAGCTGCGGTTCGCCGTAGTCCGACATGAGCACGTTCTCGGGCTTGATGTCCCGGTGGAGCGTGCCCGCCCGGTGGGCGGTCTCCACCGCCCCCGCCAGCTTGATGGCGATGCGGACGGCCTCGTTCCAGGTGAGCGGCCCCTCGGTCGCCAGCCGGGCGGCCAGCGAGCCCTGGGCCAGGTAGCTCATGGTGATGTAGTGGGCGCCCGAGGTGGTCGCTCCCACGTCGAGCACGTTGACGATGTTGGGGTGGCCCGAGAGGGTCCCCATGGCCCACGCCTCGCGGGCCACCCGCTCCCGGTCGGCCTCGTCCAGGGCGGTGCCCAGCACCTTCACCGCCACCATGCGGTTGAGGGCGGGCTGGCGGGCCCGGTAGACCACGCCGAAGCCGCCCCGGCCGATCTCCTCGACGTCCTCCAGGCCCTCCAGGCCGAGGTCGACGGCGTCCACCCCTAGTCGCGACGGGCGCTGCGGACCTCGGCCAGGCTCACCGCGCCCCGGCGCAGCGCCTCGTTGGCCAGCCGCACCCGGCGCCGCTCGCCGCCCTCGTAGATGCCGAACTTGTCGTACAGCCGCAGCAGGTGCTGCTTCACCGCCGGCTCGCTGACCGACAGGGCCTTGGCGATCTCCCGGGTGGACGCCGGCTCGGAGAACACCTCTCCGGCCAGGGCGGGGCGGAACAGGGCCACCAGCACCTCACGCTCCCTGGGGGTGAGGTCGGGTGGGCGCTCCGCCCCCTCGGTGAGCCCGGGGTCGCCCGGCGCCCGCTCGGCCCGGAACACCAGGCGGGTCCCCCCGACCCGGATCTCGTCACCCGGGCCGAGGGGGCGGTCGCGGTCCACCCGCTCGCCGTTGAGGAACGTGCCGTTGCGGGAGCTCAGGTCGCGCACGCACCATCCGGCGGCCAGGTGCTCGAGCACGGCGTGGAGGCGGGAAGCCTTCTTGTCCCACGGCAAGGGGACGTCGTTGGTCTCCGCCCGCCCCAACGTGACCCGGCCGGCCTCGAGGGGCACCAGCCGGGCGCCCTGGTCGCTCCAGACTTCGAGAAATGCCGGCACGGTGAGATCGCCCCAAGGCTACCTGCTGGCACCCCCCCGGCACCGGCCGCGTCCTTACCTTCCGGACAGGTCGGCGTCGCGGATCGACGGCCAATCGCGGCCGCGACGGCCATTCCGAGCGACCCGCTCGAAGCGGACGATCACCTCCTCGACCACTTCCGAGGAGGAATCGCAATGAGCATCATCGGCACCACCGGCCGGCGCCTGGCCGCGGTCGCCGCCGCAGGAGCAGCCGTGACCGGTCTCCTGGCCGGCACGACCTACCTGGCCGCGGCCGCCAGCCCCCACTCGCCCCCCGACGTGCCCGCCGCCATCGCCGTACCGGCCGGCCACAAGCTGGCGAGCATGGGCTCGGCCGTGGGGTTCCAGGTCTACGCCTGCCAAGCCGGCGGCTGGGTGCTCCAGGCGCCCCAGGCGGTGCTGCTGGAGCGCGGGCACAAGCCGTTCGCCCTCCACTACGGCGGACCGACGTGGACGGCTCTGGACGGCAGCTCGGTCACGGCCACCCGGGCCGGCTCGGCGCCCGCGCCCATCCCCGGGGCGATCCCCTGGCTGCTGCTCGAGGCCACGCCCACCAACGCCCCCGCGGGCGGCACGTTCAGCGACGTGGCCTTCATCCAGCGGGTCAACACGAGCGGCGGCGTCGCCCCCACCGACGGCTGCGACGCCGCCTCGGTGGGCGCCACCGCCCCGGTCTTCTACACCGCCGACTACTTCTTCTACCGGGCCGCCTGACCCGCTCATTTGACCGACCGCGCCGTCGTCGCCCCCTCAGCCCCGGGCCAGCTCCAGGGTGCGGTGCACGACGGCACGGAGTGGCTCGGGGATCTGATCGGCCCGCAGCGAGCGGAAGTGCCGCCACGCCTGCTCGGGCTTGTGGCGGTCCTTGCGCAGGCCGCTCACGCCCTCGAAGTCGGGGGCCAGCTCCACCACGTTGTCGGGGCCGACGATCTCGGCGATGAGCTTGTGGGCGGCCTGCTCGGTGGGCGACGGCCGGCGACCGGAGGCGGCGTCCCGGTCGTGGACGGCCAGGACGGGCACGCCGCAGGCCCGGCATACCCGAGCCAGCACGGGGATGTTCCCCTTGCCCCCGCACTCGACGATGGAGATGGCCGCACGGTCGGGGTCGTGGCCGAGGGCCCGGAACACGTGGGGCAGGGCCAGCTTCTCCGTCCGTCCCTCCACCAGGACGGCGACCCGGGCCAGAAACAGCTCGCCCCGCTCGGCGTCGAACTCGCTCATGGTGCGGAAGTCGTCCCCGGCCGGCAGCGGGCCAGGCTGGAAGACGGTCGTCCCCTCCACCCGGTCGTTGCCCACCAGCACCAGCTCCTCCAGGCGGCTGACGTTGAGGAAGGCGGGGGAGTGGGTCGAGAACAGCACCTGGTTGCCGGCGTCGGCCAGGCAGCGGAGCTGGCGGGCGAGGTAGCGCTGGGCCTGGGGCCGCAGGTACAGCTCCGGCTCCTCGACGAGCACGACGGCGCCGGTGAGCCCCAGGTCGGCGCAGCGGTCGAGGCCCTTGACGAGCCCTGTAGCCGGGGCGGCTCGGGAGTGACGGGGCGGCTGGGCCTGCTCGGCGATCGCCTGCTTCAGGCTCTCGAACTCCCCGCCCGAGGGCACGGGCTCGGCCAGCACGGCCCCGGCCCGCAGCTCGCTGGGCAGGAACAGCACCGGCGGGGTGCCGTCGCGCTCGGCCACCAGCCGGCCGTCGGGCTCGAGCAGGAGCCGGGCCCGTCCCCGGCCGACGAGGTCGGCCTCGAGCACGATCCGCCCGTCGCCGCCCACGGTGGCGTCGGCCGGCGACAGGCCACAGCCGGGGTCGAGCACGGCACGGGCGGCGGCCAGCAGGTTCGACTTCCCGGCGTTGGCCTCCCCCACGAGGATCGTCACCCGCCCGGGCCGCACGGTGGTGCGGCGCGCCGACCGGAAGCCTCGCACCCGTAGCTCCTGCAGACCGACCGGTCCGGTAACCGCCATCGGGGGAGCACAGTACGGGTCAACGCCCCCCCGCCCCGCTCCGCCCGGCGAGAATGCGGCATGGGCCAGATCGCCGGAGAGCGCTTCGTGGCCCGGGCCGGGGAGCTGGCCCGGCTGCACGAGGCCTACCGCCGGGCCTGCGAGGGCCGCGGCTCGGTGACGGTGATCCTGGCGGAGGCGGGCGGAGGGAAGACGCGGCTCGTCGACGAGTTCGCCGCCGAGGCGGCGCTTGCCGGCGCCCGGTTCGCCTGGGGCCGGGCCGTCGAGGACGCCACGGTGGTGTACCGCCCGTGGCGCCAGGCGTTCCGCCGCCTCGGCATCCCGTTCCCGGTCCCCGACGGGGACACGGCCGTCGGGCCCGACCAGCGGTCGGGCCGGCTGCTGGAGATCGCCGAAGAGGCTCTCGGCGCTCTGGCGGAGGCGTCCCACGCCTCGGGGGGACCGGTCGTCATCGCCCTCGACGACGTGCAGTGGGCCGACGACGCCTCCCTCCACCTGCTGCGGGTGCTGACCGCCGAGGTGGGGGACCTGCCCGTGCTGCTCCTCGCCACCTCCCGGGACCCCGAGCCCGGCTCTGCGCTGGAATCCACCCTGGGGTCGATCCTGGGCCGGGCCACCGTCACCGCCCTCCGCCTGCCCCCGCTGACGCTGGGCGACGTGGCCGAGTACCTGGCCGGCCATCCCGACGCGGAGGCGGCGGAGTGGGTCCTGCGCCAGAGCGGCGGCAACCCGCTCTACGTCCGGGAGCTCAGCCGGCTGCTGGCCGAGGAGCCCATCCCCGCCGACACGTCCTCGGGCTGGATGCCGGTGGAGCTGCGAGCCGTCCTCACCCGCCGGCTGGCCCAGCTGGGCGAGCCCGTGCTCGCCGTGGTGGGCGCGGCCAGCGTGCTGGGGGACGAGTTCGAGGTGCCCGTCCTCGAACGGCTGCACGGCCGGCCCGTGGGCGCCGAGGTGGAAGCCGGCGTGCAGGGGGGCGTGCTGGTGTTCGACCACGACGCGCCCGGCCTGGTCCGGTTCAGCCACGGGCTGGTGCGGGGCGCCCTCTACGCCTCGCTCCCGTCGCCCCGCCGGGTGGAGCTGCACCGGCGGGCGGCGGCACTGATCGAAGCGGACGGGATGGGGGAGCGGGAGGACCGGGTCGGGGAGCTGGCCCTGCACTGGCTGCGGGGAGCGAGCACCCCGGGCGAGCGGAGGGAGGCGGTCGAGCGCCTGCGGCGGGCCGCCCGGGTCGCGGTGCGGCGGCTGGCGTTCGACGAGGCGGCCCGGCTCCTTCGCTCGGCGGCCGGCACCGCCCGTCTGGGGCCCGCCGACCGGGCCGAACGGGCCCAGGTGGAGGTGGAGCTGGCTATCGCCGAGTTCGCCGCCGGCTTCGTCGTGCGGGCGGTGGAGACGGCTCGCCGGGCCGTCGACCTGGCCGAGGACGCGGGACGGCCCGACCTCGCCGCCGCGGCCGCCCTGGTGGTCTCCGGCGTGGGTGACACCAACAGCCTCCCGCCGCTGCTGTCGCTCAAGGAGCGCGCCCTGCGGCTCATGCCGCCCGAGCCGGACGCGCTGCGGGTCCGGCTCGAGGCCCAGATCGCCCACATCCGGGTCGACCTGTACTCGCCGGCCGCGGCCGAGGCCGAGAGCCGTGCCGCCCTGGCCGAGGCCGAGGAGCTCGGGGACCCCGACGCCCTCGTCGACGCCCTCAACGCCCGCCACTTCGTCGTGTCGGGTCCCGACGGCATCGCCGAGCGGGAGCGCCTCGGGACCCGCATGATCGAGCTGGGCCGGGACCCGGCCCGGGCCATGGCCGCCATGTGGGGGCACCTGTGGCGTCTCGACGTGGCCTTCGAGCGCGGCGACCTGGCCGCCGCGTCGGCCGAGGCGGCGGAGCTGGCCCGGGTGGTGGAGCGGCTGCACCGTCCCATCGCCGACTGGCACCTCCTCATCGTCCGGGCCGGCCTGGCCCTGGCTGCCGGCCGCCTCGACGAGGCGCAGCGGCTGGCCCTCGAGGCCCGTCACCTGGGCCAGCGCCTGGAGGACTACTCGGTGGTGGGCCTGACCTTCGCCCTCACCGGCGAGATCGAGCGGCTGCGGGGGACGACCGACGAGCACCCCGTCCGTATGGCGGTGGTCGACATGGTCAGCTACGTGATCGTCAAGGCCGACATCGCCCACATCTCGGCCGCCGTCGGTGAGATCGAGGCCGCCCGGCGCCTGCACGACGAGGTCAAGCCGTTCATCCCGACCCATCCCCGGGACGGTCGTTGGCTGCCGACGATGTGCATGTTCGCCCAGACGGCGTGCGAGCTGGGCGACCCCGACGGGGCCGGCGCGTGCTACGACGCCCTGCTGCCCTACGCCGACCGCTGCGTGGCCGGGGGGGCGGGGTCGCTGGGCTGCGGTGGCTCGGTCTCGATGGTCCTCGGCCGCCTGGCCGCCCTGCTCGGGCGTCCCGAGGACGCGTGCCGGCACTTCGCCGAGGCGGCCGTCGTCAACCGCCGCCAGGGCTTCCTCCCCTACCTCGGCGAGACGCTGCTCCACTGGGCCCGGGTCCTCGCCCCCTCCGAGCCGGCCGCCGCCCGGCCGCTGGCCGAAGAGGCGGGTGCCATCGCCGGTCGCCTGGGCATGGACGTCCTCGCCCGCCGCAGCGCGGCGCTGCTCGAGCACCTCAGCCGGGCCGCGGCGGCAGCGCCCTCGGATCCTCTCACCCGCCGGGAGCGGGAGGTGGCGGCGCTGGTGGCCGAGGGCCGGTCCAACCGGGAGATCGCCGAGCACTTCGTGCTCTCCGAGCGGACGGTGGAGACCCACGTGAGCCGGATCCTCACCAAGCTCGACCTCTCCTCGAGGACGCAGCTGGCGGCGTGGGTGCTGGCCCGCGACTGAGCGGCCCGCAGAAGTACGTACTCGAGTGACGTGGTCGTACGGATGCGCGGCCGGCCCGATCGGCGCATCGTGCTCCTGTCATCCAGATGAGCTACGGGAGGAACGATGCACGCAAGAGTCCAGATCGTCCGGAACCTGCCGGAGGAGTTCGCCAAGCCTGCCGCCGCCAGCCGCCTGACCGACGTCATCGACCGTCACCCCGGCTTCCAGGGCATCCACCTGATGCTGCAGATCGGCACCCGCCAGGGCCTCAACGTGACCCTCTGGGACACCGAGGAGAACGCGGTGGCGGCCTCCGACCGCACCGCGGCGGCCATGGGTCCCCGTCCCTTCCCCCTCGCCACCGACGAGGTCTACGACGTGCTCGACAGCCTCGACGGCCCGGCCGCCATGGCGGACGCCACCGTCTGCCAGGCCACCTGGTTCGACGGCCCCCGTTCGGCCGCCCAGAACGAGGCCCTGCGGCGGGGGGGGCAGGAGCGCATCGCCCCCGCCATCCGCGACACCCCCGGGCTGGTCCGCACCTACGTGCTGTGCCACCCCGCGGACTCCGCCATCGTCGTGCTCACCCTGGCCATGTCCGTCGAGACCCTCGAGCGGATCGCCGACGCCGTGTTCGGCACCACCCTGCTCCCCGGCGAGGACCCCGCCCTCCTCGACGGCCCCGACCGGGTCGACATCTACCGGGTCCACGCGTCGGTGCTGGCCGCGGTTCGGGCATGAGGCCGCCCGTGCGCCGGGCCCTGGCCTACATGGCCCGGACCAGCCGGTACCTGCCCCTGTGGATCCCGCGGCCGTGGATGGCCCGGGCGACCGATGGAGGACGTCCATGAACCGGTCGCACGCCGCCGTCGAGCGCGCCATTCTGGCCTCCCTCGTCGTCAACGTGGCCCTGCAGCTGTCGGTCTTCCTGCCGGGGCTGAGCGACGACGTGCCGTCCGACGCCAAGGTCGTCGGCGTGGTGGTGGGCGCCATCGCCGCCCTGGGTGCGTGGGGGCTGTGGAACCGCCGCCGGTGGGGATGGCGGACCACGCTGGTCATCACCGTCCTCAACGTCCTTTCCGCCATGCCGTACTTCCTCGACCCCACGAGCGGGGCCGTGACCGCCGCCGCCGTCGCCACCGTCCTCCTCGGCATCGCCGCCGTCGCCCTGCTCCTGTCCCGCCCCGTGAAGGCGGAGCTCGGCCGCCAGCCGGTCGCCGCCTAGCCATCCGTACCGACCGACGCACGTGCGGGCACGCCGATCACGTGTGCCCGCACCTGCCGACGCCCCGTAGACTTGACCGTCACGCGCGGGGGCTATAGCTCAGTCGGTTAGAGCACATCCGAGGTTGACATGTGGCAACCTGGAGCTATGTCCGCCGACCTGGTATCCGGCGCCGAGATCGGCCGTCGTTTGGGCGTCTCCCGAGAGGCCGTCCGGAAGTGGTCCAAGAGCGACCGGGGCTTCCCGGCGCCGCTCGCCAGGGTCGGCAGATCTGTCGTGTGGGATTGGAGCGTCGTCAGGCAATGGGCGGAAGTCCACGGCTATTGGGTCCGGGGTGCGGCATGACGAGGACTCGGTCCTTGAGCGAGGCGGAGCAGCAACTCGTTCTCTTCGCTTTCCGCCATCCACGCGGTCGCTACACAACGGAGAGGGCCGGTCAGCTCTCGGGCGTACCTGCGCGAACGCTGTACGACTGGGCCGAGGCGGGGGTGCTGGAGCCGGACTTCGGAAACGCTCGCCCAAAGGCTTGGTCGTACCGTGATCTGAGCTTCGCACGTCTGCTGGCGTGGTTACGCCAGCAGGGTCATGACCGTCCTGATGCGGCCGCTCGCGTGTCAGCCCTGCGAGCGGTGATGGCCGACGCTGCGCAGGAGGTCACTGAGGTTCGGAGCAACGGCTCGGTTGTTCTCTTGGGGGAGGAGACAGTTGACCGCCTCACCGGCCAGCAGATCCTAGGCGGCATGGCACGGTTCCTGGAAGTGTTTGACCTCCTTGAACCCATCGCTGAATTGGGTCGTAAGCGACTCTGGGGTCCTGACTTGCTCACGCCGTCGCACCTGACCGTCATCTCTCCTTGGGTTATGGGTGGTCAGCCGGTCGTTCGGTCGACGCGCATCCCCACGGCGTCTCTTCACGCGCTACGGAAAGAGCGGGGTCTGGATACGGCCCGAATACTTGCGCTCTATCCGGAACTTGACGCCGAGCGGATTGATGACGCAATCGAATTGGAGGATCGACTTCGCAGGGCCGCATGAACCTGCGGCTTCTCCTCGATCAGAACTTCCCACGGCCACCCGGCTTCGACCTTGCATCCGTCGATGCCACTGTCGCGGCTGTACATGTCTATGACCATGATCCGAGCCTTACCGACGCCGGGACGCCCGACTGGCTCATCTACATGCGTGCTGTCGATGATGGCTTCGACGCGTTGGTTACCCGGGACTGGCATCAGCTGGACCAGCCGGAGGAGCTATGGGTGCTTTCCAACCTCCGGCTTGCCGTCATCTCGTGGCGGAAACCCTTCAACGATCCGGTTGCCGAATGGGGGCACCTTCTCGCCTATCTGCCGCAGTTGAAACGCCGTATCGAGCGCCGCCAACCTCGGGTGTTGCTCCTTCCTCCACCGAGCTTGGGCGTCGGCAACGAGGTCAATCCTCGTGAGGCGCTCGGCCGGTACGCGAGCGAGCAGGGCCGGACGGTTCAAGAGATTCGACACGAGGCACAGGACATATCGTGACGACCTACCTTCACTCAACAGGTCGAGACCCTCTCATCAAGCTTGTGGCACGGCCCTCACCTTGAGCGGCTGGAAGTCTCGTGGACTTCGGCGCGACGGACCGGCCTGCGCGCGCTGGGGACGACACCGCGCGGCCACATGCGCTCGGACCGATCAGGGGCCCGTAGACTGGACCCTTCCATGACGGGACAAGTCCACGCATGCCGCCGACGCGGAGGCGAAGCGAAGTGCTCTGCAAGCGTTGTGCTCGGCCTGCTCGACACGGAAAGCGGTCAGATCTAGCCTCTGACCTGCGGTTTTGATGGGGGCTATAGCTCAGTCGGTTAGAGCGCATCCCTGATAAGGATGAGGTCGCTGGTTCGATTCCAGCTAGCCCCACATGGTCAAGGTCCGGCGAGGGTTGCTGGCGGTGGGCATCGCCACGCTCGTGGCGGGTGTGCTGCGGCTACGCGGCGCCACGGTGGAGGAGCCCAAGGGCGGCGGGTGGCGTGAGCTGACCGGTCCGGAGCTGCGCTGACCCCCGTTCGGGCCGTCTTCGTGGGGGTCGGTGCGGTCGGTGCCCGCGCCGCCCGCCAGCTCCAGTACCTCGGCCCGCTCGACGACGTGGTCGTGGTCGACGCCGACCAAGGCCGGGCCGAGGCGGTAGCCGAGTCATTGGGCGAACCGGCCCGGGTGGGGTCGTCCAGCGAGGCCGAGGACGGCGACGTGGTGGTCCTCGCCTATCCGGGCAGCCACACCGAAGCCGCCTCCTCCGCCCTGGCGAGGGGCGCCCACGTCGTGTCCGTCTCCGACGACCTGGTGGCCGTCCAGCAGCTGCTCGCCCTCGACGCCGCCGCCCAGGGGCGCGACCGCCACGTCGTGGTCGGCGCCGGGTTCTCCCCGGGCCTGTCGTGTGTCCTCGCCGCCCTCGCCGCCCGCAGCTTCGAGCGGGTGGAGGAGGTGCACGTGGCCAAGGTCGGCACCGGCGGGCCGTCGTGCGAGCACCAGCAGCTGGAAGCGGTGAACAAGGACGGGCTCGACTGGCGGGACGGGGCGTGGGAGTCGCGCCGAGGGGGCTCCGGCCGGGAGCTGTGCTGGTTCCCCGACCCGCTGCGAGGTGTGGACTGCTACTGCGCCGCCCTGGCCGAGCCCACCCTCCTCCTGGGGGCCTTCCCCGACGCCACCCGCATCACCGCCCGGGCCGCGGGCGGGCGTAAGGCCCTCCTGCTCTCCCGGCTGCCCAAGATCCGCCGCGACAACGCCGAGGGCACCCTGGGCGCCCTGCGGGTCGAGGTCCGGGGGTCGCAGGGGACGTCGCTCGACGACCGGGTGCTGGGGGCGGTCGACCGGCCGGCGGTGGCGTCGGGGGCGGTGGCGGCCATGGCCGCCCGCTGGGCCCTCGACGGCCGCCTGGCCCGCACCGGCGCCTCCGGCCTGGCCGGGCTGGTCGAACCGGGCCCCTTCCTCGCCGCCCTGGCCGAGCGGGGCGTGAAGGTGGCGGTGTTCGAGGGCGGCCAGCACGGGGCCGAGGCGGCCGCCGCCAGCCGCCGCTGACCGCGGCCAGCCCCTACCGCACCAGCCTCGACAGGCGCCGGTCGGCGAGGACCTTGCCGCCGGTCTGGCACGCCGGGCAGTACGTCACCTCGTAGGACTCGTAGGACACCCGCCGCAGGTCACCGCCGCAGCGGGGGCAGGGCGTGCCGTGCCGCCCGTGGACGGTGAAATGGTCCCCGATCTTGGTGGGAAGGCCGCCTGCCCGCTTCCGTTCCGCCACCAGCGCCTCGTCGAGCACCTCGCGGGTGGACTCCAGCAGCCGCCGCCGGGCCTCCTCCTCCAGGGAGGTCAGGCTGTCGTAGGGGGACAGGCGGGCCCGGTGGAGGATGTCGTCGGAGTAGCCCCGGCCGATGCCGGCCACCGTCCGCTGGTCCCGGAGCAGGGTGTGCACCCGCCGCCCGTCCTGGCCGGTCAGCAGCAGTTCGGCGAACTCCTCGGAGTACGGGTCGGGGCCCAGGGAGGTCAGCGGCCCGTCGTCGCCCTCGGCCAGCACCCACCACCCCGCCTTGCGCTCGGTGCCGAACTCCTTGAGCAGGATCGACGGCCGGTCCTCGAAGCGGAACCGCACCACACCGAACTTGGGACGGGTCGTCTTGGGCGGGTCCTCCACGTCCACCCGGCCCCCCTGGGACAGGTGGAAGGCGATGCGCGGCCCGCCGAAGTCGAGCAGGGCGAACTTCCCCCGCCGCCCCACGCCCGCCAGCGTCCGCCCGGCGAGCGATTCCGGCGGCGGGGCGTAGGTCTTCAGCCCGGAGAACTGGAGGGCCGTGGCTCCCTCGAAGCGGGCCCCGCCCACCGCCGCCTCCAGCCGTTCGGCCATGGCCTGCACCTCGGGAAGCTCCGGCATCGCCTCACCCTACGGCCGGATCAGTCGTCCGACGCCCCCGCGAAGGAGACGGGGGACCGGGGCTCGATGTCCACGAACAGCCGCAGCACGTCGGGGCGGGCGTAGTGGCCGAAGGGGTCGAACTGGTGGCGGGCGGTGCGGGCCGTCTGGATGTCGATCTCGGCGTAGAGGATGCCCTCCTCCCGCTGGAGCGGGCCGGCCAGCACCTCGCCCTCGGGGCTGACGATGGCCGAGTTGCCCAACGCCAGCCAGTCGTCGTCGGCGCCGTAGAGGTCGTTGCGGTACGGCAGGTGCTCGGGGATGTCGGAGCCTCGCAGGATCGAGTTGGAGCCGACCACGAACACCCGCCCCTCCTTGGCCACGTGGCGCAGGGTGGCGGGCCACACGTCCGAGCTGTCCCAGGTGGGAGCCACGTACACGTCGACGCCCTGGGCGAACAGGGCGGCCCGGGCCAGCGGCATGTAGTTCTCCCACGAGGTGAGCGTCCCGATGCGCCCCATGGAGGTGGAGATGGCCTCGAGGGCCGAGCCGTCGCCCATCGACCACACCAGCCGCTCCGCCCCCGTGGGCATCAGCTTGCGGTGGCGGGAGAGCACCGAGCCGTCGGGCCCGAACAGCAGCTGGGTGCTGAACAGGGCGGTACTGCGCTCGGCCCGCTCGTTCACCCCGATGGACAGGAACACGCCGCGCTGGCGGGCGACGTCGGCCAGCACCTCGGTGGTGCGGCTGCCGACGATGACGGACTGGTCGAAGAGGCGGGCCTGGAGGGCGGTCGACCGCTCGTCCCACGGGCGGACCCGCCACACCCACTCCGGGTAGGCGGGGATGAAGGCCTCCGGGAAGACGATCAACTGGGCGCCCTGGTCGGCCGCCTCGCCGATCATGGCGACCGCCTTCTCGGTGGTGGCGCGACGGTCCAGAAAGACCGGGGCGGCCTGCACGGCCGCCACCCGCACCAATTCGGAGGGGGAGGCAAGGGTCACGGGACGACTCCTTCCGGCGGGCCGGAGCCCACCGTCGAGAACACGGGGAGAGCTGAGGTCAGGTCGGTCATCTCGTCGCGGACGGCGTCCCAGCCGAAGACCACCGTGACCACGATCAGACCGGCGATCACCAGGCCGAGGAGGACCAGGAGGACCACCAGGAGGAGCCGGCGGCGACGGGGCTTGTGGCCGTCGTCCTCGATCGGGCCGGTGGGATCGATCAGGGCGTCGGGGAGGGGCGGCAGGTCGGCCGTTTGCTCCAGGGCCTTGGGAAGCACGACCACCTCCGTGCCCGTCGGCTGGAGCTTGCCGGTGAGGACCAGCACCTCCTCGTGGACCGCCTCCAGCCGCTCCCGCAGGTCGGTGGCCAGCGACTCGACCAGCGTGCGCAGGGCGGCCACCTCGTCCTGGAGCCCGGCCAGCGTCTCGCTCAGCCCGTCGATGTCGACCGAGGCCGCCGCGCCGGGGGCCAGCTCCGCCTCGACCCGCGCCGCCTCCTCGAGGGCCCGCACCGCCTCCACCAGGGGCGCCGCCCCCGAGTCTTCGTCGACGTCGACCACGTCGACCGCCCCGCCCGGCTCCCCCTCACCCGTTGTGCCCTCGTCCTCGTCCTCGTCCGCCTCGTCCGTGTCGTCGTGCGCCTCGTCCGTGTCGCCGGCCTCTCCGCCGCCCTCCCCGCCCTCCTCGCCCCTGTCCCCGCCGCCGTCGGCCGCCCCGCCGCCGTCGCCCTCCCCGCCGACCTCGCCCTCCCCGCCGCCGTCGGCCGCCCCGCCGCCCTCGCCGACCACGCCCACCGCCTCCTGGTCGGGCTCGTCGGTCTCGGGGTCGGGCTCGTCCCCCGCGACCGGCTCGCCGGTCTCGGACAAGGGTTCGTCGACCAGGCCCACGTCGGCCGGTACGGGATCACCCGCCCCGTTGCCGCTGGGCGGCGGGGCCGCGGCCACGATCGCCACGAGAGGCTCGGCCGACCGCAGCCGGTCGATGCGCTGGCGCAGCGTCAGCTCGGCGCCGTCCTCGTCCTCGGAGGGGACGCCCAG
>JBKHXX010000037.1:0-3493 GCA_046565765.1 Acidimicrobiia bacterium | reverse complement strand
CGGCCGGCGGCCCGCTCGTTGTCACCGGTGACGAGCACCGGCCGGATGCCGGCCCGCCCCATGGCCGCCACCGCGTCCGCCGCGTCGGCCCGAAGGCGGTCGTCGAAGGCGATCACACCCAGCAGCGCCCCCGCCCGGCTGGCGGCGATGACGGTCCGACCGGCCTCCTCGAGCTCCGCCACCCGACGCTCGAGAGCGGAGAGGTCGACGCCGTCGCCCTGGAGGAAGCTCGGCCGTCCGACCAGCACCCGGTGGCCGCCGATGCGGGCCAGGACGCCGCGACCGGCGACGGAGTCGAAGTCCTCGACCGCAGGGATGTCGAGACCTCGTTCCACGGCGGCGGTGAGCACGGCCTGGGCCAGCGGGTGTTCGGATGACGACTCCGCGGCGGCGACGAGCGCCAGGAGCTCGTCTGCGCTGCCGACGGCCTCGATCTCCCGGACGGTCGGGCGCCCCTCGGTGAGCGTCCCCGTCTTGTCGAGCACGATGGTGCGGACCTGGCGGAAGGCCTGGAAGGCCTCGCCGGTGCGCATGATGATGCCCTCGTCGGCTGCCTCACCGGCTCCTCGGACGATGGACAGCGGGGCGGCGATGCCCACGGCGCAGGGGTAGCCCATCACCAGCACGCTCAGGGCGGCGAAGGTGGCCCGCTCCAAGTCGGCCTCGTCTCCGAGAAGCGACGAGCCGACAGTCCAGGCCGCGAACGCCCCGGCCGAGAGGAGCAGGACCGCCGGGGCGTAGATGCGCAGGATGCGGTCGACGAGGTGGAGGATCCCCGGCTTGAGCGCCCGGGCGTCCTCGACGTGGCGAACCACCTGGGCCAGGAAGCTCTCCTCGCCGATGGCCGTGACCCGCACCAGCAGCGTCCCGCTGCCGTTGATCGACCCACCCATCACCCGATCGCCCCGAGCCCGCTCGACGGGCACGGGCTCGCCGGTCACGAAGGACTGGTCCACCGCCGAGTGGCCGTCGACCACCTCGCCGTCGACCGGGACCCGCTCGCCCGGGCGGACGCGCACGAGGTCGCCCACGATCACCGAGGCGATGGGCACCTCCCGCTCGACCCCGTCGCGAGCCACTCGGGCGACATCGGGCTGCAGGTCCAGGAGGCGCTTTATGGCCTGGGAGCTGCGGGTCTTGACCAGCAGCGAGAGCCACTCCGAGAACAGGTGGTAGGTGGCCACCAGCACCGAGACGCCGAAGAAGGGCCCGGTGGGGTAGTCCTCGGGCCGGAAGACGAGGCCGATGGTCCCGCCCACCAGGCCGGCGAAGGCCGCCGCCTCGAGCATCACGTGCTGGTTGAGGATGCCCCGTCGGATCGACTGCACCGACATGACCAGGATGTGGCGGGCCAGGCCGAACACCATGGCCAGGGCGAAGGCCGCCACGATCCACGGCACGGCCGGCTCGATGGCCCCGCTGATCTCGAGGGCCAGCGTTCCCGCCGAGACGACGGCCAGCCCGGCGGTGCCGGCCACGGCGGTGGCCACGCCCCGGGGCCGCAGCAGGAGGTAGGCGACGGCCAGGAAGCTCAGCGCCACCGCGGCGCACATGAACCACACGCCGGCCACCGACATGAGCACCGAGATGGTCTCCAGGCTGAAGGCCACGCCCCACAGGAGTCGTCGCCCCTCCCGGACCAGCTCCGCCTCCTCCTCCTCGTAGGGGCGGACCTTGGCCGGGTCCCGGGCGGTGTAGCCGATGTCGCGGAGGGTGTCGACGAGGTCCTGGGGACGGACCTGGGCGGGGTCGTACTCGACCAGGGCCTGCTCGTGGGTGAGGCTGACGGCCACCTTGGCCACCCCGGGCCGCCGGCCCAGGGCCTTCTCCAGGGTCCCTGTGCACAGCGAGCAGTGGAGCCCGCCGATGCGGGCACGGAACCGGGCGAGGCCGTCGGGGCCGATCGTCTCGTCGAGCCACCCGGGCGAGGCGGTGTTGTCGGTGGCCGGTCCAGCGGAGGTCATGACCCGATTGAACAGCTTCCCGCCCCTGGAAGGTCAACGTCCCCCTGACCCGGCGAGGAACGCCTTGACCTTCTAGCCAACTGGAACGTCTAGCATCAGAATGTGCCGATCGAAGCGAGGTCGAGTGATCACCAGGACGTTTCAGGTCGCAGAGATCCACTGCGCCAACTGCGAGAACACCATCCGAACCGCCCTGTCGCGCGTTTCCGGGGTCAGCATGGTCGTGCCCTCCTCGGCGACCAACGACGTCAAGATCAGCTTCGACGACTCCAAGGTGACCGAGGCCGACCTGCGGGCCCGCCTCGAGGAGGTCGGGTTTGCCGTCTCCTGAGCGTCGGCGGGGGAGAGAGGAGTAGGGGTGCGCATCGGCGAGCTGGCCGACCTGGTGGGCCTCAACCCCAAGACGATCCGCTACTACGAGAGCATCGGCCTGCTGCCCGACCCTGAGCGCCAGCCTTCCGGCTACCGGGACTACTCCACCGACGACGTTGAGCGCCTCCGCTTCGTGCGCACCGCCCAGCGGCTCAACCTGTCCCTGTCGGAGATCGCCGAGATCCTCGGCTTCCGCGAGCGAGACGAACGCCCGTGCGAGTACGTGCTCGGCGTCCTCGACCGCCAGGTGGCCGACCTCGACCGACGTATGGCGGAGATGGCCGAGCTGCGTCGAGAGCTCATCTCGCTCAAGGCGAAGGCCGACGAGCTTCCCAGGGACGACGGGTGCTACTGCGCGGTCATCGAGCACAGCCAGCGGGCCGAGAACGAGCCCGTGGCCGTCGCCCTGGGAGCGAGGCGCACACGACCCTCGCCGCCGCCACGGCCCAGAGCGCCATCGGCTGCGGGAGCGGGCCCGAGGCAGCTGTCCGGGTAGCGCGTCTTGACCTTCCCGCCGCTGGAAGGTGTAGAGACCAGCCCGACCAGGAGGTGGAGATGGCCGAGCCCGCCTCGTCCGGAACCGATCCGGCCCCGGGCCGCGCCGGGCCGCCGCAGCGGGCGCCCCGCAACCGACGAGCGCATCGACCGTGGCGCGCCGGGCGTCTGGGGGCGGCGTGGGTGCTGGGACTCGCGGTTCTCGCTGGAGCCTGCGGCGGGGGAGGAGGCGGCGGAGGCGATGACCCGCTCGCCCTGGCCGGCGAGCCCTCCGACGCGTGCAGCCAGGCGATCATGGACGGCCACAACATGGAAGCGGCCGGGCGGCCGGCGCCGTTCCTGCCGTCGGTCGAGGCGTGTGGGTCCCTCGCCGAGTGGACCGAGGCGGCCAAGAAGTTCGGCATCGACCTCAAGGGCCGGGAGGCGCAGTTCGTGGACAACACGTGCAACGCGGCCTCCGACCAGGTCAAGGCGCTCACGATCTGCCAAGAGGCCAAGGCGGCGGTGAGCGACCCCCGCCGCGTCCCGTGACAGCGATGGGAGCCGGGCTGTCCGACCGGGAGGCGGCGGCCTTCGCCGCCATCGTGGACCGCCTCCGCGATCCCGAGCGGCGGCGGCTCCGTCGCGCTGCGCTGGCCACCGGCGTCGTTGGCCTGGTGCCG
>JBKHXX010000036.1:0-59730 GCA_046565765.1 Acidimicrobiia bacterium | reverse complement strand
ACCTGCTCGAGCATGACCAGCGGCGGGATGGCGAGCGCACCGATGGCAGCTCGCGGCTGCGGGATCGAGGTGGGGACACCCACGACCGGCGCGCCCCAACCCTGGGCGAGGTCGGCGAGGCCGCCGCCGCTTGCCACCACCGCCATCTTCGCTCCCTGCATCGCCGCTTCCGTTGCCGCCTCGATGGTCTCCTCGGTGTTGCCGGAGAACGAGATGGCAATGACAAGCGAACCCTCGCCGACGAAGGCGGGAAGCTCGTAGCCCTTCACGACCACCACCGGCACCGGCATGAACGGCGCTGCCGTTGCGAGGAGGATGTCGCCGGCTATGCCGGAGCCGCCCATCCCCAGGACGACGACGTTCTCGATGTGCTCCTTCGTGGGGAGCCGGTCGAGGTTCTTCGCGGCGCGGGCGGCGTCGGCGACCTGCTCGGGCAGGCCGGCAGCGACGTCGAACAGGTTCTGGGAGTCGAGGCGCTCGGCGCTCATCAGGCCTCGAAGGTCGGTTTGATCCCGTCGGCCTCGGCCTTGGCGAGGAGCCGCGAGTGCTCGTCGTCACCCACGGTCTCAGCCTCGTCGATGAGCATGATCGGGATGTCGTCTTTGATGGCGTAGCGGCGCTTCAGGCGAGGGTTGTAGAGGGAATCCTCGTCCTCGAAGTACAGCAGCGGGCCCTTGTCCTCCGGACAGGCGAGGACCTCGAGCAGCTTGGGGTTGAGCGCCACCTATGCCTCCTTGTTGACGATGGCGAGGACCTCGGCCACGCGGGCGTCGACCTCGTCGGGCGTGGGCGCCTCCAGGTTGAGGCGCAGCAGCGGTTCGGTGTTGGACGGGCGGAGGTTGAACCACCAGTCGCCATGATCCACGGTCAGCCCGTCCATGCGGTCCTGCTCAGCATCGGCGTGCGCGGCCGCGACCTCCTCGATGACCGCCTTGGGATCGTCGACGGTCGTGTTGATCTCGCCCGACGCGGCGTACCGCTCATAGGGCTTGCGCAGCTCCGACAGCGGCTGGTCGGCCTTGGACAGCAGCTCCAGCACCACCATCGCCGCGATGGCGCCGGAGTCGGCCCGGTAGTTGTCGAGGAAGTAGTAGTGACCCGAGTGCTCGCCGCCGAACACCGCACCGGTGCGGGCCATCTCGCCCTTGATGAAGGAGTGGCCGACGCGGGTTCGGATCGGCGTGCCGCCCCTCTCACGCACGACCTCGGCAACGACCTTCGAGCAGATGAGGTTGTGCAGGATGGTGGCGCCGGGATGCTTCTCGAGCATGACGTCGGCCACCATGGCCGTCGTGAGCGACCCGGACACCAGCTGCGCCTTGTCGTCGACGAGGAACACCCGGTCGGCGTCGCCGTCGAAGGCCAGCCCCACGTCGGCGCCCACGTCGAGGACCCGGGCCTGGAGGTCGCGCAGGTTCTCGGCCTGGATGGGATCGGCCGGGTGGTTGGGGAAGGAGCCGTCCAGCTCCGGGAACAGCACCTCCAGCTCGAACGGCAGCTTCTCGAAGACGCGGGGGACGACCAGGCCGCCCATGCCGTTGGCGGTGTCGGCCACCACCTTCAGCGGCCGCAGCGAGTCGACGTCGATGAACGTGCGGACGTGGTCGGCGTAGCGGTCGATCAGGTCGTCCTCGCTGATCGAGCCCTTGGCCCCCGATGGAGCGTCGGGCGGCCCCTCCTCGGCCAGCTTCTTGATGTCGGCCAGGCCGGTGTCCTGCCCCACGGGGCGGGCCCCGGCCAGGCAGAGCTTGATCCCGTTGTACTTGGCCGGGTTGTGGGAGGCGGTGAACATGGCCCCGGGAGCGTCGAGGGCGCCGGCCGCGAAGTAGAGGAGGTCGGTCGAGGCCATGCCCAGGAGGACCACGTCGGTGCCCGCCTCGGTGGCCCCCTCGGCGAAGGCGGTGGACAGCTCCACGCCCGATTCCCGCATGTCGCGGGCCACGAGGATCCGCGGCGCGCCGGCGAAACGGGCGAAGGCCCACCCGATGGACCGGGCGGCGGAGGCGTCGAGCTCGTCGGGGACGGTGCCCCGGATGTCGTAGGCCTTGAAGATCGCGTCGAGGGACATGAAGGCCCAACAGTAGTTGGCGGCCGGCCCTGGCCTACGCTCCGGGGGCGTGCTGTCGGTCGTCATGCCCGCCCACAACGAGGAGGGCTTCCTCGCTCCGGCCATCCGCGAGGTGGTCGAAGCCATGCGCGCCCGAGGCGAGCCGTTCGAGGTGGTCGTCGTGGAGAACGGCTCCACCGACGCCACCCCGCTCATCGCCCGCCAGCTGGAGGCGGACCTGGCCGAGGTCCGGGCCCTGACCCTGGCGGGCGCCGACTACGGCGGGGCGCTGCGCACCGGGTTCCTCGAGGCCAACGGCGACCTGGTGGCCATCTTCGACGTCGACTACTACGACTTCGGGTTCCTCGACCACGCGGTACGGGTGCTCAACCAGCCTGACGGGCCCGACATCGTGGTGGGGGCCAAGCGGGGCGCAGGTGCGGTCGACACCCGGGCGTGGGCGCGCCGCACCGTCACCGCCGTGTTCTCGGTGGTGCTCCGCTTCGGCTTCGGCCTCAAGGTGGCCGACACCCACGGGATCAAGGTCGTGCGCCGGGCGCCGCTGAAGGACCTGGCCGCGTCCTGCCGCTACGGCACGGACATCTTCGACACCGAGCTGATCCTGCGGGCCGAGCGGGCCGGCCTGCGGGTCACCGCGATCCCCGTGACCGTCGAGGAGCGCCGCCCGTCGCGCAGCTCGATCGCCCGGAGGATCCCCCGGACGATCCTGGCCCTGAGCCGGCTGCGGCTCGCGCTGTGGCGCGAGCGGCGAGGGGTTATCCCGCCTGCGCGGTGATGAGGAACTGGATGTTGCCCTGCTCGTCGACGTCGGCGTCGAGCACGGTCTCGCCCAGGGCCTGGGCGGCGGTGACGTCCACGAAGACCCGGGCCCCGCTGTCCTCGACGACCTGGTCGCCCGCCTCGGGCGTCGGCGCGGTCGTGACGGTGAACGCCTGCTGGCCGTCGCTGGCGCCGGCGATGCGGAGACCGCCGGTCTCAGGCAGTTGCGACCCGTCGAGCAGCGAACGGATCACCGTGGTCGCGTTCGGGGTGAGCGTGAGCATGGGACGACTCCCTTCGTGAAGCACGAATTGGAGTTCCTACCCGGTTCGTGCCGGGGCAAACGGCTCAGGCGGCGTCGCCCGCCTTCTTCTCCTCGTGGTACTTGGCCTCGACGTTGACGTTCCAGATGTCGTGGTCGGCCCCCAGGATGTTCTCCACGGAGAGCATGGCGGTGTACATGGAGTGGTCCTGGTTGTTGTACTTGTGCATCCCGTTGCGCCCCACCGGATACACGTTGGGCGTGTTGGCCTCCAGCCACTTGCGCAACACGGCCACGTTGGCCTTGTAGGTGCCGTCGTACATGGGGTACGCCTTGGGCATCCGCACCACGTAGCCCGACTCGACCTTGGACGGGTCGACCAGGCCGAGGGCGCCCAGCTCCCGCTTGCCCAGCCCGACCAGGTCGGCGTCGTCGCTGGTCCACAGGTCGTCGCCCTCGAACACGAAGTACTCGAGGCCCAGGCAGGTGCGCCCCTCCTTCACCAGGTAGGGCGACCAGGACCCGAAGTTCTGGATCCGGCCCAGGCGGACCTTGGGGTCGTGGACGTAGATCCAGTTGTCGGGGAACCCGTCCGCCTCGGGGACCACCAGGGCGATGGTCAGGAAGTCGCGGTAGGTGAGGGAGTTGGCGGCGGTGAGGACCTCGGGCGGCGGGGGCGGGTCCATGATCTTGAGCAGCGTGGTGATGGGCATGGACGAGACCACGTGCGAGGCCTCATAGCGGGTGGGCTGGCCGTCGTGCTCGGCCGTCACCGCCACCGCCTTGCCGCCCTCGTGGTGCACCTTGGTGACGCCCGACTCCATGACCACCTTGCTGCCCTGGGCCTCCACCAGCTCCCGGCAGCGCTCCCACATCATCCCCGGCCCGTACTTGGGGTACTGGAACTCCTCGATCAGGCTGGTGATGTCCTTCTGGTTGCGCTTGGGCAGGATGGCGTTGGCCACGGCCTTGAACAGCGAGAGGTTCTTGATGCGCTGGGCCGCCCAGTCGGCCTTGATGCTCGACGCGGGGACGCCCCACACCTTCTCGGTGTAGGTCTTGAAGAAGATCCGGTAGAGGCGGTTGCCGAAGCGGGCCGACACCCAGCCCTCGAACGAGCTCTGGTCCTTCGGCGGACGTACTCGAGCCCACAGGTAGGAGGCCACGCACAGCACGGCCTCCTTGAGGCCGAGCCCCTTGAGGGCGTTCATGGGCTTGAGGGGGTAGTCGAAGAACTTGCCGTTGTAGTAGATCCGGCTCATCCGGGGCCGGAGGAGGAAGTCGGAGTCGGGCAGGATCTCGTGCCACAGGTCCTCGACCTCCTTCACCTTGGTGAAGAAGCGGTGGCCCCCGATGTCGAACCGCCAGCCGTCCCGCTGGGCGGTGCGGCTGATGCCGCCCACCACCGAGTCGGCCTCCAGCACGGTGGCGGTGGCCCCCTTCTTGCCCAGCTGGTAGGCGGCGGTCAGCCCCGCCGGGCCCGCCCCGATGACGACCACCTTCAGCCCGTCGGGGCCTGCCTGGGATCCTGCCTTGGATGTCACGGCGTCAGTCATGCTCTCCTCACCCTGCCGCGGCCGGCGGGAACTGCACCAGCCCCGGGCGTTCGAAGTACCGCGTCGAGATTGTCACCACCCGGTCGTAATCGGGTCGCGCCTCCCCCAGCCGCTCGATCAGGTTCTGGCACTTGGTTCCGTACGTCTTGTAGCCGGGGGCCCACACGATCCACACGTTGTTGGCCGGCCCCGCCCGCTCGTCGAGCATGCGGGCGAAGGCCGACGTGCTGGCCGACTTGTTGACCCGCTCGTAGTCGACCCAGTCGACGAGGTGGGGCGGGTTCTGGCGGGGGAACCCGAACTGCACCAGCTCCGGGTTCTCGACCAGGCGGCTGACCGAGGGACCGAGCTGGTCGGGGCAGTAGACGACCAGGTCGCCGGGCCGGCCCAGCTCGTTCAGCTCCGAGGCGACCCGGCCGGCGTTGGTGCGGTTACCCACCACGTTGGGAACGTCGGCCCAGAACCCCACCGTCACCAGCACCGCCAGGATCGTCGCGTGCACCCGGCGGTCGGTGAAGACGTCCACCCCGAGCGCCACGGTGAGGATGAACAGCGGGTACAGCACGGCCGCGTAGCGCACCGCGAAGGCGGACCCGCTGAGCTTGGTGGCGATGATGGCGAGGACGAGGGCGCCGAAGGCGACCGAGGCCAGGATCGACCCAGGAGGGTGGGGGCGGAGGTCGACGAGGAGGTGGCGGCCGTCGACGGGGCGGGCGGTCAGGGCCAGGGCCAGGAGCGCGAAGAAGGCCAGGCCCAGGAGGATCCCCGCGTTCCAGTAGCCGCCGGCGAAGTGGAAGACGGTGTCGAAGATCGACCGCAGCTCGCCCGGGCGGCCCCACGGCGTGCCCGTGTTCCGCAGCTGGTACAGGAAGACAGGGGCCCAGGGGAGGAACAGGAGTCCACCTCCGGCGATGGCCACCAGGCCCCGCAGGGCGCCCGAGCGGGCCGGTTCGGCGCCGCGCCGCATGGTGAGGATGAGGAACGTCACCACTGCGGCGAGCAGGTAGAAGCTCCAGTAGTGGGTCAGCAGGAGGGCCCCGGTAGCGGCGGCCAGGCCGAGCGCAGGGCGTCGCCCCCCACCGTTGAGGAGGCTGTGCAGGGCCAGGAAGCCGGCCAGCACCAGCACCGTCACCAGGGAGTACATCCGGTTCTCGGTGGCGTAGCGGGCCGCGAAGGGGCCGGCCGCCAGCAGCAAGGTGGCGGCCCACGCCAACCGCTCGCCGCCCAGGCGGCGGGCGGCGAGCCACATCAGCGGCAGGGAGGTGACGGAGATCAGCCCGGGGAGGGCCCGCACCGCCAAGGTGCTGTCGCCGAAGATCCGCATCCAGAAGTGGAGGAGGGCGTAGTAGAGGGGCGGGGCGCCGTCCCTGCGCAGGGCGTCGGGTAGGTCGGCCAGGGGGACGCTGGCGATGTTGACGGTGAGGACCTCGTCCAACCACAGGTCGGAGGCGCTGGCGAAGCGGGCGACGACCCCCAGGGCGAGGGCGGCGAGGACCGCGGTCCGCACCCTCCGGTCGGCCTCGCGGCGGGGCGCGGGGGCGACGGGCCGGGGCGAGGGCGCGACCAGGCGCTCGTCCGAGGGCTCGGGGCGGGCGGGATCGGTCCCGCGGAAGGTCAGGTCCACGCCGGCAGATCGTACGAGGGCTGGCGCGCCGCTACGGCCCGGGGTCGCGGGCGCTGACCGGCTCTGGGCGGTCGGCCTCGCCCGGGTGGGCACCGGCGTCTCTCCGCTCCTGGCCGGCAGGCGACGGTGATGGTTCGTCGGGCCCGTCGAGGTCGACGGGGCCGCGGCGCACGAAGTACACGACCGCCACCACGCCGGCCACGGCCACCAGCCAGCCCAGGATGTCGGCGGCCCGGTAGCCGAAACGCATCTCCACCGTCTGCTCGGTGGGGATGACGACCATGAGGTTGGGGGTGACGCGGTAGGGGCCCTCGGCGCCGGAGACCTTCCAGTTCGGGAAGTAGGAGACCTTTACCAGGACCGGGGAGCCGGGCCGGTCGACGTCGAAGGACAGCGAGTCGTCGCCCGACTTGATGTTGGTGACGCCCGTGCCCGGCGTCGGCCGGCGGGCGGGGACGTCGACGGACACGCCCGAACCGATGGTCTTGGTGGTCGACGGGACCTCCTGCATGCCGATGCGCTGCCACTCGCTCGGACCGTCGGCGGCGAGGAAGACGTCGTGGGCGTTCGGGTCCATGTACCAGTTGACGGCGAAGTCGAGCCAGGGCCGCTCGCCCTTCTTGTCGTAGCCGGTGACGACGGCCGGCTCGAAGGCCAGCGGCGTCACCAGCTCGGCGCCGGCGACCTCGTAGACCCGCCAGGTGCGGGGGCCCTGCGACGTGTTGAACGTGCCGGTGGTGGCCACCAGCCGCAGGTCGGGGTGCTGGCTGGCCTGGGCCACCGTCTCGTCGGAGAAGGCCATGTAGTACCGGGAGCCGAGCATCTGGAGGTGGCGGACGCCGGCAGCCACGTCCATGGCCCGGTAGGGCAGGTCGCGCTGGGGGTTGGACGGCGCCTTGGACAGCTCGCCCGCGCTCAGGAAGTGGTACGGCACGGTGGCCGAGGACTCGAAGTACAGGCCCTCCATGGACCCGATGCAGCCGTCGGTCCAGTAGGGCAGCAGCATGAGCGCCATCGGGGTGCCGAAGCGGTCGAGGTTGGACTCGTACTCCCAGTGGGCCCGGCCGCAGCCGTTGGTGTTGCCCACCTCCCGCATGGTCTTGATGACGGCGTCGTACTCCGGGAACGCGTCTTTTCGTTCGTAGCCCGAATAGTTCCACCGGGCCCAGGCGGGGATGTAGCTGCTGTCCGCCGTCTGGGGGGCGGGCAGCCAGTCGGGGACCACCCCCAGGGGCAGCCCCACCGCCACCCACACCACCAGGGCGGCGACGACCGGTGTGGCCCGCAACAGCGGCATCGAAGGGACGTGCGGATCTCGGGCGAAGAGCTGGGCGATGGCCAGGCACGCCTCGGTGACGGCCACCGCAGCCAGGAGGTAGAGGCAGAGGTACCAGAAGGGCAGCACCCGGGCGTTCCACAGCCGCCCCTGGGGCGCCATGACGAACACCGTGGCCGAGATGGTGGCCATCCCCACCAGGAACAGACCGGTACGGCGGCGGAACAGGACCGAGGTGATCGCCCCCGCCACCGCCAGCATGAGCACCAGGCGCAGGCTGTTGGGGTTCGACCACCGGAAGAGGTTCTTGCTGTACTCGGTGATCTTCTCCCAGCCCATGTTGTTGATGTAGGGCAGGCCGAAGAAGAAGGGGATCGACCAGAAGGCGGCCAGGGCGGCGCCCACGCCGAAGATGGCGCCCAGGAACTTCACCCGGCTCCTGCCCGGTCGCAGCAGGAGCAGGACGCACGCCCCCGTCACCGCGAAGATGGTGGGCAGCAGGTGGCTGAGGCCGGTGAGGGCCAGCACCACGGCGGCGATGGCGCGGTGGCGGCCGGTGTCGAGCCCACGGCCGACGAGGCCGAGGAACACCAGGGCCAGGCAGAGGCTGATGGCGAAGGAGAACTCCCCGGCCAGGGTGGAGGGGATGTTGCCGCCGTAGATGGTGAAGTAGCGGTCGAACAGGAAGGGCACGGCGGCCACGCCCAGCAGGGCCGGGCCCGGGAAGCGCATGCCCATCAGCCGGCCGAACGCCCACGCCGCCACCGGCAACCCCACCAGGCCCAGGATCGTGACCAGCTTGAACGCCACCCCGTAGGGCAGGACGACGTCGAGGACCACGATCAGCAGCGAGGGCAGCGGGAAGTAGAAGAAGAACGCGGGGAAGCCGGCGTACCAGTCGGCCCCCCACCCGGTGAGCCGGAAGTTGGGGAGGAGGTGGTCGCGCATGTAGGCCGGGCCCCACACGTGGGCGCCCATGTCGCCGCCCGCCGGCGTGGTGTTGGCGAAGATCAGGCTGGGCTGGAGCTGGCTGAAGACGAAGATGACGGCGGCGGTGACGACGCCGAAGGTGACGATCTGCTCGGGCGAGGGCTTCTTCCGGCCCAGGACGACCGGCTCACGGCGGCGCGGCGGCGGCGCCGACGGGTCGTCCCCGGAGGCCGGCTGCCCGTCCCGCCGGAGCCCGGACGGCACGGCCGGGCGAGGGAGCCGGAGCTGGCGCATCCCTCCATGTTTGCATCCCGCAGCGGGCAGCTCGGGTCAGGCGGTGGCGACCGTGGAGAGGATGCGGTCGAGGGCGACCGGCTCGCCGTCCCGATCCCACCAGCGGGTCTCGCAGGCGGGGCAGGAGTGCATGGTGTAGCGGCTACCGGCGATGGTGGTCGCGATCTCGAGGACGACGGCGGCACGGCAGTGGGGGCACGTCATGACCCCTCCTTCCTTCGAACCCTCCTACAGGCAGCAGAGGCATCGGCATCCCCGCCGAGGAACTTGAGCGTTGAATCAAACCCCCTGGTCGCCCAGCACGTGGGCGAGGGTCCAGGCGTTGAAGACGGCGTGGGCGACGATGGCCGGCCCCAGGCGGCCGGTGCGGATCACCAGCACCGCGAAGAGGCTGGCCAGCACGGCCAGGCTGATCATGACCAGGGCCAGGGCGTCGCCCGGGAGGTCCTGGGGGTGCGCCAGCCCGAACAGTACCGAGGAGCCGATCACCGCCACCACCGTCCCCGCCCGCCGCCGCAGAGAGCGCAGGACGAGGCCGCGGAAGAACAGCTCCTCGACGACGGGCGCGCCGACGGCGATGAAGAGGAACAGCCCGGCCACGCCGATGCCCCGGGCCGAGTCGACCAGGTCCTCCACCGGGCCCGAGACGTCGGGCTCGCCCAGCAGCGGCCGCAGGAGCAGCGCCACCACCGGGACGAGCACGACCTGGGCGCCGACGCCGGCGACGCCCCCGACCAGCAGGTCGACGGGACGGGCGTCGAGGCCGAAGTCCTCCCGCACGCTCCCCGAGCCCTTGCGGCGGGCGGAGTAGACGACCGCCCCCACCAGGCCGGTCCACAGGCCGATGGAGGCGAAGGCCTGGCCCCCGAGGCTCAGCTCCTCGGTGTCCCGACCCGCTCCCAGCCAGATGCTGGCGAACAGGCTCGAGAGCACGAGACCCACGACGAAGCCCAGGATGGCCTCGCCCAGGCCCCATCGGGGCTGGTCCGGTGCGTCGTCCAAACGGGACGGAAGGTTAGGGGCCGGCTAGGAGGCGGCGCGGGCGGGAGAGCCGGCGATCCGCCGCCGGTCCTTGCCGACCCAGCCCCTGGGCGGGGTCACCCGGTCGGCGTGCATGGTGCACAGGTCGATGGTGTGCGGCTCGCGTTCGCCGAGGTCGTCCAGCCACACGGTGCGGGAGGCGTACTGGAAGGACAGGGCCGCGGTGGCGGCCTCCGCGCATCCGGGGCGGCGGCACAGGCGGGCGCGCTCCATCCCGTCCACCGTACCGAAGCGGTCCCCGGGAACGGGGGATGGGCGGGTGGCGGAGATACCCGGGCGATGGGGCCTAGCATGGGGCACCATGAGCCGCCAGCCCCCGCCCCCCCGGGGTTCGCGGAAGGACCGTCCCGGCGCGCCCACGCCTCCCGGCGGCACCTCCGGATGGCCCCGGCCGATCGTCTGGGGCCTGATCACGGTCGCCGTCCTGGTCGTGCTGCTCTCCCCGGTGCTGAGCAGCTCGTCGTCGGAGGAGCTGACCTACAGCGAGTTCCGCGACAAGGTGGTGGCCGGCGAGGTGGCCCGCGTCGAGATCTCCAACGAGACCTCGCGCATCACCGGCGAGTTCAAGGACGGCGACGAGGAGTTCACCACCACGGGGCCCACCGAGATCCCCGAGGAGGACCTGGCCCTGATGCGGGAGAAGGGCGTCGCCTACAAGTTCAACCCGCCCAGCTCCAACCTGCTGGGGTCGATCATCGTGTGGCTGCTGCCCATCGCCCTGATCATCGGGTTCTGGGTGTGGATGGGCCGCCGGGCCCAGGGCCAGATGGCCGGGCTGATGTCGATCGGCCGCTCGAAGGCGAAGGTCTACACGACCGAGAAGCCCAAGACGACGTTCAGCGACGTGGCCGGCTACGCCGGGGTCAAGCAGGAGATCAAGGAGGTCGTCGAGTTCCTGAAGTCCCCCGGGAAGTTCAAGGACATCGGCGCCCGCATCCCCAAGGGCGTGCTCCTCGTGGGCCCGCCCGGGACGGGCAAGACCCTCATCGCCCGGGCCGTGGCCGGCGAGGCCGGGGTGCCGTTCATGTCGATCACCGGCTCCGACTTCATGGAGATGTTCGTGGGCGTGGGCGCAGCCCGGGTGCGCGACCTGTTCCAGACCGCTCGCAAGCAGGCCCCCTGCATCATCTTCGTGGACGAGATCGACTCCATCGGCCGCAAGCGCGGCGCCGGCCTGGGCGGCGGCCACGACGAGCGAGAGCAGACCCTCAACCAGATGCTCTCGGAGATGGACGGGTTCGAGACCACCGAGGGGATCGTCATGATGGCGGCCACCAACCGGCCCGACATCCTCGACCCCGCCCTGCTGCGTCCCGGCCGCTTCGACCGCCAGATCGTCGTCCCCCTGCCCGACCTCGAGGACCGCCTCCCCATCCTCCAGGTGCACTGCAAGGACAAGCGGCTCGCCTCCGACGTCGACCTGACCACCATCGCCCGCGGCACGCCGGGCATGAGCGGCGCCGACCTGGCCAACCTGGTCAACGAGGCGGCCCTGTTCGCGGTGCGCCGGGGGGCGGCCGAGATCCACATGGTCGACTTCGAGTCGGCCCGCGACCGGGTGCTCATGGGCCAGCGCCGGGAGTCGATGGTGCTCTCCGACGCGGAGAAGGAGATGGTGGCCTACCACGAGGGCGGCCACGCCGTGCTGGCCTACGTGCTGGAGCACGCCGACCCGGTGCACAAGGTCACGATCCTGCCCACCGGCATGGCCCTGGGCGTCACCCAGCAACTCCCGCTGGAGGAGCGCCACATCTACCCCCGCCCCTACATCGAGGACTCGCTGGTCGTCCGCCTGGGCGGTCGCATCGCCGAGGAGCTGGTCTTCGGGAACATCTCCACCGGCGCCAACAACGACCTCGTCGGCTGCACCGAGCTGGCCCGCAAGATGGTGCGGGAGTGGGGCATGAGCGATCGCATCGGTCCCATGGCCTGGGGGTCGCAGGGCATGGTGTTCCTCGGCGAGGACCTCATGCACTCCCGCGACTACAGCGACGACACCGCCCGCGTGATCGACGAGGAGGTCGAGCGCATCCTCCGGGAGCAGGAGGACCGGGCCCGGGCCGTGCTGCGGGAGCACCGCGGCGGCCTCGACCTGGTCGCCCGCAACCTGCTCGAGAAGGAGACGATCGACGGCGACGAGGTCGGGGCGCTGGTCGACCAGGCCGCCGGCCGGGTCGTCCGTCGCAAGCCCCAGCCCCGGCCGCTGGCGGCAGAGGCGGCGGCCGAGGCCGACGCCCCCAACGGCACTGGCCGGTCGGCCGACGGTTCCGACGACCTCACCCAGGAAGTGGCCCGGGGCCGTAGAGCCCAGTAAGCGGGCCACCGGGGCCCGCCTAGACTCAGTCGCTTGAGCTCCTTCACGCCCGACGCCGCAGCCGCCCTTCCGGGGCCTGACTGGCTGCGCGCCCGCCGGGTGGCGGCGGCCGAGCGGTTCGCGGCCCAGGCGCTGCCCACCGAGGCGGAGGAGGTGTGGCGCTACAGCCGCATCTCCCAGCTCGACCTCGACGCCTTTTCACCGCCCGTGCCCGTCGAGGCGGGCGACGGGGCGGTGCCGTCCGCCCTGCAGCCGGTGCTGGACGCGGCCGGGACGCCGGCGGGCGTGGTGATCGTGCGCAACGGCCAGATCGTCTCGGCCTCCGTCGACCCGGTCTGGGCCGAGCGGGGCCTGGTCGTGGGCGACGTCGCCGCGGTGGCCGACGGCGACGACGTGCTGGGCGGGGTCGCGAGCGCCTCCACCGACGCCTTCACCGAGCTGAATGCCGCCTTCCTGCCCGGGGCCGCCCTGGTGCGGGTGCCGGCCGGGCTCGCCGTCGACCGGCCCGTCCTGGTCGTCCACTGGTTCGACGGCGAGGGCACGGCCGCCTTTCCCCGCACCATCGTGCAGGCCGGGCCCGACAGCGAGATCACCGTCGTGGAACATCAGGGGTCGGCCGACGTCCGCCTGCTGGTCGACCCGGTGGTCGAGCTGGACGTGGCCGACGCGGCCCGGGTCCGCTACCTCAACGTGCAGGACCTCGGGCCCCGGGCGTGGCAGACCGGCTACCAGGCCAGCCGGGTGGGGCGCGACGCCAGCCTGTCGTCGGCGGTGGTGGCCCTGGGCGGTGACTACGCCCGGGTGCGCACCGACTCGTCGATCACCGGCAAGGGGGGCACCAGCTACCTCAACGCCGTCTACTTCGCCGACGGCGACCGCATGCACGACTTCCGCACCCTCCAGGACCACGCCGCCCCGTCGTCGACCAGCGACCTGCTGTTCAAGGGAGCGGTGCAGGACCAGGGCCGCAGCGTCTACTCCGGCCTGATCCGGGTGCGCAAAGAGGCGCCCGGCACCAACGCCTTCCAGACGAACCGCAACCTGGTGCTCTCCGAGGGGGCGAGCGCCGAGTCGGTGCCCAACCTGGAGATCGAGACCAACGACGTGCGCTGCAGCCACGCCTCGGCGGTGGGGCCCATCGACGAGGACCAGCTGTACTACCTGGAGAGCCGGGGCATCCCGCCCGAGGCCGCCGAGCGGCTGATCGTGCTCGGCTTCTTCGGCGAGGTGCTCGACCGGCTGCCCGCGCCCGCCCTGGTGGGGTCCATCCGGGCGGGTGTCGCCAGCCGGCTCACCGGCCAGGGGGCGCTGTCCTCGTGAGCGCGACGGTCCGCCAACGGCTGTGCGGCATCGACGAGGTCAAGCCGGGGACGGCCCGGCGGTTCGACGTCGGCGAGCACCGCATCGCCCTCGTCCGCATCGGCGACGACTTCTACGCCCTGGGCGACCGCTGCAGCCACGCCGACTACTCGCTCTCCGAGGGCGACGTGTGGGAGGACGAGCGGGAGATCGAGTGCCCCAAGCACGGGAGCACGTTCTCGCTGGAGACGGGGAAGCCCCAGACCCTGCCCGCCACCAAGCCCGTCCCCGTCTACCGGGTCAGCGTGCAGGGCGCCGACGTGATCGTGGAGCTGCCGTGACCTCGACCTTGGCCATCTCCGGGCTGGTGGCCGGCGTCGACGGCCAGGACATCCTGCGCGGGATCGACCTGAGCGTCTCCAGCGGCGAGGTGCACGCCGTGATGGGCCCCAACGGTTCGGGCAAGTCCACCCTCGCCCACGTCGTGATGGGCCGTCCCGGCTACACGGTCGCCTCCGGCAGCGTCACCCTCGACGGCACCGAGCTGATCGGCCTGGCGCCGTGGCAACGGGCCCAGGCCGGGCTGTTCCTGGCCATGCAGTACCCCACCGAGGTGCCGGGGGTGCCCCTGGAGGACGCCCTGGCCGAGGCGCTGCGAGCCGGCGGGCGGGACGTGGGCGACGTGCGCGGCCGCCTGGCCGCCGAGGCCGACCGGGTGGGGATGAACACCGCCCTGTTGACGCGCTCGCTCAACGTGGAGTTCTCGGGCGGGGAGAAGAAGCGCAACGAGGTCGTGCAGATGGCGGTGCTGAGGCCCAAGATCGCCGTCCTCGACGAGATCGACTCGGGCCTCGACGTCGACGCCCTCAAGGCCGTCAGCCGCCGGGTGCAGCAGCTCACCGACGAGATCGGCGTGGGGGCCCTGGTGATCACCCACTACAGCCGGCTGCTCATCGAGCTCGTCCCCGACCGGGTCTCGATCCTGCGCAAGGGCCGCATCGTCGCCAGCGGGGGCCCCGAGCTGGCCGAGGAGCTGGAGGCCACGGGGTACGCCGGCTACGAGGAGGACACCGGGCCGCCCGGGCTCGACCCCGAGGACACGCCCCCCTCGCCCACCGCCGTCTGAGGTTGGACGCTACGGCTTGACCGTCGTGGCCGGACCGAGGAGCTGGCTGAGCAGGTTGGGGACGGTCGTGGTGGGAGCCGGAGCGCTGGTGGCAGGGGTCTCGGCGACCGCCGAGGGAACGGTCGTCGGCATGGTCGTGGGGGTGAGGCCCACGGGCGTGGGCCGGGGCTCGTCGGCGGCCACCACGTAGACGGGCGTCCCCACCGTGATCCGGTCGGGGAACCACTCGGCGGCGCTCATCTGGAGGCGCACGCAGCCGTGGGAGGCGGGGTGGGCGGGCACCGACCGCGACCCGTGGAAGGCGATGCCGCCGTTGAAGTACTGCGAGTTGTACAGCCAGCCGAGGGGGCTCTTCTCCCAGCCCGTGCGCTTCTCGTACACGGTGAACGCCCCCGTGGGCGTGACCGCCCGCCGGCACCACCCCTCCGAACAGAACCGCTGGTTGCTGCCGGTGGAGACCCCCAGGATCACGTCGAGCTTGTTGCCCTCGTAGAGGAAGAGGACCTGGCGGTCGAGGTCGACCTCCACCCGCCGGTACCCGCCCGCGCCCACCAGGGGCTCGGGCACGCCGGTGGCGGCCTCCACGGCGGCGACCACGTCGTCCGTCGCCCGCCCCGTGCGCTCCATACCGGTGACCTTCTGGAAGGCGAGCACGGCGTCGCGGGTGTCGGCGTCGTACTTGCCGTCGATCGACCCCACGAAGTACTTGAGCGCCTCCAGCTTCTGCTCCAGCTTCTGCACGACCGGGCCCTCGGCGCCGACGGCCAGGCCCGGCAGGGGCGCGGCCTCGGCCGCCGCGGCCGGGACGGTGGTGGTGGTGCCGGTGGGGCCGTCCTCGGGCACGGCCGCAGCCACGTCGCCCACGGCCAGGTCGATCCCCGCCGGCCGGGCGCTCAGCTGCGCCTCTTCGCCGCCGCCGGTCGCACATCCGCCGAGCAACGTCCCGGCCAGGGCGACGGCCAGGGCCGCCCGCCACCCGCCTGCCGCCCGACGCTGTCCCGAACCCCGCATGCCCACCTCGGCGTCGAAGCTACCAACCGCCGGTACCATCCGCGGCGTGCCGCTGGACCCCGGCGACCCCGCCCCCTCCTTCCGCCTCACCGACATCGCCACCGGCGACGTGGTTACCAGGCCCTGGGAGCACGAGCCGGTGGCGCTGGTGTTCTTCAAGGTGACGTGCCCGGTGTGCCAGATGGTGGCCCCCAAGGTGCAGGCCCTGGCCGACGGCGGGGCCCGGGTGGTGGCGATCGGCCAGGACCCGCCCGAGAAGCTCGAGGCCTACCGGGAGCGATGGGGCCAGCGGGTGCCCACCCTCAGCGAGTCGCCGCCCTACCTCGTCTCCAACGCCTACCGGATCACGTCTGTGCCGACGATCTTCCTCGTCGGGACCGACGGCAACGTCCAGGACACCGTGGCGGCGTGGGACCGCACCGGTTGGAACGCGGTGGCGACCGCCCTGGGGGCCCCGCCGGTCTCGGTCGAAGGCGACGGGCTGCCCTCCTACCGGCCCGGCTGAGGCAGCCGCAACCGACGCTGACCCGGTCGGGCCAGCCCGTGCCCCGGGGCGATCTACGCCGCCGGCCCGGTGGCCGCCGCCGCGGGCGGCAGCTCGGCGTCGGTCTCGGCTGCCCCGGGCGGGTCGTCGTAGGCGCCCGCCACCCGCGGGCGGGAGACCGCCACCAGCCCCACCACCGCGATGAACAGCACGGCCGTGCCGGCGGTCACCACCCGCAGGCCCAGCCGGTCCCCCAGGAAGCCCTGGACGATCGAACCGATCGGGTACACCACGCCCAGGGCCACCATGTACAGGCTCAGGATCCGGGCCCGCAGCGCCTCCGGCGCGCGGAGCTGCACCACCGCCCCGAACCCCGACAGCAGGCCGACGTAGGCCATGCCCACCAGCAGGAGCAGGACGGTGGCGACGGCCAGGGTGGGTGACAGGGCATAGCCGACCAGCAGCAGCGGCAGCAGGACCATGTCGGCGACCAGCACCCGCCGCCGGCCCCAGCGCTCGACCGTCCAGGCCAGCAGCAGGGCGCCGATCACCGCCCCCACCCCCTGGGCGGTGATGAGGACCGACGTCCCGGTGTCGGGGTTGTCGAACAGCTTGAGCGCCACCGCCGGCACGAGGGCGATGAACGGCGAGAGCAGGAAGGCGGTGACGGCGATGGAGAGGATGGCCAACCGGCAGCCCGGCTCCGCCGCCGCACCCCGGGCCCCGGCCACGATCCGCGTCCACAGCCCGCCTTCCTCGACCCTCGGTCGGCTGGGCGGCACCCGCACGAGGAGGATGGCCACGATCACCGCCGCAAACGAGGCGGCGTTGACGGCGAAGGCCCAGGTGTAGGACCCGACGGCCAGCACCACGCCGGCCAGGGCCGGTCCGACCACCCGTCCGAGGTTGTACTGGGCCAGCGTGAGGGAGGTGGCGGCCAGGATCTCCTCCCGGGGGACGAGGTCGGGGAGCAGGGCCTGGTAGGCGGGGAAGCCCAGGGCGGCCATGGCCCCGCCGGCCAGCACGAGCAGGGTGATGGCGCCGGCGTTGACCCGGCCGGTGCCGACCAGCACGGCCAGGCCGGCGGCGAAGACGGTCTCCCCGACCGTCGTCAGCAGCAGCCACCGGCGCCGGTCGACCCGGTCGGCCATGGCCCCGCCCACCGGGGCCAGCAACCCGATCGGGAGGAAGGCGGCCGCCGCCACCAGCCCCGTCCACCCCGCCTGGCCGGTCACCTCGGCGATGAGCACGCCCACCGCCACCGTCTGCATCCACGTCCCCACGTTGGAGACCAGCGCCGCCATCCAGATGATGGCGAAGTCCCGCCGGCGCAAGGGCTGGAGGGCCAGGCCGCCCAGGCTCATTCGCGCCCGTCGGCCTCGGCGTATCGCGCCTCCAGCTCGTAGTGGCGGTCGAGGTCGACGACGGCGTTGAACTGCTCGAACGAGGTCACCAGGTCGAGGTCGTCCCGCAGCGAGCCCTTGGCCCGCAGCACGCCGTAGGCGTGCGACAGGGCCCGCGCCGACGCGAACAGGCCGGTGAGCGGCGAGACGATGAGGTCGAAGCCCAGGTCGTGGAGCTCGGCCGGGGTCAGCAGCGGCGTGCGCCCGGCCTCGATCATGTTGGCCACCCGCACCAGCCCGGGCGTGGCCGCCGCCACCGCCTCCATCTCCTCGACCGACTCGGGCGCCTCCACGAAGATGGCGTCCACGCCCACGTCGGCGGCCATGCGGGCCCGCTCGCACGCCTCCTCCAGGCCGACGGCGGCCCGGGCGTCGGTGCGGGCCACCACGAAGAGCCGGTCACGGTGCTCGACCGCGGCCCGCAGCTTGGTGAGCCATTCCTCCCGCGGGACCACCCGCTTGCCGGCCATGTGGCCGCACTTCTTCGGCCAGACCTGGTCCTCGAGGAAGATGCCGGCCGCCCCCGCCGCCTCCCACAGCCGGACCGTGCGGATGGTGTTGAGGGCGTTGCCGTGGCCGGTGTCGCCGTCGACCACCACCGCCACCTCGGGCGCGGCGCCGCACACCCGGCGGGCCACCTCCGCCATCTCGCCCTGGGTGAGGTAGCCGAAGTCGGGCATGCCGAGCAGGGTGGCGGCGGTGGCGTAGCCCGACAGGAAGCAGACCTCGAAGCCGGCCTCGGCCACCAGGCGGGCCGACAGGGCGTCCCAGACGCCGGGCATGAGCACGGTGGCGCCCGAGCCCAGGAGCCGGCGGATGCGGTCGCCGTCCACTCAGTTGCCCAGGCGGCAGACGGACCGGGAGTACGCCTCCACCCGCTCGGTGGCGGTGGTCAGCTCCTCGGACATGAACCGCAGCACCACCGCCGACGGCACGCGCCGTATCTCGTAGTTCACCGCCTCCAGCTCCCGCACCAGGGCGACGAAGGCGTCGGCCACCACCTCGACGTCCCGGCGGATCTCCGGCGGGGCGATGGCCACCGACTCGCTCACGGCCCGGGCCGCCTCCGAGTAGATCGTGCGCACGTCGAGGTTGCCCCCTTCGGCGAGGCGGCGACTGCTGTCGGCGTAGGCCCGGAACTGGCGGCAGAAAGCGTCGCTGCCCTCGCCGGTGAACGTCGTGCCGACGGTGGTGGTCGCCTCACCGCCGCCGGCGGCGGCCGCCGTCGTGGCCGTCGCACCCTCGCTGTCGTCGCCCGAGCTGCCGCCGCCGCAGGCGGCCAGGGGAAGCGCCACCACGAAGACCAGGGTGGCGACGCGGGCCGGGAACCGGTTCAGCGCGCCCCGGCCTCGGCCCCGGCCTCGTCGAGGGCCTGGGCCAGCGTGTTCCACGAGAGCGTGGCGCACTTGATCCGCACCGGGAACTTGACCACGCCCCGCAACGCCTCCAGGTCGCCCAGGGCCACGGAGGGGTCGGGCAGCACCGCCTCGGTGACCTCCCGGCCGTCGCCGTCGAGGCCCCGCTCGTGGATCGACATCATGGCCTTGAAGGCCCGGATGACCTCCCGCACGTGGTCGACCGTCTTGCCCTTGACCGCCCCCGTCATCATCGAGGCCGAGGACTGGCTGATCGAGCAGCCCTGGCCGGCGATCTTCACGTCGAGCACGGTGCCCGTGGCCGGGTCGACCTCGACGTAGACGACGACCTCGTCGCCGCACAGGGGGTTGAACCCCTCCACCCGCCTCGCCGGCGGCACGGGCAGCTCGCCCCTGTTCCGCGGGTTGCGGTAGTGGTCGAGGATGATCTCGCGGTAGAGGTCTTCGAGCCCGGCCATGGTCGGCGCCGACCCTAGGCGAACAGGTCGGCGGCGGAGAGCAACGCCTCGGAGAGGGCGTCGACGTCGCGCTCGTCGTTGTACACGTAGAACGAGGCCCGGGCGGTGGCGTTGACCCCCAGCCGCCGCATGAGGGGCTTGGCGCAGTGGTGGCCGGCCCGGATGCACACGCCCGCCTGGTCGAGCACCTGGGACAGGTCGTGGGGATGGATGCCCTTGTAGGCGAACGACAGCACCCCGCCCCGCTCGTGCACGTCGGTCGGGCCGTGCACCACCAGGTCGGCGCCGTGGCGCTCGCCCAGGGTGCGCAGGGCGTACTCGGTGAGGGCCACCTCGTGGTCGCGCACCGCGTCCATGCCGAGGGCTTCGAGGTAGTCGACGGCGGCCCCGAACCCGATGGCCTCGGCGATGGGCGGGGTGCCCGCCTCGAACTTCCAGGGGATCTCGTTGGGCAGCCAGCCGTCGATGCGTACGTCACGGATCATCTCGCCGCCGCCCAGGAAGGCGGGCATGGCCTCCAGCAGGCTCTCCCGGGCCCACAGGGCGCCGATGCCGGTCGGCCCGCACATCTTGTGGGCGGAGAAGGCGAGGAAGTCGCAGCCCAGGTCGTCGACCCGGGTGCGCAGGTGGGGGACGTACTGGGCCCCGTCGACCAGGACCAACGCCCCCGCGGCGTGGGCCGCATCGGCGATGCGCCGGACGGGCGGGAGCGTACCCAGCACGTTCGACATGGCGGTGACGGCCACCAGCTTGACCCCGTCGAGCAGGCGGTCCAGGTCGTCCAGAACCAGGTACCCGTCCTCGCCGAGGGGGACGAAGCGCAGCTCCACGCCCCGCTCCTCCCGGAGCATGAGCCAGGGGACGAAGTTGGCGTGGTGCTCCATCTCGGTGAGCAGCACGGCGTCGCCGGGACCGAGGTTGGCCCGGGCCCACGTGTGGGCGACCAGGTTGACGGCCTCGGTGGCGTTCTTGGTGAAGACGATCCCCCGCGGGGAGGGCGCCCCGACGAAAGCTGCGACCGTGGCCCGGGCCGCCTCGTACTCGGCGGTGGCCTCCTCGGCCATGGCGTAGACGCCCCGGTGGACGTTGGCGTGGGTCGTCTCGTAGTAGCGGTCCATGGCGTCGAGCACGGCCCGGGGCTTCTGGGAGCTGGCCGCCGAGTCGAGGTAGACGAGCGGGCGGTCACCCCCGGGGCGGTGCGGCACGCAACCGGCGAGGATGGGGAAGTCGTCCTTGACGCGGGCGGCGTCGAGGACCTTCAACGCCACGCGTCGTAGCCCTCTCGCTCGAGGCGGTGGGCCAGCTCGGGCCCGCCGCTGGCCACGATGCGACCGTTCACCAGGATGTGGACGATGTCGGGCTCGAGGTAGCGGAGGATCCGCTGGTAGTGGGTGATCACGAGCACCCCCAGGTCCTGGCGGTCGCGCCTGACCTCCTGCACGCCCTGGGACACGACCTTCAGGGCGTCGATGTCGAGGCCCGAGTCGGTCTCGTCGAGGATGGCGAACTCGGGCTCCAGCAGGGCCATCTGGAGGACCTCGTTGCGCTTCTTCTCGCCGCCCGAGAAGCCCTCGTTGAGGTAGCGGTCGCCGAAGGACGGGTCGATGCCCAGCCGGCCCATCCACTCCATGATCGCCACCCGCAGCTCGAGGATGGACAGCTCCATCCCCTTGCGGGCGGACAGGGCCTGGCGGAGGAACTGCACCACCGAGACGCCCGGGATCTCCTCGGGGTACTGGAAGGCCAGGAAGATGCCGGCCTTGCCCCTGGCCTCGGTGGACCAGTCGGTGATGTCCTCGCCCTTGAAGCGGACGGTGCCGGCGGTGACCTCGTAGTCGGGGTGCCCGAGCAGGGTGTTGGCCAGCGTCGACTTGCCCGAGCCGTTGGGGCCCATCAGGGCGTGGACCTCGCCGGGGCGGACCGTGAGGTCGACTCCCCTCAGGATCTCGGCGCCCTCGGCGGCGACGTGCAGCCCTTCGATGGAGAACAGCGGCGCGTCCATCACGTCCAGATTATCACTACGCCCGTAGGAGAAATGGCGTGGCGGACGGGCGCACCGGGGCGGATACGATGCCCCCACGTGACCGACCCCTGGACGTTCGCCGGGGCCAGCCCGTCCCTCGGCCCGCTCGGCGGAGCGGTGACGCTGGTGGAGGGCCCCGCCTTCTGCATCTCCGACCGCTCCGGCGACATCTCGCCGGACACGCCCCAGGGCCTGTTCTTCCGGGACACGCGGTTCCTGTCCCGCCTCGAGCTGCGGGTCAACGAGCAACGCCCCGAGCCCCTCTCGGCCGAGCGGACGAGCCCGTTCGCAGCCACCTTCGTCCTCCGCTCGCGACCCGCCGCCGGCCAGGCCGACAGCGCCCTGCTCGTGTTCCGGTACCGCTACGTGGGGCGGGGCATGCGGGAGGACCTGGTGATCCACAACTTCGGCGAGGAGGCGTCGTACTGCTCGCTGGAGCTGCGGGTGAACTCCGACTTCGCCGACCTGTTCGAGGTCAAGGAGGGACGGCCCCGCTCCGACGGCGAGGTGCTGGCCGAGCCGGCCGCCGACGGCGACATGCTGTTCCGCTACCGCCGCGGGGCGGTGCGCAAGGGGGTGCGGATCGGGATCGGAGGGACACCCCACGTCTCGGCCAACGTCGCGTGCTTCGAGCTCATCGTCCCGGCCCGGGGGCACTGGAGCACCTGCATCCAGGTCACGCCCGTGATCGAGGACGAGGAGATCGAGCCGCGCCACCGCTGTGGGCAGCCGGTGGCCCAGGCCACCCCCCACGAGCGGCTGGAGAAGTGGCGGCGGGACGTGCCCGCGGTGGAGAGCGACCGGCCCGAGATCCGCTCGGTGGTGGCGCAGAGCGCGGAGGACCTGGGGGCCCTGCGCATCTTCGACCCCGACTTCCCCGAGCGCACGGTGGTGGCCGCCGGCGCCCCGTGGTTCATGACCCTGTTCGGGCGCGACTCGCTGCTGACCTCGTACATGGCCCTGCTGCTCGACCCCGACCTGGCCCTGGGCGTGCTCCAGACGCTGGCCCGCTTCCAGGGCAGCAAGCTCGACCCCCGCAACGACGAGGAGCCGGGCCGGATCCTCCACGAGATGCGCTTCGGCGAAGCGCCGTCGCTCTCGCTGGGCGGCGGCAGGGTCTACTACGGCACCGCCGATGCCACGCCGCTGTTCGTCATGCTGCTGGGCGAGCTGCGCCGCTGGGGGCTGGCCCGGGAGCTGGTCGACGCCCTGCTGCCCGCCGCCGACCAGGCCATGGACTGGATCGAGGACTACGGCGACCGCGACGGCGACGGATACGTCGAGTACAAGCGCTACGCCGACCGGGGCCTGGCCAACCAGGGCTGGAAGGACTCCTGGGACGGCGTGCGCTTCGCCGACGGGCGCCTGGCCCGGGCGCCCATCGCCCTGGCCGAGGTCCAGGCCTACACCTACGGGGCGTACGTGGCCCGGGCCCACTTCGCCGACGAGATGGGCGACGGCGCCACCGCCGCCCGCTTCCGGTCCAAGGCGGCCAACCTCAAGGCCGCCTTCAACCGCGACTTCTGGCTCGACGACCGGGGCTACTTCGCCATGGGGCTCGACGCCGACAAGCGGCCCCTCGACGCCCTCGCCTCCAACATGGGCCACTGTCTGTGGACGGGCATCGTGGACGAGGACAAGGCCGCACTCGTGGCCAAGCACCTGCTCTCCGACGAGATGTTCTGTGGCTGGGGCATCCGCACCCTGGGCGAGTCCATGGTCGGCTACAACCCGATCAGCTACCACAACGGGTCGGTCTGGCCCCACGACAACGCCATCTGCGCGGCGGGGCTGATGCGCTACGGGTTCGTGGAGGAGGCCCAGCGGGTGATCCTCGGGCAGTTCGAGGCCGCCTGCTACCAGGGCAACCGCCTGCCCGAGCTGTTCGGCGGCCTGAGCCGCGACGAGGTGCCCTTCCCGGTCCCCTACCCGTCGTCGTGCTCCCCGCAGGCGTGGGCCGCGGCCTCGCCCCTGCTGTTCCTCCGCACGATCCTTCGCCTCGACCCGTGGGTGCCCCACGGCAAGGTCTGGCTCTCACCCGTCCTTCCGCCCGGGATCGACTACCTGCGCATCGACCGCATCCCCCTCGCCGGCCGTCGCGTGACCGTCGAGGTCGACAAGGACGACGTCCGGGTCGACGGCCTGGCCGACGACATCGAGCTCATCAGCAAGCCGCGCCACCCCCTGGGGGCCTAGCCCCCTCGGTTTTAGGCAGGCGACCGGCGATATCCGGGGGCTCGTTGCCTAAAACCGCAGGTCACCAGCCTCGGGCGGCCCACTCCTCGAAGTCGGGACGCTCGGCGCCGATGGTGGTGTCCTTGCCGTGGCCGGGGAGGACGTGGGTGTCGTCGGGGAGGACGAACAGCCGCTCCTCGATGGAGCGCAGGATCTGGCGGAAGCGGCGGGCGTCGCCCCGGGTGGCGCCCGGCCCGCCGGGGAAGAGCGTGTCTCCCGAGAAGAGCACGGGCGAGCCTTCGACCTTGAAGCAGATGGAGCCCGGCGTGTGGCCGGGGGTGTGGATGGCCTGGAGCCGGAGGCGGCCGACCTCGAGGACCTGGCCGTCGGTCAGGAGGCGGTCGTAGCCGGGCAGCAGGGGGGCGTCCTCGGCGGTCACCCATACCGGCAGCCCCGCCTCCCGGACGGCGGGGACGGCCCGGGTGTGGTCAGCGTGGCCGTGGGTCTCGATGACGAGCTCCACGCCCAGCTCCCGGCACAGGTCGACGAGCATGGGGCCGTCGTCGGCGGCGTCCACGAGGGCGGCCCGGCCGGTGTGGCGGCAGCGGGCCACGAAGACGTTGTTGTCGAGGGGCCCCACGACCACCCTGGTGATCTCCAGCTGCTCGTCCGCGTAGTGGGCCACCCGCCGATTCTGCCCCGGCCAGGGCGGTCGCTAGCCTCGGCGACCGTGGGCGTCCTGCTCGTCGCCATCGCCGTCGCCGCCGTCTTCGTGATCGCCGCCGTCGTCATCGGCAGGGAGGCCCGCCGGCTGGCTGAGCTGCCCGTCCAGCGGACGTTCAACTTCGAGGACGCCGTGACCTACGTCTGCGACCACGTCGACGACGAGGTGGCGGCGGTGCTGACCCCCGACGACGTCCGCCAGATCCTCGACTGGCACCTGGAGTACTTCCGCCTCAAGGGGGTGTCGGGCAACGGCTCCGGGCCGCATCCCGAGGGCCCGGTGGTTGTCACCGGGGCGGAGACGGTCGGCTTCGTGCTCATGAAGGCGGAGGCGGCGGGGACCCCCTACACCGCCGAGCAGGTCCACGCCGTGCTCGACGCCCAGATGGGCTACCTGACCGAGATCGGAGCCGTGGGACCCCTCGGGGACCCCGAGGATCGACCCTGATCCCGGGAAAGGCGCCAACTTTCCTCCCCGGTTGTGATTTCATAACGGGTACCAGAGAAAGGAGGTGGTCCAACTGAGCGATAGTCGTTTCGGGACCCTGGAGGTGGCTGTCCGCTAGCCGGCAGCTGGACCGGGCTGGCGAATCCCCGCTAGCCACCGCCCGAGAACCGGCCGGGAGTTGGTCCCACCCGGTGCAATCCGCTCTTTTCGGGTTCCTTTCCAGCAGTTCTCGACGAGGGGGCGCGCTCGTGCGCCCCCTCGTCACGCGTCCCGCGGTCGTCCGTCAGGAGGTGCGTTGGAGCCGCTGTTCGAGTCGGGGGGGCTGCGCCTGGCCGGCTACGTCGCCCGGCCCGCCATCACCGCGGCCAACCCCCCGCCGGGGCTGGTGCTGTGCCACGGGTTCCCCTCCGGACCGGGGGGTGCGGCGACCTCGGGCCAGACCTACCCGGTGCTGGCCGACCGGCTGGCGGCGGAGACGGGCTGGACGGTGCTGACGTTCAACTTCCGCGGCGCGGGCGGCTCCCAGGGCAACTTCTCCCTGGCCGGATGGCTCGCCGACCTGAGGGTCGCCGTCGGTCGTCTCCGGGAGGAGGGCGTGTCGGGCGTCTGGGTGGCGGGGTCGAGCGCGGGCGGGGCCCTGGCGATCTGCGCGGCCGCCGCCGACCCCTCGATCCGGGGGGTGGCCGCCCTGGCCGCACCGGCCACCTTCGACATGTGGGCCGCCCACCCCCGCCGGTTCCTGGACGAGGCCCGCACCGTCGGCGTCGTCGGTGACCGGTCCTTCCCGCCCGACGTCGACGCCTGGAGCGAGGAGCTGGCCGACATCCGGGCCCTCGACGTGGTCGACCGGGTGCCTCCCCGGCCCCTCCTCCTGATGCACGGGACCGACGACGACGTCGTCCCCGTCCAGGACGCCCGCACCCTCGCCACCGCCGCCGGCAACCAGGTCGAGCTGCGGCTGGTGCACGGGGCGGGCCACCGCCTGCGCCACGACCCGCGAGCGGTCGCCTTCCTCCTGGGCTGGATGGAGCGCCACGGCACCGCCGACGTCTTCCGTTCGGGCGGGGCGGGCGCCTAGCGCGTGGCCGGGCGGTCCCGCCGTCGGCTCAGCCGGCGAGGGCCTCGTCGATGCTGCGGCGGAGGGCGGCGGCGGCCGTGCGGGGGTCGCGGGCCTGGGTGAGCCACCGGACGACCACGAACCGGTAGGCGCCGGCGGCCACCATGTCGGGGACCGTGTCGGGCGTCACCCCTCCGGTGACGAACCAGGGGCGGCGGGACCGGGAGGCGGCGAAGCTGAGGTAGTCGAGGCCCGTCCCCGGCCGGCCGGGCTTGGTCGGCGTGGCGGAGACCGGACCGGCGGACACGTAGTCGACCGGCTCGTCGAGGGCCGCCTCCAGCTCGGCGGGGGCGTGGGTCGAGTAGCCCACGATCGCCCCCGGACCGAGGATGCGCCGAGCCAGGGCGGGAGGGGCGTCTTCCTGGCCGACGTGCACGCCGTCCGCCCCCACCTCCAAGGCCAGGTCGGGGCGGTCGTTGAGGATGAAGGGCACGCCCAGGTCGCGGCACACGAGAGCGGCCAGGCGGGCCCGCCGCAGGAGGGGCCGGGCCTCGAGCAGCTTGTCGCGCAGCTGCACCATGTCCACCCCGCCCCGGATGCATGCCTCGAGGAACTGGGCCAGGTCCGGCCGGTCGGCGGTGCAGAGGTACAACCGGCGGTGCTGGAGGCGTGCCTCGGCCACCGTCGATCAGCCGCCGGCGACGGCCCGGACCAGCTCCAGGCGGTCCCCGTCGGCCAGGGCGGTGGTCGCCATCGACGCTCGCACCACCGGCTCGCCATTGCGCTCGACGATCACGTTCTTCGGGCCCAGGCCGAGCGCGGCCAGCAGGTCGCCGATGGTGGCGCCCTCGTCCAGCTCCACCTCGTCCCCGTTGGCCGTGACCCGCACCGGGCGGACGCTACTTCGCCGCTTTCGCCGCCTTCGCCTCGGCCTTGACGGCCCGCTTGTGCTCGCGGACACGGGCCAGGGACTCGGGGCCGTCGATGTCGGCCACCGAGAACCAGCCGGCCTGGCCGTAGGCGCCGGCCACGTCCTCCCAGCCGGGAGGCGTGATGCCCATCCGCTTGGCCAGCAGGGCCACGAAGATGCGGGCCTTCTGCTCGCCGAAGCCGGGGAGGCCTCGCAGGTTGGCGAACAGCTCCTGGCCGGTGGCGGCGGTGGTCCAGACCCGCTCGGCCTGGCCGTCGAAGCGCTCGACCAGCACCCGGGCCAGCTCCTGGGTGCGGGCCGCCATCGACCCCGGGAAGCGGTGGAGGGCGGGCCGCTGGGCGAACAGCGCTCCCAGCTCGTCGGGATCGGCCTCGGCGATGGCGACCGCATCGAGGCGGCCCCCCATCCGCTCCCTGAGGTCGTAGGGGCTGTGGAAGGCCTTCTCCATGGGCACCTGCTGGTCGAGCAGCATGCCGAGAAGCAGGGCCAGGGGGTCGGTGGCCAGGAGGCGGTTGGCCTCGGGGTCGTCGGTGAACAGCAGCGCGTCCGGTGCCATGGTGCTCCCTCCCTGGAGGCCGGCTTCGAGAAGCCGGCGCAGGGTGATCATGTCAGCAGCCATGGCGACGATGTGCACGCCGGGACCGTCGAGGGGGAGCACCGCGGCTGTCCCGCCCAGGACGGCGCCGGCCGGCAGCCCCCCGTCGGCCACGACCAGCACCGATCCGTAGGCGCGGGCACCGCCGGTCACCGCCGGGCTCGTCCACGACGGGTGGTCGGGCCCGAGGGACACCTGGTGGCGGAGCAGGGGCTCGCCGGCCCGGTCGACGTCGAGGCGGGCGGCCACCGAGCCGGGCTGCTCGCCGTGGCGGCCCAGCACCAGCTCCTCCCACCACTCCAGGCGGGCGCCCGCCGCCAGCTCCACCCGCCCGTGCACCTCGTGGCGGCAGCCGCGGGCGGCGACGGTCGGCTCGGGCCGCCAGACGAGGCTGCCGCCCGCCCCCACCCGGGCCCGCACGACCAGCCGGGACGGGAGCAGGCCGGGCAGGACGACCGAGGCGGCGGCGGTGCGGATGGTCAGGGAGGCTCCGGGGCCGACGTCGATGTCCAGGCTGACCTCGTCGCCGCCCAGCGGGCCCCCCGCCGCGCCCACGAGGTAGACGGCGCCCGGCGTCTGGCGCAGGGCCACGGGCACCTGGGAGCGGACGGTGGCCAGGCGGGTGCCGCCCCGCCCGTCGCTGACCGCAGCCAGCTCGGCCCGGGCGATCACCCCACCCGCACCGCCACCCGGTCCCGCACCCACGCGGCCACCGCGCCGGCACCGGGGTCCTCCACCAGCGAGCAGAACACCACCGGCCGTGGGCCACGCTTGGCCGCGGCATCCCTGGCCATCACGGCCAGGTCGGCGCCCACCAGCGGGGCCAGGTCGGTCTTGTTGACGACCAGCAGGTCGCTGTTGGTGACCCCCGGCCCGCCCTTGCGGGGCACCTTGTCGCCGCCCGCCACGTCCAGCACGAAGATCTGGGAGTCGACGAGGCCCCGGCTGAAGGTGGCGGTGAGGTTGTCGCCGCCGCTCTCCACCAGCACCAGGTCGAGCGGGGCGTGGCGGGCCTCCAGCGCCTCGACCGCGGCCAGGTTGGCCGAGATGTCGTCGCGGATGGCGGTGTGGGGGCAGCAGCCGGTCTGCACGGCGGTGATGCGGTCGTCGTCGAGCACGCCCGCGTGCCGCAGGAACTCGGCGTCCTCCTCGGTGTAGATGTCGTTGGTCACGACGGCCAGGCGGAGCTCGCCCGCCAGGGCCCGGCAGAGGGCGGCCACCAGGGCCGTCTTGCCGGTGCCCACGGGGCCTCCGACGCCGATGCGCACGGCGCGGTCAGGAGACAAAGAGCCGGACCTCCGATCGGATGTGGTGCTCGGCCCCCACGTCCAGCAGCGGGGCCGAGCAGGCGGGCAGCGAACACAGGTCGTCGTCGGAGGCGCGGGCGGCCGCCTCCGCCGCCACCTCCTCGACGGCCACGGCCAGGGCGGCCACGGCCGCCCACGTCTCGAACGGGTCGAGGCCGCACAGGCGCACCGCCGCGCCGGCCGGCCCCGCGACGGCGTCGTAGGCGGCCCACCGGGCCGCCTCGCGGGGGGTCTGGCCGGCGGCCCGGGCGACGAGGCCGACAGCCACGGCGTGGTGGTGGTCGCCGACCGGGAGGTCGCCCGCCGACAGGATCGCCGCCGCCGCCCGCAGCAGCAACCGGCCCTGGGCCAGCGACGCATCCCTCAGGGCGGGCGAGGAGATGCGGGCGGACGCCTCCCGCTCCAACCGGTCGACGTCGTGGCGGCCGGTCGCAGCCGCTGCGGCCAGGGCCGCCGCCACCCGGCCTGCGGTGGCGAGCCGCCCGTCCAGGAACGCTCGCAGCGACGGCCCGTCGTGCACCCGCCCCGCGTCCACGGCCGCCTCGACCCCGCCGGAGTGGGCGTGGCCGCCGGAGGGGAACCGGCCGTCGGCGAGCAGCAGCGGGAGCATGGTCAGAACAGGAAGTAGCGCTGGGCCATGGGGAGCTCGGCGGCCGGGTTCGCCTCCACCACCTGGCCGTCGATGCGGACGGTGAACCGGTCGGGCTCGACGGTGATCTCGGGTAGGGCGTCGTTCTCGGGCAGGTCGGCCTTGGTGCGGCGGCGGACGTCGGCCACCGGCACGAACGGCTTGGCCACGCCCAGCCGCTCGTCCAGCCCCGCCTCCAGGGCCGCAGGGGCAACGAAGTTGAGGGAGGCGGCGGCGGCGGTCGCAGGGGCGGCCCCGAACATGGGCCGCGGGAGCACGGGCTGGGGCGTGGGGATCGACGCGTTGGCGTCGCCCATGGCGGCCCAGGCGATCACGCCCCCCTTGAGCACGGCGTGGGGCCGCACCCCGAAGAAGGCCGGCTCCCACAGGGCGAGGTCGGCCAGCTTGCCCACCTCGATCGACCCGATCTCACTGTCGAGGCCGTGGGCCACGGCCGGGCAGATCGTGTACTTGGCCACGTACCGCCGGGCCCGGAGGTTGTCGGCCCGGCCGTCCCCGGGCAGGGGCCCCCGCCGCCGCTTCATGACGTGGGCCGTCTGCCATGTGCGCAGGACGACCTCGCCCACCCGGCCCATGGCCTGGGAGTCCGACCCGATCATGGCGATGGCGCCCATGTCGTGCAGGACGTCCTCGGCGGCGATGGTGGAGGGGCGGATGCGGCTCTCGGCGAAGGCCAGGTCCTCGGGCACGGCCGGGTTGAGGTGGTGGCAGACCATGAGCATGTCGAGGTGCTCGTCGATGGTGTTGACGGTGTGGGGACGGGTCGGGTTGGTCGACGAGGGCAGCACGTTGGGATGGCTGGCCACGGTGATGATGTCGGGGGCGTGCCCGCCTCCGGCCCCCTCGGTGTGGTAGGCGTGGATGCCCCGACCCCTGATGGCGGCCAGCGTCGACTCCACGAACCCCGCCTCGTTGAGGGTGTCGGAGTGGAGGGCCACCTGCACCCCCGAGGCGTCGGCCACGGCGAGGCAGGCGTCGATGGCGGCCGGCGTGGAGCCCCAGTCCTCGTGCAGCTTGAACCCGCCCGCCCCCGCCCGCAGCTGCTCCCACATGGCCTCGGCCGACGTGGTGTTGCCCTTGCCCAGCAGCACGACGTTGACCGGCCACGGGTCCAGGGCCTCGAACATGCGGGCCAGGTGCCACGCCCCGGGCGTGACCGTCGTGGCCTTCGACCCCTCGGCCGGGCCGGTGCCGCCCCCGATCACGGTGGTGATGCCGGCCCCGAGGGCCTCCTCGAGGATCTGGGGGCAGATCAGGTGGACGTGGCAGTCGATGGCCCCGGCGGTGAGGATCCGGCCGTTGCCGGAGATCACCTCGGTCGAGGGACCGATCACCAGGGCGGGGTGGACGCCGTCCATGGTGTCGGGGTTACCCGCCTTGCCGAGTGCGACGATCCGCCCGTCGCGGATCCCGACGTCGGCCTTCACCACCCCCCAGTGGTCGAGGATGAGGGCGCCCGTGATGACCGTGTCCGGGGCGCCGTCGGCCCGGGTGGCCCGGCCCTGGCCCATCGACTCCCGGATGACCTTGCCCCCGCCGAACACCGCCTCGTCCCCGCCCCCGCAGCGGTCCTCCTCGACCTCGACGACCAGGTCGGTGTCGGCCAGGCGGACCCGGTCCCCCACCGTGGGCCCGTAAAGCAGGGCGTAGCGGGAGCGATCGAGCTCAGCCACGGCCGTCGAGGGGCCCGCCCGCATCGCCCCGCAGGCCGGGCACGATGCGATCGCCGCCCAGCGGGACCAGCTCGACCTGCTGCTCGATCCCGGGCTCGAACCGGACGGCGGTGCCGGCGGGCACGCCCAGGCGCTGACCCCACGCCGCCTGGCGGTCGAAGGCGAGGGCGGGGTTGGCCTCGGCGAAGTGGTAGTGGGAGCCCACCTGCACCGGCCGGTCGCCGGTATTGACCACCACCAGCGTCGTCACCGGCCGGCCGGCGTTGATCGTCACCGTGCCCTCCCCGAGGAGGACCTCGCCGGGGACCGTCACGGGATCGGCCTCACGAGATGGGATGGTGGAGGGTGACGAGCTTGGTGCCGTCCGGAAAGGTGGCCTCGACCTGCACCTCCGAGACCAGTTCGGGCACCCCGTCCATGACGTCCTCGCGGGCGAGCACGGCCCGGCCCGCCTGCATCAGGTCGGCCACCGGCCGGCCGTCGCGGGCGCCCTCGAGCACGAAGGACGTGAGGATGGCGACCGCCTCGGGATGGTTCAGCCGGAGGCCACGCGCCTGCCGCTCGCGCGCCAGCCCGGCGGCCACGTGGATCAGCAGCCGCTCCTGCTCGTGGGGGCTGAGCCTCATCGCTAGACGGCCAGCAGGCGGCGCACGGTGTCGTCCTCCAGCGCCTTGGCCTCGCCCGCGGCGGTCACCTCGCCCGCTTCGAGGACGACGTAGCGGTCGGCCAGGCGCAGGGCGAACTCGACGTACTGCTCGACGAGGATCATCGACAGGCCGGTGCTGGCGTGGAGCTGGCCGATGGCGTCCTCGATCTCCAGGATGATCGACGGCTGGATGCCCTCGGTGGGCTCGTCGAGCAGCAGGAGCTTGGGCCGGGCCACCAGGGCCCGGGCGAAGGCGAGCTGCTGGGCCTGTCCGCCGGAGAGGAAGCCGGCCCGCCGGCCGAGGAGGGGCCTCAGGCGGGGGAAGAGGTCGAGGGCCTCGTCCACCGCCGCAGTGGTCGATCCCGTCGCCTCCCGGGTCACCGCCAGGTTCTCCTTGACCGTCAGGTGGGGGAAGACGGGGTGGCCTTGGGGCACGTAGGCCAGGCCCGCCCGCACCCGCTCGTGCGACGGCATGGTCGTGATGTCCCGACCCTCCCAGCTCACCCTCCCGGCAGCGGGGCGGAGCACCCCCATCAGGGCGTTGAGCAGGGTGGTCTTGCCCACCCCGTTGTGCCCCATCACGCACACCAGCCCGCCGTCGGGCACGTCCAGGGACACGCCGAACAGCACCTGGGTGCGCCCGTAGAAGACGTCCAGCCCCTGCACCGAGAGCACTACGAACCCACCTCCAGGGTGTTGCGGGTGTCGCGGCTGCGACCCAGGTAGACCTCCTGCACGTGGGGGTTGGCCTGGATGTCGGCCACCGTGCCCTCGCAGAGCACCTTGCCCTCGTGCATGACCGTCACCCGGTTGGCGAAGCGGCGGAGGAACTCCATGTCGTGCTCCACCACCACCACCGTGCGGGTGCGGGCGATCTCGTGCAGCAGCTCGCCGGTGCGGGTGCGCTCCTCCTTGCTCATGCCCGCCACGGGCTCGTCGAGGAGGAGCAGCTTGGGGTCCTGCACCAGCAGCATCCCGATCTCCAGCCACTGCTTCTGGCCGTGGGAGAGCACGCCGGCCAGGTCACCGGCCTGGTGCGCCAGCCCCACCGCCTCGAGGGCCTCGGCCACCACGTCCGACGTGCCCCGGCGGCGGCGCAGGAGCCGGCGGAGGGGCTCGCGGAAGGTGGCGGCCAGGTCGACGTTGTCGAGCACGGTGAGCTGCTCGAACACCGACGGCGTCTGGAACGTCCGCCCCACGCCCAGCTTCACGATCTCGTGCTCGGGCTTCCCCAGGAGGGCCTCGCCGCAGAAGGCCACCGTCCCCCCGGCCGGCTTGGTGAGACCGGTCACCACGTCGACGAGGGTCGTCTTCCCCGCCCCGTTGGGACCGATGAGGAAGCGGACCTCCCCCTCGTCCACGGTGAGCGACAGGCCGTCGATGGCCCGGAAGCCGTCGAAGACGACCGCCAGGTCGCGAACTTCGAGGAGGGCGGTCATGGGGCGGCCGGTTCGAGGACCTGGGGGGCCGGTTCGGGGTTGACCGTCTCGCGCACGGGCTGCGAGCGGCCGCGCAGCCGCCGGATCAGGTCGGTCACGCCAGCGAGCCCCTTGGGAGCGAAGGCCACCACCAGGATGAACAGGGCGCCCTGCACGTACAGCCAGCCCGACGGGAAGTTCTCCGAGAGACCGGTCTTGGCGTAGTTGACCAGGACGGTGCCCACGACCGCGCCCACGAGCGTGGCCCGGCCGCCCAGGGCCACGCCGATGACCAGCTCGAGGGACGGGACGATGCCGAGCAGGGCGGGCGACATGATGCCCACCACGGGGACGAACAGCGCCCCCGCCAGGCCGGCCATCCCGGCCGAGACGGTGAAGGCCAGCACCTTGACCTTGGTGGGGCTGTAGCCGAGGAACCGCACCCGGTCCTCCCCGTCCCGCACCGCCACCAGCAGCCGGCCGTAGCGGCTGGCCACCAGCTGGCGGGCCAGCAGGAACATCCCGCCCAGGGCCAGGGCGACCACGAAGTAGAGGCTGCGCTGGTTGACCGGGTCGTTCAGGTCGTACCCGAACAGCGTGCGCATGTTGGTCAGCCCGTTGGTCCCGGCGGTGAAGCCTTGCTGGCCGATGAGGAGGATGACGAACGCCGCCGCCAGGGCCTGGGTGAGGATGGCGAAGTAGGCGCCCCGCACCCGCTGGCGGAAGATGAGCGCGCCCAGGCCGGCGGCCAGGGCCATGGGCAGCAGGACCGCCGCGGGCAGTGCGATCCAGGCGTTGGCGAACGGCCTCCAGAACGCCGGCACCTCGGTCAGCCCGTTGTAGACCATGAAGTCGGGTAGGCCGCCCGGGCCCGCCTCCTGGAGCTTCAGGAACATGCCCATGGCGTAGCCGCCCATCCCGAAGAACAGGCCCTGGCCGAGCGTCAGCATGCCGCCGTAGCCCCAGGCCAGGTCGATGCCCACGGCCACGATGGCGAAGCACAGGTACTTGGCCAGCAGGCCGAGGCGGAAGTCGGAGAGCACGGCCGGGCACACCACCAGCACGACGAACCCGGCCAGGAGGAACCACCCCAGCCGGGGGCTGCGGCGGGCGAGCAGGCCCTTCATGCCAGGGCCCGGGTGCGCAGCACCACGAGTCCCTGGGGCCGCCACTGGAGCATGGCGACCACGGCCACGAACACCGCCACCTTGGCCAGGCTGGCCTGGGTCTCGAACTCGACGACCGCAGCCAGCACGCCGAGGAAGACGGCGGCCAGCACCGCTCCCCGGATCTGGCCGAGCCCGCCCGCCACCACCACCAGGAAGGCGTCGACGATGTAGGCGGTGCCGAGGGAGGGCCCGATGGGGCCGAGCAGGGTCAGGGCCACGCCCGCCGCCCCGGCCAGGCCCGAGCCGATGAAGAACGTCCGCCGGTCGACCCGCTGGGTGTCGATCCCGCTGCACGCCGCCAGCTGGCGGTTCTGCATAACGGCCCGCATGCGGCGGCCCTGCGGCAGGCGGGTCTGGTAGAGCCAGATGGCGGTCACCGCCGCCACCACCAGCCCGAGGATGAACAGGCGGGTGTAGGGAAGGGTGGTGCCGAAGGCGTCGAGCCCGCCGTCGAGCCACGACGGCTTGGTCACGTTGACGTTGGGGGCGCCGAAGACGTCCCGGGCCACCTGCTGGAGGACCAGGCTCACGCCCCACGTCACCAGCAGGGTGTCGAGGGGACGGCCGTACAGGCGGCGGATCAGCAACCGCTCCAGGACCACGCCCATCGCCCCCGCCAGCACGAAGGCCAGCGGGAGGGCGACGAGCAGCGAGGTGCCCGCCCCCAGCGAGCTCCCCAGCACGTAGGCGGTGTAGGCCCCGGCCATGATGAGCTCGCCGTGGGCGAGGTTGATGACCCCCATCTGGCCGAACGTGAACGTCAGGCCGAGGGCGATGAGGAGCAGGACGGAGCCGACGCTCAGCCCGGTGAACAGCTGGGAGACGTAGATGTCCACGGCCGGTGGGTACTAGGACAGGTCCTTCGCCCAGGGGTAGCTCTTGAGGTACGGGTCGGGCTTGATGGGCGCCGGCGAGGCCGACACCTCGTTGATCAGGCCATCGGGCGTGACCACCCCGATGCGAGCCGTCTTGTACAGGTGCTGCGTCTCGCCGTCGATCGTCACCGTGCCCTCCGGGGCGTCCATGGTGATCCCCCCGGCGGCTCGCCTGACCGCCTCCACCTCCGTCGTGCCCGCCTTCTCCACCGCCGCCTTCCAGAGGTAGACGCCGATGTACCCGGCCTCGATGGGGTCGTCGGTCACCCGGTTGTTGCCGTACTTGGCCTTGAAGGCCTGCACGAAGGCGGTGTTCGCGGGGTTGGAGGTGGTCTGGTAGTAGTTCCAGGCGGTGAGGTGCCCGGCGATGTTGGCCGCCCCGATGCCCCGGATCTCCTCCTCGGCCACGCTCACCGAGAGCACCGGCATGTCGCTGGGACCGATGCCGGCGTCCTTCAGCTGCTTGAAGAAGGCCACGTTGCTGTCGCCGTTGAGGGTGTTGAACACCGCCTGGGGCCGGGCCGAGCGGAGCTTGTTGATCACCGTGCTGTACTCGGTGTGGCCGAGGGGCGTGTACTCCTCGCCCAGGATCTCCATGCCGTTGGCGGCGGCGTAGGCCTTGATCTCCTTGTTGGCGGTCCGGGGGAAGACGTAGTCGCTGCCGACGAGGAAGATCCGGGTCATGCCCTGGGCCTTGAGGTAGTCGAGGCCGGGGATGATCTGCTGGTTGGTGGTGGCCCCGGTGTAGAAGATGTAGGGCGACTGCTCGAGGCCCTCGTACTGGACCGGGTACCAGAGGAGCGCCTTGTTGCGCTCGAAGACGGGGAGCATGGCCTTGCGGCTGGCCGAGGTCCACCCGCCGAAGGTGGTGGCCACCTTGTCGACCGAGATCAGCTTCTGGGCCTTCTCGGCGAACGTGGGCCAGTCCGAGGCCCCGTCCTCGACGACCGGCTGGAGCTTCTTGCCCAGCACACCGCCCTTGGCGTTGATCTCCTCGATGGCCAGCAGGGTGGCGTCCCGGACGGAGACCTCGCTGATGGACATGGTGCCCGACAAGGAGTGGAGCACCCCGATCTTGATGGTGTCGCCCGACTGGACGCCCTGCGCCCCTCCGCTCGACGTGCTCTCGTCAGCCTTGTCGCCGCAGGCCGACGCGAGAAGCGCCAGCGGCACCAGCACGGCGAGCAGCAGGCGCGACGGCTTGCTTCGCATGGTCCCTCCCCTGGATTCGATCCCGGTCAGGGACCGTAGGAGTCCGGGGTTTCATGCCCGCTTCCCGAGGGTTGCGCGCCGATGAAGCGCTCCTGACGGAAGCCTTGCTAGCCGGTCAGGCCACCCGGGGATCCGGTGCGTCGGCGTCGAGCCCGTAGGCGGCGATGGCGTCGGCGACCTCCTCGGGCTTGGCCTCGTCCGCCTGGGCCAGGGCCTGGAGGACGGCGACGACGACGTGGGCGGCGTCGGTCTCGAAGTGGCGGCGGAGGTTGGCCCGGGTGTCGGACCGACCGAAGCCGTCGGTGCCGAGAGCGGTGAACGGGGCCGGCACCCACCGGGCGACCTGGTCGGGCACCATCTTCATGAAGTCCGTCACCGCCACCACCGGGCCCTCGGCGTTGGAGAGCTGCTCGGTGACGTACGGCACCTTGGGGGTGTCCGTGGGGTGGAGCCGGTTCCACCGCTCGGCGGCCAGGGCGTCCTCCCGCAGGGCCTTGTAGGACGTGGCGCTCCACAGCTCGGCGGCCACGTCGTGGTTGTCGGCCAGCAGCTGCTGGGCATCCCGGGCCGCGGCCTGGGCCGTGCCCGAGAACAGGATCGTGGCCCGGCGGCGGCCCTTCTCGGGAGCCTCGCAGAACCGGTACAGGCCCCGGCAGATGCCTTCCTCCGCCCCGTCGGGCATCGACGGCATGGCGTAGTTCTCGTTGTAGAGGGTCAGGTAGTAGAAGACGTCCTCCGGCTCGGGGCCGTACATGCGGCGCATGCCGTCCTCGATGAGGACGGCCAGCTCGAAGGCGAAGGCGGGGTCGTAGGCGGCGACGTTGGGCACCGTCGAGGCGAGGACGAGGCTGTGGCCGTCGGCGTGCTGAAGGCCCTCGCCCATGAGCGTCGTGCGGCCGGCGGTGGCCCCGCACAGGAAGCCCTTGCCCCGGATGTCGCCGAACAGCCAGATCAGGTCTCCCACCCGCTGGAACCCGAACATCGAGTAGAAGATGAAGAACGGCACCATCGACACGCCGTGGGTCGCGTAGGCGGTGCCGGCGGCGATCATGCTCGCCATCGACCCCGCCTCGGTGATCCCCTCCTCGAGGATCTGGCCCTCCTTGGCCTCCTTGTAAGAGAGCATGAGGTGGGCGTCGACCGGCTCGTAGAGCTGGCCGAAGGGGGCGTAGATCTTCACCTCCGGGAACAGGCTGTCCATGCCGAAGGTGCGGGCCTCGTCGGGGATGATGGGCACGACCCGGGCGCCCATCCCCTTGTCCCGCAGGAGGCCCCGCAGGAGGTTGGCGAAGGCCATCGTGGTCGAGAACTCCCGGTTGCCCGACCCCTGCTTGAGCCCCTGGAAGACGCTCGGCTCCGGGAGGGGCATGGTCTTGGGCTTGACCACCCGCTTGGGCAGCGACCCGCCCATGGCCCGGCGGCGCTCGATCATGTACTCGTACTCGGGGGAGCCCTCCTCGGGCCGGTAGTACGGCGGCATGTCGGCGTCGAGGGCCTCGTCCGGCACCTGGTCGTGGAGGTAGAGCCGGTCGCGGAAGGCGAGCAGCTCCTTCTTGGACATCTTCTTGATCTGGTGGGTGGCGTTGCGGGCCTCGAAGTCGGGCCCGAGGGCCCAGCCTTTGATGGTCTTGGCCAGGATCGCGGTGGGCGTGCCCTGGTGCTCGGTGGCCACCTTGTAGGCGGCGTACAGCTTCCGGTAGTCGTGCCCGCCCCGGGGAAGGGTGCGCAGCTCGTCGTCGGAGAGGTGCTCGACCATGGCCCGCAGGCGGGGGTCGGGACCGAAGAAGTTCTCCCGGATGTAGGCCCCCGACTCGACCGCGTACTTCTGGTACTCCCCGTCCAGGGTGGAGTTCATCTTGTTGAGGAGCACGCCGTCGACGTCCCGAGCCAGCAGCTCGTCCCACTTCGAGCCCCAGACGACCTTGATCACGTTCCAGCCCGCGCCCCGGAAGACCGCTTCCAGCTCCTGGATGACCTTGCCGTTGCCCCGCACCGGCCCGTCGAGGCGCTGGAGGTTGCAGTTCACGACGAAGATGAGGTTGTCGAGCTGCTCGCGCGACGCCAGGCTGAGGGCGCCGAGGCTCTCGGGCTCGTCGCACTCGCCGTCCCCGACGAAACACCACACCCGCGACCGGCTGGTGTCGGCGATGCGGCGGTTGAGCAGGTAGCGGTTGAAGCGGGCCTGGTAGATGGCGTCGATCGGCCCCAGGCCCATGGAGACGGTCGGGAACTCCCAGAAGTCGGGCATGAGCCGGGGGTGGGGGTAGCTGGACAGGCCCCTCCCGCCGACCTCCTGGCGGAAGTTGTCGAGCTGCTCCTCGCTCAGGCGGCCCTCGAGGAAGGCCCGGGCGTAGATGCCGGGGGCGGCGTGGCCCTGGAAGAAGACCTGGTCACCGGGCTGGCCGTCGTCCTTGCCGCGGAAGAAGTGGTTGAAGCCGACCTCGTAGAGCGCGGCCGAGGAGGCGTAGGTGGCCAGGTGGCCGCCGATGCCGGAGGCCCGGGTGTTGGCCCGGGTGACCATGACGGCTGCGTTCCACCGGATGTAGGCCCGGATGCGTCGCTCGGTGTACTCGTCGCCGGGGAACCACGGCTCCCGCTCGGGCGGGATCGAGTTGATGTAGGGCGTGGAGACGGCCGCGGGGATGCCCACGCCCTGCTCGCGGGACCGTTCCAGCAGCTTCATGAGCAGGAAGCGGGCGCGCCCCCGCCCCCGTTCGTCGATGACCGAATCGAGCGAATCGAGCCACTCGGCGGTCTCGGACGGGTCGATGTCGGGAAGCTGCTGCGAGAAGCCGTCGAAGATCACGTCGCCCATGCTTTCACCCCTCCGACTTCTCTGGGAACGGGCGCGTCACACCCGCTTGAATGGGCCCCGTGACCACCACCGCGTACACGGACGGGGCGTGCCTGGGGAACCCCGGGCCGGGAGGGTGGGCGTGGGCGGTGCCGGGCGGGCGGTTCGCCAGCGGGGCGGCGGCCCACACCACCAACCAGCGCATGGAGATCGCCGCCGCCCTGGAGGCGGTGCGGGCCCTGGAGGGGCCGCTGGAGATCGTGAGCGACTCGACCTACGTGGTCAACTGCTTCCGGGACCGCTGGTGGGAGGGCTGGATCGCCCGGGGGTGGATGAACAAGGCGAAGCAGCCGGTGGCCAACCGGGACCTGTGGGAGCCGCTCATCGAGGAGGTGCGGCGGCGGGGCCCGGCCGTGCAGTTCCGGTGGGTCAAGGGCCACGGCAGCGACGTCTACAACGACCTGGTCGACCGGCTGGCGGTGGAGGCGGCCCAGAAGCAGGCCGGGCGGACCGGCGACGGCCCGCCCACCGACCTCGGTGCGGCGGACGCACCCGGCGCAGGCCGCACCGATCCCCGCCTGCCCGAGGGGTTCCGGCTGGTCGTCACCGGGCACCGGGCGCCCGAGCTGGGCGGCTACGGCACCAACCCGGTGGCCGACGGGGTGCGGCGCAGGCTGACCGAGATCCTGGCCGCCCAGCGGCAGGTCCACCCCGACGTGGTCGTGATGACGGGGCTGGGACTGGGCACCGAACAGCTCGCGGCCGAGGCGGCCGAGGCCGCCGGGGTGCCGTACGTGGCCGTGCTCCCCTACCCGGACGCAGACTCGCAGTGGCCCGAAGCGTCGCGCCAGGAGTTCCGCCGGCTGCTGGCCGCCGGGAAGGGCCACATCGTGCTCCAGGGCAAGCAGCCGGAGTCCCGGCAGGCGGCGGGAGGGGCGTTGCGAAGGCGTGACGCCTGGATGGCCCGCCACGCCGACGAGGCGCTGGTGGTCTGGGACCGGGACGATCCGGTGGTGGGCCGGGCGGTCAGGGCCCTGCAGGACGCCCTGGGCGAGGAGCAGGTGATGGTGGTGGAGCCGCCGGCGCCAACCGGCTGACCGGCAGCCGGTCGGTCGCCATGCGCACGACCCGCCCCCGCACGTCCGCCAGCTCGGCCAGGAAGGCGGCCCGGGCCACCTCCACCGCACCCATCGAGGCCAGGTGCCCGGTGGGGAGCTGGACGTCGACCATCGCCCCGCCGGCATCGCCCCACCGCCGGCACAGGTCCACGAGGGCCGCCTTGGAGGCGTCGGAGACCCGCGAGAACATCGACTCGCCGGTGAAGCACGCGCCCACCCGCACGCCGTAGAGGCCGCCGACCAGGCGGCTGCCGTCCCAGACCTCCAGGCTGTGGGCCCAGCCGAGCCTCTGCAGGCGGCCGTAGGCGGCCCGCATGCGGCGGTCGATCCAGGTCCCCTCGGCGCGGGGGCGGTCGGCGCAGGCGGCGATCACGTCGTCGAAGGCGGCGTCGACGGTGGAGGTCCAGCCCGAGCGGCGCAGGGTCTGACGGAGCGAGCGGGACACGTGCACGGCGGCGGGACGGAGCACGGCCCGGGGGTCGGGCGAGAACCACGGCAGCGCCATGCGCCCGTGGGGCCAGGGGAACACGCCCCGCCGGTAGGCGTCGACCAGGGTCTCGGGCTCCAGATCGGCGCCCAGGCCGACCAGGCCGTCGGCGTCGGCGGCGGAGGGGTCGGGCAGCAGCCACCGCGACGGGCCGACGGGCGCCGGGTCAGGTGCCTGCACGGCCCGCCCGCACGGCCTCCAGGTACACGGCCCGCACCGCGAAGGCCTGGCGGACCTCGCTCACCACGTCGTGGAGGAACTCCAGCTCGACGGTGAGGGCCACGCCGGGCAGGGCCCGGGTGAACACGTCTCGCCTGGCGCTGTAGCCGTCGATGAAGTGGGGCAGGCCGCGCGACAGGAACCACCGCTCCACGTCGGCCAGCGCGGCCCGTTCCCCCGTCGCCCCCTCCATCGGAGGACATAGTGTCCACCGGCGATGCGGGTGGGGGCTGACACCGGCGGCACCTTCACCGACCTGGTGGCCGACGACGGCCGGGTGGCCAAGGTCCTCTCCACGCCGGCCGACCCTTCGCAGGCGGTGGCGGGGGCGCTGGCGGAGCTGTCGCCGGGCGGGCCGCCTGACGTGCTGGCCCACGGCACGACGGTTCCCACCAACGCCCTGCTCGAACGGCGGGGGGCGAAGGTGGCCCTGGTCACCAACGCCGGCTTGGCCGACGTGATCGAGATCGCCCGCCAGGACCGGCCCTCCCTCTACGACCTGTGGGCCGACCGCCCCGAGCCGCTCGTGCCACGGGACCTGCGCCTGGAGGTGCCCGGCCGGCTCGACGCCACCGGCCGCGAGTTGGAGCCGGTCGACCCGTCGTCGCTCGGGACGGTGCCCGAGGGTGTGGAGGTGGTCGCCGTGTGCCTGCTCCACGCCGACCTGGACGGGAGCCACGAGCGGGTGGTGGCCGATGCGCTGGCCGCGTCGGGGGTCGACGTGGTGTGCTCCTCGGACGTCTCGCCCGAGTTCCGGGAGTACGAGCGGACGGTCACGACGGTGGTCAACGCCTACCTCCGGCCCCGCTGCCGGGGCTACCTGCGCACGGTCGCCGGCCTGGCCGGGGACGTGCTGGTCATGACCTCGGCGGGCGGCCTGGTCCCCGCGGCGCAGGCCGCCGACCTGCCCGTGTCCCTCCTGCTGTCGGGGCCCGCCGGCGGCGTGATCGCGGGCGCCGCCGCGGCGAAGGCGGCCGGGTACCCCGATGCCGTCACGTTCGACATGGGCGGCACCAGCACCGACGTGTGCCTGGTACGGGGAGGGGCGCCGGAGCCGGCGCCGGGGCGCATCGCGGCCGGCTTCCCCATTCGCCTGCCCGCCCTTGACATCCACACCATCGGCGCCGGAGGCGGGTCGATCGCCCGCATCGACCCGGGCGGGGCGCTGGTGGTGGGCCCGGCCAGCGCCGGGGCCGACCCGGGGCCGGCCTGCTACGGCCGGGGCGGGACGGAGCCGACGGTCACCGACGCCGACCTCGTGCTCGGCCGCATCCCCGCCGACGCTGCCTTCCCCGGCCTGGGCCGCCTCGACCGCGACGCCGCGGCCAAGGCCCTGGAGGCGGCGGCGGTGACCGCCGAGGGGGTGGTGACCGTGGTCGACGCGGGCATGGAGCGGGCGGTGCGGCGGGTGTCGGTGGAGCGGGGCGTCGATCCGTCCTCCCTGGCCCTGGTGGCCTTCGGAGGCGCCGGCCCTCTCCACGCCTGCGCGGTGGCCGGCGCTCTCGGGATGCCCGCCGTCGTGGTCCCGCCCCGGGCCGGCGTGCTGTCGGCCGTGGGCCTCCTGTGCGGCCCCCGCCAGCGGGACCTGGTGCGGTCCTGGCCCACCCCCGACGACCACGACGGCCTGGGCGGCGCCCTGGCCCAACTGGCCGACGAGGCCCGGCGGGCGGTCCGGGCGGGCGGCGGCGCCGGCGCCGACGTCGAGGTCTCGACCTCGGTCGACTGCCGCTACCGGGGCCAGAGCCACGAGCTGACCGTGGCCACGGTGGCCGACTTCGAGGACGAGCACCGCCGCCGCAACGGCTACGCCCGCCCCGGTGCGCCGGTCGAGGTGGTGGCCGTGAGGGCGCGGGCCCGGGTCCGGGCCGGCATCGAACCCGGTGACCTGCCGCTGCCTGCCGGGCAGGAGCGGCGCCCCACGACGGGGCCGGCGGTGCTGGTCGAGGCCGACTGCACGGTGTGGGTGCCTGAGGGATGGTCGGCGGCGGTGGCCGGAGACGGCAGCTGGGTGATCACCCGGTGAACCCGGCCGAGCTCCAGGTGCTGATCTCGCGGCTGACGGGCGTGGCCGAGGAGATGGGGGCGGTGCTGCGGCGGGCGTCGTTCAGCCCCAACATCAAGGAGCGGGCCGACTGCTCGGCCGCCCTGTTCACCCCCGAGGGCGAGATGGTCGTGCAGGCCGAGCACATCCCCGTCCACCTCGGGTCGATGCCCGCCTCGGTGGCGGCCGCCATCAAGGCCGTCGGCGGGCGGCTGCGGGCGGGCGACCAGGTCGCGCTCAACGACCCCTTCGCGGGCGGCACCCACCTGAACGACCTCACCCTGGTCGCGCCCTGCTTCGTCGAGGACCGCCTCGTCGGGTGGGCCGCCAACCGGGCCCACCACGCCGACCTGGGGGGGATGGCGCCCGGTTCCATGCCGGCCGAGGCGGTCGAGATCCAGCAGGAAGGGCTGCGGGTGCCGCCGGTGCTGCTCACCCCCGAGGTGGAGGCGATCATCGTGGCCGGCTCCCGCACGCCCGACGAGCGGCGGGGCGACCTCGACGCCCAGCGGGGGGCCAACGTGGTGGGCGTGGAGCGGCTGGCGGAGTTCGCCGGCGCCCCGCTCGACGAGGTCACCGCCTACGGGGAGCGCCGCATGCGGGCCGCCCTGGCCGCCATGCCCGACGGCCGCTGGACGTTCGAGGACGTGCTCGACTCGTGCGGCCCCCGTCCCGAGCAGCAGCGGCCGGCCCGCGTCGTCCTCACCCTCACCATCGAGGGCGACACCGCCACCTTCGACTTCACCGGCACCGACGACCAGCGGCCGGGCAACGTCAACGCCGTCGAGGCCGTCACCGCCAGCGCGGTGTCGTTCGCCCTGCGCAGCGCCACCGACCCGACCATCCCGGCCAACGGCGGGGCCATGCGGGCGGTGCGGGTCTTGGCCCCGGCCGGCTCGATCGTGGCCGCCCGTCCGCCCGCGGCCGTGGGGGCGGGCAACGTGGAGGTCAGCCAGCGGGTGGCCGACGTCTGCCTGGGCGCCCTGGCCCAGGCCGTGCCCGACCGGGTCGGCGCGGCCAACCAGGGCACGATGAACAACACCCTCGTGGGCGGCGACGGCTGGGTGTACTACGAGACGGTGGCCGGCGGGCAGGGCGGCCGCCCCGGCCGGCCCGGCATGAGCGGCGTCCAGACCGGGATGACCAACACCCAGAACACCCCGGTCGAGGCGCTGGAGCGGGCCTACGGGATGCGGGTGCGGCGGTACCGGCTGCGGCGAGGCAGCGGCGGGGCGGGGCGGTGGGCGGGCGGCGAGGGCGTGGAGCGCGACCTGGAGATGCTGGAGGACGCCACCGTGTCGCTCATCACCGAGCGGCGGAAGTCCCGGCCCTGGGGCTTGCAGGGCGGCGAGCCGGGCGCACCCGGCGAGAACTGGCTCCTGCCTGGCGGCGACGAGTCCCGGGCCGAGCGGCTGCCCGACAAGTGCACGGTCCGGCTGCGGGCGGGCGACGTGGTACGGATCCTCACCCCGGGCGGCGGGGGGTACGGTCCCCGGCCGTGACCGTGCGGGCCGTGGTGTTCGACTGGGGGGGCACGCTCTCGCAGTTCGTGCGGGCGGAGATGGTCGACGCGTGGCGGCTGGTGGCGCGCCATATCGACCCGGAGCGGGAGGAGGCGATCACCGCCCGCCTGGTCGAGGTCGAGAACGAGTTCTGGCGCACCACCTCGAGCCACCAGCGCAGCGGCACGCTGGCCGCCCTCGTGGCCGAGGCCACCAAGGCGCTCGGCATCGACGTGGCCGAGGCCTTACTGGAGGAGGCCGCCGTCCGCCACCTCGACGCATGGACCCCCCACATCCGCCATGACCTCGACGCAGCGCCGACGCTGGCCGCCCTGCAGGAGCGGGGCGTGGCCACCGCCCTGCTCTCCAACACCCACTGGCCACGTACCTTCCACGACCGGTTCCTGGAGCGCGACGGGCTGGCCGAGCTGCTCGACGCCCGCCTCTACACCAGCGAGATGGAGTTCCAGAAGCCCCACCCGACCGCCTTCCGGGCCGCCCTCGACGCCGTGGGCGTCGACGACCCGGCCGAGGCGGTGTTCGTGGGGGACCGCCCATGGGACGACATCACCGGCGCCCAGGGCGCGGGCATGCGAGCGGTGCTGCGCCCGAACCCGTGGATCGTCGACGACACGCCCGTCGACCCCGACGCGGTGATCCGCTCGCTCCCCGAGCTCGTCCCCCTGGTGGACCACTGGGGGACGCGCCGGGCCGGCCCTAGTCCAGCTTGATGCGGCTCAGCAGGTCGGCCTTCTGCTCCTCGTACTCGTCGAAGGAGATGAGGCCCTCGTCGTAGCGCCGGTGCAGGTCCTCGACCCGCTGGAGCAGCTCGGGCGTGCTGAGCTCCGGGCCGCTGCGCTCGGGCGGGGCCTCTTCGACCTCGTCGGGCGCGCCGGAGCTCCGCGACTGGCGCTGCTCACGCTTGGCGGCGGCTTTGGCCTTCTTGTCCCGCTCCCTCGCGACCTTGCCGAAGCTCGTGCGGCGGGCGCTCAAAGAACCCGCACGTTCTGCGCTTCCTCGCCCTTGCGTCCGGGCGCGACCGTGAACTCCACACGCTGGCCCTCGTCGAGCGACCGGTAGCCGGACCCCTCGATGTTGGAGTAGTGGACGAAGACGTCTTCGCCCTGCTCGCGCGAGATGAAGCCGTAGCCCTTTTCCGCATTGAAGAACTTCACTGTCCCAGTGGCCACGTGCATCTCGCTCTCGCTCTCGGGCCGTCCGTATGACGCACCCGGCGCACCAGGATAGGCCCATCCGGGCCCCTGCCCGACCGCACCCGGCACGGACCGCGACGAGGTACAGTGGCGTACCGCCTCGGCACCGTGCCGCAGCGGCGCCGGCCACAGCCGCCGGCGGAGGCACCGAGAACCCGCTCGAGCCGCCTCACCGCTCGAACGGAGCATCTTTTCGTGCCGCCCACCTTCATCGACCTCGGCGTGCCCGCCGACCTCGTCGCCGTGCTCACGCGGCGGGAGATCGCCGCACCCTTCCCCATCCAGGCCGCCACCCTTCCCGACGCCCTCGCCGGCCACGACGTCTGCGGCAAGGCCCCCACCGGCTCCGGCAAGACCCTCGCCTTCGCCCTCGCCCTGGCCGTGCGCACCGCCAAGGCCCAGCGGCGCCGCCCCCGGGCCCTCGTCCTCGCACCCACCCGGGAGCTGGCCGCCCAGATCCAGCGCGAGGTCGCCCCCTTGGCCGCCGCCCGCCAGCGCACCGTCGCCGCCGTCTACGGCGGTACCGGCTACGAGGCCCAGAACAAGGCGCTCCACCGCGGAGTCGACATCCTCGTCGCGTGCCCGGGCCGGCTGGAGGACCTAATCGACCGCGGCGACGTCCGGCTGAACGAGGTCGACGTCGTCGTCGTGGACGAGGCCGACCGGATGGCCGACATGGGGTTCCTTCCCGCCGTCCGCCGCATCCTGGACGCCACCAGCCCCGACCGCCAGACCCTGCTGTTCTCGGCCACCCTCGACGGGGAGGTCGACGCCCTCGTCCGCCGCTACCAGCGCTCGCCCCGGCGCCACGACGCCGAGCCCTTGGAGGCCGATGCGGGCGACGTCCGCCACCTGTTCTGGCCCACCGAGCCGTCCAACCGGGTGCGGCTCACCGCCGACCTGGTGTCGAGGCACGGCAGCACGATCGTGTTCTGCCGCACCAAGCACGGGGCCGACCGACTCGTCCGCCAGCTCTCAGGCGAGGGGATCGGGGCCGTCGCCATCCACGGCAACCGCAGCCAGGCCCAGCGCGACCGGGCCCTGGCCGCCTTCACATCCGGGTCGGCCGAGGCGCTGGTCGCCACCGACGTGGTCGCCCGGGGCATCCACGTGACCGGCGTGTCCTGCGTCGTCCACTTCGACCTCCCGGCCGACGTGAAGGACTACGTGCACCGCTCCGGCCGCACCGGCCGGGCCGGCGCCAGCGGCACCGTGGTCTCGTTCGTGCCCCCCGACCGCACGCAGCGCCGCACGGTGCGGGAGCTCCAGCGGGAGCTGGGCCTGCCCCAGGACCTCGACGCCCCCGAGACGCCCAGCGCCACCCGGGCCCGCTCAGCCCGCCCGGCGCCGGCCGCCGCGGCTGCGGTGGCCTCCCCCGCGCCCGCCCGCACCCGGCCCCGGCGCCGCCCCCGGAAGCGCCCGGTCAGCGCACGCTGATCACGCCCTGCATGCCGTAGGCCCAGTGGCCCGGCAGGTGGCAGCCGAAGTACAGCCGGCCGGGGGTCCGGAACGTGTAGGTCGTCTCGGCCGTCGCTCCCGGCGCCACCGACACCTCGCCGGGGCGGTCGGCGTGGTGCGCCTCCGTCCCCCGCTCGTGGACGTCCTGCACGGCCATGTCGCCCACGATCAGCTCGTGGGGGATGGGGTCGGCGTTGCGAACCACGAACCGCACCGTCTGGCCGGCGGAGACCTCCACGTGGGCCGGCGAGAACCGGGAGTGGTGGACGTCGAGCACGACCGTCCCCACCTCCGGTCCTTCGGCCCCGGCGGCGGCACACCCGCTCAGGCCGGCCCCCGCCAGGCCGGCCGCCGCCAGGGCCGCCGCCGCCAGCCGCCTCATGCCGCCCGCCGCCGGGTGCCGGCCGCCATGGCGACCGCCGTGCCCACCAGCACGGCCGCACCGGCGCCGATCCCGACCGCCAACGGCCAGGCCGAACCGCCCGCGTCACCGCCGGTGGCGCCGCCGGGCCCCGACTGCCGGCTCACCGCCGGCACGCCCTCGAGGCCGGCCGCCACCCGGGACGGGTGGTCCTCGCCGCTGGCGTCCACGGCCAGGTCGTAGGTCAGTTCGCCGGGGGCGGCGTCCACCTGGAGGTAGGTCAGCCAGGACGACTCGGGCACCCACTCCATCCCCCTGTCCGACCGCAGGTCGGCGATCAACCCGGCCGAGGCCCGCTCCTGGGACTGGAGGCGGAGGCCGGGGGCGTCGTCGCCGGGAAGGAGGGCGGGGCGGCGGTCGGTGAGCAAAAAGACGTCGGCGCTCACCCGCTCGGCCGGCTGCCGCCCGAGGGCGAGGATGCGCAGCGGCACCCACGGGTTGTCGGTGGGGATGGTGAGGTGGATGGGCGTGCCGTCGCCCAGGGCCACGCCCCGCTGGCGGGCGGCGTCGGCGTCGAAGCGGGCGGCCAGGAAGATCTGGCTGCGGGCGGCGTAGAAGTCGAGCACCTCGGGCGCGTCGGGCGTCAGCAGGAATCCGTGCTGGGTGGCCCACTCGCCCACCGCCCGGGCCCCGCCCCGCAGCACGGTGAGGTCGAGGGCGTCGATGCGCTTCTCGAGAAGGACCTGGGCCTCGTCGCCCGCGGCCGCCGTGCGGGACTCGGCCCGGGCCGACAGGAGCACCGGCGGCCGGACCTCACGGACCAACCGCTGCAACGTCCAGTCCCCGCCCCGCTCCACGTTGGTCGGCACAGCCGGCAGGGGGACGATGGAGCCGAACTCCCCGCCCGCGCCGGCGAACTCGAACGAGGTCACGTAGTGCTCCACCCCGTCGGTGTACGCCGCCAGGGTGGTGGTCTTGAGGAGGTTGACGGCGCCGTTGCGGCCGATGAGGCCCCCGCACGCCCCCGCCGGCCCCGATCCCAGTCCCACCACCGCCGCCGCCGCCGTCAGAATCAACAGGAACCGGCGCATGGCCACCTCGCTTCGTTCGTTCGGTCGACGTCGTGCGAGGGGTTGGACGTGGCCGGCGGCCGCCCGGTTCCCGCCGTTCTCAGGCTCGGCGGGGGCCGATCGTGTCCCTCCAGACGGGGTCGTAGCCGGCGGCGCGCAGGCGGGCCGCCACCTCGGCCGGAGCCCGGTCGTCGGCCACCTCGAACTGGGCGCCGGCCGGGCTGGGCTCGGCGTAGCCGCCGGGCTCGGTGTGGGAGCCGGCCGACAGCTGGGTCACGCCCAGCGGCACCAGCGCGTCGCGCAGCGCGGGCGGCTCGCGCGTGGACAGCGACACCCCTACGTCGGGCAGGAACAGCCGCAGGGCGCACAGCAGCTGGACCAGGTCGGCGTCGGTGAGGGGGTTGGCCGGCTCGTACTCCCCCGCGGCGGGTCGCAGGCGCGGCAGCGAGACGGTGAGGTCGCACCGCCACCAACGCCGCAGCAGGGCCCGGGCGTGGGCGGCCAGGGCCAGGGCCTCCGCCGGCCAGTCGTCGTGGAGGCCGAGCAGGGCGCCGATCCCCAGCCGCCGCATGCCCGCCTCCGCGCCCCGGTCGGGGGCGGCCAGGCGCCAGTCGTAGTTCCGCTTCTTCCCCTTCAGGTGGACGGAGGCGTAGGTGCCCGGGTCGTAGGTCTCCTGGTAGACGACCAGGCCCTCGCAGCCCGCTTGCACCAGCCGCCGGTAAGTCGCCGTGTCCCACACCTGCACCTCCACCGACACCGAGGGCACGACCGGCGCCAGCGCCGCCACGCAGTCGACCAGGTAGTCCTTGGACACGATGCGGGCGTGCTCGCCCGCCACCAGCAGCAGGTGGCGGAACCCCCGCTCGAGGAGGGCCTCCGCCTCGCGCACCACCTCGCCGACGTCCAGCGTGCGCCGGGCCACCTCGTTGCCCGAGGAGAACCCGCAGTACGTGCAGGTGGAGACGCACTCGTTGGACAGGTACAGGGGGGCGAACATCCGCACCACCCGGCCGAACCGCCGCACGGTCGCCTCGTGGGCCGCCTGGGCCAGGTCTTCGAGGCGGGCGGCCGCCGCCGGCGACAGCAGGGCGGCGAAGTCGGCCGGCGTGCGGCGGGAGGCGGCCAGGGCCCGCTCGACGTCGGCCGGGGTGGCGGCCGCTACCCGCCGCCGCAACCGGGCCAGGTCGTCGTCGAGGAAGGCGACGAGGTCGGCCGCGGCCGTGCCGGCCGGCACCCCTTGGGGCCGTGATTCGAGGAGGACGGCCTGGGCGGTCAACGCGGCTACGCCAGGAACCCGGTGAGGGGCGAGGAGGCGGCCGCGGCCGTGGCCGCCGCCGGCAGGCCGGCGAGGAACGCCCGCCGTCCGGCCTCGACCGCCAGCCGGAAGGCGGCGGCCATGGCAGCGGGGTCGCCGGCGGTGCCGATGGCCGTGTTGACCAGCACCGCGTCGGCTCCGATCTCCATGGCCTCGGAGGCGTGGGACGGCGCGCCGATCCCGGCGTCGACCACCACCGGCACCAGCGACTGCTCCACGATGATCTCGATGGCGGCCCGGGTGCGCAGGCCCTGGTTGGAGCCGATCCACGAGCCGAGGGGCATGACGGTGGCACAGCCGACCTCCTCCAGCCGCTTGCACAGGACCGGGTCGGCGTTGACGTAGGGCAGCACGGTGAACCCGTCGGCCACCAGGACCTCGGCCGCCTTCAGCGTCTCGACCGGGTCGGGCAGCAGGTAGCGGGGTTCGGGCGTGATCTCCAGCTTGATCCAGGTGGGCAGGCCGGCGGCCCGGGCCAGCCGAGCCAGCCGCACCGCCTCCTCGGCGTCGTCGGCGCCGCTGGTGTTGGTGAGCAGCAGCACCCTGCCCATGTCGACGGCATCGAGGATGTCCTCCTCGGCCTCGCCCGAGAAGGGCCGGTCGACGCGCCGCAAGGCGACGGTGACCATCTCCGTGGCCGACGTCACGATGGCGTCGCGCAACGACGCGTTGGACGGGAACTTGCCCGTGCCCAGGAACAGCCGGGACGAGAACTCCCGGCCCGCGATGACCAGGCGGTCGGCCGCGCCGTCCATAGCTCCCACGCTCCCTCCGCCCGCATTACCGGGCCGGTTCAGGAGGGTCGCGGGCCGGTCGTGCCCGCCTCTCAGCCCGGCGCTCCGAGCTCCCCTGCGTACTTCGAGGCGAGAACTACGGTACTCCCCGTGCGGTTCTGGACGGTCGAGGAGGCTCGGGCGTACCTGCCGAGGGTGCGAGAGCTGGTCGGCGTCATCCGGCGGGCGGCGCTGGTGCGGGCCGGTCGCCACCCGTCGGAGAACGGGCAGCGCTCGTACCTGATCGACGCCCAGGAGGCCTACGAGGAGCTGCAGGAAGGCGACATCGTGCTGCGGGACGCCACCACCGGGCTGCTCGACTTCCACGCCCAGGGCGCCGACGGCGTGGTGTACTACCTGTGTTGGAAGTGGGGCGAGCCCCAGCTGGACTGGTGGCACCTGCCCCAGGAAGGCTTCGCCGGCCGCAAGAAACTCCCCCGGGAACCCGAATGAGCACCCGCAAGCTGATCATCGCCGCGCTGCTGTGCGGCCTCGCCATCCTTCTCGCCTTCGCCATCCAGGTCTCCCTGGCCGCGTGAGGCGGCTCAGGCCGGCGGCAGGTCGTCGTCTCGGCGACGTAGCTCCTCCTCGCGCCGTTTGAGGTCGGCCTCCCAGGCCTTGAGCCGGTCCTCGTCCGACGTCCGCCGGGGCGGGGCGAAGTCGGCGCGGTCCTCGGGCCCGAGCACGCGCCGGCTCGAGGAGCCGCCGGTGTCGCCCGGCCGCCAGTAGATCCGTACCGCCATGGCCAGGAGCGCGGCCAGGCCCAGACCTGCGAACCGGAACACGTCCCTCCGCTTCCGCCGGATACTCGCCGACCCTCCAGAACCGGCCCTGCAGCCCGTCCCGTTACAAGATTGACACCTGCCGGCGTCGGCGCGACGACCCTCTAGGCTGCAATCGATGGCCGAGGAGTTCGACGTGGTCGTGGTCGGGGGCGGGCCCGGGGGCTACGCCGCGGCCCTGTACGGCGCGGCCGCGGGGCTGCGCATCGCCGTCGTCGAGCGGGAGAAGGTGGGAGGCACGTGCCTCCACCGCGGCTGCATCCCGGCCAAGCAGTTCCTGGAGACGGCCACCGTCTTCCGCACCGTGGCCGGGGCGAAGGAGTTCGGCATCGTGGCCGAGCAGCCGGGGGTCGACTTCGCCGCCGCCCAGGCCCGCAAGCAGAAGGTCGTCGACCAGCTCTGGAAGGGCCTCCAGAGCCTGATGAAGGGCCGCAAGATCACCGTGGTGCACGGCACCGGCGTGCTGCGGCCCAACCGGCGGGTGAAGGTGGACGACGGCACCGAGCTGATCGGCACCAAGGCCGTCATCCTGGCCAGCGGGTCGGTCCCCCGCACCCTGCCCGGCTTCGAGGTCGACGGCCGGTTCGTGCTCACCTCCGACGAGGTGCTCGCCCTGGACCGGCTCCCGGCCTCGGCCGCGGTGGTGGGCGGCGGCGCCATCGGCTGCGAGTTCGCCTCGATGATGAGCGACCTGGGCACCCAGGTGACGATCCTCGAAGCCCTTCCCAAGATCCTGCCCGGCTGCGACAAGGACGTGGCCGACGTGGTTGTCCGCTCGTTCAAGCGCCGGGGCATCGACGTGCGCACGGGCGTGAAGCTGGAGGGCCACGAGCCGTCGGGCGACCAGACCAGGGTGAAGCTGGGCGACGGGTCGACGCTCGCCGTCGACGCCATCGTCATCTCCGTCGGCCGCCGCCCGCTGTCGGACAGCCTCGACCTGGACGGCACGGGCGTGGAGGTCGACGAGAAGGGGTTCGTCAAGGTCGACGACCACCTGCGCACCGGCGTGGAGGGCGTCTACGCCCTCGGCGACCTGGTCGACACGCCGCAGCTGGCCCATGTCGGCTTTGCCGAGGCGATCGTCGCCGTCAAGGACATCCTGGGGGAGCCCGCAGTGGCCGTCGACCACAGGAAGGTGCCGTGGTGCATCTACTGCTTCCCCGAGGTGGCCTTCGCCGGGCTCTCGGAGCAGGCCGCCCGGGACGCGGGGATCGACGTGGTGGTGTCCAAGCACCGGTTCAACTCGAACAGCCGGGCCATGATCGTGGGCGAGGCCGAGGGGCTGGTGAAGGTCATCGCCGAGAAGGGGCCGGACGGCAGGGCCGGCCGCCTCGTGGGCGTGCACATGGTGGGGCCGTGGGTCACCGAGCAGCTGGCCGAGGGGTATCTGGCCGTCAACTGGGAGGCCACCCCCGACGAGGTGAGCGCCTTCATCCATCCGCACCCCACGCTGTCCGAGACGTTCGGCGAGACCGTCCTGTCGCTCACCGGAAGGGGACTTCACGGCTGATGGCCGACATCACCATGCCGCAGCTCGGCGAGACCGTCACCGAGGGGACCATCACCCGGTGGTTCAAGAAGGTGGGCGAGCAGGTCAAGGAGGACGAGCCGCTGTTCGAGGTCTCCACCGACAAGGTGGACTCCGAGGTGCCGTCGTCGGCGTCGGGCGTCGTGGCCGAGATCCTCGTCCAGGAGGGCGAGACGGTCGACGTGGGCGCCAAGCTGGCCGTCATCCAGGCCGGCGGGGGGGGCGCCGAGACCGAGGCCCCGGCCCGGGCGGAGCCGGCGGGCGAGGCGGAGCCGCAGGCGGCGCCCGCCAAGGCGGAGGCGAGCGACGAGCCGGACCACGTCCCCAGCGCGGAGGAGCAGGCCCGGCCCGTCCCCGAGGACAGCGACACGCGCCCGCCCTCGGCCGAGGCGGAGGCGGCCACCGCCGAGGAGCACGAACCGCCGGCCAAGCAGGAGCCGGCGGAGGAGCCGGCCCGGGCCTCGGGCAGCACCGTGGGGCGGCTGCTCTCGCCGGTCGTCCGGCGGCTGATCAACGACAACGACCTCGACCCCGAGCAGATCTCGGGCACCGGCCAGGACGGCCGGATCACCCGGGCCGACGTGTTGGCCTTCCTCGACCGCAACGGGGGCCGGGGCAGGACGGGCCGCCGCCAACCGGCCGAAGCACCGGCGCCCAAGCCCGCGGCCGTCGCCGCCCGGGCGGAGGCCGCCCCCAAGCCAGCACCCAGGCCGGCGGCCAAGGCCGGCGCCGACTCGGAGACGATCCCGTTCTCCAACATCCGCCGCCGCACGGCCGAGCACATGATCCGCTCCCAGGCCACGTCGGCCCACGTGCTGGTGGCCACCGAGGTCGACTACGCCGCGGTCGACAAGGTGCGGGCCGCGGTGAAGGAGGACTTCAAGGCCAAGGAGGGCTTCTCCCTCACCTACCTCCCCTTCATCAGCCGGGCCGTGATCGACGCCTTGGCCGACTTCCCCCTGGTCAACTCGTCGGTGGGCGAGAACGAGCTGATCGTGCACAACCGCATCCACCTCGCCTTCGCCGTCGACCTGAACTTCGAGGGGCTGATCGTCCCCGTCGTCCACGACGCCGACGGGATGCGGCTGCGGGCCATCGCCCGGTCGATCTCCGAGCTGGCCCGCAAGGCCCGGTCCCGGGAGCTGACCGCCGACGACATCTCGGGCGGCACGTTCACCATCACCAACCCGGGGCCGTTCGGCACCTTCCTGACCTTCCCGGTGATCAACCAGCCCCAGGTGGCCATCCTCTCCACCGACGGCATCCGCAAGAAGCCGGTGGCGGTGGAGCTGCCCGACGGGAGCGACGCGGTGGTCGTCCACCCCGTCGGCATGCTCGGCCTGGCCTTCGACCACCGGGCCTTCGACGGGGCCTACGCCTCCGCCTTCGTCGGGCGGGTGAAGGAGATCCTCGAGACGCGGGACTGGGCGGCGGAGCTGTAGTGACGGCGCTCCGGGCTCGCTGGCTCGGGAGGGTCCGCTTCGACGACGCCTTTGCCCTCCAGCGGTCGCTGTTCCTCTCCGGGCGCGACCCCTACCTGCTGCTGCTCGAGCACCCGCACGTCTTCACCCTCGGGCTCCGGGGCGACCCGGCCCACGTGCTGGTCGACCCGGCCGAGGTGGGGGCGCAGCTCGTGCGGACGAACCGGGGCGGTGACGTCACCTACCACGGTCCCGGCCAGCTTGTCGGCTACCCGATCCTGTCGTGGCCGGACGGCCCCGGCGCGACTCCGGGCTATGTCCGCTCGGTCGAGCAGGTGGTGATCGACGCCTGTGCCGACCTGGGCCTCGCCGGCCTGGGGCGGCTCGACGGCTACCCGGGCGTGTGGGTGGACGCCGACGGTCCTGCCCCCCGAAAGGTGGCGGCCGTGGGCGTCCGCCGCACCCGGGGCCGCACCATGCACGGCTTCGCCCTCAACGTCGACCCCGACCTCGCCTGGTTCGACCGCATCGTCCCGTGCGGCATCCCCGACAAGGCGGTCACGTCGCTGGCCGCCGAGGGCGTCCGGGCGACGATGCGCGAGGTGGCGGACGCGGTCGTGGCCCGGGCCGCGGCCGCATGGGGCGCGGGACGGGTGGAGCGGGCCGACGTGGCCTGGCGCGACGTGGCCGCCGGCCGACTCGTGGAGGCGGGTCTGCGGCCGGGCGAGGGCCTGAGCATCGGTGAGCGGAAGCCGGCGTGGCTGCGGGTGCAGGCCGACATGGGCCCCGGCTACCGGGAGCTGAAGCGGACGATGCGGTCCCTCGACCTCGTCACCGTGTGCGAGGAGGCGGGCTGCCCCAACATCTTCGAGTGCTGGAACGACGGCACGGCCACGTTCATGATCAACGGCGACCGCTGCACCCGCTCGTGCGGCTTCTGTCTCGTCGACACCCGCAGGCCGGGCCCGCCCGACCCCGCTGAACCCGAGCACGTGGCCGAGGCGGTGGAGCGCATGGGGCTGGCCCACGCGGTGATCACCGCGGTGGCCCGTGACGACCTGCCCGACGGGGGGGCGGCCGGCTTCGCGGCGACGGTCGCCGCGGTGCGCCGGCGGTGCCCGTCGACCGCGGTCGAGGTGCTGGTCCCGGACTGCAAGGGCGACCCCGCCGCCCTCGAGGCCCTGTTCGCGGTCCGCCCCGACGTGCTCAACCACAACCTCGAGACGGTGGCGCGCCTGCAACGGGCGGTGCGGCCCCAGGCGTCCTACACCCGGAGCCTGGGGGTGCTGGGCCTGGCCAAGGCGGCCGGGCTCACCACCAAGTCGGGGCTGATCGTGGGCATGGGGGAGACGGTCGAGGAGGTGCTGGCCGCCATGGCCGACCTCCGCAACGTGGGCGTCGACATCCTGACCGTGGGGCAGTACCTGCGCCCCACCGCCGCCCACCTTCCCGTCGACCGCTGGTGGCGGCCCGAGGAGTTCGACCGGCTCCGCCAGGCCGGGATGGCCATGGGCTTCGCCCACGTGGAGGCGTCGCCGTTGACCCGCTCCAGCTACCACGCCCGCCAGGCCGCCGGCGCGGCGGCGGGGCCGGCCTGATCCCTACGGCGCCGGGCCCATGGTGGTCAGGACGGACTCGGTCACCGGCACCGCCTCGTCGAACCCGTCCGCCGGCGCCACCACCGCCACGGCCAGGCGGGAGCCGCCGACCTCGGTCACGTACAGGCGCATGCGCTTGCCCTCGTCCAGCTTGACCACCCGGTAGCGGCCCGGCTCGGCGTCGAGCTGGAAGAGGAGCACGCAGCGAGCGGTGCAGACCTCGGAGGCGTACGGTCGCGCCGGCTCCACGTCGATCCGGGCCGCGGCCAGGGTGCCGACCCGGCCCTCGCCCCGGTCGGTGACCCGCAGCCGCGGGTGGCTCCGCAGCCAGGCCACCAGGTCGTCGGGCGCGGTGGTGGCCGCGCCGGAGGCGACGTACTCGGCCGGCGCGGCGTACTCCTGCTCGGCCGAGAAGGTGCGCTGCACGCCGAAGAAGGACAGCTCCACGCCCGCCGCGGGCGGCTCCCGGCGACGCAGCGCCACCACGTCGGCGGCCTCCGGGCCGGCGCTCGCCCAGCCGCTGTCGAGGGCGAAGGCGAGACCGGGCGCCAGCGTGGTGGTGTGGTAGCGGCCGGGAGGGATGGCGTCGGCGCCGGCGGGGAGGGGCCGGGCGGGGACGGTCGCCGACGGGGGTGGCGAGGCCTGCGGCGGGTCGTCGCCCGAGGTGGCGGCCAGCGCCAGGGCGGCGGCGGCGGCGATCACGGCGGCGGCAGCAGCGGTCGCCACCCGGCGCCGGAAGGGCCGGGCCGCGCCGGACGCAAGGCGCTCGGTCCGGTCGGGTGGGCGCCGGCCCGCTCCCAGGCGGTACTCGAGGGCCTCGGCCATCTCCGACGCGCTCCCGAAGCGCTCGGCCGGGTCGGGGTGCATGGCCCGCTCGACGGCCGCCACCAGCGGCTGCGGCAGCCCCGGCCGGACCTCGTCGAGGGGGCGCGACGGCCGCTCACCGGCCAGCATCTCGTGGAGGAGGGCGCCCACGGCGGCCACGTCGTCGGCCACGGTGGCCCCCGCGTGGGCGAGCCCGAAGTCGGCCACCTTGACCCGGCCGTCGGGCCCGACCAGGACGTTCGCCGCCTTCACGTCGCCGTGGCGGATCCCCGTGGCATGGGCGGCCTCGAGGGCGGCGAGGACGTCGATGGCCACGTCGCACGCCCGGGCCGGCACGAACGGCCCGCCGGCGATCTGCTCCGCCAGCGTGGGCCCGGGGAGGCGCTCCATCACCAGGAAGGGCCGGCCGCCGTCCTCCCCGCTGTCGTAGACGACCACGACGTTGGGGTGGTGGAGGCCGGCGGCGGCCCTGGCCGCCGCCGAGAAGCGATCCCGCACGCCCGGGCGGTCCGCCGCCTCGGGGCTGAGCAGCTTCACCGCCACGTGCCGTCGAAGCCGGCGGTCGCGGGCGGCCCACACCTCACCCGTGCCCCCCCGCCCCAGCAGCTCGGCCAGCTCGTAGCGGTCGTCCACGGCCTGCACCGGGCGGTTCACACCGGGGCACATACCCCGGCGGGCCCCGCCCTACGGCCAGAGCCGCTCGGCCGTCCAGCCGCCGGGCGTGCGGCGCCAGCGCACGCGGTCGTGGAGGCGGTCGGGGCGGCCCTGCCAGAGCTCGACCTCCTCGGGCTCGATGCGGTAGCCGCCCCAGTACGGCGGCCGGGGCACGTCGGCCCCCTCGAAGCGCCGCCGCACCTCCTCGTAGCGCTCCTCCAGGTCACGACGGTCGGCCAGGATCTCGCTCTGGCTCGACGCCCACGCTCCCAGCTGGTGACCCCGGGGGCGGCGGGCGAAGTAGGCGTCGGACTCCGCCGCCGAGACCGTCGTGACCGGCCCCTCGGCCCGCACCTGGCGCTCGAACGCGGCCCAGTGCATCACCAGGGCGGCGCGGGGGTTGCCGGCCAGCTCCCGCCCCTTGCGGCTACGGCGGTCGGTGTAGAAGACGAACCCCCGCTCGTCGAGGGCTCGCAGGAGGACGGCCCGGGCCGACGGCCGCCCGCCCGGGGTGGCGGTGGCCACGAAGGCGGTGTCGTAACCGAGGACGCCGGCGGCGCGGGCATCCTCGATCCAGCCCGCCACCGTGGCCAGGGGCCCGCCCGCGGGGCCGGTCAGGTGCAGGGCTCGCCGAGGGTCAGGACTGCACCCGGGCCGATGCCGAGCTCCCCCAGCCCGCCTTGGGGCACCTCCAGCGCGTAGCGGTAGGGCCCCCGGGCCGAGTAGCTGGGGCAGTCCGAGCCCCGGTTGAGGCACGGCTCCATGTCGGCGCTCGACACGAACCGGCCGGCGGAGTCGAACCAGGCGATCGACAGCGGCAGGGGCGTGTCCTTCATCCAGAAGCCGCCGGTGGTGTCGGACTGGAACACGAACAGCATCCCGTCGAAACCGGCCAGGTCGGTGCGGTTCATCAGCCCCCTGGCCCGGGCCAGGGCCGAGTCGGCCAGCAGGGCGCAGCGGGCGGCGGCGGGCGTGGTCGACACCCGGTAGGCCACCGTGCCGAACCCGTCCACGGGCTGGCGGGGACCGCCTCCGGGCGCGGGCCCGACCGCCGTGGTCGCCGGTTCCGGGCCGGCGCCCCGGGAGCCGTCGTCGTCACCCCCGCAGCCGGCCGCGGCCAGCATCACCGCCGCCGCGGCCGTGGTCAGCAGCCGCTTCGCGCCCATCGCCCGGTCACCCTACGCTCGATCCCGTGGCCACAAGGGTCGACCGGGTACGGGAGCGCATGGCGCAGGTGGGGGTGGACGCCCTGCTGTTGTCGCTGGGCGCCGACCTCCCGTGGCTCACCGGCTACGAGGCCATGCCGCTGGAACGGCTCACGATGCTGGTCCTGCCGGCCGACGGCGACGCCACCCTGGTGGTGCCCCGGTTGGAGGCGCCGCGGGTGGAAGAGCGGCCCGCCGACTTCCGCCTCCGGCCCTGGGACGAGACCGAGGACCCCGTGGCCCTCGTCGCCGGCCTGGTCGGCGGGCGGACGGCCCTGGCCGTCTCCGACCGGACGTGGGCGACGTTCCTCCTGGCCCTCCAGTCGGCCTTGCCCGCCGCCGCGTGGAGCCGGGCCTCGGCCGTCACCGCCCCGTTGCGGGCGGTCAAGGACGAGGACGAGGTGGCGGCGCTGCGGCGGGCGGCCGGGGCGGCCGACCGGGTGGCCGCCTCGCTGGTGGCGGGGGACGTCCCGTTGCTGGGCCGGAGCGAGGCCGAGGTCTCCGAGGACCTCGGCCGCCGGCTCAAGGAGGAAGGGCACCAGCGGGCCAACTTCGCCATCGTCGGGTCGGGCCCCAACTCGGCCAGCCCCCACCACGAGCCGGGTGGGCGCAGGATCGGTGCGGGCGAGGCGGTGGTGTGCGACTTCGGCGGGACGTTCGACGGCTACTGCTCGGACATCACCCGCACCGTGTTCACCGGCCCCCCGCCGCCCGGCTTCGTGGAGGTGTACGAGGTGGTGGCGGCCGCCCAGCGGGCGGGTGTGGAGGCGGCCGCCGCTTCGACACCCGCGGAGGACGTCGACCGGGCCGCCCGGGACGTCATCGCCGGCGCCGGGTTCGGGAAGTGGTTCATCCACCGCACCGGCCACGGCATCGGCATGGAGGAGCACGAGGACCCGTATCTGGTGGCAGGCAACACGGTGCCGCTGGAGCCGGGGAACGCCTTCTCGGTCGAGCCCGGCATCTACCTGCCGGGACGGTTCGGCGTCCGCATCGAGGACATCGTGGTGGTGGGGCCCTCGGGCCCCGACGCGATCAACCGGGCCGACCACGAGCTGGCCGTGGTCGAGGCCTGACCGGGGTCAGACCAGGGAGTCGCCCCCCGCGTCGGCCTCGCCCCGGCGCAGCAGGCGGCGACCACGGCGCACCTCACGGGCGGGCGCCTCGTCGCTGACGGGCCGGT
>JBKHXX010000035.1:0-10277 GCA_046565765.1 Acidimicrobiia bacterium | reverse complement strand
CCAGAACGAGACCCTCGGCCACCGTGGCCGCAAGGAGGATCCGCTCTATCGCATCCGCAAGCTGCTCCTGGCCGGCAACGAGCGCCTCGACGAGCGGGGCTCGAACCGCCTGCTGCTGGGACTGCGTGTGGGCGATCCCCACGACGAGGTCCTGGGCGCCTGGCTGGCCAAGGAGTCAGTGCGGGACGTGTACCTGACCGACGACGTGGCGGTGGCGGCCACGCTGTTGGACAAGGCAATCGCCGGCTGCGCCGCCGACGACGTCGAGGAGATCCGCTCGCTCGGCAACACCCTCGAGTCGTGGCGCACCGAGATCCTCGCCCACCATGAGAGCGGTGCATCCAACGGTCCCACCGAGGGGCTGAACCTGTGCGTGAAGCGGGTCAAGCGCTGCGGCCACGGGTTCAAGCGGTTCGAGCACTACCGCTTGCGTGTACTGCTCCATGCCGGCGGCGTCACGTGGCCGAGCCGTCCCAGGCCACCGCGCATCCGAACACGGGCTCCCCAGTGAAACGCGTAGCGCCACTAATCGAGCCTCCACCAAACCCGGGGCGGTTGAAATTGACACCTCCGTTCTCGGCGGTGCCGTTATCGTGCGGGGTGTCCAGCAAAGAGAGCGAATGAGCGCAATAGCCGGCGGCCCGGCAGTGGAAGTGCAGGACTTGCGCCGGGTGTTCTCGCCGAAGCGCCGGCCTGAGGTCTTCGCCCTCGCCCACGTGTCACTGACGGTGCAGCGGGGCGAGGTGCACGGGCTGCTCGGACCGAACGGGGCGGGCAAGACCACGCTGGTGAAGATCCTCTCGACGATCCTTCTGCCGTCGTCCGGCGCAGCGAGGGTGATGGGCCATGATGTCGTGAAGGACGTCGACGCCGTACGGCCCCTGATCGGAATCGTCCTCGGCGGCGAGCGTGGCCTCTACAACCGACTTACGGCTCGCCAGAACCTCCATTACTGGTGCGCCCTGTACCGGATGAGCCCCGCCGCAGGGCGGGAACGAACAGAGGCCCTTCTCGAACGGGTGGGCCTGGCCGACCGGGCCGACGACCGGGTCCAGTCCTTCTCGCGTGGGATGCGCCAGCGCCTCCATCTGGCTCGAGGCCTTGTCCACGATCCTCCCGTGCTCTTCCTCGACGAGCCGTCCACTGGCATGGACCCGGTTGCTGCCAGGGACCTGCGATCCATCATCGGAGGTCTAGCGGCCGAGGGCCGCACCGTCTTCCTGACGACCCATGACATGGCCGAGGCGGAAGCCGTCTGTGACCGGGTCACCCTCATCGACCGCGGCCGACTGATCGCCACCGAGACTCCCCGGACGCTCTCGGCGACGCTCTCCCGCTTCGAGCGGATCGAATGCGAAGGGGCGGGAGAGGCAGTCCTCAACGCGCTTCGCTCGTCTGTGGGCGTGAGCCGGGTGACACCGAGCGGTCTCGGTGCCCGTATCGAGGTCGACGGGGAATGGGCCGTGGGCGAAGTGATGCGCCAGCTGGTAGCGGCTGGAGTCACGTCGGTTCGGGTCACCCGGCCCAGCCTGGAAGAGGTCTATCTGAGCCTGCTGGGTGAGCGCGGCATGGAGGTCTGAGTGCGCGGCCTCTGGGGCGCCGTCCGCCTCCAGCTGCAGATCGTCACCGGGGACCGGTCCTACCTCAACGAGATTGTGGCCAATCCGTTCTTCGCCATCGTGTTCCTCGGAGTGGTCAAGGCGGCCGGCCGCGACGACCTGACGAGCTTCGCACTGGCAGCCCCCGTGCTCATCACCGTCTGGGGCATGGCATTGGAGATCTCCGGTGACGTCGTCGACTACGACCGCGGCACCGGCATCCTCGAGGAGGTCGTCACCACCCCCACACCCCTGCCGCTGGTGGTCTTCGGCCGGGTCGCCGCCGTCAGCCTCCTCAGCCTGGTAGCGGTGGTGGAGACCGCCCTTGTGGCCCGGATCGGATTCGGCGTGAGCATCTCGGTGGAGCATCCCCTCCTTTTGGCCGTGACGCTGGCGCTGACATGCATGGCGACCACCGGCACTGCGCTCATCATGGCGGCCGCCTTCGTGCTCGCCCGATCGGCGAGGACGTACCAGAACACCCTCAACTACCCGATCTACCTGTTGTCCGGTGTGCTCGTACCGCTCTCGTTCCTCCCGGAGTGGCTGCGACCGCTCGGCCGGTGCCTCTTCTTGTCGTGGAGCGCCGACCTTCTGCGAGGGTGCCTCCGCCCCGGCCCGGTCGACGGCGCGCTGGCAGCGCTGGTCATGGTGTTCCTGCTCGGCGCGGCGGGGTTCGTGGCGGGGCGGGCACTATTGGCACGGGTGCTCCGACACGTCCGCCAGCTCGGCACGCTGGGGTTCCAGTGACCCGCATCCGTCAGACGCTGCGGATCCTCGGCCATGCGGCCCTGAGCGGATTCCGCGACACGCTGGCGTCGGTCTACACCTGGTGGAGCTGGGGCTTCGGTCTGTGCGGGCGACTGCTGGCCCAGGTCGCCTTCTTCGCCACGCGCGGTTGCTCGGATCCCAGGACCAGGTCGTCTTCCTGCTCGTGGGCAGCGCCGTGGCGGTGGCGTCCGCCTCGGGGCTCACCGTCACAACTGCCACGGTCGGCGAGCGATGGAACGGGACGCTTCCGTTGCTGGTGGCGTCGCCATCGAGCCCCTTGGTCGTCCTCATGGGCCGGGGGGCTGCCTTCGTGGTCAACGGACTGGTCACTTCCCTCGGGGCCCTCCTTCTCGTGGCGCCGCTGTTCGAGGTCTCGCTTCGCTGGAGCCGGTACCCCGTGCTGATCGTTTTGCTCGTCCTCGTGACTCTCACGACCTACATGGCTGCGACCGTTCTGGCCGGCCTCATCCTGAAGACACCGAGCCTGCAACGGACGGTGGCGAACGTCGGGCGACTCGTGATCATGGCGTTCTGCGGCGTGACGGTGCCCAGGGAGTTCTTCCCGGTTGTCGTCGAGTGGATCTCGGCCGTCCTCCCGCTCACCCACGGGCTCCACGCCATTCGCGAGCTCTACGGCGCCGCCCGCCCAGGGGTCATCCTCAGCAGCGCCGCACGGGAGGGCCTGGTCCTTCTCGGTTGGTTGGCCGTCTCGCTGCTCACCTTTCACCGCCTGGCCGACGCAGGACGCCGGGACGGTTCCATCGTCTTCTCCAGTGGTTGACAACTCATGGCGGAGGGCGAGGGCTATTCATAGGGCGGAGGTACCGCTCTTGCCCACCTCGCAGGCTGCCACATGTCGCTGGGCATCAATGCACGAGGCGTTGAGCGCAACGACCTCTCCCCGATCGCCAGGGCGAGCTGCAGACGGGAGACGACTCGTAGGCCGGTTGCAGCGGCGGGAACCTCGAAGAGGCGTTGCTCTCGATCCTCCAGCCATCGACCGGCTCCGGAGATGGTCCCGAACTGGTCTCGGCGAGCGATGAGTGCCTGGGCGACGAGCACCGACAGCACGGTCGGCGCCGCCCAGAGGGGCGGCGCCGGGAACCCGTTCGCGAGATCGTCGGTCCTGACCGTCGCGGCGGGCCCGTCGTCCGGGTCTTGGTGGATCCCATACTCAGCCCCGGTCGGGGCCAGGAGTCGCTGGGCTGCGCCAGGCGGGGCACGGTCGTGGGAGCCGGCCCCAGGGAGGCGACGCACTCGGTCATCCACCTTGAGCAGGGCGCAGGTCAGAGGTGGTCGGATGGTCGCCACACCGGTGCAACCCTGCCAGGGTGACGGTCACGAGGCGGCGCACGGCTGCGTCGGTGGGAAGGTTTCCCGCTGCCGCCAGGGCATGGACGCAGTAGCCCGCGAGCTCATCGGGCGGAATATCGTCGCGCACCATCCCGCGCTGGGCGCCCTCGGCGAGGACGTCGCTGACCAGGTCACGGACCTGGTGCCTGGCGCGGGCCACCTGCCCGTCGCCGTGGAGGAAGCCCTCGAGGTCGGCGTCGTAGTGCCCGTGGGATCGCCGAGAGAGAAGGGCGTAGGCCTCCAACACCGCCCGAAGGCGGTCCCGGGGGTGGGCTGCGTCGCGGATCTCCTCCAGTTGGACGAGGTGCGCGGTGATCTGGTCCTCGTGCCAGGCGAGCAGTACGGCCTCGACGTCGGCGAAGTACCGGTAGAGCGTGGCCCGACCGATACCGGTTCTCTCGGCGATCTGGGACATCGTCACCGCCCGCAGCCCGCGCTCGGCGACCAGCGCCGCCGTGGTGTGGAGGATGGCGTCCCGCACTTCACGGCGGTGGGCGTTGACCGTCTCCTCCCACAGCTTCGGCACTGCGCCATTCTAAGGAATCTGTGAGACAGCGACGCTTGTGGTGAGACACAGTGTCTCGTATAGTGCCGGGTGCTGTCGGAGGAGAGGAGCGCCCATGGCCGATACCCGCCGCGAGCCCGAACCTGGGGCACCGACTGCCGACCCCGACCCCGGTAGAGGCGAGGGCATGCCCAGGTGGGTCAAGGTCTCGCTCATCGTCGGCCTCGCGCTCGTGCTGCTGTTTGTGGTCGCCAAGGTGGCGGGCGTTGGTGGCGAGCACGGCCCTGGCCGCCACGGTGGTGGTGGCGGCACGCCCTCATCGGTGCTCAGCGAGGACGCCGGTCACCAGCCGGTGGACCACAGGCCGTAGTGTGCGGGCGGCGATGGCGATGAGCCCGGGCGTCCGGCGGTTCGTGCTGGTCGCGCACCTGTCGTTCTCGGTCGGCTGGATCGGCGCGGTTCTCGCCTACCTCGGGCTGGGGGTCGCCGCCCAGACCAGCACTGATGCCCTGACGGTGCGGGCCGCCTGGATCGGAATGGAGCTGGTCGGCTGGTACGTGCTCGTGCCCTTGGCGGTGACCTCGCTGGTCACCGGGGTGGTCATGGCCCTGGGCACCAGGTGGGGGCTGTTCCGGCACTACTGGGTCGTCTTCTCGTTCGCGCTCACCGTCTTCGCCACCGCGGTGCTGCTTCTACACATGCCGACTGTGAGCTCGACGGCCGAGGTGGCCCGGGAGGCGGACAGCACCCGCCTGGTGGCCCTCGGAGGCGATCTCGTGCATCCCGGGATCGGCCTGGTCGTGCTGCTCGTCGTCCTCGTGCTCAACCTCTACAAGCCGCGGGGCCTTACCGGCTATGGGCGACGCAGGGTTGATGAGCGGCGAGCCCAGCCCGTCGTGGATAGCTGAGCACGAGCCGTTGTCGTCCTCGGTGCGCGCCAGCAAGGGCGTGAAAGCGTGTACGAGGTCCATCTCGCGCCAAGGCGCGCGAGGAGTTCCAGGCGAGGCGCCGGCCCTCACCCGGCGCGGATCCTCTCTTACGGGGCCGGCCGCCAGATGCAACACGAACTGCCCCTCGAAATCGGTGGCCGCTCCCCTACCAGTGCACGACGCGGGGGATGGGTGCGCCGACCTCGACGGCGTCCGGCTCCGAGGTCGTGCACCGACGCAACTCCCGCTCCGCCACGACGGGGGCCACCGCGTCGACCGCGCCGCGCACGGCCGCCAGCTGGGGTGACAGTTCGAGGGCGCCCCCCCCTCGGTCACCATGTGGCCGACGCCGCGCACCTGACTCTCGACCCTTCGGATTCGCTCGCCGGGCTCCTCAGCGCCGACTGCGGTGGCGTTGACTCCCCCGCTATCCAACAGCTGCGGCAAAGAACTATCCGTCCGCTATCCGGCGCGTCGGGCCGTCAACACCACGGCTGCTCCCGATCAGAAGGGTGCGCGCCACCGGGAGCGACATGGCCTCGGCGGCTGACTTGCGAGCCGGGGCGTAGCGCTACTGTCCGACAGCCTGTAGTATTCGTGGATACCCACCGTGCCCGGGCGGGTTCCTCCCCGTGCCGGCGCCGCACCACGACGGGCGTCGCCCACCACGCAAGTCTGGCGCGGCCCGGCGTCTCCCCCCACCCGCCCGGGCAGCGGGGGGCATCAGTCCTCGCGCTGGCGCTCGGGGCCCCGGTCCCGGAAGCTCCGCACGAACAGACCCAGGGTTTCGTCGTCGACGGCAGGACACCGGAGCCGCCGGTGCCAGGCGGTCGCTGCTACCTCCGAGGCCAGCCCGGGCCGAGCGACGATGAGGACGTCATCACGGTACCGGTCGGCGAGGTCACGAAGCGCCGACAAGGTCGCCTCGGAGGCGTCGGGTCTGTGCCACAGGACCACGTCGCCGTGCTCGAGGGCATGTACAACCTGGCCATCGGGCGGGGGCTGGCTCCCGTACTCGCCTGGGGCGGCGACCGCCGCGACATGGTTCCCTCCGGCCGGGGGGTTCACTCGATAGGTGGGCGACGGGCCCATGTGATTGCGGCCCTGCCCGCGATCTGTGTCGGTCGATCGGTCGAACCGGCACCCGTCGGCCTCGAGCTGAGCGGCGGTCCGCCGCTCAGCCCGGCGGTTGGCGACCATGGCCCAGGACACTGCGACGACCACAAGGACGATCGCCGAGGCCACTGCCAGTCGCACGACGCGCCGCCGGCGTTGCCTCGCCCGCTGCGCAGCGGCGATGCGCTCCGCCCTCGTCGGGCGGGCGGGCGTCCGCTCGCGGCGGGGTCGTGGCTCGGGGGACCGGCGGGAGGCGGGTGGCCTCTTGGTCGTCAGGAGCTGTCCTCGGAGTCGCTGGCCTGGAACACAGCCGGCGACTGAGCGCGGCGTGCTGACAGGACTCCGCCGTTACGAGCTCGCATGGATGCAGCCGCGTGGCCCGGCTGTCGCCTGACTCCGGCCGGGGTCCTCGGGAGGGCGGCCACGGCCGGCTCGCCGGCGTCTGGTTGGGTCCGCCTTGTCCGCCTCGCAGCCACCTTGCCGACGCATCTCCCTACTAGCTACGTATCACTGTAGTATGTAAACGTCGGTCGAGCCGATCGAGCGGCGGCCCCTCGGGCCATTGGAGCCGCCGGTTTAGCTTCGGCTGACGCCGTCCACCCGCTCGCGCTCAATGTGGCCAGCAGGTGTCGGGCCCCGCCACGACGCCGACAGCTCCAGCTGGACACGCCCCGGCCGGCGGGCCCGCTTCCGCGACCGGTCCCGATGGGCGTTCGTCGGCTCGTCCTCGCTCCCCGCTGACCCCGACGCCCGCCGGGCGGAGCACGAATGTCGCAGGTGGCCCGTGCTGTCATACGTGCTCCGTCCTTGCCACGTCCCCCGGTCCTGGCCCTCGTTGCGTGACCACCAGGCGGGCGACGACCAACCGTCGCCGCAGCGGAGGTCGAAGGCACTACCGTCTGTAGTGCATCCTCTGCAGGATGCAGACCCCGTCGGCGGTCCGCATCCCCACCTCGTCCCACCTACGCACCACAAGGAGCACCGCCATGAGCCACATCACCGCGATGATCCAGTCCTATCCAAAGGAGATCAACAACGACCGCGAGCTGCTGGCCCATTGCATAGAGGCGTGTGTCGACTGCGCCCAAGCGTGCACCGCGTGCGCCGATGCGTGCCTCAGCGAGGACATGGTCGCCGATCTCGTCAAGTGCATCCGAACGAACCTGGACTGCGCTGACATCTGCGAAACCACGGCCCGGGTCCTATCTCGTCATACCGGCTACGACGCCAACATCTCAGCGCGCGTCCTCCAGGCCTGCCTGCAGGCTTGCACCGCCTGCGCTGAGGAATGTGAGCGCCATGCGGAGATGCACGATCACTGCCGCATCTGCGCGGAAGCCTGCCGGCGATGCGAAGACGCGTGTAAGGCTCTGCTCGGCACGATCGGGTGAGGTCGTGCGTCGCTGGTGCGCTCGGCGTCCGGGCAATGTCCTCATCCCCGGGCAAGTGAGCGAGCTCAATCAAAACCACTCGATCAGTGCGAATCCTCACGGAAGCGCCGTGCTCCCCCCGGTCGGGCGCGCAGGCGCGGCGGACGCCGGCTCGCCGCCGCCGGGCTCGGGGAGCCGCAGCCGCTTGAGGAGCAGGGCGTTGACGGCCACGAGGAAACTGGACCCTGACATGGAAAGGGCGGCGATCTCGGGCCGCAGAACGAGGCCGAACGCAGGCTCGAACACCCCGGCGGCGATCGGCAGGGCCGCCGAGTTGTAGCCGATGGCCCAAGCCAGGTTCTGGCGCATCTTGCGCACCGTGGCCCGCCCAAGGCGCACGGCAACCGCCACGTCGAGGGGGTCGGAGCGCATGAGCACGACGTCCGCCGTCTCGATGGCCACGTCGGTCCCGGCCCCGATGGCGATCCCGAGGTCGGCCTGGGCCAGGGCCGGCGCGTCGTTGACGCCGTCGCCCACCATCGCCACCTTGCTGCCCGAACGCTGCAGTTCCGCCACCTTGGCCGCCTTCTCGCCCGGTAGGACCTCGGCGATGACCGTGTCGATGCCCAACAGGGAGGCGATGCGCTGGGCGGTGGCCTGGTTGTCGCCGGTGAGCATCACGACCTCGATGCCGAGCGCGTGGAGTTCGCTCACCGCCGGGGCGGCGGTGGTCCGGGCGGCATCGGCGATGCCGACCACCCCCACGGCCTGCCCGTCCACGGCGACAAGCACGGCGGTGCGGCCCCCGGCTGCCAGCTCCTCCCGGCGCTGGGCCAACGAACCGAGGGGGATCCCCTCGCGTTCGAGTAATCGGCGGTTGCCGACCACGACCCGTCGGCCCTCGACGCGAGCGATCGCGCCGTGGCCGGGCACGTTCTCGAAGCCCTCGGTCACCACCGAGGCTGCGCCGTGCTCCACGGCGTGGCGGACGATGGCCTCGGCCAGGGGGTGCTCGGACTGGCGCTCGACGCCCGCCGCCAGGCGCAGGAGCTCGGCCTCACCGATACCCTCGACGACCAGCTCCGTGACCTCGGGCTCTCCTCTGGTGAGCGTGCCGGTCTTGTCCATGATCACGACGCCGATTCCGTTGGCCGCCTCCAGCGCGGCGGCGTTCTTGAAGAGTACGCCCCGGGTGGCGCCGAGCCCCGTCCCCACCATGATGGCGGTAGGGGTGGCGAGGCCGAGGGCGTCGGGGCAGGTGATCACCACCACGGTGATGGCGAAGAGCATGGCCTCCGACGCCTCGCGCCCGGCGGCCAACCACGCCAGGAACGTGGCTGCGCCCCCGATGAGGGCGACCAGCACCAGCCAGAACGCCGCCCGGTCGGCGAGGCGCTGCCCAGGCGCCTTGGAGTTCTGAGCCTGCTGGACAAGCTTGACGATCTGGGCCAGGGCGGTGTCGGAGCCCACCTTGGTGGCCCGCACCGTGAGCACGCCGTTGGTGTTGATGGTGGCGCCGATAACCTCCGAGGCCGCCACCTTGTGCACGGGGAGGCTCTCGCCCGTCACCATCGACTCGTCGACGTCGCTCTCGCCCTCGACCACCACCCCGTCCACGGCCACCTTGGCCCCGGGGCGCACCAGCAGCAGGTCCCCCACCACCACCTCGGCGGTGGACACCTCGACCGCCTCGCCGTCGCGCAGCACCACCGCCTTCGGCGGGGCGAGGTCGAGCAAGGTGCGGATGGCGTCGTTGGCCCCGCCCCGGGCCCGCATCTCGAACCAGTGGCCGAGCAGCACGAAGGCGGCCAGAACGGTGGCCGCCTCGTAGAAGACTTCGCCGCCCCCGGTGAGGGTCACCCACAGCGAGTACAGCCACCCGGCGCCGATGGCCACGGCGACCAGCACCATCATGTCGAGGGTCCGGGCCCGTAGCGCCCGCCAAGCGCCGTCGAAGAAGATCGAGGACGCCCAGAAGATCACCGGCAGGCTGAGCAGGAGCTGGAACACGTCGTCGCGCAGGCCGAAGGGGGCGGCCGCCTCGAAGCCCAGCACGTCCCGCCCGATCGGCGACCACAACAGGATGGGGACGGAGAAGGCGGCGGCCACGACGAAGCGGCTGCGCATGTCGGCCACCATCTCGGCCATCGACATCGCACCGTGGCCGCCATGGCCCATCACGTCGTGGGGCGAGGGCGTCCTCTCTGGGGCCGAGTGCGTCCGGTGGGCCGGGTCGCCGGCGGGCTCCTCCATGGGCTCGCAGATGTGGGCAGGGACGGACTGGCCGCGACAGTGCGCGCCGCACTCCTCGATCCAGGCCCGCAGCTGGGCCACGGTCGTGAGCGACGGGTCGAAGCGCACCGTGGCGGTCTGGGCCACGGGGTTGGCCTCGACCGACAGGACGCCCCGACGGCGTCCGAGGACGCTCTCCACCACCGACTTCTCCGACGCCCAGTGCAGGCCCGACGTCTCCAGTACGACCGATGGGGAGTTCTCCGCCTCGGACCCCCTCCCCGGGGCCGACGGCGGGTGGTGGGAGGGGTGGTCGCTCACGTGCTGGACGCCTTGAGCCAACGGCTGGGCCGTCGTGCAGGCGAGGGCGAGGGCCAAGGGCGCAACGCCGGGGCATCGGCGG